>DMEZ01000015.1 GCA_003450735.1 Elusimicrobiota bacterium | reverse complement strand
CCCACAGGGCGAAGGCCGGCAGGCGCGGCTGGACCGGGTCGCTCGGGCCGACAGGCTGGTCCGGGTCCGGCGTGGGGAGGTCCGCCAGCTCGTCTTCGAGCGCCCGCAGGCGCTCGCGCTCGCGAGCGAGCTCCGCCTCGAGGCGGGCGATGTCCGACTCGATGCGCCGCAGCTCGGCCTCGAGGGCGTCCTGCTTGCCGATGCGCCAGGCCAGGGCGTGCGCCTCGTCCCGGATGGGAGCCAGGCGCCCCTCGAGGGCGCCGCGGGCGGATACGGCGTCGCGCAGGTCGACCTCGGCTGAGTCGCGCTCGCCCTGGTAGCGCGCCGCATCGCCGGCGGAGACCGCCTGGTTGCGCTCGATGCGGGCCGGCAGGCCGGCCAGGCCGTCCTCGATGGAGCCGTACTGCCGGGCGCCCGTGCGGATCTTCACGCGGCGCTCCACCCGGTCCACCTCGAGGTGCCCCGGCTGGCCCGAGAGGCGCACGTCCGAACCCGGGGCGAAGGCCACATCGGGGTCCTCGAGGGCGCGTTCGAGCTGCTCGGAGCCCGGCTTCTCCTCGATGCGCGAGGTCTGGTAGCGGTCGGCGCGGCCCCGGCGCGTCTCGAGCCAGGTCTCCTCGACCCCGCCCTCGAAGAAGGAGAGCACCCGCTTGCGGGCGTTGAGCAGGTCCTCCACGTTGGTGGTCACTCCGCGGGAGAGGGCCTGCTTGCCGTATCGGACGTCCTTGTCGCCGGCCCTCAGGTTCTTATCGAAGAGGTTCTCGCCGGGCTTCAGGGCGGAGTCCAGGTCCACCGCCTTCGGGAACTGGCTCTGATCGAAGTACCAGCTCACCGGGTCGGGCAGGATGTCGAGCACGTCCACCGCGCCGGCGACCTTGCGGAAGAAGCCGTGGTGCTCGGTGGCCCCCCCCTCGATCTTGCGCAGGTAGATCCGGCCCAGATAGCCCTGCTGGCGCGCGTCGCGGCCCGTGATCAGCTCGGAAGGAGTGCGCAGGACGCCCTTCGGGATCTCGAGGAGCAGGTTGCCCCAGTTCCACGGCATGACGCCCCAGTTCTCGGCCTCGGTGAGCTTCTCCCCCGCGCCCTCGACGCGCGAGATGAGGTAGCGGCGGTTGAGCATCACGGGCAGGCCGGACTCCGTGTCCACGTAGTGCAGGAGCCGCAGGTTCGGGTCGACGCCGCGGCCGTTCTCGTAGCGCACGCCCGAGACGGCCTCGAGCTTCCAGCTCTCGGCCGCGTCCTCGACCACGCGGTCGTCCATGTAGAGCTTCACGAGGCTCTGGTCGCGGTCCATCACGGCCGCGAACACCTCGCCCTTCACGACCTTCAAAGCGCCCTGGGCCCGGCCGAAGCGGTCCTCGAGGCGGCGCGTCCCGAGAGCAGGCACCGCGCTCACGCCGACCAGGGTGTTGCTCTCGTCGATGAGGAGAGCCGTCTCGCGCGTCACGTAGAGCGTGAATCCGCCCGAGCGCTCGAGGGAGGCCTTGAGGCCCGCGAGCTCGTCCTCGCCCATCCCGCCCTCCTTCAGGGCTTCCATCGCGGAAGGGCCGAGGTCCTTCCAGAGCCCGGCGGCCGAGACGAGCTTCGCGGCGTCCTTCACGTCCTCGAGCGCCTCGGCCGCCTCGCGCTGGGCGTCGAGCTTGGCCATCTCGAGCTTGCCGGTCCTGCCGAGCTGCTCGGAGAGGCGCTTCTGCGCATCCTTGAAGTCCGAGTCCGAGACCACGCGGCGGTCGACTTCGGCCTTCACGCGGGCGGCGAAAGCGTCCTCGGCCTCGCCCGGCTTCGCGCTCAGGGAGTCCTGGACCTGGTCGGCGATGCGCTCGCGGGCCTCGCGCTCGACGAGCTGGTAGCGCAGGTTCTCGCCATCGGAGAGGGCGCGCTGGCGCTGGGCAGCGTCGGCGGCGTCGGCGGCCCTCGCCTGCGCGGCCTTCAGGAGCTCGACCGTCTTGGGCAGGATGCGGCCGGCCTCGCGGTAGGCCGAGACGGCCTCGTCGAAGTCGCCCTTCGTCATGTAGAGGGAGGCCGCCACGCCGTTCTGGTCCACGGCGAAGCCGTAGCTCTGGAGCTTGACGCCCATCCAGCCCGCGCGGACCTGGCGCAGCTTCTGCTCCTGGGCGGCCTCGAGCATCTTCTTGACGCCCGCAGGGCCGGCCTCGAGCCGGTAGAAGTCCCCGGCGTCCTCCGGGTTCCGGGCGAGGTAGGCCTGCAGGGACTCCAGGGTCGGGAAGCGCTCGCGCGAGAGGGCCCTGGCGCCCAGGTAGACGAGGGTCTCGACGCCGGCCGGGTCGCTCCAGAGGGCCTTGAGCGGATGGACGGCCGGGCGCAGGCCGCGCGGGTCGGGCTGGGCGGCGAAGGTGAAGAGAGAGGTCAGCTTCGCGACCTCTTCGTAGGCGAGGGCCTGGGCCCGCTTTCCGTCCAGGCTGACCAGGGCGAACTCGCCGCCGGATAGGACGTCGTAGACCTTCGCGCGCCCTTGGGCCTCGTCGAGGCCGCGCTGGGCGGCGGCGCGGCGGGCCTCGGCCACGTCCACGCCCGAGACCAGCTCGATCTTCTCGCCCTTGAGCCACAGCCGGCCCTCGGCGTCGCGGGAAACCTGTCCGCCCTCGATGAGCTTGTCCACGTCCTCCTGGGTGTGCCAGCCCTCGGCCGTCCACAGGCGGCGGCCGGAGGCGTCGGCGCGGGTGGCGGCGTAGAGCGGCTGGAGGCCCTTCGGGTCGCCCGAGAGCCAGCTCTCCTTGAGCCGGCTGAGGCTGTCGACGGAGGCCAGCACCTCGTCGTACTCGGAGGAGGCGCCGCGCCGCCACTGCAGGGCCGAGAGGCGGGCGTTCTCGAGCATGAGCAGGGAGTCGAGGGCGAGGAGGCCCCGGCCGCGCTCGGAGAGGGCCTGCTGGCGGGCGAGGGCGTCCTTGAGCCCGAAGAGGGCGTCGAGGCGCAGAGCGAGGCCGGCGTCCTCGCGGACTTCTTCCGAGTCGAAGAGCCGCACGACCGCATCGTCGTAGGCTGTCACGGCCTTGAGGTAGCGGTCGAGGGCCAGGTCGCGCAGGAGGAACTCGCCCGGGCCGCGCAGGTCGGCGAGGTAGTCCTCGAGCAGGGTCTGCCGGGTGGCGTCGCGCTCATTGCGCAGCGCCGTCAGGCGCTGCGCATTGCCGCGCACGGCGAAGGGCAGTTCGGCCTTGGCCGCGTAGGCCTCGCGCATGGCCTGGAGGGTGGCCTCGAGCTCGGCCCGCTCGGCCCCGGCGATGGAGAGGTCCTCGCGGTTCTCCTCGCGCAGGAAGACGAGCATGTCCTTGCGGCCCTGCGGGCCCGCCGCGATCCAGAGCTTCTCAAGGGCGCCCTCGAGCACCTGCCGGCGGCCCTCCACGTCGGCCTTGAGGAGCAGGCCGAGCTTCCGCTCGGCGGGCAGGTCGGCGTAGCGGACGAGCCCGGCGTCGCGGGACATCTGCCGGTAGTCCTTGGCCAGCGCCTCGAGCCCGAAGGCGTCCTCGTCCGGGGCGCCGAGCTCCCGCAGCTTGGCCGAGAAGCGCGAGGTGAAGCCCTCGTCGAGCATGCTCCGCGAGAGGTGCTCGAGGGCCTGCTTCTCGGGGCTCTTCCCGGGCGTCCCGGAGAGCTCGAGCGGACGGGCGGTCGGCTGGAGCACGCCGCGCGAGTCGAAGCCCAGGGCCTCGAGCTCGGCCACGAGGGCGGTGAAGTCGTTCTTGGCCTCAGCCGCCGTCTGGGTGAAGCCCAGCCACGCCGAGACGAGGGCGGTCTCGGCCGCGAGCACGTCTTCAGGGGCCGCGAGGCCCTGGGCCTGGCGCAGGACGGCGAGCTTCAGGTCCTCCTGGGCGGCCTGGGCGGCCTGGGCCTGGCGCTCGAGCAGGACGGCCTTGTCCGCGACGCCGCGCATGAGCAGGTGGAGCTTCAAGGTCAGCTCCTGCATGCGCCCCTGGGAGACCAACTCGCGGCGCAAAGAGTCGCTCAGGATGCTCTCGAGCGAGCGCTCGATGGAGCGGGGGTCGGGGGCTTCCAGGAACGCGCCGCCCACGCCGACGCCGCGGAAAACGCCGAAGGCGCCCACGGGGGTGAAGCCCTTGTAGCTCATGCGCTCGGCGATGACGTCGGCCTTGATCTGGTGCGCGAGGCCGTCCTCGCCGCCGAGCTTCGGCAGGCCGCCCTCGAAGAGGGTCTGCGCGAACTGGCCGAGGGCCTCATCGCGAGCTTGGGCGATGAGGCGGCCTGCGATGCGCTCGGGGGACTCCATTCCCGAGGCGTCGGAGGGCACGAGGCGCGTCAGGCTCTCTAGCGGAGCGTTCGCGCTCATGCCGATGAGAGCCTTGATCTCGACGCCGCGGGCCTCGACGCGGGCCTCGAGCTCGCGCACGAAGCGGTGGAAGTCGCGGCTCTGCGGCTGGCTCTGGGTCCGGCCCTCGGCCCAGCGCAGCAGGCGCACGTCCGTCTCGAACTGGGAGAGCAGGATGCGGGACTGGGCGCTGGCGGCGGCCATGTCGTTCTGGTAGGCGCGGTCGGCCTTGTCGGTCCGGAGCTTGGCGAGGGCCAGCAAAACCTCGGAGGGCGTGTCCTGACTGCGCAGGCGGACTTCCACCCAGCTCTCGATGAAGCTCTTGTTGACCGGCTCCCCGCCGATGGTCGTGCGCACGTCGAAGCGGCGGGCGCTCATCTGGGAGGCGTGGCGCAGGGTCTCCGGCTCGAAGAGAGCCGGCTCGGCCTGGCGGGAGGCGGCGGACATCGCTTGACGCCCCTCGGCCAGGCGCTCGGAGAGCTCGGTGAAGCTGAGCGGAGCGTCGGAGCTGCGGAGGGCTTCGCCCTGCGCCCCCAGCCGGGCCAGGGTGGCCTCGAGGGCCAGGGCCTGCGTCTGCAGGCCCAGGGCGGCGAGGCGGGACTCGGCGTCGGCCTTGCCCGAGACGTCGGCGAGGCGGCGCTGGACCTGCGAGAGCTCGGCGGAGGCCTTGGCCCGGCGCGCGGCGGCGTCCCCGTCGTAGGCATCCTCGGCCCTTTCCGCCTCGAGGGTCTGGATGCGGGCCGCGGCGACGAGGTCGGGGTTGCCGATGCCCTCGTCCGAGAGGGCGTGCACGAGGCGCCCCAGGGAGCGGACGACCAGGGAGACCGGCTCGATGCGCAGCTCCTCCACCTTGAGGTTCTTGTCGGCCATCGTTTCGACCGCGCGGGCCACGTCCACGCGGCTCGCGAGCACGGCCTTGTCGGCCGCGACCGGGTCCTTGCCGGCCAGGATGGCTTGCAGGTCGGCGAGGGCCTTCTCCGGCGCCATCGTCCAGGCCACCGCGCCTTCCCGGCCGAGCAGGTAGTTGAGCGTGGCCTGGGCCTGGTCGGCGCTCAGACGGGCGGCGACCAGCCGCTTCCGGGCCGAGTCGGCCTCGGCCTGGGTCTTGGCCTGGGGGTGGACCTCCGTCTCGAGGATCTTTGCGGCCTGCCGGGAATTGCGCAGCAGGGTCGCGCTGCGGAACACCTCGACGGCGAGGTCGGCCTCGAGCTTGGTCTTGAAAGCCTGGTACTCGCGGCTCTTCCCCTCGCCCTGGCGGACCTGCAGCTCCTTGAGTTCCTCGGGCTTGAGCTCGAAGGAGGGGATGGGGGTGATGCCGACGCCGGTGATGCCGATGGAGGGGATCCAGCCCACGCCGGAGGAGGTCAGGTTCCAGCCGGCGTAGACGTCCAGCCAGAACTTCTGCACCCGGTGGCCGTTCGCCCGCGCCATCGCGGCGGCCGAGGCCTGCCGGTAGCCGATCTCCTCGAGCCCGCTGGAGTTGCGGGCGGCGAGGTCGAAGGCCTCCTGGAAGGAGGCCAGGCTCACGTCCCCGACCTGCGAGGCGGGGCGGGCCAGATCGCCGTCGAGCTCCGACCAGGCCGCCGCGACGGCCTGGCGGCCCTGCGCCGAGAGCAGGCCCGCCGTGGCGTCGCGCCACTGGAGGAAGGCCTCGCGCAGGCGGGCGTCGCTGAGGAGCCCGTTGCGGCGGCCGGAAAGGGCGTTGAGGAGCTCGCGCCAGGTCGCCCCGGCCTGCGGGGCCAGCAGGCGGGCCTCCTCGGCGGCCGCGTCCGACTGGAGGGCCTCCTTCTCGGCCTTCAGCCGGAACTCGTCGTAGACGCCGCGCACTTCGGCCAGGGAGGCCTGGGCGTCGAGACGGTAGGCGTTGTCCTTCTCCTTCGAGCCGGGGTCGTAGATCGGCAGGCGCACGCCGCCGCCGATCCCCAGCACCTGGTTGGACATCATGTCCTGCAGCTGCGCGCCGAAGGACAGGGTCAGCTTGTCCACCCACGGGATCCAGTCGAGCAGGTTGAAGCGGTCGGGCCCGAGCTCGGCCTGGAGGGCCTCCCGGTCGAGCCCCTGGAGGACGGCCGAGAGGCGGTCGTTGGAGGAGAGGGTGCGCCCGATCTCGGCGGTCACCTTCTCCAGCTGGACCGCGTCGAGGTCGCCGAAGGGGAGGGCCTCGCCCTCGGCGCGCCCGGTGAGCAGGTTGTAGCGGATGGCCGCGGCGTTCAAGCGCCCCTGGGCCTCGGCCTCCCAGACACGGCCCTCCGCCCGCAGGGAGGCGCTCTGGCCCTTCTCGGCCTGCCAGCGGGCCATCTTGAGCTCCCACTGGGCCTGGGCGATGTCGAGGATCGCCTGCTGCCACCCCTTGGTCAGGCCGACGAGGCGCTCCTGCAGGCGCAAGCCCTCGCGGTAGAGGGTCTCGGCCTTGGACTGGATGAGGGCCTTCTGGGTCTTGGTGAGGGTCAGCTCGGTCTGGGTGCCGGCCACGAAGCCGCCGCCCGCGGCGCGGTCGCTCATGGAGTCGCCGACCGGGTTGGTGACGAAGCCCACCATGCCTCGGATGCGCGTGTTGTCGAGCAGGGCTCCGGCCTGGCGCAGCTCGCGGATCTCGCGGGAAAGGGTGCCCACGTCCTGGGTGATGAGGCGCCGGCCCACGTCCTGGGTGAAGAGGCGCTTGAGCTCGGCGACCGCCGTCTCGTCCCCCTCCTTGGAGGAGAAGAGGCCCTCGAGGTCGTCGTTGAAGCTCTCGAGGGCCGCCGATCCCTGCAGGCCGTCGGCCGAGCCCTCCGCGACCGAGCGCCACAGCTCGCCGAGGGTGAAGGAGCTGTTCATGGCGAGGGTCAGGCGGTTCGGGATGCCCGCGTAGCGCGAGCCGTAGCTGGCGGTGAAGTTCGAGTGCGTCCCCAGGGTCTTCGAGGCCTCCAGGAAATAGGTCTTCGCGTCGCCGATGAGCCGGCCCTCGGCGCTGAGGGCGATGCCCTGGTTCGGGAAGTTCACGGAGACGCGGTCGGAGTAGGTGTCGTACTTCGAGCCCTTCTCGGCGTTGGCCTTGTTCTGGATGACCATCCAGGGCTTGCCCTGGTCGTCCTTGATGGTGAAGCCCTTGAGGATCGTGATGCCCCCGGAGTTCTGAGTGAAGTCGTCCGTGCCCTCCTGGCGGGCCGCGTAGAAGTCCACGGTAAAGGTGTCGGGCGAGTCGAGGAGGCGGGCGATGTCGAAGCTGGGGCCGATCTGCCGGCGCAGGTAGTGCTTGTTCTCGCCCTTGGCGTCGATCACGAAGGTCCGGTCCAGATCGGGGTCGAGGCCCGTGAAGTCCAGGTTCACGGTCTGCATGAAGCTGCGCGGGTCCTTCGCGAAGACCTCCTGTTGTTCCGCGTTGAGGCGCATGACCTCGGTGAACTTGACCGAGGTCTTCAGGCTGCCGCCGTAGAAGGACGGCTTGTTCGCCGCATCCTGCAGGGCGAAGTCCGCGAAGCCCGCGGCGCCCACGTAGAGCCGGTCGCCGAATAGGAGCATCGCGAAGTCGTCGAAGACGAGCAGGCGGCTCTGCCGCGCGGAGGAGGCCATCTTCATGTCCGGCGGGATGTCCTGGATATAGCGGTGGAAGTCGACGTTCAGGTAGTTGACCCAGTTCTTGCCCTGCAGGGACTCCACCTGCACCTCGACGCCCTTGTCGCCCCAGGGCGCGTTCTCCTCGGTGGGCGGGGAGACGAACTGGTAGCCGCTCACGCTGATGTTGTTGCCCCAGAGGCGGGCCACGTTGCCGAAGGTGGCGGAGGTGGCGGTCTCCATCCCGTGCGGCACGGAGAACTGGGTCTGGTAGACGATGTAGAAGCCGTCGGCGTCGCCGAAGTCGATGACCTGCGCGTCGGGGATGAGGCCCGAGAGGCCCCGCGGGTCGTTGAGCAGGTCGGCGCGCAGGCCGGCGAGGTCGCGGGTGGAGGGTTGGCGGCTGAGGATGCCCGCGAAGATCTGGTCGATGAAGCGGCCGATGTCCCGCTTGGGCACGACGAGGGCCGCCGCTTCACCGGCCGTATCCGCCGGGAGGTACCAGGAGCCGCGGGCCGTGCGCAGGGCGTTGAGGCGGGCCATGAGCTCGGGCGACAGGGCGCCGGGGTCGCGCAGGGCGCGCACCTCGGCGTCGAGCTTCTGCTGGGCCTTGTCCATGTCCCGCACCAGCCAGCGGACGACGTCGTGGGAGCGGTTGAAGCGCTCCTCCACGTCCCGGTACTGCACGTTCTGCTCCAGGACCGCCCGGGTCTTGTCCTGCAGCTCCCGGACGTTCTCGGCCACGCGCTTGAGGGCGCTCTCGTGCGGGTCGTTGAGCTGCTGCATCCAGCCGGTGAGCTTGGTGCGGTTGGCCTCGAGGTCGTCGAAGGTCTTCTTGAGGGCGTCCTTCATCTTGAGGATGGCGTCTCTCTCCGCGTCGGAAACGTCGCCGGAAGACCCGTAGAGGCGGGAGGTCGCATCGTAGTAGGTCTCGACCTGGTCGACCGTCTCGGCGCCCTCCTTGTCCCAGTCGGTCTTCTGGCGGAAGAAGCCCACGCCCGCGTGGGTGACGGCGTTGAGCTCGCGGAACACCGCGAGCTTGCGGTCCACGACCGCGTCGCCGGACTCGGAGGAGCCCCCCGACCCCACGTAGGCCTGGTCGGCGTCGAGGTCGGAGACGGCATGCTGGAGGGCGGTCTTGGCCTGGCCTAGGAAGCGCTCCGCCGCCGGGATGCGCTCCTCCAGGTTCTTGCGGGAGGCCTGGACCACCGCGTTGGAGTAGAGGAACCGCGCCAACGCGTAGGCGGCGGAAGCGTCCGCCGCGTTCGGGCCCTGGTTGGTGGAGGGGGCCAGGCGCTTGGCCGTTTCGAGGCAGAGCAGGGCGATCTGCGTGGCGCTGTCCACGGTCGGGGAAGGCTGGGTGCCGGTCGGCACGGTGGTGCCCGAATCGCCGCCCATACTGACGCTCCCCCCCTGGGCCTTGTACTGGGCGCCGAGCTCGGTGAGGCGGTCGCCCAGGGCGTAGAGCGTGCCGTGGTCCACCAGGCGCTGGAGGCTGTCAGCGCTGGCCTGGCTGTCCGGGTCGGCGCCCGTCGGGAGCTGGAGGGCGGAGAGGTTGTGCTTGCCGCCGGTCATGGCGTCGATGCGGCCGAGGATGGCGTTGATCTCGGCGGCCTGGGCGTTGTACTGCCCGGCGCGCTGGGCCCTCTCGTTGGCGTACTGGGCGATCTTCTTCGGGAGGCTGAAAGGCTGGACTTCGCCGTAGATGTCCTCGGTGCCGCTGTCGTTGGGGTCTTTGCGGCGGGAGACTTCGGTCAGCAGCTCGTCGATCCCGTTGTGGTGCCCCTGGGCGTCGTCGTAGCCGGTGACATAGCGGGTGTATTTCCGGCGAGTGCTCTCGATGTTGGAGAGGCCGGTGGCCTTGTCGCCGTCCGGGGCGCCGTTGGAGGCCAGGGCCCAGGGCAGGGTGCGGTCGGCGGCTTTCTGGGTGGCCTCGTAGATCTTGATCTGGGCCTTGAAGAGCTTCGCGAAGGAGTCCCCGGCCGGGTCGGAGCCCTGGATCTGGTCGTTGATGAAGGGGATGAGGGCTTCCTGGATCATCGACTTCGCGGCCTCGATGCGGGGCTTCATGTCCCGGGCCAGCATCGCGCGCTTGCGCTCGATGAGGGCGGCGTTGTCGGCGGCGGAGTGCCCGCCCGCCTGGACGTAGGCGCGGTCGGCGTCCACGTCGCGCAGGATCCCGTCCATCAGCGAGACGATCCCATCGAGGGCCGACTGCGCGGGCGGAAGGGTGTTCGAGATGACGTTCTGGAGCGTGGTCACCGTCGCGTCGGCCTTCGTCCACTGCACGACCGAGCGGCCGGCCTTGGGGAGCAGGCGCCCGATCCCCAGGAGGGCCATCTTCGCGCGGAACATCTCGGCGTTGTCGACGTTGGGGAAGTTGACGGAGGTCAGCTTGTCCGGGTAGGCCTCGACCGCGTCCTGCAGGGCCTTGAGTTCGAGGCCGGAGAGCATGGGCAGGTTGGCGCCGGGGACCGCGCCGTTGATCTCGGCGCCCATCTTGTCGATCTCAGCCAGGACGGAGCGCGCCTCCTCCTGCCGGCGGGCGAGGTTCTCCCGTTCCTGCGAATGCCAGCGCGGCAGGGAGTAGGGTCGGACCTCGCCGAAGTCGTCGACCTCGGTACCGGCGAAGTTCGGATCGAGGCGGTTGCGGACTTCCGCTGCCATCTTCGCGTAGTCGGCTTTCTGGGCTATCCAGTAGACTTCCCGTTCGGCGAGGACGCGCAGGGTCGCATCCAGGGTCGGGTTGGCCAAGCTCACGTCCGGCACGCCGGGCACCGCGAGGACGAGGATGCCCGCGAACTCGACCGGGGCCGCTTCGAGCTTCCTCAGGCCGTCGTCGATCTTGCGCAGGTAGCCCTCCGCGTCGGCGAGGCTCTCGTTGAAGCGCTTGAGGGAGAGGGCGTCCTTGTCGCCGGGCTTGCCGTTCTTGGCCCACTCCACGAGGGTCGGGAGCAGGGCCTGGCGGCGGCGGTACTCGGCCAGGGCGTTCGGGCTCGAGCCGGAGTCCTCGGCGTCGATGCGGGCGAGCAGGGAGCGCACGTCGCCGCGGAAGGTTCCGATGCGCTCGACGGCGAGGCTCGTCTGCTCCTCGAGGTCGAGCATGTCCTTCATCGAGAGCTGGTCGCTCTGGACGCTCTTGTCCACGTCCTTCTTCCAGTCGCCGGTGTTCTGCCGCTGGCGCTCGGCCTCGCCGCGGCGGGCCTCGCTGTCGCGGCGCACCGCGTCGATCTTCTCGAGCTTGGCATCGAGCAGGGCCTGCATGTCGGTGAGGGCCTTCTGGGCCGCGGCGATCTCGTTGAGCGAGAAGGCGAGGTCCATCACGGTCGCGAGCCGGGCCATGTTCTTGTGGAACTCGAGCAGGTCCTTGCCGTTGCGCCGCTCGCGCAGGGCGGCGTTGCGGGAGGTGTTGAGGGAGGATAGGAGCTTGCCCAAAGCCTCGCGGTTGGCGAGCTCGGCCTTGGCCTGGCCGCGCAGGTCCTCGATCTGCCCGGCGAGCTCCGAGATGCGCTTCTCGGTCTCGGCGTCCACGCGTTCCGCGGTGCCCTGGCGCGGGCGGAATTCGGGGCGCTCGCCCGAGAGGCCGTCGAGCACGTTCTGCAGGGCCTTCAGCGAGGCTTCCCGGACGGCCAGGTCGTCGGCGTGGCCCGGGTTCTTGGTCTGCGGGAGCAGGACGGCGTCGTAGAAGGCCTCGAGCTTCTTGAGGGACTCGAGCCGGGCCGCCTCTTCGGGCCGGCCGGCGCTCAGGTCGCGGATCTCGGCCATCTTGGAGCGGATCGCCTTTTCGTCCTGCCCCTCCTGGAGGGCCTTGAGGAGCTCGAAATAGCGCGCCCTTTCGGCGTCCTGGACCGGCTCGCTCTGCGTCTTGAGGGCGTCGAGTCGTCCGCGCTGGAGGGCTGCCTGCGCCTCGAGCCCGCGGATGCGCTCGCGCACCTCGCCCATCTCGCGCTCGATCTCGCCGGCCCCGCGCCTGGCGGCCTCGGCCCGCTCCTTCATCTGGGCCGGGGTGCCGGCGACGAACCCCCGGTCGGGGTCGGCGCGCTGGGTCAGGGCGCCGATCACGGCGGCGACCCCCGAGGCTCCGGCCGCCCCTCCCCCCGCCCCCCCCGCCTCGATGGCATCGAGGACGGGGTCGTGCTGGAGGCCGGAGACGACGCCGCGGGTGAGGCGGTAGACCGAGTCGGTCAGGTTGAAGCCGAGCGCGTCCTGCAGCTTGTAGATGAGGATGTTGCCCCAGGTGATGGCGCCGCCGAAGGGGATTGGGCTCTGCCCCTCGGGCCGCTCCACTGCGGCGGCCACGGTGTGGAAAAGGCTGAACTCATGGCCCGTCGCCGCCTTGAACGCCGGGGTGAAGGCCGCGTCCAAGGCCCCGGCGTAGGTCATCACGCCCTCGATCTCGGCCCCGACCGTCATGAGGCCGAGCAGGGACTTGAGGTTCTGCCACCAGAACTTGGGGCTGAAGAAGGTGCCGACGACGCCGCGCCACCAGAGCGCGCTCAGGGCGCGCGGCGGGGAGAGGGTGCCGTGCCGGCCGTCCATGAAGCGCTGCTTGAGCGCCGCGGGGAAGGTCATGAAGGTCGAGAGCACGAGCGAGTTGAGCAGGGGCCCCACCGAGAGGTCGCCGATGAGCGCGTTGAGGCCGTTGCCGAGGATGGCGGAGGCGGCCTCGCCCACGATGGGGATGTTCAAGATCAGGGCCGGGAGGGCGTGCTGGAGGCCGACCAGGGCGGGGCCGAGCACCGGGAGGGCCGTGAGGTGGATCGCGAGGATGGGGATGGGGAGCAGGCCGCTCACGAGGCCCATCGCGGCCGCGCTCAGGAGGGCCATCGTCGCCCGGCGCCAGACGAACTGGGCGAGGGGCTGGAGCAGGGGGGTCACCAGCCAGCGCAGGACGATGCGGCCCGCGAGCGTGGCGCGCAGCTTGTCGAGGAGCGTCGCCTCCTGCAGGCGCGAGCGGCTCATGGCGGCCTCGAGCCAGCGCTCGGCGGTGGGCTTCTGCTCCAGCCAGCCCCCCTCCTCGGCGGCGCGCTTCTTCTCCAGGGCGTCGCGCACCGCGAAGAAGTCCTCGGTGCCGTGGAAGAACTCGTAGGAGATGTTCCGGCGGAAGTAGCCGAAGATGAACATGTCGAAGAGGTGGTAGGGGAAGCGCACCAGGGCGCCGAGGACGTGCTTGTGGAACTCGAGAGCCCGCTCCAGGGCGCCCTGCATCCCGGGCGCGTAGCTCTTGTTGGCGAGCTTGCGCCAGGAGGCGTCCTCGCTCTTCTTCTTGAGGCCGAGCTTCACGAGCAGCATCCCGACGGTCTCCGATAGGAGCCCGCCCTCGTACTTCTTGGAGTCGAGGTGCGAGAACTCCTCGCGGTTCGCGCGCTGGAGCCGGTCGTAGACCGCCAACCACGCCGCCCGGCCCTTGATGCGGTAGCGCTCGCCCATCTCGACGATCTTGGCGTGCTGGAGGCCGAACTGTCGGGAGATCTGCTCGATGATGCGGGCCTCGTCCGCGCTCGCGGGCAGGGCCTTGAGTGAGGGGTCGTGCCGGGCGCCGCGCACGCGCCGCCAGCCGAAGAAGTCCTCCTCGATGTTCTTGTCGGAAGCCTGGGGGGCCGGGGTCTCGACGGAAGCCTCGGGGGCGTCCTCGAGGGCGGGGGCCGGGGTCAGGGCGATGCGGCCCTCGGCGTCCGTCGCGGCCAGGAAGCGCCCCGCCCGAACGGCCTCGGCCAGGGAGCGGCCGTCCACGGTCTGGAAGGAGCCGGTCTCGTAGCTGTAGACCGAGGTCTGACCGCCCTGGGAGAGCAGGTCGGCGGCTTCCTCGGCGCCCACGGCCCGCACGGCCGGGATGGCGGCCACGCCGTCCTTGAGCTCGTCGAAGCTCTTCTCGGCCCATTCCCGGGAGGAGCCCTCGCCCTGGAGGGTCTCGGCGGAGGGCTGGATGGCTTCGTTCTTCTCCGCCGGAGCTGGCTCCGCCGAAGCGGACACGCCTTCCACGACCGCTTTCAGGAGCCCGTAGGGCTTTTCGGCGTTCTGCGCCTGCTGGATCAAGGGCTTGAAGATGCGGGAGGCCTGGACCGGCTGCTGCATGCTGGCCGCCTGTCTCACGCCCGGCAAGGAAACCGTGGGCAGAGCCGCTCCGGTCTTGAGGGCTCCCGGCTGGAAGGACATGCCCTGGAACTGGATTTTGACTGGGACGGCCGAAGCCGGCAAGCCCGTGGCCTGACCGCCGGTCCGGGGCGCTTGCGTCATGGTCTGCGCGTAGGCCTGCGACCCGGGCGTGGCCAAGACGACGGAAAGCGCCAGGGCCGAGGCCAGCGTCTTGCGCGCCTTATCCACGATCACGCTATTAGTTTAATAGACCGCGCGCGCGCGCGAATGAGCCGAAAGGGTTTTACCAAGAAATTAATCGGCCTAGGCCCGCTTGGGACCTAGGCGCTGTCCTATTTGGGCCCTATGTCCTAAAGCAAGGTCAAGTGTCAGGCTTTAATGACTTATTTCTTGGGGCTTGGGTGCTGTTTCCATCGCCCGGATGAGCTGGCTGATGGCTGAAGGCGTGCGGTTGAACATGCGGCCGAGCTCGGTGACCCCGATCTTGGCCTCTTTCCAGATGCGGTAGATGGCTTCCCGGCGCACGGCGGAGAGCTCCCGCCACTGACTGCGGCCGAGCAGGCGCTCCTCGTCCAGGTTGTGGCGCTGGAGGACCTCGGCGATGATGGCCTTGGCCGCAGCGGCGGCCGCGGGGGCGTCCGCCCCGGGCGGCAGTTCGCCGGTGATCTTGCGGACGGTCTCAGCGAACTCGGGGCCGCCGATGAAGACGCCGGAGTGGGGCGGAAGGCTCCCCCACCCGGCCTTGGCGCGGTCCTTGATGAACTTGAGGTACAGGACGGACTGCTTGAGGCGGTTCTTGGCCAGGCGCGCGAGCACGGGCTCCGAATCCACGAGGGGCTCCCGTCCTTCCGACTCGACGTAGGCCATGCACGACGACCATAGGTAGCGCCAGGGCTTCTCCTTGAGGCCGTCGCGCACCGGCTTGAGGTGGACGTAGCCCGTCATCTCGAGGAGGTGGGTGTCCTTCTCGACGAGGAGCGCCTTGTAGCGCCCCTGGAAGACATGGCCCAGGGTGCCGTGCTCGAGGTTGAAGTGCTTGGTGTAGGCCGTGTTGAAGCCCTGCATCACCTTCGAAAGGTTGGGCTGGTTGGTCTCGAGGATGAGGTCGACGGAGTTCTGCATCAGGCAGTAGGCGAAGATCTTCAGGCCGTAGCGGGCCTTGTAGGAGCCCAGGAGCTGGAGGAAGACGCGGCGGTCCTGGTTGCTCAGGAAGATATCCTGGCGGTTGTTGCCCTGCAGCTGGATGTAGTAGCAGGCGCCGGGGAATTGGATGCGGTTGGGTCTACCCACGATGGGAATATATCAAACTTTCAAGCCTGACACAATACCCCCCTCCAGGAGCGCAGGGGCCCTATGGGGAATCTGTGGATAGTTTTTTGGCGGGGGGTTTATGGGGCAAAAGACCCATTCGATGGAACTTTTTCGGGGGGTCATACGTACATGTAGGTATGGCTGATCCTCGACCTTGCGCGAATCGAAAGGGGCTGGTACAATTACATTGTAAGACAGTTCACTGGAGGCCCTTCAAAGATGGCACAGAGGATCAGCGTGCAGATGACCGTCAGCCTTCCACCGGAGTTGTACGATCTGGCCATGAAGGTCGCCCGCAAGGAATTCCGCTCGAAATCCGACTTGGTCCGGGAAGCCCTGCGGAACTACATCACCAAGAGGGAACGTTTCGCCTCCCTGAGAGAGCGCGTCGCCGAGGGCCTGAAGAAGCGGGGCGTGCGGACCATGAAAGACATCGAGGACATGGTCGATGAGGTGCGCGAATGAGCTCCGCGTGGTTTTGGACACGAACGTGCTCGTGTCCGCCATCGCTTTCCCCGGGGAAACGACAGGCCTGATCCTCGATTTGTTGGAAGCCCGCGCGTTCAAGGCATTCAGCTCTCCCGAAATCCTGGCTGAACTCCGGCATGTCTTGATTCGGAAGGTCGGACTGGCGGATGGCGCCGCCGACGCCGTGATCTCCGAACTCGCGGAGCAGCACTCCGTCATCTCGCCGCAGATGCGGATCTCCGAGATACGATGCAAGGATTCCGACAACCGCGTCCTCGAGTGCGCGCTGGAGGCGCACGCAGACGTCATCGTGACGGGGAACATGCGGCACATCCGGCCGCTGAAGCACTACCGGAGCATCGCGATACTCACGCCGCGGGAGTTCTTGATGAAGTTCTTCTAGGCAACTGTTGTCTCCTCTTGAATTGGCGAAGTCTCGCGCTTACACTATGGCAATGAAGCTGACTGCCATCTTGGAATCGCAGCCCGAAGGCGGCTATACAGCCTGGATCCCTATGCTGCCGGGCTGCGTCTCGGAAGGCGAGACGGTGCGGGAAGCCAAGAAGAACCTGCTCGACGCGCTCCACGGGTATCTCCTGGTCGCCAACAAGCGGTCGCTCACCCTAACCAGGAGCAAGGATGCGAGAACTTTCGACCTGCAGGTCTGAGAGGATCTGCAAGTACTGCCTAGAGCCCCGGTCGCCCGGGGCTTGATAGTTCAACGGCCGCCTGACTTAGTTGAGATAACAGGCAAGTTCCTATCATTCAAGGCGTCGGACTTCCGATTACCGCTTGCGTCGTTTCACCTACGCCAAGAAATGCACATAGCATTCTGTATTATCAAAGACCTCGGCAAGAGCGCTGAATACGAACCTCTCGATATAACGACGATCGACTCTCTTAATATTCAATGCCCTCCCATAGTTACCAAAACACGCCAATATTACAGATCGGGGTCTCCCGTTGGGGATATTGAAATGATGCTCCGGCACCGCATCAAAAGAAATCACGCGGCCTTCCCGCCGATTCCTGCCGCCCTTCGGAGAGACCCGCATCTCAACGGCATCTGCCGACATGCTTGCGAATGAACTCGACATCGTATTATTCATCCCAGCATTAATCGCAAATGAGTGTCCATGAGCAGCAAGCTGTTTGCCGAAATGCTCCATCACTGGAATGATGACTCCTTTTTTTAGAAGCCGGAATTCCTCCAAAAATGTCCTGCCTTTACGTTTGCCTTTGTGTTTAAGCTCGGGTTTGTTGCGTTTGGAATCTTTCAAGATTCCGATCAGCGCAGATGAATAGATGCTTTTCATAACACGCTCCTTATCAATTTTTTCTCGATTTGCGACGAAGCGCCCTTGCTGCACTATCTCCCCCCACATGAATTTTCAGACATTCACATAACTCTGAATATTTTTTTATATGTCTGCGCTGTTTCCCGGCGATCTCCACATCCACCAATTTCCCATCCCTAACTTTGAACTGCGCAACACCGCATCTAAACTCGCCATCAGGATGTCCCTGGCCTCTCCACCCAACGCGGCTATCCTGTTTGGGTGAGTGGGAATTATCCCTCCGCTTAATAGATGAAAGGTCATCCTCATAAATTCGATCTCGTGATACCCAGATGACCGAAGCGTTAACTCTCCTGAGCACATCCGCATATTTTCTGATTAACGCCGAGTACATGCCGGTAACCGCAAGGGATATCTTTGATTCCGAGTGGCGGGTATGCGCCATAAGAATTTGCCCCAGCCCCATGAAGAACGCATTACGAAGCGCCCCATCATTCACCCGGCCTTTTTGAACTCCTGATTTATGAAACTGGTCTCCCTTCGCTTCTACCACCCGCTCCAATCTTCCACTCCCATACGCCTCGATATCGACATTATCTCCCTTCTTGCATGCGTACCCTTTATTCTTGAGCCACCTAAATACCATCGGTTCAACGCGATGTTCTTCAAGAGTCATTTCCTCCCCTTGCGATTCTAAAAGTATCCATCTCCAGTTGGAGCCCTTCGTGACCTGACGCCAATAATTGAGCCATTGTCAGGCAACTCCCAGGCAAATCTGATTCAATTGCGGAAACACCACCAATCGCGACCGCGTTCCCTTGTGCCTCAGCCCCTGAGCGAGACCCGTCGCTCTCTTTGCCATGTCGCACATTCCCAGCCCAGGAGTATCGTCGACATATAGCGGTGCCTTCATATACCCCACCCAGCCTGTGCAATCGCTTCCCACTGCTGTTTCGGGAAATGTTTTGACCGTATTTTACGCCGCCCCACACCTGTCTTCACTGCCAACAGCTTATCGATGAGTTTTTTCTTTGCCTTCTGCGTGAATACTGCAACAGGCATCCGACATTCGACAGCCCTTCCAATAATGGCCGCCACAAGATCCTTCTTCGATTTATTGTTATTTTGTCCCATATCCCCCCAAGAACTCTCAGGATCTGGCCCCCTAGTAATCGAACCGACGAATCACCTGTCCCGCTTCCGCCAATAATCAAGGGCATGCCACCCGCCGTTCTCATCTTGCCCCTCAAACCACCTCCATCCATTTTCTGCATAGCCTTTGATATCCTTGGCCGCCCGAGAAGGCGTATCGTATGCTTTACCTTCTACCATGATTTTTCCATTACCAACTTCTCCAAAAAAATATTTGCCCTGATGCTTTCCGCGAAGCTTTAACCCCCCAGGCAGCACAGTGCCATCAGAAAACACCAACCCAGAGGCTTCAGCTGGTTTTGCGGATACCCTCTCAGTATTTGCTGCAGGTAGTTCCATCAAATCTCTAAGTATCGAATCCACTGTTCGCCGTGATACCCGTGCTGCCAACTCAAGAGCTTTTCCGACTTCAGTGCTCACTTCGATTTTCATATAGCCTCCAGACACATTCGTTGTACATCAGAGTCTTTAGAGTATACCAGACTATTCCGATTGCTGTCAAGACCCAGGCATTGAGTGCTCCAATAACTCACATACCCAAAGCCCCGGTCGCCCGGGGCTTTGGGTAGTCCAACGGCCGCCCGTCTATCTAAAGATAACGGCTCATCCCACTCTCGTCAAGACTGTCACAGAAACAGATCAGGCCCCTGACGTCGGGGCCTGATCCCCACCAGCTGTCATTTTCAGTGTAGCAGACGCATCCAATTGCGACAAGAGCGCGGATTCCTACTGCGGGAACACGCTGCGGTATTCGACGTAGTTGCGCAAAACCTTCACGACGTAGTCGCGGGTCTCCTGGTAGGGCGGCACCTTGCCGCCGTACTTCTTGACCGCGCCGGGGCCGGCGTTGTAGGCCGCGATGGCGGACTTGACCTGCTCGAGCATGGCCGGGTTGAGCGACTGCAGCTGGGCCCAGCTGAAGTCCACGAACTGATTGAAGAGCCCCTTGAGGTAGGTCACGCCGCCCCGGATGTTCTTGACGGGGTCGGAGCGCTCGCTAGGCGCCACGCCCACGCTCTTCCCGGTGGCCGGCATGAGCTGCATGAGCCCGCAGGCGCCCGCGCCGCTGCAGATGGTCGGGTTGAAGGAGGACTCCTGCTTGATGATGGCCAGGATCAACCGGTAGTCCACGCCCTGGCGCTTGGCCTCGCGGTAGGCGGCGAGCACGATCCCCACCTTCATCCCCCGCTCCTGGGCGATGCGGGCCACGGTCTCCTCGTCGGCGGTGCCGGGGGCGGCGGAGAGTTCGGGGGTGGGCTGGAACCAGCCCCGCGGAGTGACGTCGATCGGGTTGGGGATGTCCGGGATGTGCAGCCCCTTCTGGGGGAGCGGGCAGAGGCCCTTGCATCCGCCCTTGCAGTTGCCCTTGCCCTTGCAGTCGGGGCACCCTCCCTCCGTCTTGGCGTCCTGAGCCTCCCCCTTCTTCGCCGCATCACCGGCCGCCTTCCCGCCGGCCGCGGCTCCGCCGGCAGCGCCGCCGCCCGAACTCGCCGCGCCCAGGGAGGCCGCGGGCTTCGTCCCGCTGCCGTCGAAGGCGTTGCCGTTGGAATAGCCGGGACCGTCGGGAAGGTTCAGCGCTGGACGCGCGGGGCTAGGCCGCGCCGGGAGCGCGGACGCCGCCGCGACCGGCACGGCGGAGGGAGCGTCCTTGAGCGGCTCCGCCTGCGCCTCCTGCTCGATCTGCTGGGACAGGGAGAGGACCGGAGGGGTGCCGGGGTCCTGCGCGACGTACGCGCTCGCCGGCACTGAAAGGAGGAACAGCAGATCGATGACCACCACGGTATAGGGATAGCCCCGGAGCGGCCTCCCGTCAAGTGTCCTGACGGTAAAAAGAAGGTAAAAAACTAGCGCCCTTCGAGCCCGCGGAACAAGGGGTTCGGCACCCGGTTGGCGTCCTGGATGACGCTGGCCGAGCGCAGCTGCTCGAGCTCCACGACGTCCTGCTTCATCACCAGGTATTTGTCCACCGTCTGGCGGTAGAGCCTCGTGAGATCGGGGCTCGCCTGGCGCCCCTCAAGCTCGCGCACGTAGTCGTGGACGACCGTCCAGTCGGCGTAGAGCTTGCCCTGCTTGAGGGCCAGCGCCTTCGCCTCGGGGCTCTGCGAGAGCTGCTGCATGATGGGCTCTTCCCGCATCATCTTGAGGAAGACCGGGTCGCCCTGCGCGGTGCGCACGTCCATGACCAGCTTGAAGACGCGCTCGGTGCCGGGCAGGACGCGGCCCAGGTCGATGCGGCCCTGCGCCTGGATGTTGTGCACCCCGGTCATCTCCTGCGGGTCGAGGATGAGCATCTCCATCTTCTTGTAGCCGCCGAAGCCGCCCGGCTTGCCGCGCTCGCCCTTGAAGTTGAGGTCCAGGCCGCGGCCGCCCACGCGGGTGTCCAGGATGAGGATCTTGACCTTGCCCGAGGTGAGCCCGTCGAGGTTCATCTGCTGGCTGACGTTGGCCTGCGGCCGGTTGAGGCGCAGGAGCTCCGAGTCCGAGAACACCATCGCGATGTTCTCCGGCTTGACCAGGCCGGCCTTGATCAGGTAGTTGCGCACGGCCTTGACCATCTTGGTGTCCGAGACGCTCAAGACCACCAGCGCCTCCGGGCTCTGGTTGGCCGCGCGCATGGCGTCGCCCACCTGCGTGAACTTGCCCGAGGGGCCTTCGTGCAGGGAGAGCGTGACGTCCGGCGCGCCGGAGGAGCCCTTGCCCACGATGTCCACCTTGTTGCCGGACATGTAGGAGTAGAACTCCTTGCCCGTCGTCCCCGAGAACCCCACGAAGCGGAAGTTGTGGTTGTCCTTGATGAGGTCGTTCATCGTGACGATGGTCTTGTGCTCGTAGGGCAAGGTCAGGTCCGTGCCGTACTCGAGCTCCCAGTAGCGGCGCGTGGGCGTGTCCATGGATTCGAACCACTGCCCGTTATGGATCACGTTCACCTTGCCGGTGATGTTGTCCACGCGGATGTTGGCCGGGTTGTCCAGGTAGCCGCGCGCGAGGTTGTAGAGCTCGGTGCGCACCCAGCCCGAGCCCTTCCCCGTCGGCCCGCTCGGCCAGACCGTGGAGGGCAGGATCTCCCAGAACATGCGCCACTTGACGTCGGGCGGCAGGAAGGGGTCGTTGAGGAACGCCTTCACGAGCTGGTTGGCGTGCGTGCGGGCCAGGCCCTCCGTCGAGGGTGTGACCGGCTGGAGGACGCGGGTCTCGCCCAGGCCCGGGACCTTCGAGAGCGCCCAGCGCAGGCCCGTCCACTTGAGGCCGTAGCGCAGGGCGAGCTCGCCGGCCCCCACGCCGTCGATGCGCCTCTGCCAGGCCTGCACGGCCCTATCCGAGGTGAACTCGATGCGCTTGAGCTGGGACTGGAAGGCCGTGGGCATGGGCTCGACCGCGAGCCGCGCGAGGTCGGCCTGGGGGCCCTTGAAGGGGGCGAGGCTCGTCTTCCAGAGCTGGGCCGTCTGCTGCGACTCGGCGAGCAGGGTCTTCAGCTGGGCCTGGACCGCCTGGCGCTGGGGCGCGTCGAAACGGGCGATGGCGGCGTTGAGGTCGGAGAGCTTGCCGTTCCACGCGTCCACCTGGAACTGGGCGGCGTCGAGCTTCTCGCGCATCGCGACCTTCTGGGTGGGCTCGGCCGCATCGAAGTCGGAGCGGGCGGTCTTGAGGGCGCTCTCGGCGGTCTGGAGCTTCTCGTGGACGCTGAGCTTGGCCGCCTGCAGGGCCTGGTGCTCCGCGTTGACCGGGGCGTCGAGCATCTTCCGGATCTCGCCCGCCTTCTGGTTCCAGCTGGTCTGCAGACGCCTGGCCGACTCGAGCAGGGGCTGGGCCTTGGGGTCGCCCTTGGCCAGCTTCTCCACGCTCTCGACCAGGCTCCGGCCGGACTTCTCGAGGGTCTGGGCCGCCTTCTCGGGGGACTGGCGCAGGATGAGCCCGTCGTCCTGGGTGCGGACGCTCGAGCGCACCATCGAGTACATGTCCTGGCGCATCTTGGAGAAGATCTCGTAGATGGGGTTCTCTTTGGTCACGGCCTTGTCGACGAGCTGCTCGCGCGCCGACAGCAGCTCCCGCACCTTGAGCTCCCAGCCCTGGCCGCCCTGCCGGACGGTCTGCTGGATGCTCTCGGCGTTGGCCTTGAGTTGGACGCGGGCCTGGGCGGCCTGGTCGCCGAGCTTGGTCGCCTGGGCCTCATACTCCTTGGCGAGCCGGACGTTGCCGTCCTTGCGCGCGGTGGCGGCCAGGCGGCGCAGGTTCTTGGCCAGGTTCTGGCTGGCGGGTTCGGACTGCAGGAGGATGGACTTCTGGTCGAGCAGCATCGCCTCGACCTGCTTGGAGACCAGCTTCGGGTCGAGGAGGGCGGAGGAGCGCCGCTCGCCCAGGGCCTTGAGGATGTCCTTGCCGGCGGCCTCGACGTCGAGGCGCATCCCCTCGGGCAGCTTGGAGACGACCTCGCCCTGCTTGCCCAGGAGGGACTGGACGCGCCCCTCGGCCTTCGCGAGGTCGTGCTGGACCCAGCTGTTGTGCAGGTCCCTCAGCTTGCCGTCCATGCGCTCCACGGCGGGGGCCATGTCGCCGCCCTTGGCCTGGCGCAGATCGTCGACGAGGCGGGTGAGGGCCGCCTTGTCCGAGGGGGCGAGTTCCTGGCCGCCCTGGCGCCGCATCCAGCCCTCGGCGCGCTGGAGGGCCTGCCCCTTGTCCTTGGACGGGGTGAAGGCGCGGCTTTCCTGCTGGAACACGTTCTTCGAGGCCTTGAGCAGGTCCAGGGCGCTCTGCTTGAGAGCGTCCCGTCCCGGCCCGGGCTGCATGGACTCGGCCAGGGCCTGGATGCGCCGGACATGGGCCTCGACCTGCTTCTGGCTCTCCTGCGGAGCCCGGTCGAGCAGGCCCGACATGCGCTTGCCGAGGCTCTTGAGCATCCGGTAGCCCATGGCGTCCTTCGAGACCGACGCCGTGGTCTCCCCGATGGTCAGGGCGGGCTGGAGCGCCGCGCCGTCCATCTCGTCGCCGAGGATCCAGTAGTCGTCGGTCGTGTTATGGAACTTGAGCTTGCCCTCGGCGATCTTGGTCTTGAAGCCCTCCCAGGTATCGAGCGTCATCTTGGTGGCGAGCTTCTTGAGCGAGCGGAACTCCATGCGGGCCTGCGACTCCAGGTTGGACTGGACGGTCAGGAACATCGTCTTCTTGCCGCGCAGGGCCGCGTCGGCGTCGGCGAAGGGCAGGAGGCCCTCGAAAGCGATGAGGGTCTTGCCGGCGCCGGTCTTCATCTGCAGGAAGGTGCGCACGATCTCGGAGGACTGGGCGCCGTTGCGGGTGACCGAATAGAGGAAGTACATCAGCCCCTCGAACTGCACGGGGCGCCAGCCCTGCAGGTTCGTGCCCTTGGAGTCGTGCAGCATCCACGGAGCGGCCTGGATCTCCTTGTAGGCGGTCTCGAGCACCACGAGGTCGGCGGGGCTCAGGCCGGGGCGCTGGGCGTCGATGGCTTTCTTGAGGTCGCCGAGCAGGGAGCCGAAGTCTCCGGGCTTGAGCTCCTTGGGGTTCTCGGTGCGCACCACCGGATCGCTCCCGGTCCGGTTGACCTTGGCCCAGTCGAGGGTCCTCTGGAGCATCCCGTCGAGCGTCTTCTGCACGTTCGTGTTGGGCGCGGCGCCGCCCGAGTACTCGGTCCGCAGGGCGTCGAGGGAGGTCTTCACGCGGCTGACGAAGACTTCCTGGCGGTTGAAGTACTGGAAGCGCTTCTGGATGGCCTCGAGGTAGTCCAGGGTCTTCCCGAGCACCACGTTCTCGGTGGCGGAAAGCTGGCCCTTCTGAGCCTCGACGCGGCTCTTGAACTCGGTGAAGAGGTCGGTGTAGGGCTTGACGGCGTCGGCGTGGCCCTTCACGTCCTGGTTGGACTTCCATTGCATCGTGCGCTGCATCATCTCTTCGACGAGATGGGTGAAGGTCTTGGAGGGGGTCGGGTTCTTGCCCAGGGCCTCGACGAGCTCCTTGGCCTTCCCCGCCACGAGCTGCTCCGATTCCAGGTAGGGCTTGAGGATCTTGACGCTCGCGTCGAACTGGGCCTTCGTGACGCTCGCTCCCTTCTCCTGATAGGAACGGTAAAGGATGCGGGCGACCTCCTCCTGGTGGCGCAGCTGGACGGTGCCGAAGCCCTCTATCTTAGTGCCGAGCTTGGCGGAGAGGATGCCGTCGGCCATCTTGGCGTTGTTCGCGATGGACTTCTCGAAGAGCCCCTGGGCCTGGTCGCGCACCTCGTCGGTGATGCTCAGGCGCCCGACGCTCTTGCCGTCCTCCATCTGGCTGATCTTGTAGTACTCGAGCGGGTTGACCGAGAGGGCGTCCACCTTCTGGCCGGGGGCGGCGCCTTTGATGGCGTTGGGCAACTCCTCGGCGATGGCGTTGTACTTCATGTCCTTCGTGACCTTGAAGGTGCCGTGCTCGCCTGACTCGCCGCGCCAGCGCAGGTTGAAGAGCTTCTGGGCCATGGGGACCTTGGGGTCGCTCTTGAGGCCGAGCTCGGTGATGTCGGCAGCCGCGTTGGCGATCTTGTCGAGCTCCCCGGCCTTCTTGTACTCCTCGTAGCCCTGCTTGCTGCGCTGCATGTTCTGGGCGTGGACCTCGTACTTGGCCGGATAGACCGGCAAGGCCAGCCAGAGCGGGAGCTGCATCGCGTCCATCCCGGCCTGCTCGGCCCGCTTGATGCGCCGCTCGATGTTGTCGCCGTCCACCCGGTTGAAGCGGTAGGAGCCCCACTGGGCGGCGGCGCCCGCGCCGTAGGAGAGCGTGTAGAACTTGGCGATGTTGTCCGCCATGCTCAGGGGCGTGACCAGGGCGGAGCGCCAGCCTCCGCCCTTGGCCAGGCTCTCGATGCCGTGCGAGCCCAGCCACCGGGCCGCGCCCTGCGTCCACGGGGTCTTGGAGAGCACGGCGCTCGCCCCGGCGCTGAGGTTGCCGGTCAGGCCGCGCGTGGCCAGGGAGTCGGCGATGGGGGCCGCGAAGGTGCCCTCGTAGATGTTCGAAGGGATGCCGGCGTAGAGCAAAAGCGGGTGCCAGGAGTCGGTGGCCCACTTGGCCCCCTGCTGATAGCCCATCACGAAGGCCTCGCCGGTGTCGGCGAAAGCCGAGTGGCCCTTCCCGATGTTCTGCTCCCACATGTGGGAGCCGGCGGCCATCGTGCCCGAGAGGCCGCCCGAGAGCAGGAGGGAGAAGGAGCCCATGCGCGCCGAGGCGTTGACGAAGCGCACCCCCGTCGCCTCCAGGGCGCGCAGGGCCTTCGTGGAGCCGTAGAGCTTGTCCGCGGCCGGGCTCAGGCTGGAGAGGCGCAGGGCGGTGTGCTCGGCGATAGCCCCGACGGCGCGGAAGCCGAAGGCGAGGGGCTTGCCCACGTAGGCGATGCCCTGGACGACCTTGGCGGCCGTCGCCGCCATCTTGGCGACGCCGGTGAGCGCCGCGGAGGCCACCGGGGCCGCGATGGCGAGAGCGGCCGACCACACCACGGTGTTGATGACGATGCCCGACCAGACGTGGACCTTCGCGACGCTCTGCAGGGTCTCCTGGGTCTTGCGCAGGGAGGCCTGGATGCGCATCGGGTCGGTGATCTTGTTGTCGCCGGCCATGCCGATGGAGCCGTAGGCGTTGACCGCGTCGGGGTCCATGGCGATGAGGGCCGCCCGGGCGCCCTTGAAGTCCCCCTTGGCGACCAGGCGGGAGATGGCCGCCAGCTGGGCCTGGGACTTGTCGAGCGTCTGACGGTTCTTGAGGTAGCCGCCCGCCGCGTCGCCCTTCCAGGCCTTCGAGACCCGGTTGAGCAGCCAGGCGCCGCCATAGGTGACGGCCGGGGTGACGCCCTTGCTCTCGTCCTTGGTGATCTTGGAGAGCTGGGGCATCGCCGCGTAGAGGGTGTAGTCGAGGCCGATGTCTCCGAGCTGCTTCTGCGTGGACTGCAGGGCCGCGGAAACGGCGCCCATCCCAGAGACGTGGCTGGCGTCCTGGGTCTCGCGCTCGAGCTTGCGGAAGATGGCCATGAGCTGGTGCAGGCGCTTGGCCAGGGCCAGTCCGGCTTTCTTGTAGTCCGCCTTCTCGGCCTCGGTGAGCGGAGCGTCCTTGAGGGCCTTCTTGAGCGCCTCGGCGTCGGGCGCGTTCTTGAGGGCCCTCAGCTCGAGCGCTCCGTCCTTGACCACGGCCTCGTAGCCGAGGCTCTCCATCTGGTTGACCGTGTGGAAGCGCTGGGTCTCGAGGAAGGTGAGCACGACGTATTTGAAGATGATCTGCTCGTCCGCCTGCAGGCCGGAGATCTCCTCGGGCATGATGGTGTCGCGCCCCTTGAAGGCCTCGACGCGGCGGCGGTAGCTGAGGGTGTGCTTCTTGGCCTTCTCGAGATACTCCAGGCGCTTGGCCAGCCGGCAGTCCACGAGGTCGGTGTAGTCCGAGACCACGCGGCCGCAGATCCCATCGTAGGCGTTGATCTTCTTCTTGCGGCCCATCTCCGCGAGGTCCCGCTCAAGGGTCTTGTCCTTGAGGAACTGGTCCTCGCGGTACTGCTTGTTGAGCAGCTGGGCCAGGCGCACCATGCGGTCGACGTGGTAGCCCCGGTCGAGCTGGTCGACCTGCTCCTGGCGCTGGCAGTAGCTGTAGTAGAGCATCTCGTAGTTGTAGCGGCCCGTCTCCGGGATCTTGGGAGCGCAGGTGGGGCGGTTCTTGTTCATCTTCCGCTGCTGCTCGACGAGCTCGCGGTTGAAGACGACCGCGCCGCCGATCTGGGAGCACTCCCAGCTCTCCCAGTCCCCCGACGACTCCTTCTCGGCCTTGAAGGTCTGGAAGCGGGCCAGCGTCATCTTGAGCGGCTCGCTGCCCGAGGCCCAGCGCTTGTCGCGGCAGGACATGCTCTTGGCCATGCGCACGGCGACGCCCTTCTCGTCCGCGAAAACGAACTCGTTCTCGGTGTCGATCTGCAGGTAGTCCTGCTTAGGAGCCTCGGCCTGCATCACGCCGGTGAGCACGGCGTTGAGCTTCGCGCCGAGGGCGAAGGCGTCCTCGGCCCCCGCCCCGCCGATGCCGCCGAAGCGGGACTCGATGTCCTGGTAGGCCTTCTCGACGGCCTGCTTCTTGGTGTTCGTGTAGGCGCCGAGCTTGCGGACTTCGTCGAGGGTCTCGCGGTACTCTTCGATCTGCTGCTCGTCGGTCTTGAGGTACCGGTAGAGGGTCTCGCCGATGCGGGTGAGCTTGTTGGTCTGCTTGTCGTAGAGATAATCGATCAGGCGGTCGTTGTCCGATTTCAAGACGCCCTTCTGGCGCAGGTAGAGGAGGGCCTCCTGGGCGTTGATGGGCGCGCTCTGGGCAGGCTCGGCGGCCCAGGCGGAGGGCGCGGGGACGCTCGTCGCGAGGAGGGCCGCGGCGAGGATGCAGGCGAGGAACTTCTTGAGCGTCTGGGTCATACCTTTTGGAAGGCCCGATACGACGATAGGGTAGCTCTGCGGACCTAAGGCCTCCAGAGCAGAAAGGCCCAGCCTCCCGGGACTTTCAAGTCCCATGGAGGCTGGGCCCTCCGTCCTACGAAGTCGTCACTTCTCCGGATAACCGGCTTTCTTCTTGGCCGCCTCTTCGCTCATGCCCCACCAGACGACGACGCCCTGCACGTTCCGCTTCCGGGCGGATGGCGCGTCGTAGAAGGCCCGGCAGGCCGAGGCCTGATAGTCGTTCGATCCGCCGAGCAGGCTGGGGGGCACGTCGAGACGGAACTGCCCTTCGGCTCCGCTCTCCGGGACTTTGGCCAGCACGACGCCCCGCGCCCCGCCCTTGCCGTCGGCGAAGAGCGGCTTGCCGCTGTTCAGGCGCAGGTCGAGCGGGTACTTGGGCTGCCGCGCGTAGGCGCCGTCCGCGGAGCGCACGGAGAAGGCGAGGTAGTAGTGGTACTTCTCCTCCTCCTTCACCTCGTAGACGACGGCGTCGTACTTGTCGCCGGTCTTGTGGCTGGCGACGACCTTGGCTTCGAGCGTCTTGCCCGGCGCGACCTCGAGCGGGCCGTCCTTGGGCTGATAGCCGTCGTCGAACTCCGTCCACGTGATGCCGCCCGAGGAGGCGTCCAGAGCGACCCCTTCGGGGCTGTCCGGAGCCGCCTGCCCGGGCGTGAAGTCCTCCACGATGGGCGGCGGGAAGATCTTGTCGATCGCCTCGAGCTTGCTGCCGCCTTCGAGCGGGATCACGACGTAGACGAGCTTCCCGTTCTCGAACCCGTTGACCGAGACGAGGGTCTTGGCCTTGCGCTTGACCAGCTGGGCCTCCAGGTTCTTCGAGGCCGTGACCACCGCGCCGGGCTTGTACCCGATGAGCGGCAGGAGGTCTTCCATGATGAGCTTGCTGGGCACCTGGAACGAGGAGCCCCGCCGGTGCGCGGCGACCTGCCTGAAGTTCAGGTTGCTGCCGGAGCCTTCCAGCCCCTTCTCCACGTCGATGTAGAGGACGCCCTCCGAGGTGTCGGTGCGCAGGATCCTCCCGCCGATGACGGCCGGAGCCGAGCGCACGGATTTCCCGATGAAGGGCAGGGGGATGGGGAACGAGATCTCCGGCGGATTCTTCGCCTTGGCCAGCTCGACGTACACCCGCCACAGGACGCCCGTCTCGAGCGGGCTGTACGACGCCCCTTCCGCCGGCCTCTTGTCGTAGAAGCGGACGATGTCCGAATAGAGGTCGGCGCGGAGGGCCTTGTTGAGCGGGCCGGCGAAGGGCCCGTCCGAGGTGTAGGCCTGGTACACAGGCCAGCCGTCGGAGCCGATGTAGGTGCCCCCGCTCGGCGCGGTGGTTCCCGGAGAAGTCGTCCCGGGAGAGGTCGTCCCAGGGGAGGTCGTCCCCGTGCCGGGAGTCGTGGGCGGGGCTTCCGGCTTGGGCTCCGTCCCAACGACCGGCTGCCAGATGCCGAGCTGCGAGTTCCACTTGAGGTCGTACCACTTGGCGCCGACCTTGCCCAGGCTGACCTGGTCCTTGATGTTGGAAACGACGCCGCCGACCTTCCGGTTGACGTAGGCCATCATCTCGGGCTGCAGGCTCGTCCCGGCCTGGCCGGAGAGAGTCTTCTCGTTCCAGAAGAGCAGGGAGCCCCGGTCGGAGGACTCGGCCGAAACGTAGTACTTCTGCCCGCCGACCTCGACGAGGTTGCCCATCTCCTTGACCTTCTCGGCCCGGTGCTGGAAGAGCTTGTTGAGGGTGATGTCGTAGGGCTTCTCGCTGGAGTACTCGTTCTTGCCGCCATCGCCGCTCTTGATGCTGATGACCTTGTCGTTGCCCTGGGGGACGAACTCCAGGACGTAGCGCTTGCCCTTCGCGTTGCGGTCGTCGAGGACGAAGGGTTCCTTCGCCCCCCGGTAATCCAGGGAGAAGCGCCGCCCGAAGATGTCGGATTCGTTGGTGATGTCGTAGATGCCGACCTCGGTGTTGAGCTGGTTGGGCGCCGCGTCCGAGGCCTTCGAGTTGCGCAGAACGACGGCGATCTTGCGCCCGTCCACGTAGAGGACGTTGTAGTCGCCCCACTTGCCGAAGAGCTCCGCCACGCCGAAGGGCTTGGTCAGGTTGACCCCGGCCGGCGGCTGCTTGCCGCCGCCGCGGCCGTCCACGGAGGGAGTCTCGCCGGCGGTCCCGGCGCCTGAGCGAAGGCGGTTGATGGCGTCCTGGATCTCCTTGCGGACGTCCGGCGTGAGCAGCTTGTTGGCCTCGACCGAAGCGTCGGCCAGGAAGGCCTCGAGCCAGGGGATGCGCGTCTCGGCCCCTCCCGCCAGCGGCTTCTTGAGCGGGTTCTCGGCCGTCGCGGCCTCGGAGCATCTGTCCTTCGAGGCCTCTCCGCCGGCCCAGCGCCCGAGGCAGGCCACGAGGTCGCTCTCGATGGCCTGGAACTTCGGATTGGCCGCGCGGTCCGAGAAGAGGCTCTGGAGCTTGGGATTGCCCTTCATCCAGCTCGTGTCGGAGTTCCCCGGGCCGATCGCGTAGTAGAGCAGAGCCGCGCGGTAGGTATCGCGCTGGACCCAGGCCGTGATGGCGGCGAGGTCGGCCGCTTTGAGGGCCTCGCCCTTGCCGGCGTCGTCCTGCGCCTTGCGGGCCTCCTCGCTCACGAAGGAGCCGGGGGCGCGCTTCTCCCAGATCAGCTCGTAGAGCCGGGCGGCCAGCTTGTCTTCATGGCCCCGGAAGAGCGGGGCGATGCTCTGCTCGAACGAGTCGCGCTTGTCGTCCTGGCCGGCCACGGGCGAGCCATCGATGTCCGGCACGTCTCCCGGCTTGCGTCCCGGGACGGCGCCGGAGTCGCCTGCGAGGGCCCGGCTGACCTCCTCGGAGGAGAGCTTGCTCCAGGCGACGGGGTCGGCCTTGAGGGCCTTGCCGCCCTTGGGCTGGAAGCTCCACGCCCCCTTGGCCCCCTTCTTCAGCGTGTCGCCGGAGAGCGCTCCGGGCTCCTCGACGGGCTTCGTATAGAGCTGCACCGGGCCGCCCTTTTGAAGGTCCGCCTCGGTGTAGTAATAGTCCTTGCCGTTGACCTTCCCCTTGTGCCAGGCCGCCGGGCCGCTCGTGTTCGCGCCGGGGACCGCGTCGGTGGCGCTGTCGTTCTGCTCGCGCTGGGCGACGACGTTGTAGCAGAGGGCCACAGAACCCACCGAGACGCCCCTCTCGCAGCGGGGTACGTCGAGGGCCGCGCCCCCCTTCTCGTTGGGCCAGACCAGCACGAGGCTGCCGCTGTGCATCTCGAAGCGGCTCTTCGACCGCCTCTTGGACTTCTTGTCGAGGTAGAGGGTCAGGCCGGCCTGGGGTTCGCCCGACTGGGCGTAGAAGCCGCGCTCCTTACCGTCCATCTGGGCGAGGGCCGCCGCCTGGTTGCCGACGACGTTGTACTTGAACCACTGCGCGGCCTGCGCACCGCCGGCTGAGACCGCGCAGAACGTCAAAACTAGAAATGGGATCACACGACGAGAGGTCTCGGCGTTCATAGGCATCCTCCGCGAACGGAAAGCGTTGCTGATGAAGTAGTTTACCAGTAGAAAGGCCCACCGGGCAAGGTCTTCCTGGCCTATGAGGAAAATAGGACTTTGGTCCTACATAAGAACCGGGCGGCCTTTCGGCCGCCCGGTTCTTCAGCCGCTTCGGACCGCTAGTTCGCCGCGGCGGCCTCGGCGAGCCCGTTCGAGCCCTTTTCCTTCGAGCTGTAGGCCTCTTCCGCCGTGTTGTTGGCTTTGGTCACCTTCTTGTTCGTTTCGTCGGCTTTCGTGTACGCGGCCTGCGCGGTCTCGATCGCGGTCTTGGCGTTGTCGCGGTTCGTGACGTAGTCCGTCAGCGTCTTCACCTTGTCCGGGGTGATCGGATTCCCCTTGCTGTCCTTGAGGCCGGCGACGTCATTGGGGGTCAGCTTGTCGATGTCGGCGCTGTAATCCTTCGCGACGGGGCCGGCCGTCTTGTGCTCTTCCTGCAGCGCCCTCACCTTCTCGACCGCCTCCTGCGTCTTCGTCACGACCTCGCTCTTGGAGCCGGTCGCGGTCTTCCCGTCGCCGACCAGCAGGCCGTCGGCCGCGTTGCCCTCCTTGATGGCCAAGTTCGTCTTCACGAGCGCGTTGCGCGTCCCCTCCAGCGCGATGCGCCCCTGCGTCTTGGCCATGCCGAACTTCTCGTTGGCGTCGGCGAAGGACTTCACGATGGGGCTCGCCGGCTCGATTTTGATCCCGCCCGCGCCCGCGTTGTAGTCCTCGATCAGCTTCTCCTTCGCCGTGATCGCCCTCGCCGCCAGAGGCTCCGCCGCCTCATAGCTCTTCATCGCGGCCCCGTACTTCCCTTGCGCCGTCCTGGCCGTGCTCTTGGCCGACTCGAGGAGAGCGCTCTGGGACTCCGCCTTGTCGGCCTCAGCGGAGCCTTCCTGCATCTGCTTCACCGCCTCATCGAGCGCTTTAGCGTCCTTGATGAAGCCGAACTTCTTGTCCCCCTCGCCGGCTTGGGACAGATGCGAGAGGTTCAAGACCGCGGTGCCCGCGCCGTTGACCGACTTGTTCTCGTTGATCCCGTACTCCTTGTGCTTCGCGCGCACCTGCCCCAGGTTCTGGTTGGCCGAAGCCAGCCCCGTGAGGCCTTCGGTGTTGAACCCCTTCGCCTTGGACATGGACGCCGACGCGTTGTCCAGGTCCGCCTTGGCCGACTGGAGCTTGCCCTGGAGCGCCTTGAGCGCCGGGTCGCTCGAGTTCAGCCCGCTGATGGAGTTGGACAGCCCATTCAGCGACGAGTCGTATTGCCCGTTCCTCTCGCCCCAGTTCTTGCCCAGGACCGAGTTGGCATAGTTCGTCTGCCCCGTCGAGCCGTCCGGCCCGACCGGCCCGACCTGGTTGACCGAGCTGTCGGTCTTGGAGCCCGGCGTCTCCTCTCCTCCGCCGCTGTCCGGCTTGCCGTACGCGCCGCAGGTGAAGCCGTTCATCTCGAGGTCGGTCTTGCGCTTCTTATACTCGTCGGCGCTCAGCGTGAAGGGCTTCTGCCCCGCCTTGAAGCACATATACCCCGCCGGCCCCGCCGAGCCCGTCAGGTTGCCGAACAGGTCGGCCATCGCCTTGCCCATCGGCTCGAAGAGCCCCTTCCCGAGCAGGTTCTCGATGGCGGATTTGATGATGCTCTCCTCGATCATCTTCTGCCGCTCGAACTCGTACCACGCCTTCTTCTTCCACTTGAGGTCGAGCGCCTTCTCCATCTCCATCTTCTGCTTGAGGTAGGCGAGCGACTCGCCGAGGTTCTTGTTGTGGTCCGGCTTGGCGTAGCCCGGCGCCTTCGTCTCATCGCCCGCGCCCGGGCCGCCGCCGCCGAAGCCCTTCCCGCCGGGGATGGCTTCCTTGGCCGCATTGTCGAGAGCCGCGCCGGCGCCGCCCCTGTTCATCATGTCGCCCTGCCTAGCGCCTCCGGCCTTCATGGCCTCGGAGCCGCCGCCCGCCTGGGACGCGCGCGAGGCCGCCCCCCGGAACCCCGGGGCGGACTGGACCTTCATCAGGGAGTTCGAGCCGCCGGCCCGGTTGGGCACGTTCCCCGCGTTGAGGGCCGGCAGGCTGTAGGAGCCCCCGCCCCCGCCGCCGACCGCTCCCAGGCCGCGCATGCCCGCCGCGAGCTTCGGGTGGGGCATCGGCAGCGACGCTTTCCGGGTCGCCGCGCCGGCGCCCTTCTGGGCGGCCGAGGTCAGCGCGTCCTTCCAGGAGCTGCTGTCCGCCTTGGGCGGCGGCGGCGCCTCCACCGTGGCGGAGGGCTTCTGCGTGGCCCCGGGGCCCATGATGAGGGCGCTGGGATCGCGCACGTTGAGCGGGGTGATGACGTCGCTGCCCTGGCCGAGCAGGCCGCCGGGCGAGAAGCCGCCCGCGCCCGGGTCGTAGATGCTGCCCACGTCGCCCGGGAAGGCCGAGTTCGAGCTGAAGCCCTTCTGGAGCTGCCCGGCCTGGTCCTCCGGGCTCATCAGGAAGTGCTCCGCCAGCGGCGCCATGACGAGGACCGAGAGGCCGGCCGCGATGAAGGCCAGGTCCTTCTTCCGAAGGGATTTCAGCCGCTCCACGAGCGAGGCTCCTCCGCCGAAGCCGCGCACGCGCATCATCGGAGCCGTCCCCTTCGGGAAGCTCTTGAGGAAAGAGGGCATCTCCTTGCCCGCGCCGCTGGGCAGGGCGCCGCCTTTCTTATCCTCCTTCTTCTGCTGGGACTTGAAGGACGGCAGTTTCGGCTCGTTGTCGGGGTTCACGGGGTTCATACGACCTCCCTGTCGTCGTTCTTGCGCTTCATCATGTCGTCAAGGATAGACAGATGTCCTCACTGGTTGCAGTTCATCTGCGTCGACTGCCCGTTCATCATCGGGCAGGCGTTCGCCTTCTGCTGGGCGATCCCGTTATAGGTATTGCACTCGGCCTTCATCTGATCGCCGACCGCGCGGCACCGCTCGGCCTTGGAGCGGCTGCAGCTTCCGCTGTTGCAGCCCATGTTGACGAGCTGGTCGGAGAAGCGCTGGATCTTGGCCATGCTGGCGCGCTCCTGGTGCCCGTAGTTCCTCTCGGCTTCCTCGCATTTCTTGGCGTCGCCCTCGAGCTGATTGGCCTCGTTGATGAGCGCCTCGGTCTGCGTCGCGTCCGGCGTGACCGGGACGGCGGTCTCGCCGATGGCGCTCGCGGTCAAGATGGTGCCGCCCGGGCGCGCGCCGTCGAAGACGGCCCCGCCCGCGTGGGACGCGTACTCCTTGGGGCAGGAGGGGTCGGGGCAGTTGCCCGGCGGCGGGGCGGCCGCGATGCTGTAGGCCCGCCCCTCGGCCAGCTGGTACATCACCGTGCTCTTCCCGCCCGTGGGCGTGCCGAAGACCCGGCTCTGGGTCGTCTTGAGCCCCGACATCTGGCGCCAGCCCAGCTTGCCTCCGGCGGCGCCGGCGATGGAGCGGCCTCCGAGCGAGGGGACCGCCGTGTTGTCGAGGGTGTTCTTGACCATGTCGGCCACGTTGTCGGCCGCGCGGCCCTTGTCGAGGCTGGCGCTGGAGCCGCCGTTGTTGACGCCGTCGAAGCCCGAGAGGCTCTGGCCCGCGGCAAGTCCGGCTCCGCCGCCCAAGCCCTTGCCGCCGCCCATCACGCCCGCGAACGCGTTGTTCATCAGGCCGCTGCGGAGCTCGTCCTCGTCCACCGACACGCCCTCGTTCTTCTGGGCGTCCTCGGGGTTGAGGATCCCGCCGACGCTCTTGCCGCCCGACTTGGCGAGCGTGTCGTTGACCTTGCCCATGTTCCCCTTATCGTCCAGGAAGCTCTTGTCGCCCTTGACGAGGCCCACGGTGGACTTGCCGTAGTAATCCGATGGAGCGGACGCGAGGGCCAAGCTGCGCTTGGTCCTTTCGGAGTTGAGCGCGTACTCCAGGTCGCCCCCCCCCGAGCCTCCGGCTCCGACGAAGCGGCCCAGGCCGATGGCATCGGCGAGCTTGGCGGCCCATGGGACCCGGCCGACGATGCCGGAGGGGACGATGAAGATGCCGCCGAGCAGGATGACGAGCAGCAGGAGGGGGCCCGCGCCCTTCCCTCGCTTCATGAAAAGCAGGAGGAGCGCCAGTGCGCCTTTATTCTTATTCCGCTGAAGGAATTCGCTCATATGGCCCCAAGGGACGACCGGCAACGGCACGCAATCCTCGACGAGAACCCCGCCCCTCACTAATCAGTGTAAAGAGAGGGTAAAACTTTGTCAAGGGTCCAGTGTCCCTTTCCCCGGCTTGATGAGGACCCCGGAATAGAGGAAGATGCCGAGAGTCGCCGCCGCCAGGACGCCCGCCCCGGTCCTGGTGAGGAGCCGGTAGCCCAACCCGGGCAGATGCCCGAAATCGAGCCACAGGCCGATGACCAGGGCGGCCCCGGCCGCCGAGGCGAGCCAGAGCCCCAGGGCGAGCGCCACGTTCAGGCGGCGGCAAGAACTCTCGTCGAGCTGTTTGAACCGCATCAGAGCTTCCTGCAGTTCTTCTCCCGGTAAGAGACCATGCAGCTGCTGTACTCCTTGACGTTCTTGATGCGCGGCTTGCAGTAGGTCGCCGCCTCGGTGCAGTCGGTGTAGAGGATCCCTTCACGGCCCGAGAGACTCTGGGTGCCGCACTGCTCGGCATTGGACTCGGCGGTCTGCTTGGCGGACGTCCATAGGAAGAGCGCCGTCCCGAGCAGAGCCGATCCCGCGATGAGGAGAAGCGCCCCCCACCCGGTCGCCAGCAGCTTCAAGCCCAGGATGAACAGGACGAGCCCCGCCGCGGCGGCGATGCCGGCGTACAGGTACATCTTCTTGACCTGCTCCTCGGTGCTCTGGCAGGGGGTCGCAACGGCGGCCCCGCCGATGTCGGAGGGCGCGCAGACCCCGGTGTCGTCAGTCGTCCAATCCGACGGACAGGCCTCGCTGGGGTCCGTGTTCTTGTTGTCGAGGGCCGGGGCGCCCGACCCCAAGGAGGGCACCCCTCCGCCGCCGCTCACGCCGGCCCCGCCTCCGGCGTTGCTGAGCCCTCCCCCCTGTGTCCGGGCCTGGTCGAAAGCCCCGGCCGCATAGCTGGCCTGGGCCTCGCTGCTGCCGCTCAGCGCCGCCTGCCGGGACTGTCCGCTGGCGAACTTGAGCTGGCCCATGGCGTTGCGCGAGCGGACGCCCTGCGCCGACCGCCTCTGGGACAGCAGAGGCTTCATGTTGCGCATCGAGGAGAGCTTGCCCGAGCGGCCTCCAGCGGCCGAAAGAGCGGCATCCCGGCCGGCCGCTGCGTCCTGGGGCGTCGCCTGAGCGGCGCTTCCGGCGGCGGAAGAGGAGCCCGCACCCGATCCGCCGGAGGAACCCGACGCGCCGCCCGCGCCTCCCAGGCCCGGGAGCTTCTCAAGGCTCCCCGACCCCCCCTGGGCCGCGGCGAGCTGGCTCAAGGCTTCCTCGGTGAAGGCCGCGTCCGGGCTTGCGGCGTCCTGGACGGGCCCCTCTTGGGCCGGAGGAGGGGTCGAGGCCGCGGGAGGAGCGCTCCCGTCTAGGTTCTGCTGGGCGAAGTTGAGCGAACGGCTGCCGACGGGGTCGCGCTTGCGCACGGGCACGGTGGCCCGGAGCGGGCTGAGGTCGGGCGCGTCAACGGACGGCCTGGGGGCGGCTGAGCCGCCGCCTTTCAGGCCCGAGACGACGAGGGCCGTCCCCCCCGCGCCCAAGAGCACCGCCAGGAGGCCCAGCTTCCCGAACAGCAAGGACAGGAGCCCGCCGCCGCCCGCACCGCCGCCCACGCCCGTCCCCGCCGCGCCGGATGCGGCCGAGCCGGGGAGGATGAAGCCTCCGCCCTTCCTGTCGTCGTCCTTGTCCGAACCAGCCATCACCACCTCCGCCGACAAAAGACTCCACCCCGGCTGCGCGCCGGCGCGACCTTCAAGACAACACCCCTCGGACGTTCAACCCGGCTGCCCCTCCTTGGGTTTGAAGACGAGGCCCGGATACGCCAGGCAGCCTCCGATGGCATAGAGCAGCGCCATCCCCCCCCCGACCAGGAACAGCTTCTGGTCCAGGCCGGGGGCGAGGGATTGGAAGCGCAGGCTCACCAGCAGGCTCACCACGGCGGAGCACACCGCCCCGCCCCAGAGGCCGTAGGCCGTGACCTTCAGCACCGCGGTCCGGCTGGGAGGCTGTCTCACCGGGGCTCCTCGTAGGTCGCGTTCTTCTCCTCCTGGGTGCTCTGCTGGACGTCCTTGGACTCGCCGACCTGGCCCTGGTAATCGGACTTCTTGCCGTCCATGGCGCTCTCGGCGTTCTTGTCGATGACGTTCGCCTGCTCCTTCTGGCCGTACTGGTCGCCGACGGAGCTCCCCATCGTCATCGCCATGACCGCCATCACGATGGCCACCGCGAGGATGATCGCGCCGATGATGGCGATGATCGCGCCCCAGAAGCCGCCCACGGCGTATCCGATCGCGATGAGAGCGATGCCGATGACCGCCAGGATGAGCGCGGTCGTCGTCATCTGCTGAGCCGAATCCACCTGCCCCTGATAAGGCGTCACGTTGGTGCCCGCGGTGTCCGGAGGCTGGCAGCCGCCGCCCTCCATCATGGCCCAGCCCTCCGGGCAGGTGCTCGTCGGATTGTTGCCGGCGCCCACCCCATCGGGCCCGCCGCCCATGGCCGGAGCCATGTCCCCGAGCCCCGCTCCGCCGGCGCCATCCAGCTGGCCGCCGGTGACCTTGCCCTGCTCGAATGCCGACGCCGCATAGCTCGCCCCGCCCTCGGTCGATCCGGCCGCGGTGGCCTGGGCGGACTGCCGGCTGGCGAACTTCAGCTGGCCCATGGCCCGCTTGGCGCCGATGCCCTTCGAGGTCATCCTCTGGGCGGCTCTCGTATTCTGCTTGCCGCCGAAGGCCGCCAGCTTGCTGCCGCGGGCGCCGCTGAGGCCGCCGCGGGCCATCAGGCTGTTGTTGCCCATGTTGCCCTGCATCTGCTTGGGCTTGAAGGCGCCGTTGTTGCCGAAGATGCTCTGGCCGCCGGCCGCGCCCGAGCCGCTCCCGCTGAGGGACTGGCTCAGCTGGCCGAAGTCGCCGCTGTTGAGGCGCGGCTTCGCATCGGCGACCTGGCCCTGCCCGTCCTGGAGCGCGTCCTGCTCAGGCGTGCCCGCCTTCTCAGGATCGGCCGCAGCCGCGTCCTTGGCCGAAGCCTGTGAGGCTCCTCCGGAGGGGTTCGAAGGATCCCATTGGATCGAGCCGTCCGCCGACTCGGAGGCGAACTTGAGCGATCGGCTCCCGTCCGCCGAGCGCTTGCGTACCTGGATGGAGGACTCGATAGGAGAGAGGTTGGGTGCGACGGCTCCCTGCGGCCCCGCCTGTCCCTTGAGGGCGCTGTAGCCGACGAGGCCGGCCCCGCCCAGGGCCAAGACGACGGCCGCGATCCCCGCTTTGCTGCCCAGCAGAGCCAGCAGGCCGCCCGCCGCCTTGGCTCCGCCCACGCCGCCGACGCCGGCTCCGCCGGCGCCTGGAGCGCCGGAGAGGAGGAAGCCTCCGCCCTTGCGCTCCTTGTTCTCCTTCAGGATCGGGATCTCGATCTTCCCGTTCCCATCGCTGCTTCCGAGTTCAGCCATGACACCCTCCGCCCTACTTGAACGGTCCCCCCGGCATCTTCGCGCTGGAAAGCAATGCGGCGACCGCCGACCCGATGCCGGCGATGCCGCCGAGCACCTGCGGCCAGGACGGGCCGCTCGGCGACATCATCGCATGGATCGCCGCCGCCGCCGTGATCGCGCCGCCCGCCGTCAAAATAGCTCCCTGCTCCATCTGCCCGTATTTCCTCATGATCTCCACGCCCAGCGCGGAGGCGGTCGAGGCCATCCCGGTCGCGATGACCAGCAGGATGGCCTGGATCATGGCGGCGATCGAGCCGACCATCGGCATCATCTTGAAGATCGCGAGGATGCCGATGATGGTCACGATGGTCGACGCCGCCATCAGGAGCGACATCGCGAGCATGACCTGCCGGGTCCAGGGGCTCACGTCGCCCGACTTGCCGGTCCCGGGGGCCTTCTCCTCGCCCGGCACCGAGCTGCCCTCCGTGAGCGGCCCTCCGTCGGAGCCCTGGGAGGCGGAGGGCGAGGCGCTCTGGGACATCCCCGCGCCGCCCGCCGGAGCGCCGGCGCCGCCCGCGGCGGGCTCGAAAGCGTTCGCGGCCGCGTAGGACCTTCCCTCGGCCGTGCTCAACCGCCGGGCGCGGACAGACTCGCGGTTGGCGAAGCGCAGCTGCTTGAGGGCGGAGTTGCTCCGCTGGATGGGCTTGGTGCGCAGGCTGCGCACCGCCGCGGGCTTGCGGCCGGCGCGCATCGGCTGGAGGGCTTTCACCCCCCCGCCGAGCGTGGGCTGGCTGAACGTGCGGACCATCCCGCCCGAGAGGCCGTTGCCTCCCGCCAAGCCGTTCCCCTCGCCGAGGGCGCGCCCGGAGACCAGACCGCCCCCGCCCCGGAACCCGGGGGAGGCGACCAGCTTGGGCTCGGGAGTCTGGGCGGCCTGCTCGGCCGCGGCCGGCGCGCCGGGATCCTGAGACCCCTGCGCGGCGGGCTCGGCTTGAGGGGCTTGGCCAGGCTCGGAGGAGGCTTTCTGCTCCGGCTCCGGCTCCGGCTCCGCCGCCGCCGCGTCCTGAGCCTCCTCGCCGTACAGGCCCCGGTTGACGGAGGCGACGACTCCAAGTGAGCTTGCCCCTCCCGGCGCCGCCTGGGCTTGCGCGGCGCTGGCCATGGCTCCCGACGCGGGGAAGACCCCTCCCTGGGGTCCCAGCGGGCCGCCCGCGCGGACGGCCGCCATGCCGACGCTGTAGACGACGAACACGGCAGTCGCGCTGGCCGCCGTCAACGCCAAACTCAGGCCCCCCTGGGAGGTGATGAAATCGATGAAAGCGGGGATGGCGCCGCGCCCGGCCGCCCCGCCGACGACCGATGCCGAGCCGCCGGCCTGGCCCAGCCCGAAGACCCTATAAAGGAATGAGCCGCCGCCTCCCCCTCCGCCGCTGGTGAACGGGAGCAGGCCACCCCGTTTCTCCCGGTCCTTCTTCCTCAGGACGGGGATGTCCGGCGGCAACGGGGCCGGCCCCCCGGCCGGAGGCTCTTTTCTGCCTCCGGCCGGGAGCCTGCCCGGCCTCTGTCTGTGCGCCTTGTCCGGCATGGCTCTGCCTCTTTGCTCCTACTTCTTTTCCCCGCTGTCCCCGCCGTCTCCAGCCGCGCCGCCGCCGAGCGCGCCCATCCCGCTGAGCGCGCCGCTGATGGCGGAGGTGACCGGCACCGTCGTCGCGTGCTGAGTCGCCGTCGTGACCTTGTTGAAGCCCGTCGCCGACACGTAGGACATGGCCGCCGTGAGTCCTCCGGCCAGGGTGAAGATCATGCCCTGCCCCATCTGTCCTTGGGACATGATGGATACGCCGAGCAGGCACGCGATGGCTCCGCAGATGGCGGCCATGTAGCACAGGATCTCCGCGATGGCGCGGAGCGTCTCTCCCAGGCCCGCGAAGGCGTCCAGGGAGCTCGCCCACCAACCCAAGAGCGCCGCGATGATGTTCAGGATGCACGCGACGGCCAGCAGGCCGACCGCCATGTCCACCTGGCTTTGGTAGGGCGTGACGTTCTTGCCGCCGTCCACCGGCGGAGCCTCCGTATCGGTCGTCGGAGGCGTGGTGGTCTCCGTCTCGATGGGCCCTTCGCTGGAGCCGACGCCGTCGTCGGAGAACTGCCCGCCGCCGGCGCTGGAGACCCCGGCCCCCTGGATGCCCTGTCCGGCGGGCTGGGAGTTGCTCCACTGCTGGGTCTGCGTGGCCGCCCCCATCTCGGCGTTGCCCTTGCGCGAGGCGGCTAGGGCCTTCTCCATGCCGTCGAGGCGCTTGCCCGTCGCGCTGTTGAGCTTCGAGAGGCGGTTCGGCCCGCGGGCCGCGACCGGAGCCTTGCTGCGCGAGACCCGGGCCTTCGGCCCGCCCCTCATGGCGCTCGCCTGTCCGAGCGCCGAATTCGTGAGCTTCGGCTGCTGGAAGTTCCCGCCGATGCCGCTGGCCATCCCGCCGCCGCCGGCCATGCCGCCCATCCCCGAGCTCAGCTTGCCGTAGTTCGAGTTCATCTTGGGCGCGCCCTGCCCTCCGCCTCCGGCCGCCGCGGCCATCTGCTCGGCCATCGCCGCCGGGTCGACGCTGGGCGGAGCCCCGGGCTCCCCGGACGCCTTGTCCGCGGAAGCCGCGGCGTCCTGGGTCTTCTCCTCGGCCTTGCCCGCGGCCTCAGCCCCCTCCCCGAGGGTGCCCTTGTTGGCCTGGTAGGCCAGCTCGAGCGCGGTCGGCCCGCTGGCGCGGCCTCCCGGCAGGCCGCTGGTCGATGCGGCGCTGTAGTTCGGCTTGAAGAGGCTTCCCGGGGTCTTCGCGGGAGGCTCCACTCCGAAGCCTCCGCGCTTCTGCATGTCCACAAGACCGTAGCCGGAGACGGCGAGGCCCATGCCGATGATGGCGGTGGAAGCCAGCTTGCTCGAGAAGAAGGCGTTCACCTTCGCGATCATGCTCAGGCCGGCCCGGCCGCCGACGCCGGCGCCGGAGCCCGTGCCGGTGCCGACTCGGGCGCTCCCGCTCATCCAGGACGGTATCGCTCCGCCCCGCTTCTTCTCCTCTTCCTTGTTCGAGCTCATGACATCCTCCGCGCTACGGGGTCGGCAGCGGCTTCACCGGCGGCGGCTTGATGGAATTGATCACGTCCCCTCGGGCCAGGTTCTCCGAGACAGGCAGGTTCGTCGCCCCGCCCGCCCCCGTTGTCGAGGCCGGGTTGTAGCTCAACTGGAACGTGGAGCCGTTCGTGGCGGTCACTTGTCCGCTGGAGCTGACGTTCTGCACGGTGAGCCCCTTGTCGGCCGCGATGGAGTTGGCGTCGGCGTGCATCTGGGCGTTCGCCTGGTCGGAGGCCGTACTGTCGAACACCGACATCGCGGCCTTGACCGTGAGGATCCCCCCCATCACGGTGAACATGATGCCCTGCATCATCTGGTTGTAGGGCTCCTGCGTGAGCACGATGCCGATGAGCGTGCAGGCCCCCGCCGCGATGGTCGCGAAGATGGAGAGCATCTTGGCCTTCGCGGCCAGCGCCGCCTTCGAGATGGGGTCCGGATCGACCTTCGCGGCGTCCCCGACCTTGCCGGCGAAGTACATCAGGGCGAGCGAGGCCACCATGCAGCCGATGGCGGCGTAGACCAGGTTCTGGTAGGGCGTCTGGTTCTCCGTCTCCCCGACCGCGGGGGCCGGCGGAGTGACTTCGCGGATGTCCTTCGCCGTCGTCGCGGCCGGATTGCCCAGGCCGCTGCCCGGGCTCAGGCCCTGGCCGCCCACGCCCGCGCCCGCGGCGGCGGCGCCCGCGGCGCCCGAGTTGGTCGCGGCGCCATCATACGTGAGCCCCGAGCCCTGGCTCGAGGGCTGGGCCGAGCTCAGGTTGCCCTTGACGACCTTCGAGGTCTGGGCCAACTGGCGCGCGGCGCGGCCGCCCTGGCCGACCCCCCCGGAGCGCCCGATGGCCGAACGGGCCTGGACGTTCCGCATCGCGGAGGCGCCTCCCTTGGAAGCACCGGCCGGCGACCGGAACGAGGCCATGCTCCCGCCCACCCCCTCCTGCGGAGCCATGCGGGCGACCGCGGAGGAGCCGGCGCCGGAAGAAGCCGCTCCAAGACCCTGGCTGCGGACCATCTGCGGCCGCTGCAGGGGGGCGCTCGCCGAGCGGGCGGAGCCGACGGCCTCGCCCTCCGTCGTCGAAGCGGGGGCGTCCGACGCGGCGTTCGCGTCGACGGCCGAGCCGGCCGCGGCGTCGTTGGCGGCGTTCACCGACTCGCCCTCCGCCTTGGGAGCGGGGTTGGCGTTCGCGAGATAATCCAACGACCCCGAGGCGCCGCCCTGAGAGGCGTCGGCGGCGCTCTTCCCGTCCGCGCTCAGAGCCGCGGCCGCGTCGCCGCCCTTATCGGCCATGGCCGCGGTGAAGACGCTCCCGTCCCGGGCGGCCGTCTTCCGGAGCCCCCCCGCGGGGCCCAGGATGCTGATGCCGGCGGCCACCGTGGCGCCGACCATGACGAGAGCGACGATCCCCGCCTTCGTCGCGATGATGCCGCCGCCGAACCCGGTGCCGAGCAATCCTGCGGAGCCGCCCGCCGAGCCCCCCAAGCCGAGCTTGGAGAGGAGCGCCGCCAGGAAGCCGCCGCCTTTGCGCTCCTCCTCTTCCTGCCTCATGGTCTGCGGCCGGATCTCGATCTTGGCTTCAGGATCTTTGGATTCCATAAGAAACGTTCCCCCCGGGCCTCACTGCGACATGCTCATGCCCATCATCATCGCCGGCGCCATGGCGCTGAAGCTCGGGCCGAGCATGCCGCCCATCATCATCATCATCATCATCATCATCATCTGCTGGTTGTTGTTCGACTTGACTTCCGCGGCCGCCTGGATGGGCGGAGGCTGGATGTCCTTCTTGTTCACCTGGCTGTAATCGTTGGCCTTGAGATTGGCCGGCACGTCCCCCTCGCCGACGCCGACCCCGGCGCCGCCGGCGCCCGCGCCGGAAGCGATGGACCGCGACCGTCCGGCCGCGGCGTCGAAGGTCTTCTGCCCCATGCCGGCGGCCCGCTCCGTGTTGCCGAGCAGGGAGCTGGCCCCGGACTTCTCCATGCTCTTGAGAGCCTCGAGGTTCTGGTTCACGTTCGACTGGGCTCCGCCGCCGCGGCCGATCTTCGTGCCCACCTTCGCATCCTTCAGGTCGGGGGCGCGGGTCTCCACCAACCCCGGGTTGCCCCCCAGCCCGAAGGCCTTGTTGATGACCTGGTACGAGGCCGAGGACGAGCCGCCGCCGCCCGAGCGGGACGAAAGCCTGCTCAAGCTTCCCTTCGAGGCGCTGAACCCGGTCCGGGCCGCCTGGCCGCCCCACCCGGAGTGGTCGCCCGCGGAGCTCGTGACCGAATCGCCCACGCGCTTGAGCGCCGCGGCGAGCGAGCTTTCGCCCGATGCCTCGGCCGGCTTCTCTCCTTCGGAGGAGACGGGGGCGCCGGCGGCGCCTCCGGGAGCCTGGTAGAGCGAGGAGGCCTGGCCGTTCGGATCCTCCGAGCGCGCGTAGGCGCCCCGGTCAGGCATGTCCATGTTGATGGTGGAGCCCGGCGCGCCCTGCGGGTTCTCCGCGTCGTCGAGGGTGCGCAGGCTCTGCTCGGAGGACTCCTTGCCGGGGCCGGAGAGGTCCACGGAGTCGGCGCCCGTCTGCTGCATCAAGGGCGTGTTGAGCCAGACTCCGATGCCGACGAAGAGGACGATGACCAGCCACCAGTTGTTCTTGACCCAGGCGGCGAGGTCCTCGTCCCGGCGATATGCCATGGGACGCCCCCCCTGAATTGCGCGGCTACTCCTTAATACGAGTGTAAAGAGAGGGTAAATCTTTGTCAAGGGACCATAGGACAACGCAGGGCCTATGGAAGCCGGGGCCCGGACTCAGGCGCCTGGAGCCGGAGGAGGGGGAGGAGGAGGGGCGGTCTGAGCCGTGGGGTGCACCGGCCGCCGGGGCTGCTCGTTGTATTCCAGGAAGATCTGGACGATCTCGTCGTAGTCGAGCTCGTCGCGCCGGATGAGCTCTCCCGCGAAGCGCTCCACGATGTTCCATTTCTTCTTGAGAAGCTCGTCGACCTTGTCGAGGGACTGCCGGAGCACCTGCTGGGTCTCGTTGTTGAGCTGCTGCTTGAGGGCCTCCGAGAGGTGCTCCTTGGGCAGGACCGTGAAGTCGCCCACGAAGCCGCTCTGTCCCATCCCGACGCGCCAGACCATGGTGTGGGCCAGGCTCATGGCGTTCTTGAAGTCGGAGCTCACCCCGTCGGTCGTGACGCCGTATTTCTGGCGCTCGGCCACGTAGCCGCCCAGCGACACCTCGATGTTGGCCAGCCAGGTGTTGCGGTCGGAGGTGTAGAGCTCCTCCCGGGGGGTGTGGTGCACCACCCCGAGGGCTCCGCCGCGCTGGATGATGGAGGCCTTGAAGACGTCGTCGGTCGGATGGGTGAGGTAGAGGACCACGAGGTGGCCGGCTTCGTGGTAGGCCGTCATCTCACGCTCGTGCGGGGTCAGGTTGAGCCGATGCTCGACGCCGAGCTCGATGCGCTCGATGGCGGAGGTGATCTCCTTGTAGCCTACGAGCTCCTTCTTGCTCCGGGCGGCGATGAGCGCGCCTTCCTTCAGGATGTTCTCGATCTCGGCCGGGCTCTTGTGGATGGCCTTGCGGGCCAGGCGCGCCAGGTCGACGTCGGGCTCGAGCTTGATCTTGCGGGCGTAGAAGGCGAAGATCTGCTCGCGCTCCTGCAGGTTCGGGCGGCTGACCTGGATCTTGCGGTCGAAGCGGCCCGGGCGCAGGAGGGCGGGGTCGAGCACGTCCTCGGCCGCGTTCATCGCCCCGATGACGAGGACGTGGGCGTCCGTCTCGTGCAGGCCGTCCATCTCGACGAGGAGCTGGTTCAGGGTGGAGTTCCCCTCGGAGGAGCCGCCGAAGGCGTCGTGGAAGACGCGGGAGCGGCCGAGGACCTCGAGCTCGTCGATGAAGATGATGCATCCGCCATGAGCCTGGGCGTACTGGCGGGCCTGCTTGAAGAGCTTGCGCACGCGGGCCGCGCCGACCCCCACGAAGACCTCGACGAACTCGGAGCCCGCGACCGACAGGAACGGGATGCCGGCCTCCGTGGCGATGGCCTTCGCGATCAGGGTCTTGCCGCAGCCCGGAGGGCCGAGGAGCAGGATGCCGCGCAGGATGTTCCCCCCCAGCCGCTTCACGGCCGAGCGGTCCTTGAGCAGCTGGACGACCTCGATGGCCTCCCGCTTGGCCTCGGTCAGGCCGATGACGTCGCTGAAGCGGACCTTCACCTCGCCGGCGTCGATGCGGGCCTTCTTGAACTGGGCGAAGCCGCCGCCGTACTGCAGCAGGTAGAGGAACCCGACGAAGACGAGGGTCTGGAGGATGCCCCAGGGCAGGGAGGCGACATTGATGCCGATGATGTAGCGCCGGATGCTCTCCTCCATCCCGGCGAGGTACCACATGGGCAGCACGATGGCGACGAACAGCCCGCCGACGACGGCCACCCACAACCAATAGCGCTGCATGAACAGCTTCAGCTTGGCCCAGAGCATGGCGATAGCTTAGCCGATTTTGCGGGCGGGTTCTACGGGGAGAGGCCCGGCAGGACGAAGGCGATGGGGCGGTCGCGGTTCGGGACGTACTTCGTGACCTCGAACTTGAAGCCCTGGTTCTTGTAGAGAGGCACCTTGACGGGGCTCGTCCAGACGGTGAGGGTCACGACGTTCCAGACCTGGGTGCGAGTGATGGGGCAGAGTTTGATCTCCTTGAGGTTGAGGAAGCGCTGGGTCGTGATGTTCTGGGGGCAGTCGGAGCGCGAGAAGCCCAGGTAGCAGGCGGCCTTCATCTCGATGTCCGGACAGAGCGTCTGGTCGTCGAACGACTCGTAGGCCACGTTCCGGTGGGACTCCAGCTGCCAGCGGCGGGCCGCGTAGTAGGAGGCGACCTCCATCTTCTGGACAAGGACGAGCAGGGCGAACACCTTCGAGAAGGCGAACAGGAAGAACATGAAGAGGGGCAGGAGCAGGACGACCTCGGTGGTCGCCTGGCCCTTCCTGTGGCGCACGATGTCCGAGAGCTTGAGTTTGTTCATGGGAAGAGTTTCACCTGGAATTTCGGCGTCGGATACGGCCAGAGCCTTCCGCCGCTCAGTTGGATGGTCGCATGCACGCAGGGGCTCGTGGTGCCCGTGGCCGCGCAGCGCACCATCCCGTTGAAGGAGACCCGGAAATAGTTGGACGGGGGCGTCCAGATCTGGATCACCGGCCAGCCCGGATGGTTCGCGAGGCCCGCGTGCAGAGAGCGCATGGACTGCAGGTGGCTGTCGCTGATGGCCTCGGCCTGGAACAGGCCGGCGTTGGGCTGGCAGTTCGCGATGGTCGTGGGCATCTGGATGGGGGCGTTGGGGGCCCAGATCTGGTAGGGCTGGAAGGCGTTGCTCGTCGGCTTGTTGCCGTAGATCATGACCTCCTGGATGCAGTAGGGCTTGGGTTCGAAGCTGTACGCGTTGAAATACCCCGCCCCGAAGTCGGCCGTGTTGATGGGGTCGCCGGTGTTCAGCCAGTAGGATTTGCGGAAGAAGTTGTGGTTGCTCGTCAGGCGCTTGAAGACCGAGTACTGGGCGTCCTCCACCGAGCCGAGCAGCTGGTAGATCTGCACGTAGAGCTTGTAGATGTCCTGCGCGTCGTCCCAGTTGATCCAGTAGTCGAGAGCGTCCTGCATCGTGAGGATGTCCAGGCGTCCGCTGGCGCCGACCCCGACGCCCCCTCCGGTGACCGGCCCCCCGCCCGACCCCGTGCCCGTGCCTCCGCTCGCCCCGCAGCTCGACATGTCCGGCGGGTTGTCGTTCTTGCCGCCGCCGCAGCCGCCGAACTTGATCTCCCAGACCCTCTCGTTGTCGAGCGGCTGGTCGCCCGGCCGGCCGTCCCAGCGCGGAAAGGTGCCGTTCTTCCAGAGGATGTCGTAGAGCCGGTCGGGCCTCGTGCTGTCCTTGCGCTCGATCATCGTGTTGTAGAAGCCCTCGTAGAAGATGCGCTGGGGGAAGGCCCCGTTCACGTAGGCCGAGCGGTTGAGGAAGTCCGAGTAGTTGGTCATCTCGATGAAGGCCGCCGCGTCCACGGCGAACTGGTGGCGGATCTTCTCGCGCGAGAGCTTGGCCGTCTCGAAGATGAGGTAGACGAAGAGGAACAGCGACGGGAGCACGAACAGGGAGGGGATGGAGATCTGGCCGCGGCGATCGCGCGGGAGACGGAAAAGCGGGAGCGCGCGCGCCTCGTCCGTTCGCACGGTATAGTTATAGCGTTCGCGCGTTACATTTGCAAGTCAGGCATGTTAACAGGGGGTTAAAACGCCCGGACCGTCTTGAATTCTCCCGCGGCCCTGCTATACTCAGGGAAGTGAGACTCCCGCGCCTGCCCGCGGCCCTGGCCCTCGCAGCCCTCTGCACCCCCGCCCCCTGCTCCGGGGGACGGTGGGAGCCCTCGGCCAATTTCGCCGTGGGCGGCGGAGCGGCCGATGCGCGCCGGCCGGCCGCAGGCCCCGACGGGGCGTCCCAGGAGGACGCCACCAACAGCAGCCTGCTCCGCCGATACCCCCGCTCGGCCCGCTTCGCCGAGCAGCTCGGGCCCGACTTCAAGCCCATCGGCTGGAGCGGGGATGCGCAGCGCATCCCGGACCGGAAGGCCGCGGTACGCGCCCTGGTGAACGCGGTCGAAGACGAGCATGACGAGGACCCCCGCAAGCCCGTGAAGCTGGTCTGCCAGGGGCACGGCTGCGGCATCGCCCTGGAGGCTCTCGACGAGCTCAACGACAAGGGCCTCCGCGTCGCCCGCCTGGTGACGATGGACGCCAAGCTCACCCGCCTGCTCTGGCAGGGGAAGCCCGACCGGCCGCCGAACGTCCAGGAGTGGGTGCACCTCTTCACGCGGGAGCAGGCCCGGAGCGACAGCGACCGGCAGGCCGCCGAGGAGGCCCGGGCGCGCGCGGGCCGGGGCATCGAGAGCTTCTGCGCCGCCGGCGGGCTCGACGACGCGGCTCTCAAGGGGGCGGTCGCCGGCATCGTCCGGGCCGAAGGCGCCGCCGATCTCTTCCTGCGCAAGCGCCACCCGGAAGCCTTCTCCCCCTCCGAGTGCCCCTCGCCGGCGCGGACCGCCCGGGCGAAGGCCTCGAAGGCGGCCCCGCCCCAAGCCCCCCCCCGCGCGGAAGCCCCGAAGGAGGAGCCGAGCGAGAAGGACGCCCTGCGCGGGCCGCGGCTCCTCATCCAGAGCGCCATCGACCTGGCCCGCCGGCTCGCCCGGCGCACGCGCGGCCAGGTCAGCGAGGTCCGCAGCGAGAAGCTGCGCAAGCGGGAGGAGCTCCTGGCGAAGAAGCGGGAAGAGGAGGAGCGCCGGCGCCTGCAGGCCCGCCGGGATGAGCAGTCCTATCCCTGGGACCCCCAGAGCTCTTGGAGCGCGGCCGCGGGAGCCGGAGCGGGCGCCTCGGCCGGGGCGGCGGGCGCGACGGCGGGCGCTTCCGGCGTCTACGGCGGCGCCGGGGTCTACGGCGGGGCCGGCGGCGCGGGGAGCACCTACCGGCCGACGGGCGCCGCCGGCGGAGCGCTCAGCGCCTTCCCCCAGAGCGGCGTCAAGCCGACGTTCACGCAGCCGAACCAGGGCCCCTAGCGAAAGCCGTGCTCCTTATCGCTGGCCCCTCAAGCGCACCGCCGTCTCTTCGGGAAGGACGGCGGTTATGGGAGCGCTGAGGGGATGAGGCTCACATCGGCTTGACGCCGATGACGTCGTAGTCGACCGTGACCTTCCCCACGTCGGAGTGCCCGAAGAAGGCCTTCAGCGTCCCGCTGTTGCCGGCGAGCTCGGAGGCGCACGGGTTGAGGGCCTGCACGCTCAAGGATGCCTCGTGGGGGACGACCTCGGAGTAGGGCACGGCGAGGTCGCGCAGGGCGACCGAGTCCATCCGGGAGTGGGGAGTCTCCGCGCCGAGTTCGATGAGCATGACCTCCGCCCCGCTCAGCGAGTCCTTCTCGATCACGTAGTGGATCTCGATATGGGCCTTCCGCTTCCTCAAGGACTCCGGATAGACCGAGACGACGAGGCGGCACTTCTTCCCCTCCCGGTACACCGAAGCCTGGGCCTCGGCCCGCGAAGCGCCGTGCGCGGCCGAGCGGTAGGCGTTCACCAGCGGGATCTCGCTGGCGCTGCGCCGCACCGCGACGCTCCAGCGCCCGGCCTTCGCGGGGATGGCGATGCGGCGGTTCCGGCAGGAGGTCTTCCCGTCGCAGGGGCCCAGGATGCGGAAGGACTTCATGAGCTCCAGGAAGGTCTTCGCGTTCAGGCTGAAGGTCTGCGCCGGCGCCCGGTAGCCCAGCTGGAAATAGCCCCCATGGGCCGGGACATAGACGATGGCCCGGTTGGGGCGGATGGTGAAGACGGCCTGCCGGCCCAGGAACTCCTCCTTCTTGAGGAAGCGGTCTCCCGTGCCCTTGATATGCTTGTCCAGGGGGACGTAGTTCGGATTGCCCCACTTCACGGTCTGGCCGACGAAGAGGGTCGGGGCGTCGGCCCCCTCGGCCTGCCGCGAGCGGCAGGTGACCATCGTGGTGCCGGCGTTGGGCTGGAAGCCGTCCACCTTCCACCCGGTCGGGCAGATGAAGGTGCAGACGCCCTCGAGGCTGACTCTTTCCGCGGAGGCCGGGCCGGCGAGGAGGAGGGACAGGGCGCCGGCGATGCGCAGCACGCTACTGCCCGTAGGCGAGCCGCAAAGCCAGGAACTCGGGCAGGCCGGCGTCGAGGATCTTCCGCTGGGCCTCCGCCACATCGTACTCGATGCGGACGAGATTGAAGACGCGGGCCTCGTCGTCATAGATCCCGCAGGAGGCCCGGTGGTCGTGGTCGCGCGGCTGGCCGACCGACCCGGGGTTGATGACGCTGCGCACGCCGCGCGGCGTCCGCACGACGGCGGCTTCCTTGAGCGTCCCGAACTCGACGTAGCTGACCGGCTCCTTCATCAGGAAGCACAGCGGAAGGTGGCTGTGCCCGATGAAGCACGGGGAGACCTTGAAGTACTGGTAGTTGTCGTGGAACTGCTGGACGGTGACGAGGTACTCCTCGGCCGGGTTGCGCGGGGAGCCGTGGACGAGCGTGAGCTCGTCGCGGTCCACCCGGGGCGGGAGGTCCTGCAGCCAGCGCATGTTCTCGGGCTGGATCGACTTCTGCGCGTAGCGGACGGCGGCGGCGGCCATCTCGTTGAACCAGGTGATGTCCATGCGGCCCAGGACGGCCAGGTCATGGTTGCCCCGGACGGCGATGACGTTGGGCAGAGCCGAGATGGTCGCGATGGCCTTGTCCGGCTCGGCCCCGTAGCCGGTGATGTCCCCGCAGCAGACGTAGCCGCCCACTTTCTCGGCACGGAAACGCTCGAGGACCGCGTTCAAGGCCTCGCAGTTGGAGTGGACGTCGGAGAAGACGCCCCAGCGCATGGCGCCTATTATATTCTATTCGGCGGCGCGGTTCGCGTCCGGAAGCGCGGCGGGCGCCTCTCCCGACGAAGCGAGGGCGTAGGGGCCGTCCGAAGCGGCGGCGCGCCCGGACGGGACGGCGTCCGGCTCCGGTCCGCCCTCCCCCCGGCGGAAGTCCACGGAGATGATCTGGCTCACCCCCGACTCCTCCATCGTGACGCCGTACATGACGTCGCAGGCCTCCATCGTCTTCTTGCTGTGGCTCACGATGAGGAACTGGGACTTGTCCGCGAACTGCCTCAGCATGGACACGAAGCGGTCGACGTTCGCGTCGTCGAGGGCCGCGTCGGCCTCGTCGAGCATGCAGATGGGCGAGGGCTTCACCATGAAGAACGAGAAGAGCAGGGCGATGGCCGTCAGCGTCTTCTCTCCGCCCGAGAGCTGGGAGATGCTCTGCAGCTTCTTGCCCGGTGGCTGGGCCAGGATCTCGACGCCCGTCTCGAGCATGTTCTCCTGGTCGGTCAGCACGAGGTCGCTCTCGCCGCCCTCGAAGAGGATGCCGTAGAGGCGCCGGAAGTGGTCGCGGACCTCGCTGAAGGTCTGGCGGAAGTTCTCCCGCGTCGTCGCGTTGATCTTCTGGATGGCGGTGAAGAGGTTCCCCTTGGCCTCGTTGAGGTCGGTGACCTGGAACTGCAGGGAGTCCTTCTCCTTGACCAGGGCCTCGTACTCCTCGGGGGCCGCCATGTTGATGTTCCCCAGATCGTCGATGCGGCGCTGGAGGAAGAGCATGCGCTCCGGATCGAAAGGCTGGTCCTTGCGCTTCTCGCGGGCCTCCTCGACCGAGAGCGAATACTTCTCGGAGAGGTCCTGGGTGAGCAGTTCCTGCTTGGCTTTGTGGCCCGAGATGCGCACGTCGCCCTGGGCGATCGCCTCGCGCAGGCGGTCGCGCTCCGAGCGCTTGAGCCTCAGCGATTCCTCGAGGCCCTGCGCGTCCTGCGACATCGCGTGGACCTGGTCCTGGAGCGCCCGCGCCGCGTTCTGGAGCACGCCGAGTTCGGCGCGCCGCTGGGCGATGGCTTCCTGGGCCTCGGCGTCGAGGCGCTGGAGCTCCTTGAGGCGCTCCTCCCACTTGGCGTGGTTCTGCAGGCGGCTCTCGATGCCCCGCAGCAGGGACGCCCGGCTCTCCTCGAGCTGGACGAGGTGGGTCTTCAGGAAGTTCTCCTGGCCCTTGAGGGTCTCGAGCTTCTCGTCGAAGTTCTCCTGACGGGTCTTCAGGACGAGCAGCTCTTCGCGAAGTCCGGCGGCCTTCCGGGCGGATTCCTCTTCGGCGGCCCGGGCCCGCGCGGTCTCCCCGCGCAAACGCTCGAGCTCCGCGGCGAGCCCCTCGGAGCGCTTGCGGGCCTCTTCGCCCTGGGCGCGGAGCTCGACGGCCCTCGCCTCCAGGTCCTTGAGGCTCTTTTCCATGAGCGCGACGAGCTGTTCCTGCTGATGGAGTTCGTTCTCCGAAGCGCGCAGGGCGTCCTGCTCGCGCGAGAGAGCGTCCCGCGCCTGGACGAGACGCCCCTCCGCGGCCGTCGCCTCGACGGCGGCCGCTTCGCGGCCGGAGGCGAGCGCAGCGAGCTGGCCGCCCACCCCGGAGAGCCTCTCCCGGGCGGGAGCGAGGTCGGAGAGCTTGAGCGTCTCGCCCTCGGTCTCGGCGGAGCCGCCGCACAGCCAGTGCGGCCCGAACAGCGCGCCCTGGTCGGAATACGACTCCGCGAGCAGCCAGTTCATGAGGCGCTCGTGAGCGGGGTCGAAGCGGACGAAGGACAGCAGAGGCTGGACCTGCGGCGGCAAGGCGGCCGGCGCAGAGGCGTCGGAGAAGGAACTGAGCACGAAGAAGCGCGCCCGGCCCCGCCGGGAATCCTTGAGGAACTGGACGCCGGCCGCGGCCGCGGCCAGGTCGTCGCAGACCACGGCGTGCAGGCGCTCGCCCAGCGCGTCTTCCAAGAGAGCGCGGTGGGCCTCCTCGACCTTGAGCAGGGACTGCACGGTCCCCAGCACGCCCGGCAGGCCCGCGCCGACGACGGCCTGGGCGCCGACCCAGTAGGCGTCGCGGCTTCCCTGGGCCTCGAGGGACCTGACCTTCACGGTGAGGTCGGCCTCCTCGCCGCGCAGGCGCAGGGTCTCCTGCCCCATCCCCTCGAGGATCAGGCGGGCCTCCGTCAAGGCGCCCTCCAAGCGCTGGGCCTCGGCGCGCGCGGCGTCGGCCTTCCCGCGGCGCTCGTCCAAGGCCGAGCGCAGGCGGCCGGCCTGCTCCCGCGCGGAGCGAGCCTCGTCCGACTCCCGGGCGTGGAGCTTGATGTTGTCGTTGAGATAGTACTCGGTCTGGCCTAAAGCGGTCTCGACCTTCCGGAGGTCGTTGCCGGCGGCCATCTCGCGCTCAAGCGCCTCCTGGACGGCCCGGCGCAGGCCCTCGATCTCCGTTTCGGCCGACTGGGCGCGGCCCGCCGCCGCCGTGAGCTGGGCCTCGAACGCCCGGCGCTCCTCGGCCGCCTTCTCGCGCTGGGCCGCGGCGCCCTCCACCTTCTGACGGGCCTCGGCGATGCGCGGCTCGCTCTCCGCCGCCCGGGAGCGCTCCGCCTCCAGCTCCTGGCCTCCCTCGCGCAGCCAGCCCTGGTTCTGCAGGCGCTCGCGCTCCTGGCTTTCCAGCTGGCTCTTCAGGAGGTCGACCGCGCCGTTGGCGAGACCGATCTTCTGGGTGGCCTGGCCGAGCTCGTCCTGCTTCTTCGTCTTCTCGAGGCTGAGCGCCGCGAGGCGGCCCTCCTCGGCGTCGGCCTGCGTGACCAGCTCCCCGTGCCTCTGCCGGGTGGGCTGGAGCGCCTCCGTCTCGCGGGCGATCTCCGAGGCGGCCAGGCCGATGTCGTGGAGGATCTGGCCGACCTGCGCCTCGACGAGCTCCTGCTTGTACTTCTGGTAGAGCCGCGCCTTGCGCGCGTCGGCGTCGAGCTTCTTGATGCGCTCCTCGGAGAGGCGGATCTGGTCGCCGAGGCGCTCAAGGTCGTACTGGACCTTGTCGAGCTTGCGCAAAGCTTCCTCGCGCTTGGCCTTGTACTTGGAAACGCCGGCCGCCTCCTCGAAGAGGGCCCGCCGCTCCTCAGGCTTGGCGCGCATCACGAAGTCCACGCCGCCCTGGTCGATGATGGCGTAGCCGTCGGAGCCGATGCCGGTGTCGAGGAACATCTCCCGCACGTCGCGCAGGCGGACCTGGACGCGGTTGATGAAGTACTCGGACTCACCGGAGCGGAACAGGCGCCGCGTGACCGAGACCTCGGAGTACTGCACCGGCAGAAGGCTCTGGGCGTTGTCGAAAGTGAGGGTGACCTCGGCCATCGAGAGCGGGGCGCGGCGGGCGGTGCCGCCGAAGATGATGCTGACCATCGACTCCGAGCGCAAAGACTTCCAGGACATCTCGCCCAGGCACCAGCGCACGGACTCCATGATGTTGGACTTGCCGCAGCCGTTGGGGCCGACCACGCCGGTGATGCCGGGATTGAGGTCGACATGGGTCTTGTCGGCGAAGGATTTGAAGCCTAGAATCTCGATGGATTTTAAATACATGCCGCCTCTCGTTCAGTCCATCTTTTAGCATTCTTTCGCCATCTAGTAGCTAGTGAATGCCGTGGATTGAATACTGTACCAGATTCTCCCCCGCCGGTCAACTTTGGTATACTCGGGCGCATGAAGAGAGCGCTTTACCCTATACTCGCGGCCGCTTCCCTCTGCGCCTGCTTGACTCCCGGAGGGCCGACGCCGCGCTCCCCGAAGGCTCCGGACGCCCCCCCTCCGGCCGTCCGCTGGGTGCCCCCGGAGGAATGGCCCCTCCTGAAAGACGACCTCCCCCCGGAGCCCCTCGCCAAGGCCGCGGGACGGGCCGTCGCCTACCTGAAGACCCTGGACCAGGGCAAGACCTTCCAGGTCGCCGGCCGTAGCGTCGGGCCCCAGCTGCTCATCGACACGGCCCAGGACCTGGCCCGCCTGCGCGCGGAAACGGCCTCCCCGGAAGAGCTCACGGCCCGGCTCAAGGACGGCTTCGACCTCTACTCGATCTCCGGAGCCTCTCAGCCGGGCGGGGCGTTCTTCTCCTCCTACTACCAGCCGGTGCTCAAGGCCAGCCTCGTCAAGACCGACCGCTTCCAGTACCCGCTCTACAAGCGCCCGCCGGACCTGGTCGAGGCGCCCCTGGGCCTCTTCAACCCGAAGTGGAAGGGCGAGAGCGTGGTCGGGCGCATGGACGGCGGCCGCTTCGTCCCCTACTTCGACCGACGCGACATCGACGTGCGCAAAGCGCTCGAGGGCAGGAACCTCGAGCTCGCCTGGCTGGAGACCCAGTTCGACCGCCTGGACATCCACATCGAGGGCTCGGGCCTGCTCGAGCTCCCCGACGGCTCGCTCAAGATGGCCCGCTTCGCCGCGACGAACGCCCTGCCCTACCGGAGCGTCGGGCTCTCCGTCGTCGGGGCCGGCGCGATGACGCGCGAGCAGATCACGCACGAGACCCTGCGGCAGTACCTCGCCGACCACCCGGAAGGGGAAGCCTGGCTGATCAGCCAGAACCCGCGCTACACGTTCTTCGAGCTCGTGGACGTGCCCGCCGACGGTGAGCCCAACGGCAGCACGGGCCAGCCGCTCACCGCGGGGCGCTCCATCGCGATCGACACGAAGTCCACCCCGCTCGGCGCGGCCGTCCTGCTCAAGCTGGACATGGCCCAGACCGACGAGCAGGGGCGCTTGCTCGGCAAGGCGCCGACCTCGCGCTTCGCCTTCTGCCAGGATGAGGGCGGCGCCATCAAGGGCCCGGGCCGCGTCGACATCTACGTCGGGCACGGCCCCCAGGCCGCCGGCGTCGCCTCGAAGGTCTGGGACGCCGGGGAGCTCTACCTCCTCCTCAAGAAGCTCCCCCCGAGGCGGCAGTGAGGGCCCTGCTCGCCCTGCTGCTTTTGCTCCCGGCCCCCCTGCGGGCCGCCGAGGTCCTGGCCGGCATCGACGTCCTCGCCGGCTCGGGCTTCTCCGCCCTCAAGGGAAAGCGCGTCGGCCTCATCACCAACCACACGGGGCTCGATCGCTCGGGCAAATCGACCGCGGAGGTCCTGGCCGCTGCGCCGCATGTGAAGCTTTTGGCCCTCTTCTCTCCGGAGCACGGCTTCAAAGGGGTGGAGGACGCCGCCGTCTCCTCGGGCACCTTCCGGCTCTCCGACGGACGCGATCTCCCCCTCCACAGCCTCTACGGGGAGACGAAGGCCCCCACGTCCGACATGCTCTCGGGCCTCGACGCGCTCGTCTTCGACATCCAGGACATCGGAGCGCGCTTCTACACCTATGCGACCACGATGGCGATGGCGATGGAATCCGCCGCCAAGAAGGACGTCGAGTTCATCGTGCTCGACCGCCCCGACCCCATCGGGGGCGACGCGGTCGAGGGGCCGATCCTCGACGAGAACGTGCGCCACTTCACGGCCTACTTGCCGGTGGCGGTCCGCCACGGCATGACGCTCGGGGAGCTCGCGCGCCTGCACAACGTGACGGCGCGGGTCGGCACGAAGCTCCACGTCATCCCCATGAAGGGGTGGTCGCGGGGCCTGTGGTTCGACGAGACAGGCCTGCCCTGGACGCCCCCCTCCCCGAACATGCCCGACATCGAGGCCGCCGCGCTCTACCCCGGCATCGGCTGCTTCGAGGCGACGAACCTCTCCGTGGGCCGGGGCACCCCCGCCCCCTTCCGGTGGGTGGGCGCCCCGTGGCTCGACGACAGGGCCCTGCTCAAGCGCCTGAAGGCCGCGGGCTTGAAGGGCTACGAGTTCTCCGCCGAGGAGCAGACCCCCTCCAAGAGCGTGTTCGAGGGGAAGAAGTGCCGCGGGATCCGCATCCGCCTCAAGGACCGCAAGGCGGCCGCCCCGCTCAGGCTCTTCGCGCACCTCGTCTGCGCCCTGCGCGACCTGCATCCTCTGGAGTTCGGCGTCCGCTTCGACGAGATGGTGCGCATGGTGGGGACCGACCGCTTCCGGATGCTCTACCAGGGCGGCGCGCGGCCCAAGGAGATGATCTCGATGTTCGAGACCGACGCCGCCGCCTTCAAGAGCCGCCGCGCGCCGTTCCTGCTCTACTGAGCCGCGCCCGCAGGGCAGCGGAACTTCTCGCGGCCGTCGCCGAAGCCGCCGAAGTAGGCCGTGACGCGCGCGGCCTCGCGGCAGGCCGGAGTCGGCTTCCAGTCCGCCCCCTCGCAGCAGCCGTACTGGGCGGGGTAGTCCCCCCTCAAGCTGTAGGTGCCGTACCGCCACGCTCCCCCGACGCTGGTGCAGCAGGCGGCGCAGCGCTCGTCGCGCATGCGCTGCTCTTCGGTGCGGCTCAAGGCCGGCGCGGAGGCGGCCGCGAACTCGGGCGCAGGGGCCCTCACCGTCGGTGCCGGAGCCGAGAGCTCCGCCTCCGGAGCCGGCGTCGGCACGGCCGCGCCCTCCCCCGCGGGCACGCCCGCCCCGACCGGCAGCTCCCGCGGGCGGATGGCCGGCGCGCTGGCGGGCGGAGGCGCCAAGAGAAGGCCGCCTTGTTCCGACTGGGAGCCCGGGATGGCCTTCTCGGAAGTCCCCGGCGGCGCCCAGGGCCTCGTCGACCCGAGGTCGACCTCCGGCCCGCTCGGGGCATGGCGGCAGGAACACAGGAGTACCAGGCCGAGGAGCGCGGATAGCTTCATCTTAAGGGAAAGTCTACTTCTTCCGGACGAGGACGAGCACGCCGTGGCCCGGGATCTGCACGCCGACCTTGGAGCCGCCGCCTTCCTGCGCCGCGGCCTTGGCCGCGTAGCCCGATCCCAGCGCGTCGACGAGCTCCGCGCCGCCGGGGGTGAGCTTGCCGTCCACCCACATCTGGGCCGAGCGCGCCTCGCCGGCGGTGTTCATGACCACGAGCACTTCCTCGCCGTCGTGGATGCGGCTGAAGGCGTAGAGGCCCGGGCCGTTGGGGTCGGACCAGCGCACGTACTGCTCGCCCAGGCTCAGCGCCGGGTGGGTCTTGCGCACCTCGGCCAGGGCGGCCAGGTGCTTGTACATGGGGTTCTGCGCGTTGAAGTCGTCGCCCTGCGTGGCCGGGTTCCTGAACTTGCCCTCGGGGAACATGTCCTCGCGATAGGCGTCCATGCCGTAGTCGTTCTTCGAGAACTGTCGGAAGGCCTGCTCGGTGCCGTAGTAGACGTAGGGGATGCCGATGGAGAAGAGGGTGTAGGCCAGCGCGACCCGCGCGATGCCGATGGGGTCGTGCTGGCCCAGGAAGCGCGGCTTGTCGTGGTTGTCGAGGAAGCGCACCAGGCGGTTCAAGGCGTGGCCCATCACGGCGCGGATGCCGTTGAGGCTGGCTTCCAGCACGCTGGTGGGCGCGCGGCCGTGGAGCGCGTCGTTGTCCCAGAAGTGCGCGGGGTAGTTGTAGGCGGCGTCCAACCGGCCGTTGCCCACCTCGGGCGCGAGGGCGCGGGGGTCGCCGTTGTAGATCTCGCCCATGACGAGGAAGTTGTCCTTCCCGAGCTTCTTGGCGTAGTCGCGGGTCTCCTGGAAGAAGCGGTTCCAGAAGTCCGGCGCCACATGCGGGTAGGTGTCGAGCCGGAAGCCGTCCACGTCGGTCTGCTTCATCCACCACTTGGAGATGTGGAGCAGGACGTCCTGGGTCTCCTTGCGCTCGGTGGCGAGCTGGTTCAAGCCGCCGGGGAAGTCGCCGTTGCGCATCTGGTCGGGGTCGTTCCAGTTGTCGATGGAGCCGCGGCGGTGGTAGTGCTCCTTGCTGCGCAGCTCCACGGGGCCCACGGGGTAGCGCCAGCGCTTGATCTCCTTGGGGTTCTGGCTCCACTTCCAGCCGCCCTCGTACTCGAGGATGGGGCCGGTGTGGTTGAAGACGACGTCCAAGACGATGCGCATGCCGCGCCCGTGCGCCTTCTTGACGAGCTCCTGGAAGTCCGCCATGGTGCCGAGGTTGGGGTCGACGGCCATGAAGTGGATGGGCCAGTAGTTGTGGTAGGCGGCGGGCGGGCTCATGTAGAGGGGGTTGATGAGCAGGGTGGTGACGCCCATCCCCTGCAGGTAGTCGAGCCGGTCGATGAGGCCGCGGATGTTGCCGCCGTGGCGCGTGGTCGGCAGCTTCTGGTCGCCCCAGGTCTGGTGGTCCTTGGAGCGGCCGAAGCGGTCGAGGATGACGGAGTAGATGATCTCGGAAGCCCAGTTCTTGGGGGAGGCGGTGAACTTGGCGCCGGGGGCGATGTCGAGGGAGGCCTTGGGGTCCTTGATGGAGTCGGGAGCCTCGGAGGGGACCGGCGGGACCTGGTCCCAGCCGATGTCCGGCTCGTCGCTTTCGTTGGAGTCGAAGGCCTGGGCCGCCTGCTCGGGGGTCTTGAGCTTGAAGCGCTCGGCCGTCTGCTGGCCCTGCGAGAGGTCGGGCGAGGCGCCCGAGAAGGGGTTCTCCGCGTCGGGGGCATTGGCCACCGCGCCGGAGGGGCCGACCGGCGGGACGAAGGTCTTCTCCGAGGATTTCGGGGCGGCTTTGGGAGCCGAGAGAGGAGTCGCCTTCAGAGCCGCGGGCTTCGAGACCTGGGCGGCGGGGATGGCCGAGGGAGCGAGAACGGCAGCAGCCTTGGGAGAGTTGATGACCTGGGGAGCGGCGGGCTGGACGTTCGTGAGGGTCGGCAGGGCGTTGGTCCCGGCAAGCGGCATCGCGGGGTTGACGGCGATATTGCCGAGCTGGACGGTGGGGACTACGGCCGCGCCGGCCGCGCCGACGTTCGAGCCGCTCTGCGCTCCGGCCTGCTGGCCGCTGACGGTCTGGGCGCAGGCTTCGGAAATGAAGAGGCCCTGCTGGGACAGCAGGGCCGCTGAGAGCAGGGTCGCGAAGCCTTTGCGCCAAGCCTTGAGGATCATCACTATGAGTGTAAGTCTAGCATGGAAAATAGTCCTGGGCCCATGAGGCCTTTTCGGCCGGGGAGGCGGCCCAGGCGGTTCTAGGACCTAGGGCCTTCATGTTGTAGAATAGGCCCCATGACCCGATTTTTCCTGCTGGTTCTGCTGGCTTCCCCGGCGAGGGCCGGAGACTGGCGCGACGAGGTCGTCTATTTCCTGATGACCGACCGCTTCGCCGACGGCGACGTGAAGAACGATGATCTGGGCTTCAAGGAGTTCGACCCGAAGAACGGGGCGTACTACAGCGGCGGGGATATCGCGGGCATCCGGTCCAAGCTGGACTATATCCAGGGCTTGGGCGCGAGCGCGGTGTGGCTGACGCCGCCGGTGGCCAACGTCTGGAACGACCCGGCCTTGAAGATGTCGGGCTATCACGGCTATTGGGCGCGGGATTTCATGAAGCTCGACGAGCACCTGGGGACGCTCGAGGACTACCGCGGCTTGGCCGATGATCTTCACCGGCGCAAGATGAAGCTGATCCAGGACATCGTGGTGAACCATACGGGGGATTTTTTCGGGTCGGACTTGAAGCTGAAGTCCGGCATCGTGCCGAGCACGGGCCCTACGCAGCGGCCGTTCAACCTGAACGATCCCTCGGACCCGCTCCAGCGCGGGGCGTCGGTGTATCATTGGACGTCGGACATCACGGATTACGCGAACGACGAGCAAAGGCTGAAGTGGCAGATGAGCGGCTTGGACGATCTGAATACGTCGAGCCCGGCGGTGCGGCAGGCTTTGCGGGAGTCGTACGATTTCTGGATCTCATCCGTCGGGGTGGACGGTTTCCGGCTGGATACGGCCCATTACGTGGAGCATGAGTTCTGGCGGGATTTCGTGCGCTCGAAGGATAAGGATTTCCTGACCTTGGGCGAGGTGTGGATCCACGCGGAGCCGTTCTCGGATAAGGCCGATAAAGAGGCGGCGGAGTACCTGGGGACGAAAGAACAGCCGGAGTTGAGCGCGGTGCTGAACTTCCCGCTGGCGATGGAGCTGCGGTCGGTGTTCGCGAAGGGGGCCGCGCCGGCGCGGCTGAAGTATCGCCTCGAGAGCTTGAACAAGTTCTATCGGGACGGACTGGGGTCGGGGAATTTCGTGGACAACCACGATATGGCGCGGTTCTTGTCCGAGGGCTCGGAGGACGGTCTGGCGCAGGCTTTGGCGGCGGTGTTCACGGTGCCGGGGATCCCGGTGGTGTACGCGGGCACCGAGCAGGGCTTCCGGGAGACGCGGGGCTCGATGTTCAAAGAGGGGTACGGCTCGGGCGGTCAAGACCATTTCGACGCGGGGCATCCTTTATATCAGTTGATCCAGGAATTGGCGCGCGTGCGCCGGGAGAACGACGTGTTCCGGCGCGGGACGCTGACGCCTTTGTATGGGGAGGCTTCGGGCGCGGGGGCGCTGGCGTACCGGCTGGACATGGGGAAGGAGAAGGCCCTCGTGCTGTTCAACACGGCCGATGAGCCGGTCCTGCTGGCGGAGCTGGAGACGGGACTGGAGACGGGGGTGCGGATGCAGCCCGTCTTCCTGCGCCATCTCGACCGTTTCGCCGAGCTGCGGGTCGGGGAGCGCCTCTCCATGCTCCTGCCTCCCCGCGCGGTGCTGGCGCTGAAGAGCGCGGGCCCGGCGGCGGCGCCGCCGGCTCCGGCCGCCGCGGTGATCGATCCGCTGCCGGCCGGCCCGCTGGGAGAGAAAGCGGTCGAGGTGAGGGGAACGGCGAGCCGGGACGGGAACGTCCTGCTGATCGTGGATGGGCGGCTGTCGAGGCCGATCCGGGCGCGGCGCGAGGGCGGGCGCTGGAGCGCTTCGCTCGACGCGGGGAGGCTGGCGGACGGGGAACATACGCTCATCGCGATGGTCGGGGAGCCGGAGAAGCTGGGGCTTTCGAAGCCGCGCGGGTTCTCGGTGAGCATCCCGTGGAAGCGGATTGCGGAGGTGGAGGATCCGGTGGGAGATGATCGGGGGCCGTTGGGGACGTATCGTTATCCGCTGGCGCCGGGGTTCGAGGGGCGGGCGGATATCGAGAGGGTTTCGTTGTATAGAAGAGGGCCGGGGGCGAAGTGGGTGGTGAAGATGGCCAAGGGGTTGTCGGATGGATGGAATCCGCCGCTGGGGTTCGACCATGTGTGCTTCAACATCTTTTTGTCGTGGCCGGATGGTCGGGGGGTGCGGGTTTTGCCGCGGATGAATGCGGAGATGCCTGAGGGTCAGACGTGGGATTTCGGGTTGTTCCTTGGGGGCTGGACGGTGGCCTTGTATCCGGCGTCGGGGTCGACGGCGGGGAGTATGGCTCCGCCGGTTCAGCCGCCGCCGAAGGTGAAGTCTGATAAGAAGGCGGGGACGGTGGAGATCGTTTTTGATCTGGATGCGTTCAGGGGGGTGGGGTCGTTCGATGGGGCGGAGTTCAATGTGACGACGTGGGATTATGATGGGATGGAGGGAGGGTTGAGGCCGCTGGCGCCCGAGCCGGCGGACTATGTGTTCGGGGGCGGGAAGGCGGACGGGGTGAAGTGGATGGATGCGGCGGGGCCGGTGAAGTAGCGGGGATTTACCCCATTTCGCCCAAATGACCGGACACGATTTCCTTAAATAAACGTGATATGATTTTCAGTAGATGCCCATCCTGATAGCCGTCGCGACCCTCATCCAGCTCGGCTGCGCCTACCATGCCTTCTCCTCGGGGCGAGGCCTGATCTGGGTGATCTTCATACTGGCCGTACCGGTAGTCGGCTGGGGGTCCTACCTGATCGCCGAAGCCATCGAGTACACGAAGATCATATCCTCCCTCGAGAAGAATGCCGCAGACGTCTTCTCGGGGCCCGATTCCAGCGTCGACCTCAAGAAGCTCCGCGCCGATGTCGAAGAATTCGACACGGTCTACAACCGCGAGCTGCTCGCCGAAGGCCTGCTCAAACATGACGAATTCGACTCGGCGATAGAGCAATTCGAGAAATGCCTCTCTATGGGACACGGGAGCAATCCCAAGAACCTCCTGCACTTATCTTGGGCCTATTTCCTAAGCGAAAAGCACGTGCAAGCGCGCGCCGCTCTGGAGAGATTGATCCAAGAAAATCCGGATTATGAACCTCGCCGACGGGATTGGCTCATGGCGCGGACGCTGCAGAAACTCGGCGATCTCGAGGGCGCGCTTCAGCATTTCAAAAGACTCGGCGACTGGCCCGGAGAAGAAGTCGAATACAGGAAGGCGCTGTTGTTGAAGAAGATGGAACGGGCCGAGGAAGCCCGCCGCGCCTTCGAGGGGATACTCAAGCGCGCAGAACTGTTCACGCATACGGAAAAATTCCGTGAAAGACGGTGGATCGATCTCGCGAAGAAACAGCTCTCCCAATAACCTGATCAAACCAGCGCTCCGCCTGCTTGGCGCACTCCTGTTCTTGGGCGGCTACGCGGCTCCGGGCCGAGGCGCTTCCGATCCCTATGCCGAACTGCTGAACGACAAGAAGATCACCGCCGACATCATCTGGGAGGCGGAGTCGGGCCCGGTATCCTATCCCTCCTGGAGCGTCGAGCAGAAGAAGGATCTCTCCCGAGCGCTGGCGGCGGTGGAGGCGGGAGAGCCGGCTGGGCTGACGACGGCGCCCGCGCCGATCGAACCGATCAAGGTCGTCCAGGACAAGCTGGACGGCAGGATCTTCGCCTCGACGGAGCCGGTGCAGCAATGCGAGGACGACGGGCACGTCTTCTACACTTCCGCCGACGCCTGGAAACTCTATCTCACGCATGTCGCCCACAGCCTTTGGCTCGAGCGGCACGGCAAGGTCGCCTGGTCGCTGAAAACGATGACGAAGCCGGAGCGGGCCCTGCTTCTCGACTCCCGCCTCCTGCAGAAGCGCAAAGACAAGCTGGAGTTCGAAGCCACCCGCTTCGTCATGGGGCACGCGCTCTCCTGGGACCCGTCGATCGCCTACCGCTTCCTAGTCGAGAAGGGCCTTCTGGGCGATACCCCCGAGAAGACGGTCGTCGCGTTGACGGGCTGGGCCAGCCGGAACCTCCGCCACATACGCGGGTCGGAGACCTTCGCGGGCCTCTACGGCTATCCCGGGCCGGTCCCGATGGACCGCTTCCTGCGGCCCGGCGTTCCCGGGCCTTGGAAGGTCGGCGGCTGCTGGGGAGTGACCGGCTTCTACGCGGGGGCGCTGCGCGGCGCGAACATCCCGGTCGAGAGCTCGATCAACGGGCAGCACTCCCGCCCGTTCTTCCCAACCGCCGGGCTTGCCCTGCACCATGGAGACGATATCTACACTTCATGGGTAGGCCCCTCCGGCAATGCGGCCCCCCCGGAGAGGCTGCTCTTGACCCGGGACGAGTGGAAGCGCCTGGCGGATTCCCCTGAGCTCGACTGCGCGGACGGGAAATGCAATTCCAGGGAGGAACAGACCGAATACAATGTGGAGCGGCGGCAGATCCTGCTGGCAGGGGAGTATCATACCGACGGGCCCATGTACGAATACGCCTCGAAGGGCCGCGACTATCTGGACGGCTCTCTGCGCGGATATCGGGTCGGCGACGACGAACTCCACACGTTCGCCAAACCCTACCTCTCCACGGAGGAACGGATGGCCTTCATCGCCGAGGTCGAGGCCGAGCTGAAGAGGATCGGCGGGGGCGATATCAAGGAAGGAGGCGAGATCGTCCGTCTTCGCGTGAAAGCCTTCTGGCGTTGAGGGTCGGGCGGGCGACGGCGCTACTGGCCGGCCTTATGCCTGCTGACCCACCAAGATTGTGCCGGCTTATTTTGGGAGCAGTCGTCCCAGCTCTTCTTGCGCGTCCAACTTTGCGAAATTCTCTCCGGCAATCGCTCGGAACCCCGCCGAGACGCGCCCGTCTCCACTCACCGCCCTCCAAAACCGCCTCGCCGTCTCCCAAACCTCGAGCCAAATGTCGGAATCTCCCGGGCTCGGCAACGGTGGAACAAAGTCACGTTCGATGATCTGATCGTTCCTCGGGATATACAGCATCGGCAGCATGTCATAGATCGGCGCCAGCCGCACTTTGCGCGGCCACTCCATGAAGAACGAGATATTCGCCGCATGCATATCCGTGTTGCCGATAAGATGGCCGTACAACTCGCGCCATCGCACCTCATCATAGTCGTCTCGCCCGATGATCCCCTCTTCACGAAGTGCCCGCGCCCGATCGACCCAACTCGTCCCGCGGCCCGCATACCCAGCGTCCAGCGTTTCCAGCGAAATAAGCCCTCGCCTGCCGTTGCGGCCTGCTCGATCGAACCTTCGGACCTCCAGGAATACCTGATCGTTTCCGAAGAGGATCTCCGATGACGCGACTTTGCGGCCGGCGCTCCCCAGAACGCTCGAACTGATGGCCTCACAAATAAGCAGGTCCGCGACTCTACGCCCGACCTCGGCATCGATTTTCGGGGAGAACTTTACCAGGACTGCAGTCCGATCGTCTCCCACAACGGCGGAGAATTTCGGCTGCTCGCCACCGGCAGAGGACCCTGGATCGCCATACTCCAACACAGCGCTGGCCATCCGAGGATATTCATTCGATCTATTTTCATGGCTCACAAAATAAGACGAGCTTTTGCTCTTTAAATACTTTCTAAAAGCCTCATCCCCGAGAATCAAGTTCCCTATCAAGTCCGAGCCGTACCTCGTGAGATACTTAAGGCAGTCATCGGCTGACCACCTCGAAATATCTTTCGGCGCATCCAGTTCCGGATATTTCTGAGGGATGAGCCTTCCCAAGAATCCTGCAGGCCGCAGATCGTTCAGGAAGTATGGAAGGTCTTCATAAAAGCGGCTCGGGCAATCCCCTGGTCGAGAGGATTCAAAATAGAATCCATTATCCGGCTCGATGCCATGAAGTGTCCCCAGTTCCGAAGCCTCCCCCTCCTCATTGATTTGGTGAACGACAACCGCCCTTCCAACATTTGGGATCTCTCGCCGCAATGCATATCTTGTCTTTCGCGCCTTCCCGACAGATAGGACCCCTGGCCTATTGAGAGAGAGAACCCGCGAGAATGTAGGCTGACTTATCTCAAGAGATCGACACGCATCAAGGGCGTTCGTAACGCCCCTTCTCAGGAATCGGCGAAATCTCTCCGTCAATTGCGTATAGTCGATCCGAGGTCCAGATGGCATAATATAGAATAGATCATGGAATAGATATTGTCAATACGAATAAATCACTTACTGATAAATTGGTAATTAGTTGGAATAGATATGGACTTAAGAAAAATTACTTCTTCTTTGTCAGCAACGAATAGATCTTCTTGATCACCCACACGACCGGCTTGACCAGCGGATTGTCTATGAGCATCTTCAACGCCTGCCTCAGCGGCGACTCCGGCTCGGCCCGCCCCGGCACCACCGGATACGCCTCCAGGAACTCCGAAGACCCCGCCACGCCCTCATCGGCCACGTAGAGGATCGGCACCCTCTTGAGCCGGCGTGACGCCAGGTAGATCAGGAAATCCAGCCCCTGCTGGGCCGCGAACATCGACCAGAAGACCGCCATCGACCCCGAGCCCAGGAAGGCCCCGGCCAGGCACATCGCCATGTCCCGGAACTGCTGGATGGCCCCGCGCTGCATGCGCGTCAGCCGACCATTGTCATAAAGCGTGTTCAATCCCTGGATGCCCAGCGTCCCGAAGAACGCCCCCACCAGCGTCACGATCCCGATGTCCTTCCAGTACGAGAGCGCCCACGGCGGGATCGTCTTAGGGATCGCCGTCCACGCCACCGTCCGGAACACCGCGCCCCACCACTGCCCGTAGGCCAGGTTGAAGATCGTCTGATACTGCAGGCCCCGCTGACGCCCGATGTTGCTCTGCAGGTTCGACCACGTGTTGATCCAGATCCCATGGAAGATGTTCAAAGCCAGCGAGATCCCCAGCGCCACGGCCAAGGCCAGCGGATGCCCCGCGTACAGCGCGCCCCAGACCCCGATCGTGATCGCGGTCGGAACCGCCTTCGAGATCAGCCCGCCCAAAACCTCGCCCCAGGTCGGATTCGTGTACGAAGCCGCGAAGGTACGCGCCAAGTAGGCGGCTTCCCGGAACGGAGCGGTGACCGGGCCGAGGATGAAGCGCTCGACCCAGCTCTTCTCCGGCTTCGGCGCCCGCTCGGCTTGCGGAGCGCTCGTCTCGGCGGCGGCCTTCTTGGCCAGCTGGCCGAGCATCCCGATCAGCACGCTCTCGAAGGCCAGCTTCGTCGTGATGCCCTGCGCCTTGAAGATCTCCTGCAGCTTCGAAGCGTCCGCCTCGGTCAGCCCCCCCGGCTGGGCGATCTTCGAGACCACCACGCGGATGCGCCCGTTCTTGTTGAGCGCCTCCACGAGACCGGGCCGGGCGGCCAGGGCCGCGCCCAGGTCCGAGATCGCGATCCCCTCCGGCTCCTGGCCCGGCTGGGTGATGAAGATCTTGACCTTGGAAGCGGCCGGAGCGGCCTTCGGAGCGGCCTTCGGAGCGGCTTTGACCAGCCCCGAGCGCACGGCCCCGACCGAAACCTCCACCGCCACCGCGTTCCCCGAAGCCCGGGGCTTCGAACCCGTGAAGAGCTCTTTGAGTGCCGCCTGCTGATTCCCCGAATCCTCGGACTTCGAGATCTGTTCGACGCCCGTCTCTAGCGTCTCTTTGGCGGTGGCCCTGGGGCCACCGTCCTCGGAGCGCTGCAGTTCTCCTTTCGCGGAGGGGACGGTAGGAGCAACCTGCTTCGCCGCGGCCGGAGCCTGGGCCTGTACCGGCTTCAAGACCGGCTGCTGCAACGCCTTCTGGACGACCGCAGTCTGCGCCTGGACCGCCTTCGGGAGAACGACCTGCGCGTTCTGCGCCGCCTGCACCCGCACGGTCGGAAGAGTCGGAGTGGGAAGGACTGCGCCCGCGAGGCTCGAAGGCGTCAGGTTGAGCGTCGCCGGCGTCAGCTGGACGGCGGAGACCCCCGCCCCCACGGAACCCGGGACGCTCGGAGCCAGCGGGACCGCCTGCGTCTGTGAAACGCTCTGAGCCGCGGCGTAGAAGCCCGGACCGGGGGAAAGAAGGACTAAAACGGCGCACAGCGTCGAGCTGAGGAAGGGCTTGAACGCGGCGCGCGTGCTGTTCATCATGGATAGTATAGCCGCCGTCTCAAAACCCGGTTGGGCCCAAGGGGCACCGCCCGCGAGATAGGGGTCCCTATCCCGTCTAGGCCCTTCGCCTACGCCCGAGGGAACCGCCGCCCTTCCGTGTTGATGCGCTCGGTGCTCTCCTTGTCGAAAAGATGCACCCGCTTCACGTTGAACCAGATCGAGACCGTCTCGCCCGGCTTGCCCGGGAAGGTCGAGTCCACGACGGCCAGGAGCTTCCGGTCCCCGGCCTTGAGGTGGATGTTCTTCCGGTGCCCCAGCAGTTCGACGACCTCCAGGGTCGCCTTCACCAGGTCCGGCCCGTCGCCCGCCTCCGGCATCTTCGCGTAGATGTCGTCCGGGCGGATGCCGAACACCACCGGCCGCGGCTTCGCCCCCGCCTCGACCAGCGGCGCCTCCGCGTCGATGGGCGGCGGGATGCGCACGCTCATCACCTCGTTCTTGAAGCGCGGGCCATCGCCCTCATCCAGGAGCACCCCGTCGGCGAAGTTCATCGTCGGGCTCCCGATGAAGCCCGCCACGAACAGGTTGGCCGGCCGGCAGAACACCTCTTCGGGCGTGCCCGCCTGCTGGATGCGCCCGCCGTTGATGACCGCGATGCGGCTGCCCAGGGTCATGGCCTCCACCTGGTCGTGGGTCACGTAGAGGATGGTCGTCTGCATGCGCTGGTGGAGCTTGGCGATCTCGATGCGCATCTCCTCGCGCAGCTTCGCGTCCAGGTTGCTCAGCGGCTCGTCGAACAGGTAGGCCTTCGGCTCGCGCACGATGGCCCGGCCGATGGCCACGCGCTGGCGCTGGCCGCCCGAGAGCTGGCGCGGGGTGCGCTTGAGCAGGGGCTTGATCTGCAGGATGGAGGCCGCCTTCTCCACGCGCTCCTCCACCTCGGCCCTGGGCCGCTTGCGCAAACGCAGGCCGAAGCTCATGTTCTCTTCCACGGTCATGTGCGGGTAGAGCGCGTAGTCCTGGAACACCATCGCGATCTCGCGGTCGCGCGGCGGCAGGTGGTTGACGATCTTCCCCGCGATGGAGATCTCCCCCTCCGTGATCTCCTCCAAGCCCGCGACCATGCGCAGCAGCGTGCTCTTGCCGCAGCCGGAGGGCCCGACCAGGATCATGAACTCCTTGTCGGCGACGTCGAGGTTCACGTCGTGGAGCACCTCCACGTCCTTGTAGCGCTTGGTGATGCTCCGAAGGGTCACTGAAGCCATAGGGTTATCCTTTCACTCCGCCCAGCGTCAGGCCGGAGATGAGCCACTTGGAAGAATAGAGGAAGACCCCCAGCACGGGCAGGGTCACCAGGATGGAGGCCGCGGCGAACATGCCCCACTGGGTCAGGTACTGGCCCTGCAGTTCGAAGAGCCCCAGGGTCCAGGTGTACATGCGCGCGTCGGTGAGCACCACGCGCGCGACCAGGTACTCGTTCCAGGCCTGCGTGAAGTTGAAGAGGAAAGCGATGGCCAGGGCCGGCGTGGACAGCGGCAGGATGATGCGCAGGAAGGCGCCGAAGCGCGTCGTCCCGTCCACCAGGGCCGCCTCCTCGAGCGACTTCGGGATCGTGTCGTAGTAGCCCTTCAGGATCCAGATGCTGAAGGGCAGCGAGGTCACCGAGTAGGCGATGATCATCCCCAGGTAGGTGTTGGTCAGGCGCAGCTTCATGATCATGAGGAAGAGCGGGAGCAGCAGCATCGAGGCCGGGATCATCTCGTTGCCGAGCAGGAAGGTCAGCCCCGTCTTATGCCCCGGGAACTTGAAGCGCGAGAACGCGTAGCCCGCCAGGGCCGCGAGGCTCACGCCGAGCGTCGCGGTCGCGCAGGTGATCACGAGCGAGTTCCACAGCCAGATGAGGAAGTTCGTGTCGTAGAGCACCTTCGTGTAGGAGAGGAAGCTCGCCCCGGCCGGGATGAAGGAGAGGTCGGTCGAGACGATGCGGTCGCCCGGGCGCAGGGACACGGAGAAGATGCGCAGAAGCGGGTAGACGCTCAGCACGCAGCAGAGGATGACCGCCAGGTGGATGACGACGGTGAGGATCCGCTCCTTCAGGCGGTGGGCCTTGAGGACGCGCTGGTACTCCTGCCGGGCGAGCTCAGTCGCGCTCATAGACGGACTCCGTGCCCTTCGTCCACTTCAGCCAGACCAGCGCGAAGGTGAAGAGGATGAGGAAGATGACGATGGCGAAGGCGGCGCTGTAGCTGTAGCGGTAGTAGGTGAAGGCGGCCTTGTAGAGGGCGGAGACCAGGATGTCCGCGTCCTCGATCCCCCCCGCCTGCCCCGTGACCAGGTAGATCACGTTGATGTTGTTGAAGGTCCAGACCGTGCCCAGCGTCACCGCCGGGGCCAGCACCGGCTTGATGAGCGGCAGGGTGATCTGGCGGAACTGCTGGAGGGCCGAGGCCCCGTCGATGGCCGCCGCGTCGTAGTAGTGCTGGGAGATGGACTGCAGGCCCCCCAGGATCACCACCATCATGAAGGGGATGCCCAGCCAGATGTTGATGAGACAGCAGGTGAGGAAGGCGTGGTTGGTCAGCCACTGCACCGGCTGGAGGCCGATCCCCGCCAGGAAGGGCATCCAGCCCAGCAGGCGCTCGATCATGATGTTGATGAAGCCGTACTGCGAGTGGAACTCGCCGCGCATCGCGAGCACCGCCACCACCTGCGGCATGGCCCAGGGGATGATGAGCAGGGTGCGGTAGAGGCCCTTGAGCTTGATCTTGTGGTGCAAAAGCAAAGCCAGCGCGAAGCCGCCCGTGACGTGGAAGAAGACATTGATGAAGGTCCAACCCAGCGTGCGCAGCAGCAGCTGCCAGAAGCTCACCTCCGAGAGGGGCGAGGAGGTGAAGACCTTATAGAAGTGCTTGAACCCCACGAAAGGCAGCTCCCCCGTCTTGCTCCAGTGCATGATGGTCGTCAGCTTCAGGTCCGTGAAGGCCAGGTAGACCTCGAAGCACAGGGGGTAGATGATGAGGATGGTCAGACCCAGCAGGCCCGGAGCCAGCAGCATGTAGGGGAGGGCGTACTTGCCCTTCACGACCTTCCGGAAGAAGAGGGCGAGCAGCAGCTCCGCTCCGCCGGCGAGGAGCGCGGCCTTGAGCGCCTGGGCCGGCAGACAGCAGAGCGTGAGGGCCCCGGCGATCGCGGCCGCGCCCAGCACGCAGGCCGGAAGGAACCAGGGCCGGTCGTACTTGTGGAAGTGGAGGTAGAGGTAGGCTTCCAGCGCCGCCACCGCCGCGATGATGAGCAGGACGAAGCGCAAAACTTCGATGATGGAGCCGAAGAGCACGCTCACTCGTTCATCTCCGCGATCTTGGCGGCCGCCTCTTTCTGCATCTTGGCCGGGGCCTCGTCGGGCGAGACCTGCTCGGCCAGCACCCGGGAGAAGATGGGCCGCACCGCGTCCCACACGGCGCGCATCTCGGTGGCCATGGGCATGGGCTTGCCGACGAGGATCTGCTCCATGGAAACCTTGAGGACGGGGTCGTCTAAGATGACCTTGGACCTCGCCGCCTTGGAGAGGGCGGGCAGGCGGCTCAAGGCCTTCACCTGGGAGATCTGAACCTCCTCGCTCACCGCGTACTCGATGAAGCGCTGGACCAGCGCGAGCTTCTCGCCTTGCAGCTTGGAGCTGAGCAGGAAGTACTTGCCGCTCACCATGGGCGTGGGCCAGCGGCCGGTGGCCGAGAGCTTCGGGATCTTCGCGACGCCGAAGTCCTTGCCCAGCTCCTTCTGGTAGGTGGAGATGGCCCAATCCCCGTTCACGATGAAGGCGACCTTCCGCTCCTTGAAGAGCGCGTCCATGCAGTTGTAGTCGCACTCCATGGGGATGTGCTTCTTCTTGAACTTGAGGTCGAGGATGAACTTCAAGGTGTCCCGCATCGGCTGGGTGTCCAGGGTCGGCGTGCGGCCCTCGATGGGCCAGCCGCCGAAGGCGCCCAGCCAGGGCGCCAGCCAGAAAGGCTCGCCCATGAAGAAGGCCCAGCAGCTCGAGAGCCCGTGCCGGCGGGCGTTGGCGTCGCACCAATGGGCGAGCTCATCCGAGGTCTCCGGGGCCTTGGGGGCGAACTTCCTGTTGAAGAACATCATCAGGTGGTTGCCGTTCGAGAGCGGCACGCCCCAGGTCTTGCCGTCCAGGGAGATGGCCTCGACGACCGGCTTGTTGAAGCGGCTCATGTCGAAGAGGCCGTCCACCGGCAGGATGAAGCCCGAGATGGAGTAGATGCCGGCCGGGTCGGAGGGGCTCAGCAGGAGGTCGGGCGCGTTGCCCGCGATGGAGGCGGTCTGGAACTGCTGGCGCTGGTCCTCGGTGTTGAAGTGCGTGCGGACGAACGTCAGGTCCTCGTTGCCCGGCAGCTTCTTGAAGCCCTCGAAGAGGGAGTCGATGAAGGGCGCGACGATCGCGTCCTCCTGCTCCCAGAGGACGATGGTGCGGGCCTCGGTCTTCTCGTCGGTCTTGGCGCAGCCCGACCCGAAGGTCAGGGCGGCAACCAGCGAGAGAGCGAGCCGTCGACGCATTATTTCGGGCTCTTCGGGGCCTTCTTTTCCTTCTCTTCGATGGTGGGCGTGATCTCGATGGAGAAGGCGTTCTCGATGCTCAAGGTCGCCTTCGTCCCCAGCTTGGTGATGACGATCGGCTTGGCGAAGGTCTTCTTCTTGCCCTTCTCGTCCTTGCCGACTACCTTCACGGAGAGCTTGACCGCGTCTTTCTTCTGCTTGGAGGGCGTGATCTCGAAGACCTTGTCCCCGACCGTGACCTTGAGGGCCTTCTTCTCCTTGACGACGCCCGAGCCGGTCACCATCTTGGAGTCCTGGGGCGTGATGGTGTACTGCAGAAGGTAGGCGGCGAAAGCATTCCCGGAGAGCAGGACGACCAAGGCCGAAGCGAGCAGCATCCTCATCTGTGACCCTCCATGCGGTCTAGTGAGGATTATAGACTATCGGAGGGTCGGTTTCAGCGGAACGGGGCGGCGAGGCGCTCGAGCCAGCCGCTCCAGGCCGGCTTCTGGAGAACGGCCTTCTTCACCGAGTCGATCTCCTCCACCTCGAAGATGTGGGCCTTGCCCCCGTCCAGGCCGAGCAGAAGCCCGTCCTCGAGCAGCCCCTGGCCCGTCTTGGTGTAGGTCTTCGGCTGGCCGTGCGGCCCCAGGTCGGCCAGGTCGCGCAGGACGTAGGTCTTCCCCTTGCGCGGCTCGAAGGCGCCGAAGGCCTTGAGCACCGGCTTGCCCAGCTTGAAGCGGCCCCAGGCCTTGCCCTCGGAGAAGTTCGCGGCCACGATGAGCGCCGTCTGGCGGCCCGCCTCGTCCACGCGGCCGATCGAGTAGGCCGTGAGGGCCGTCTCCTCGGCCGGCTCGAGCACGTCGACTGCGCCCTTGCGCAGAAGGTCGGCGTGCTTCTCGGCCGCGGCCAGGGCGCGCTGCAGGAACTCCTTGTTGTCCCGGTCGACCTCGTTCCAATTCAGGGAGACCGGGATGTCGAAGGGGATGGCCTTCTCGCGGTCCACCGACTTGGAGAGGTCGGCGTTCAGGTTGCGCCCCTGCCCCACGCCCTGCTCCACGCCGTTGTAGAGGATGGTCGGCCGGAAGATCAGCGCCGTCGCGATGGCGGAGCGCGCCACCCGGCCGAACTTGTCCCAGGGATTCCCCTCTCCCCCGTCGTGGGTGCCGATGAAATTCAGCAGGCTCGCCCCGCCCCGCTGCCAGGCCCGGAAGGCCACGTTGCGCAGGGCCGCGCGGATCCAGGCCGCGCTGCGGCTCATCATCGCGTCGTAGAGACCGTTCTGGCCCAGGGAGGTGTCGTGGTCGTTCTTGTTATAGAGCCCGTCCGAGCCCGCGCGGCTCATGTCGGTGGAGTGGGAGTACACCTCGTCCATGGCGAAGAAGGACGGGTCAGGGGTCTTCACCCCTTCAGAGAACTTCGTCCAGAACTCCGAGCCCTTGGCGGCCGCCTGGCGGGCCTTCAAGCCCTCGATGTAGCGGAGGATCTGCTCGCGCGCCCACGGGGCGGCCTGGGCGGCCTCGCCCTCCAGGAGGCCGATCCAGCGGCCGAAGAAGCTCGCGTTGGTCAGGTAGTAGGCCATGTCCCGGCGCACGCCGTCCACGCCGAACTTCTCGGCGAGCTTGCGGGCCTGGGCCACCTGCCACTCCAGGGCCTCGGGCCGGCTGTGGTCGATCTGGGCCATGTCGATCCACATCACGTCGCCGTAGTCGGTGCGCGGGTGGTGGACCAGGATCTTCTTGTGCACGCGCTTCCCGTTCTCCGGGTAGTTGTCGGTCTCGACCAGGTAGAACACGGGCAGGCGCTGGCCGCCGGACTCGCGCGGGATGCCCCGTAGGATCTCCTCATCGCTCAGGTTCTGGGGCGGGACGATGTGGATGGTGGCCTCGGGCCTATCCTTTATAAGGTCGCTGTCGAGGGACTGGTGGTTCGGGATGAAGTCCGTCATCACCCGGAAGCCGGCCTCGTGGGCGCGGCGGATGAACTCCTGGAAGGCCGCGTCGCCGCCGAGCTCCTTCTTGACGTGGTAGCCCGCGATGGCGTAGGGCGAGCCGCCGCCGGTGCCCCAGCGGCGCGGCACGCCGATGTCGAAGACGTCCAAGAGCCAGAGGGTGTTCGCGTGCGTCTCCTGGCGGATGCGCTCGAACTCGGAGGCGTCGATCGAGTCGAAGAAGCCCTTGCCGGGCTTCATCCGGTTGTACGCCCGGGCGAGGATCATGTAGATGTTGGCCGAGCGGCCCCAGGCCGCCTGGTCGACGTTCTCGAGGCGGGAGCGCAGGGCGCCCACCTGCCGGACGAGCAGTTCGTTCAAGGCGCGGTTCTTATCCTGGGCCGGCATCGGGGCGGCCTTGAGCTTCGAAAGCTCCCCGCGCAGGGCTTGAGCCGAGGCGGCGGGAGCGGTCAAGGCGTCGAGGTAGCCGAAGAAGTACTCCAGCTCGCCGGCGAGCGCGTTCTCGCCGCGGGCGCGCTCGAGCTCGAGCTTGGTGTAGAGGAAGCCCTCGAGCCCGGCCGCGCGGGCCTTCGCGGCGCCGCCCAGGAAGCCGTAAGGCTGGATCTGGCCGTTCTTGCCGACCGTCCCGTCGCCGAGGAGGGCCTTGAGCTCCTTGAGCTCGCGGTACTGCTCTGCAGAAAGGGGCTTCACGTCCTTCTTGATTGCGGCGGCCGGCTTCAGGCGGCTCTGCGTGGGCCGCTGGACGCCGAACTCGGCCTGCGGCAGAGCCTCCTCCGCCCGGATCTTCGGGCTCCCGCTGTCGAAGGCCTTGCGCAGGGTCTGCGCGGGCTCCTGCTTGCCGTCGTTCAAGGTGCGGTCGACTTCGGTGAGAGCCGAGAGGGCGCTCTCCTGCGCCGGCGCCGGCTTCGCCTCGGGGGCCTGTACGGCGGCCGCGGCTTTCTGCACGGCGAGGGCCGGGACGCTTTTTGCCGCGACTGGAGCCGCCAGCGCTTGAATCTTGGGCAGGGCGAGCGTGGGCAGAGCTTGGACGGTTGGAAGGGTCTGGACCATCGGCGTCAGCGAAGGCGTCAGCGAGAAGACGGAGGGGAGCGCGGTCTGCACGGGCACGATGGGGACGGCACCTGCGGAGTTGGCCGCGGCGGCGGCGCCGGCGACCGTCTGCGCGGAGACGGAGCCCGCGAGCAGGGAGAGCGCCATGCTCGTCGAGACCGTCTTTCTAAGCCAAGGGAGCGAGCTCATCGTCACTAGGATTGTAGCTCCCATTCCTTAGAGGGGCATGGGCCGCAAAGGCCCCTGAATGCGTATTTTGGGCCCGCTCCATATAGGCCCTGCGTTCTGGGTCTTTGGACTAGAAGACTACGCCCGCCACTCCAGCCGCTTGAGGACGTCCTCGTAGACGTCCTTGCGATGGATGATGGCGTAGACCCAGACTTCGCTTCGGACGACGCGGAACACGACGCGGTAGTCCCCCACCCTCAGCTTCCAGTAGCCGGCCAGGCTCCCCCGGAGGGGACGGCCGAAGGATTCCGGCTGGGTCTCGAGCCGCTGGGCCAGGGCCCTGCTCAACCGCCCTTTGACTCTCTTATCGAGCCGCGCGATGTCCGCCGAGACGACCTCGGGGTGGTAGAGGAGACGGAAGCTCACTTCCAGGCCTTATCGTGAGGGACGGCCTTCGAGCGCTTGAACGTCCTGGAGCGGGCTTCGGCGATACCCAACAAGAGAGAGTCCTCGTAGTCTTCCAAGGCGCAGCGCACGAGGTCGCGCACCTTCATGGACATGGAGACGCCGTCCTGGGCGGCCAGCCTCTGCACGGCGGCGTAGAGCGGCTCCTCGAAGACGACGTTGACTCGCGGGTGCGGGGTGGGCATAAAAATAGTGTAACAGAAGTGTTACACCTCGTCAACCCTTACTTCGCCGGCTCGCGGTCCAAGACCGGCCCGAGGATCCAGGCCAGCGCGATCGTCCCGAAGGTGCCGGTGAGGATCAGCCAGCTCCAGCCCAGATGGATGACCTTCAGCTCGCTCAGGGCGAGCAAAGCCAGGTTGACGAAGCCCATCGCGGCCATCGCCCAGACGTTCGCCCGGTTCGAGCGCCGCTCGCTCAAAAGCCCCAGCAGGAACACCCCGAGCAGGGAGCCGTAGGTCACCCCGCCGATCTTGAAGGCCAGCCAGAGCATCTTGTCGAAGAAGCTGAAGCCGTAGGCGATGAAGGCCAGCAGGACGCCGAAGAAGGCCACGCAGACCCGCGAGACGAACAGGTAGTGCTTCTCGTCGGCGTTCAAGCGGATGAGAGGCCGGTAGAGGTCGGTGACGAAGGAGGAGCTCAAGGAGGCCAGCGGCGAGTCGATGGAGGCCATGATGACGGCCGCGAGCAGGCCGCCGCGCAGGAGGGCCGGCATCGCGTGCGCCGCGAAGAACGGGTAGACCTTGTCGAGCTCCGCCTGCGGCGCCAGCGCGGGGTTCTGCTGGTAGTAGGCGAAGAGGCCGGTGCCGATGGCCATGTAGAGCACGAGCACGAGGAAGGAGCCCAGGATGGTGAGCAGCATCGTCTTCTGGCTCTCGCGCCGGGTCTCGACGGTGAGCAGCCTCTGCATCAGCTCCTGGTCGGTGCCGAAGGCCGCCATCGAGCCGAAGAAGCCGTTGAGGAGCGCGATCCAGAGGATGTTGGGGTCGGAGAAGAACTTCTTGAGGAACTCGGGCTCCCCCCAGGCGGGCCCGAGGTTCACCAGGTTCAGCCGGCCGGCGGGGCCGGCGGCCGCGAGCACGCCGGAGAACCCGCCGTCCACGACGCTCAGCAGGAAGACGAGGGTGGCCAGGCCCGAGACGACGAACACCCCGGCCTGGAACACGTTGGTCCAGATCACCGCCTTGATGCCGCCGTAGCCGATGTAGGCCGCGCTCACGAGCGAGAAGAGGAGGATGACCGGGATGAGCGGCCAATCCAGGAGCACCGAGACCGCCACGCAGGCGGCCATCAGGCGCACGCCCGAGGCCAGGAGCCTCGTCACGAAGAAGAAGAGCGAGGCCATCGTCTGCGTCTGCCGGCCGAAGCGGTGGCGCAGGAACTCGTAGATCGTCGTGCAGTCGAAGCGGTAGAAGGCCGGGATGAAGAGGAAGGCGATGACGATCCGGGCCCCCGCCGAGCCGATGAAGAACTGCAGGTACTGCCAGTTCTCGCGGAAGGAGGTCGCCGGCACGCCGATGATGGTCATCGCGCTGATCTCGGTGGCGATGAAGGAGAGCATCGCGGCCCACCAGGGGATGCGCCGGCCGCCCAAAAAGAAATCGGAGGTCGTCTCCTCCTTGCGGCCGCCCCAGAGGCCGAAGACGAAGAGCGCCGCGACGCAGAGGCCGACCAGGAGGAAGTCCGGCCAGGTGAGGGTCGTGACGCCGTCCATGCCGTTTATTATGCGACATTTCCGCTATAATCTGCCCATGGCCCTGCTGGCGGCGCTGCTCGGGCTCGCCTCCCTCGTCTGCGCGGAGGAGCCTTCCACCCATCTCGGGTTCCACCCGTTCACCCAGCCGAAGACGGTGCAGGCCGCGCCCTCCGTCCAAGAGCCCGTCCACGCCTCGACCGCGCCTCCCCCCTCGCTCCACGCTGGGGACGCCCCCTACGACACGGCCGCCGCCCCGCTCGACAACCGGGATTTCATCCTGCTCATCCAGAGCGGCTACCGCCTGCTGGACGCGCGCATCTACCCGGAGAAAGGGACGGAGGCGGTCGGCAAGGAGGAGCTCACCTACATCCTTGAAGACCTCCGCAGCCGGCGCAAGCTGAAGGCCCTGATCCAGCTCGAGCTGCTCTTCAACCGGAACCATGACCGCAAGGTCTCCGGGCTCGACCGCGAGGCCCTGCGGAGCATCGGCAAGGCTTACTGGGGCCTCCTCCCCAGCCGAACGCGCGAGGAGCTGAGGCCGTATTTCTCGGTCGAGGAGCTCGAGGGGATGAACCGGGAGATGTCCGTCGGGCCGGCGCCCGGAGAGACCCTCGTCCTCCCCCCCGCCGTGTTCATCCCCGACCAGTCGGTCCTCCCCTCCACGTCGGCGGCCCAGGTCGAAGCCCCGGCCCCGCCCGCTCCCGCGCCGGTCGAGGCCGCGGCCTTGCCCGCTGAGGCGCCCGCGCCAAAGCCGGAGCCTGTCCCCTCCGCCCCGCCGCCTTCGCCGATGACCGCCTTCGCGCCGCTGACCCCGCTCGGCGTCGCGCAAAGTCCCGCGCCGCCCGCGCCCGTCGCGGCGCCCCCCGTGGAGCCGGCTCCGGCAGCCGCCGCGCCCGCCGCGCAGCCTCCCCAGCAGGCCGCCGCCGCCCCAGCCGCGCCCACGCCCGAGCCGTCCATGCCTTCCATTCCGCCGGTCCCCGTCGAACCCGTACCCGCCGCGCCGCCGTCGCCGCCGGTCCAAGCGCAGGCGCCCCAGCCCGCTCCGCCGCCGGTCCAGACGCCGGCGCCGGTTGTGCAGGCCGCGGCCAAGCCCGTGGAGGTCTACAAGGACCCGGCTCCCTACGACCCGGCCGCCTTCAAGACCTTCCTGGAGAGCGCCCCCTACGGCCGCGACGTGAAGCCCCTGCTCGAGCTGCTGGGCGCGCACGCCCGCGAGCCTGAGCGCAGCCGGGCGCTCGGGCTGGTCCGGGACATGATCCCGCGCATCGTGCTGGACTCGACCCTCGCGGGCGCGGCTTCCCACTCGGTGAGCCTCCCCGCCGGAGCCGATCCGCAGCGCCCGGGGTCCCTCCAGGTCGCGGTCCACGACGGCCCGGTGCTCCTCGTCCAGAGCAAGCTCTTCTCCAAGCGGGAGATCTTCCTACCCGATTCGCCGCAGTTCTACCTGGAGCGCGGCCTGCGCATCCCCTCCCAGAGCGCTTTCTCCCGCGAGAGCGCCTCCGAGGCCCCGGTCGACGAGGATCTCGGCCTCGTCCGCTCCTATCCGGACGGCTCCAAGCGGCTGAAGTTCTCCTCCGAGCAGCTCGCCGGCCAGCTTTTGGCCGCCCTGCTGGACGCGGACGCCCTCCTGCGCTTCTGGAAGCCGGATGCCCATGTGCGCCTGCGCTCCGAGACCGCCCGCTTCCGGTTCTACAAGGCTCTGGCCAAAAGCGCGGGCAAGGAACCCCACCTCGACCGAGAATCGGCCGCCGCCTACCAGGAGTGGCTCGACCGGCCCGAGGATTTCATGGACCTCGTCCTCCAGACCTACGGCGCCTTCAGCGGCCGCGCCCGGGAGCTCCGCCTGCTCGAAGCCGCCGGCCTGATGACCGGCCCCGAAGCGAAGAAGGCCCTCGAGGCCCTGCCCAAGCCGTCCCGGCCCGCCGGCGGGGAGCACCCCGTGGGGTCGCCCCAGGCGCGGGAGCAATGGCTCGAGCTCGACCGCTTCGCGAGGGAGGAGAAATGAGGCTCCTCCTCCTGGCGCTCCTGCTCGCCGGCCCGGCCCAGGGCCAGACCGCTTCGGGGACCTACATGCCCCCGAGCGGGAGCTTCGTCTGCAATCTCAAGGAAGGATGGACCACCCTTGAAGAGCGTTCGCCCCAGGGGATGTCGGTCCACTTGTTCGGCCCCGCCTCGACGCCCGGCCTGATCCCGCCGGCCTACCACATCCACCTCATCCAGAAGGACACGCCCGGCTTCCTGGACATCTCGGATGCCGTGAAGAAGACCCGCAAGAAGGAGCGCTTCGCCGAGCGGACTCCGGCTCCGCCCCAGAGCGTGCGCTACGCGGGCCGCAGCATGAAGCTCTTCGAGGTCCGCGAGCGCCGCCGCCTGCCCGCCGAGGCCCTGCCCTCCGAGGCGGCCGTGCTGCACCATTTCTACGCGTTCATCCCCGCCGGGGACGACTATTTCATCGTGAAGCTGACGGTGGACGAAGAGGAGTTCGAGGACTACCGCCAGGAGTTCCGCGGCTTCCTGAAGGGCTTCCAGATCATCGGCCGTAAGTGATCGCTCCAGCGTCCCTCGAAGACCGCTTCGCGGGCTGCCTGCTCGGCCTCGCCCTGGGCGACGCCTGCGGGGCGCCCTACGAAGGCGGACCGCTCGAGCGCGCGCTCTGGGCGCTCCTCCGGCTCTGGACGAGACAGCCCCTCCGCTGGACCGACGACACGCAGATGGCCCTGGGCCTCGCGGAGTCCCTGCTCGAGGGACAGGGCTTCGACCCCGGCCGCGCGGCGGCTCGATGGGCGCGCGAGGCCCGCTGGTCGCGCGGCTACGGGTCGGGCACCTGGAGGATCCTCTCGCGCATCCGGCAGGGCGAGGATCGGCGCGCGGCCTCCAAGGCGGTCTTCCCCGAAGGCTCCTTCGGGAACGGCGCCGCCATGCGCTCCGCACCCCTGGGCCTCTACTTTCACCGCATGCCCGACGAGCTCGCGCGCGCGGCCGCCGAGGCGAGCGCCATCACCCACGCCCACCCCCTGGGCGTCGAGGGCGGGGTGCTCATGGCCCGCGCCGCGGCCCTGGCACTCGCCGACTTCTTCGAGCCCTACGGCTTCCTCGCCGCCCTGGCCGAAGGCTGCCGCGAGGCTGAGTTCCTGCGGCGGCTGGCCTGGGCGCGCGCGGCGCTCGAGCGCGCCTCCGGCCCCCGGGAAGTCCGCGAAGCCCTGGGCTCCGGCGTGAAGGCCCAGGAGTCGGTCGTGACCGCGCTCTACTGCTTCTGCCGCTTCAGCGGGGATTTCGATGGGATGCTGGCCTTCATCCGGTCATTGAAAGGCGACGTGGACACGATCGGGGCGATGGCCGGCGCGCTCTTCGGAGCGAAGAACGGCCTGGGGGCCCTGCCGGCGCCCCTGCTCGGGAAGCTCGAGGAGCGCGCGCGCATCGAAGGGGTCGGGCGCGCCCTGTACGCCGCTCGGCGCTGAGCTAGGCCGACTTGCCGCGTACGAAGACGCGGTCGTAGACGATGAGACCGATCATCGATGCCACCCCGATCAGGGCGAACCAGATCCAGATGCGGTCGGGATGGAAGCGCTCGAAGAGGGCCCGGGTGGCCTCCCCGGCCGTGAGGTTCATCTTCGAGGCGAGCAGCGGCAGGATCTCCCCCTTGGGCAGGGCCTTCACCGCCTCGGCGCTCAGCCCGAAGTCCGACTGCAGCACCTGCCGGGCGAAGTTGGTCTTGTCGGCGAAGTTCTCGTACAGGTAGCCGCCGAGCTTGCTGCCGACGGCCCAGCCGATGGCCAGGGGCACGTTGGCGTAGCCCAGGTAGAGCCCCTTCTTCTCCGGCGGAGCCAGGCTGGAGAGGTACTCCATCTTCTTGGGGGAGGAGGCCATCTCGCCGATGGAGAAGATCAGGATCCCCAGGATGCAGAGCGCTCCGTTCATGCTCGCCCCCGCCAGCACCAGCCCGCAGGCGGAGATGAAGATGCCCACGATGATGGAGGTGAGCGCCTTCAGGCGCGAGAAGAGGACGGCGATGGGGATCATGAGCGCGATGATGAAGCCGGCGTTGAGGTTCACCATCCACTCCGGGGGGATGTTGAAGCCGGCGGCGCCGAGGTCCGCGAGCTTCTGGAGGTGCAGGCCCCGCCCCAAAGCCAGCACGACGTTGGAGGAGTCCACCCAGTCGTCGATGAAGTTCGGCAGGATGTCGAAGAGCTGCATGAACATCAGCCAGAAGCCCGAGAAGAGCAGGAGGAAGCTGATCAGCTTCGGCTCGAAGATGTTCACCACGGAGTTCCAGAGGATCTTGAAGAACTCCTTGACCGGGTCGGCGTCCGTGAAGTCCTTGGACTGCTCAGGTCTCGGGTCCGTGTAGAGGAAAAGGATCAGGTAGTTGACCGAGATCATCACGGCGCTCATGAAGAACACGTAGCGCCACGACATCATGCGCAGGGTGCCCGCGACCCAGGGCCCGATGAAGCCGCCGATGTTGACCATCTGGTAGAAGACGCCCCAGCCCACCGCGGCATGCTTGTCGTCGAGGGAGTGGGCGATGGTGCCCTGGACGCCGGGCTTGAACACCGCCGTGCCGGTGGCCAGCATCATGCAGCCGAAAAAGAAGCCCCAGTAGGTCCTCTGCGTGGCCATGAGCAGGTAGCCGGCGATGACCAGCACCCACGAGACGGCCATGGTCTTCTTGTAGCCGTAGCGGTCGGCGTAGCCGCCCGTGAACATGGGCAGCAGGCACTGGATGAGCGCCCACCAGGAGTAGATGCTCCCTTTCTGCAGGTGGTTGAACTCCAAGCCCCCCTTGGCGGCCGTGTCCACGATGTAGATGGAGAGCAGGGCCCGCACGCCGTAGTAGGCCCACCGCTCGAAGAGCTCGATGACGTTGGCGCACCAGAGCGCGCGCGGGAAGGTCTTGATGACGGCCCAGGTGGAAGGTTTGTCGTCCATGGTCCTCCTCAGCGGCGTGGATGATACGAAACTAGGAGCGGCTCTTCAGGTCGAGGACGCGGAAGGCGGTCCAGAAATAGGCGGTGAACGCGTATTCGTAGAGCTTGCCGCGCAGGCCGGCCGGAGGGGCGCGGAGCATCTCCTGCACGTCCGGAGGGGCCAGCGCGCGAGTGGCTTCCTCGTAAGGAGAGATCAGGAGGTAGCCTTCCCTGTGCATCTTGTGCAGGAGGGTGCGGTTGGGCGGCAGGGCGTACTGGTACGGGGAGGGCGGCTCGGGGTGGCCGAGGACCGCCCAGCGGCGGTCCACGGCCTCGATGACCTGGGCGACCGGAGCGGCGCCGCCGTCCTCGGTGAGGACCTGATAGTCCAGGTCGCTGCCCGGAGCGGCGTTTCCGCCGGCGAAGGAACCGAGCAAAAGCACGCCCAGCACCCGGCGCCCGGGCTCGAGCCCGGCGTTGACCTCGTCTATGGCTTCGAGCGCGGCGCGGCGGAAGTCCTCGAGCACCCGCGGCTGACGCTCCCGGCGATAAACCTCGATGCCGCGGAGTTCCTCCTCCCCCAGCAGCGCGTCGAGGCGCTCGACGAGCCTCTCGGGCTCGACCGTGGGCGTGACCTCGAAGACGCGGAAGGCGTGCTTGCGGTAGAAGCTGCGCCGATGCTTCGGCGCGAACTGGTCGACCCGGTCGAGGTAGCGCAGGAAGGCGGCTCGGGCGGCCGGGTCCGGAGGATAGTAGGCGTCCCAGATGGCCAGGGCCTCGCGGCGGCTCGTCGCGGGGTCGGCCACCCAGGGCCCCATGGGCTGATGGACGCCCATGTAGGCCTTGGCCCGCCAGGCCAGCATCACGCCCTCGAGGTCCTGCACCGCGCGCGAACGGCCCTTCGTCTCGGCCTCCCACCGCCGCAGCGTCTCGTGATGCTTGGCCGGCCGGTGCGACAGGTAGTACCAGAGGGAACTCCAGGAGAAGCGCTCGTAGATGAGCTTGGCCTGCAGGCTCTCGACGAAGCGGTCGAGACGGGAGCGCGGGCCCGGAGCCGGGGGGCCCTTCGGCGCGGCCGCCGAGGCGCGGCGCAGGGACGGCAGGGCCCGCAGGAGGCGGCCGGGGCGCTCCGCCTGCAAAGCCTCCTCGACCTCGACGGCGTCGTCGGCCTCGACGATGGGCGCCGCGCGGGCGTTGAGCCAGACCGCGTCGACGGCCTTGGGGTCCTGGAGCCCCTCCAGCTGGACGACAGCCAGCGGGGCTTCAGGGCTTCGGGCCGGGATTGCGAAGACGGGAGCCGCGACGAAGGTCCGAGCCTGGGGCGCCGGCGCAAGCTTCGCCGAGGGAAGAAGGGCTGCGGCCGGGAGAGCGGGCCCCTGCAAAGGGGCGATGAAACGGAACTCGAAAGAAGGGCCTTGGACGGGGACCGGAAAACTCTGGAGGGCCGGAAGGGTCGGACGCACGCTCCCCGTCTGGGCCGATGCGGAAGCCGCCCAGAGACAGAGAGCCGCGCCCAGCAGCCGTCGCGCGCTCAACGCCCGTACATCCATCCGCGCACAGTGTAGCCGGAAGGCGCGGGTCCGGGTTGAGCCGAAAGGCCGGCACCCGCGAAGGCATGGAGCCCACTCCGGATTGGGTCTAACGACCGGGCGTGATCTTGCCCAGCACCCGGGGGCCGCGCGCCCCGGTGGCCCGGAAGCAGTGGTTTGTTCTGCCCTGAACGGCGAGCGCGGCCAGGAGGGCGATCATCGCGGACTCCTTGGCCATGACGGGGAGGCCGTGCTCGGCGCTCGTGCGCACCGGCAGAGGCGCGAGCAGCCGCCTCAGGTGCCCCATGAGGACGGGGTTCAGCGCGCCTCCGCCGCTCACGACCGCCTCCCGCACCTCCGCCCTCGGGAAGAGGAACCTCCGGTAGGCGTCGGCGATGGTGAGCGCGGTGAAGAAGGTCAGCGTCGCCACGGCGTCGGCGTCGGCGAGCTTCCGGAAGTGCTTCGCCAGGTACGCCTCGCCGAACTCGGTGCGCTCGAGGCTCTTGGGCGGCGGCCTCCGGAAGAAGGGCTGGCGCAGCAGGCTTCGGGCGAGATCCTCGCGGACGCGGCCGCGCCGGGCGATGCGCCCGTCCCGGTCGAAGGCCAGGCGCCCGCCGCTCATGCGCCGCACGGCGAGGTCCATGAGGCAGTTGCCCGGCCCGGTGTCGAAGCCGAAGGCCTCGAGGCCGCGGCCCACGAGCGAGGCGTTCCCGATGCCGCCGATGTTCTGCAAAACGACCGGCGCGCCTCCCCCGAACACGTAGTCGTCGAAGAAGGGCACGAGGGGCGCTCCCTCTCCCCCGGCGGCCATGTCCCGCGGGCGGAAGTCCGAGACCACCGGCACGCCGAGCGCCTCGGCAAGGAAGGAGGGCTCGCCGAGCTGGAGGGTGGAGGGGACGCGGGCGCGCGGGAGATGGAGGATCGTCTGCCCATGGGAACCGACGGCGGCGAGGGAGGAGGCCTTCACCCCGCGGCGGCGCAGGAAGCGGACGGCGGCCGCGGAGAACACCCGCCCCAGCTCGAAGTTGAGCTCGCAGAGCCCGGCGGCCTTCATCCCCGGAGCGGCGAGGATGCGGCGGCGGAGGCCGCCGGAGTAGGGGAGCGTGTCATGGGCCCGGACCCGGAGCGAGCGCCCCTGCAGCTCGATGAGGGCGAGGCTGACCCCGTCCGCCGAGGTGCCGGACATGAGCCCGAGGGCCAGCGTCATCGCAAGGCTTTGCCGAGCAGCGGGAAGGAGACGTCGAGGCGCGAGGCCGTGTCGAAGTGCCCGCCGCCGTGCTCCTCGTAGCGGTGGCGCACGCCGAGGGCCTTGAGGCGGCGGGAGAGGGCGCGGGCGCCGAGGTGCAGGAAGAACTCGTCCTTGCAGCCGCAGTCGAACCAGAGGGTCTTGAGCTTGCGCAGCCCCGCCGCGTGGCGCGGCGCCATCTCGACGGGGTCGTGCTGCTTCCAGCGCCGCCAGACCTCGGGCTTGAGCTCTCCGGTCTCCTCGTCGAAGGGGAGCTCGAAGCCCCAAGGGCTCTTCGGAGCGGGCGAATAGCAGGCCGCCATCGCGGCGATGTTGACGAGCTCGTTCGGGAAGGCGTCCTTGACGCGCGCCTTGCGGAACTCGGAGAAGTAGCGCTCGAAGCGGCCGCCGAAACGGGTCAAAGCCGAGGCGCACTTCGCGAACTCCCGTCCGTAGCAGACCTCGAAGAGGGCGTCGCCGCTGTGGGAGACCGCGTGCGGGAAGACCTCCGGGTGGCGCATCGCCAGCCGCAGGGCCCCGTAGCCGCCGCTCGACTTGCCCATCACGGCGCGAGCACCGGGACGGGTCCGGTAGCGGGCGTCGATGTAGGGGACGAGCTCGGAGACGATGTGCTCCTCGTAGCGGCCCGTCCCCGCGGAGTCCAGGTACTGGCTGCCCCCCAGGGCTGTGAAGCAGTCCGGGATGACCAGGATCATCTCGGGCGCCTTGCGCTCCGCGATGAGGCGGTCGAGCCGCTCGAAGTGGTTCTCCTTCCAGGGATGGGTCTGCACGGCCGCCCCCGCGGTGCCCCCGAAGCCGGGCAGGTAGAAGACCACGGGGTAGCGGCGCTCGGGCTGCCGGGCGTAGGAGGGCGGGACGTAGACGGGGACCTCGCGGCGGCGGGGGTCTCCGAGGGGATTCTCCTTGAGGACCAGGCTGCCGACCGTCTCGACGACGAGCCGGCCGTTCATCCGAGGGCCTTCCGGAGCCAGCCGCCCGCGGCCTGGAGGCGCCGGCGCGCGGACCTCGCGTCGAGGCCGAGCCGCGCCATCACCACGGCGGCCTTCACGCTTCCGCCGGCCTCGTCGAAGAGCTTCTCGGCCCGCCGCGGGGAGACCTGCCCGAGGTCTGCCGTGATGCGGATGCCGCGCTGGCGCAGTTTGTAGGAGGTCGGGCGCAGATCCACCATCCAGTTCCGGTAGGCCTTCCCGACCCGGATCATCGCGGCGGTGGTCAGGGTGTTGAGGACGAGCTTGGCGGCCGTGCCCGATTTGAGCCGCGTCGAGCCGCTCAAGACCTCCGGGCCGACCTGGGGCGCGATGACGATGTCGGCCTCGGGGACGCTCGCCCGGAAATTGGAGGTGACCAGGACGGTGCGGCAGCCCATGCGGCGCGCGCGGGCCAGGCCGCCGCGGACGAACGGGGTGATGCCGCTCGCGGCCACGCCGACGACCACGTCGCCGGGGAGGGCGGTCTTGGCGACCTGCCGGGCGCCGTCGACGGGGTCGTCCTCGGCCCCCTCCTTCGCGCGGAAGACGGAGGAGCGCCCGCCCGCCATGACGGCGCGCACCTGGCGGGGCGTGGTGCCGAAGGTGGGCGGGCATTCGGCCGCCTCCAGGATGCCGAGCCGGCCGCTCGTCCCGGCGCCGACGAAGACCGCCCCGTGTCCCGACCTCAGGGCCTCGGCCAAGGCCTCGACGGCCTTCACGAGGCTCCTGCGCTCCGCGGCCACCGCGGCGGGGACCTTCGCGTCCTCGGCGTTGATGATCCGGACGATGTCCTCGGCGGAACGGCGGTCGATGTCCCGGGAGGCCGGATTCGGCTGCTCGGTGGGCAGGCGGCGGTAGACGCGCTGGGAGTACGCCATGCTACTCCGAGACGTCCTCGGAGGGCTTGAGGGCCTTGTCGAGAGCCTCCTCGCTGGGAAGCTCGCCGGATCCCTGGGCGGGCTCCTCGCCGGCGCCCTCCTCCTCCTGCGCGGGGAGGCCCGTGGGGTCCTCCACCCAGTCGAGGATCCGGTCGGCGAGTTCCTTGTCGTAGGCGAACATCTTCGTGCCGTGGGCCTTGGGCGTCTCCATGAGGAAGGCCTTCTCCTCCCCGACGGACTGCTTGCCGAAGTTGAAGAGGATGCGCGCCTCGGTCGTGAAGCGCTTGTCGTCCTCGGCCACCACGATGAGCACCGGACGGTTCTTGTAGGCCCTCATCGCGTTGGGGGTGAGGACCTCGCGATAATTGAGGGAGGGCGAGAGCAGGACCACGAACGGGACCTCGGGATGGACGGCCGCGTATTTCAGCGCGAGGTTCGCCCCCACGTCGGCGCCGCCGAGCGCGAGGGCCTCCTGGGCCACGCCCCGGGTCGAGACGAACAGGACGGCCGCGGCGATGTCCTCGCGCATGTTGTCCCACTCGTTGTAGCCCTTGTTGATGACGAACTTGTTCCACTGGGCGGGCTGGCCTTCCGGCGCGTTCTGGCTCTGGCCGTGCCCGCGCAGGTCGAAGGCCAGGAAGCCCAGGCCCCGCTTGGCCATCTTGGCCGCGAACGAGTACCAGTCCTGCCTGCGGCCCGAGCCCCCGTGCAGGAGGACGAGGGTCGGCTTGCCGGCCTCGGCCGCCCGGTACGTCCCGGTGAGCGTCCAGCCGTCCCGGGACTGGAACTGCACCTCCTCGCCGGGGAGCTGACGGATCCTCTTCTTCGCGACGACCGCCGGCTTGGCGGCCGGAGCGGGAGCGGGGGCCGGAGCCGCGAGAGCGGACGCCGCCAGGACGAGGACGAGCGGCAGGGTCACTTGGCGACGGGCCGGATGATCTCGCTCGGGGAGAACCAGAGGTTGATCTCCCGCTCCGCGGACGCGGGGCTGTCGGAGGCGTGCAGCAGGTTCTCGATCTGCCCGGTCGTGGTCACGCGGCCGAAGGAGCCGCGCAGGGTGGAGGGATCGGCCTTCTCGGGGTTCGTGGCCCCGGCGACCTTGCGGGCGAGGGCGATGGCGTCCTCCCCCTCGTAGACGAGGGCCAGGACGCGTTGGTCGGGGATGGCGTGGTGCTCGCCGCGGATGTAGCGGACGAGGTCCGCGTAGAAGTGCTTGCCCTCGTGTTCCTTGTAGTGCTCCTTGGCGAGCTTCTCGCTGACGGAGACCATCTTGGCGCCGGCCAGGGTGAGCCCGGCGGCGTCGAGGCGGTCGATGACGAGCCCGGTCAGGCGGCGCTTGGCCGCGTCGGGCTTGATGAGGATGAGGGTCTGCTGGCTGGCCATGAGATTCTATTCTCCTTTCGTATGGACCATTCTATATCCCTTGGAAGAGGCCCGCAAGCCGGCCCCTTTGACGAGAGATAGGGAATCTGGTACACTCGAAAAACCTTCATGGCGAACATCCTCATCGTCGACGACGAGCGCGACCTGGTCGAGCTGGTCAAGGTCATCCTGGCCAGGGACGGCCACGCCGTCCGCGAGGCTTTCGACGGCGTGGAGGCCCTGTCCGTGCTGGGGGTGGCTCCCGAGTCGCCCGAGGGCTTCAAGCCCGACCTCATCCTGGTGGACGTGTGGATGCCCCAGTTGGACGGCCCCGGCCTGGCCCGGCGCCTCGCCCAGGCCCCGAAGACCTCCGCCATCCCCCTGCTCGTCCTCACGGCGAAGGACCAGGTCACCGCGCAGTTCTCCTCGGTCCAGAGCGTGGCGGGCTTCATCTCGAAGCCCTTCGAGCCGAAGGACCTGCGGGACGCGGTCGCCCGCGTCCTCCGGAAGCGATGAGGCCGTGAACATGTCGACCATCCTCGTCGTGGACGACGAGCCGGAGATCGTCACCCTCCTGCGCTTCATCCTGGAGAAGGACGGCCACGTCATCCTCGAGGCGGGCAACGGGCAAGTCGCCCTGGAGCAGCTCGGCGTGGACCCGCCCTCCCAGGCCGCCCCCAAGCCCGACCTCATCATCCTGGACATCATGATGCCCATCATGGACGGCTACACCCTCAACGCCCGCCTCCAGCGCGAGGAGAAGACCCGCTCCATCCCGATCCTCGTCCTCACGGCCAAGGGGCAGAAGATGCGCGACCTTTTCGAGATGGCCCCCAACGTCGCCGCCTACGTCCAGAAGCCCTTCGACCCGAAGATGCTGCGCGAGCTCATCGTCGGCATCATCTCCGGAAAGAAGAATTGAGCCGTACGGGAATCCCCCATGGAAGATGAGATCCGGAAGCTGAAGATCGACAAGGCGCGCGAGCTGCGCGAGCGGGGCGTCGAGCTCTACCCGCACCGCTGGCTTCGCACGCACTCGGCCGCCCAGGCCCTCGCGCTCGGGCAGTCCCTGGAGAAGGACGCGAAGACCGAGCCCGTGCGGGTGGCCGGCCGCCTGGTGCAGATCCGCGAGATGGGCAAAGCCTCCTTCGCGCACCTGCAGGATGGGGAAGCCAAGCTCCAGGTCTACCTCAAGAAGGACATCCTCGGCGAGGCCTATGCGTCCTTCGTCAAGGACTTCCACGTCGGGGACTTCGCCGGCGTCGAGGGGCCGGTCTTCAAGACCCGCACCGGCGAGACGACCGTCGAAGTCCGCTCGCTGACGATGCTCGCCAAGGCCCTGCGCCCCCTGCCGGAGAAGTTCCACGGCCTCAAGGACACGGACCTGCGCTACCGCAAGCGCCACCTCGACCTCCTCTCGAACCCGGAGGCCCGCGCGCTGTTCACCGCCCGCTCGAAGATCGTATCGGCCGTACGCAAGGCCATGGACGGCCAGGGCTTCCTCGAGGTCGAGACGCCCATCCTCCTCGCGCAGGCCGGCGGCGCCTCGGCCAAGCCTTTCGAGACGCACCACAACGCCCTCGACCGCGACATGTTTTTGCGCATCGCCACCGAGCTCTACCTCAAGCGCCTCATCATCGGCGGCTTCGAGAAGGTCTACGAGATCGGCCGGGTGTTCCGCAACGAGGGCGTGGACACGCGCCACAACCCAGAGTTCACGATGTTCGAGTGCTACCAGGCCTACGCCGACTATGGGACGATGGCCGAGCTCTTCGAGCGCATCGCCTCGGAGATCTGCGCCGCGCTCGGGCGCGAGACCCTCGAGTACCGCGGCGCCCCCCTCAACCTCAAGCCCCCCTTCCGCCGCCTCGACCTCCCGGCGGCCTGGAAGGAGCGCTGCGGCGAGGACCTCCATGAGGTGCTCTCCAAGAAGTCGTTCAACCGGGAAGGTCTGCTCCGCCTGGGCAAGAAGGTCGGCCTCGAGACGCCCGAGGCCCTTCCGAGCGCCAAACTCTTCGACCGCATCTTCGATGCGCGCATCCTCGAGCTCCTGCACGAGCCGACCTTCGTGATGAACTACCCCACCGCCATCACGCCGCTCGCCAAGTGCGTGCCGGGAGACGAGTCCCTCGTCGAGCGCTTCGAGTGCTTCATCGGCACGCAGGAAGTCGCCAACGCCTACACCGAGCTCAACGACCCCATCGATCAGCGCGAACGCTTCGAGGAGCAGGCCCGCCAGCGCGCGGGCGGCGACGAGGAGACGGAGCCTTTGGATGAGGACTTCGTCGAGGCGATGGAGGTCGGGATGCCCCCGACCGGCGGCATGGGCGTCGGCATCGACCGCCTGGCCATGGTCTTCACCGGAACGCCGTCCATCCGCGAGGTCATCCTCTTCCCGACCCTCAAAGAAGAGGCATGAGCTTCGAGCTGTTCGTCGCGCGCCGCTACCTCAAGACCAAGCGCAAGGGCCTCTTCACCCTGGTGACCACCTCGATCGGCGTGGCCGGAGTCACCGTCGGCGTGGCCGCCCTGCTGACCACTCTCTCGGTGATGAACGGCTTCCAGACCGACATCCGCAAGAAGATCGTCGGGGCCCAGGCCCACGTCGTCGTGCTCGGCCGCATGGACGGCGGGCGCCTCGAGAAGACGCGGGCGGCGCTCTTGGAGCGCAAGGAGGTCGCGGCGGTCGCGCCCTTCGTGCTCGGCCAGGCCATCATCACGTACGCGGACCGCTCGATGGGCATCGTCCTCAAGGGCCTCGACCCCGCCCAGGAGTTCAAGGTCAACGACCTCGCGCGCACCCTCACGGCGGGCTCCTGGGCCGGCGTGGCCGGCGGCACCACCTCCATCGTGCTGGGCGAGGAGCTCGCCCGCAACCTCGGGGCCTGGGTGGGCGACGACGTGGTGCTGGTCTCCCCGCAGGGCCTGAGCACCCCGCTCGGCCTCATGCCGGCCCTGCGCCGCTTCCGGGTGGCCGGCACGCTCAAGACGGGCTACTACGAGTACGACAGCGCGACGGCCTACGTCTCCCTGGAGGCCGCCTCCGCGTTCCTGAAGGTCCCCGGCGGCGCCTCGGGCTTCGGGGCCCGATTGACCGACCTCACCCTCGCCGACAAGACGGCCGCGGCCCTGCAGGCCCGGCTCGGCTTCGAGGTCGCCGTGCGCTCCTTCTCGCAGATGAACCGCACCCTCTTCGCCGCGCTCAAGCTCGAGAAGGCCGTCATGTTCATCATCCTGACGCTCATCATCCTGGTGGCCTCCCTCAACATCGCCTCGAACCTCATCCTGATGGGGACGGAGAAGCTCCGCGACGTGGGTCTGCTGATGGCCATGGGAGCGACCCCGCGGCAGATCCGGCGCATCTTCCTCTGGGTCGGCTTCATCATCGGCGGCGTCGGGGTCGGCGCGGGGCTCCTGCTCGGCCTCGGGCTCTGCTGGATCATCCACCGCTACCCCCCCGTCGAGCTGCCCGCGGACATCTACTACCTCTCCCGCGTCCCGGTGGACGTGACCGCGGGCGACGTGGCGAGCATCGCCCTCTGCGCCCTCGCTTTGACCCTGCTGGCCTCGCTCTACCCGGCCTGGCGGGCCGCGAAGACCGACCCCGTGGAGGCCATCCACTATGGCTGACGCCGTGGTCGTCGAAGCGCGGGGCCTCGGGAAGTCCTATCCCCAGGCCGGCCTGCCGGTGGACGTCCTGCGCGGCCTCGACCTCGCCGTGCGGCCCGGGGAGGTCGTGGCGGTGCTCGGGCCCAGCGGCTCCGGCAAGTCGACCTTGCTCAACCTCCTGGGCCTCATGGACGAGCCGAGCGCCGGCGAGGTGCTCCTCTACGGCCGCCCGACGGTCGGGATGCCCACGGAGGAGCGCGCCCTCCTGCGCGGCCGCAGCGTGGGCTTCGTGTTCCAGTTCGACTCCCTGCTCCCCGAGTTCACGGCGCTCGAGAACGTGATGATGCCGGCGAGGATCGCCTCCTCGGACCTCTCCGCCGCCGAGGCCGACGCCCGGGAGCTTCTGGCCCTGCTCGACATCCTGCCCCTGGCCGAGCGCTTCCCCCAGACCCTCTCGGGCGGCGAGCGCCAGCGGACGGCCATCGCGCGGGCCCTGCTGAACAAGCCCGGGGTCCTGCTCGCCGACGAGCCGACGGGCAACCTCGACCGCAGGAACGGCGAAGCCGTGTTCTCCAAGATGAGGGACCTCGCCGGCACCCTGGGAGTCGCGGTCCTCCTGGCGACCCACAACGAGTACGCCTCCCGCTTCGCCACGCGGATGGTCCACCTGAGCGACGGGCGCATCCAGGAGGCGTCCTGAGCATGCTCTGCTCACGCTGCCAGAAGAACGAAGCGAGCGTCTTCTTCAAGCAGATCGTCAACAACCAGATCGCGCAGATCGCCCTCTGCGCGGACTGCGCCCAGATCCCGGAGCTGCCCCCGGCCGCCGTCCCGCCCATCTTCGACCTGCTCTCGAAGCTCGGCGGCCTGGCCGCCGGGCGCGCGGCGGCGCAGGGGGCGCGGGCGAAGGACCCCGCCTGCAAGGCCTGCGGCCTGCGCTACTCCGCGTTCCGCGAGACCGGCATGCTCGGTTGCCCGGCCTGCTATGAGAGCTTCGCCGGCCCCATGGAGGGCCTGCTCCAGCAGATCCACGGCGCGTCGCGGCACGGAGGGAAGGCCCCGCAGAACCGCCGGACGCAGCCCCCCGAAGACGCCGCGTCCCTGCGCGAGCGCCTCAAGGAGGCCGTCCGCCGGGAGGATTTCGAGGAGGCCGCGCTCCTGCGCGACCGCCTGCGCGCCCTCGGAGAGCCCTGATGCAGCTGGGGAACATGCTCCGCTTCAAGATGGGCTGGGCCGAGCCTTCGGGCCGGCACCACGAGGTCGTCCTCTCCTCCCGCGTGCGCCTCGCCCGCAACCTCGCCGCCCACCCCTTCCCCCCGCGAGCCGAAGCCAAGGAGGCGGCTTCCGTCCTGGCGGAAATCCTCGAGGCCGCCCGCGGCACGAAGGCGCTGGCCAAGGCCGCCGTGATCCGCCTCGACGACGTGGACGCGACCGACCGCCTTTTCCTCGTGGAGCGCCACCTCATCAGCCCCCTCCTCGCCAAGACGCCCAAGGGCCGCGCGGTCCTGGTCGGGGAGCGGGACGCGCTCAGCGTCATGGTCAACGAGGAGGACCACCTGCGCCTGCAGGGGCTCTCCTCGGGGCTCTGCCTGGAGGAGGCCTTCGCCAAGGCGGGAGCCCTCGACGACGAGCTCTCGCGCTCGCTGGATTTCGCCTTCCGCTCGGACTGGGGCTACCTGGCCGCCTGCCCCACCAACGCCGGGACGGGGCTGCGGGCCTCCTGCCTCGTCCATCTTCCCGGGCTGGGGCTGACGGGGGAGATCAACCGCGTGCTCGAGGGACTCTCGCGCCTCGGCATGGTCGTCCGGGGGCTCTACGGCGAGGGCACCAAGGTGATGGGCGACCTGTACCAGATCTCCAACGCGGCGGCGCTGGGCCCCTCCGAAGGGGCCCTCATCGGCTCCATCACGAAGGTCGTGGGAACGCTCGTCGCGCGCGAGGGGGAGGCCCGCCGCTCGCTGGGCGCGGGCGGCCACCGTTCCCGTCTCGAGGATCTGGTCTACCGCTCGCTCGGGCTCCTGCAGAACGCCCGGGTGCTCTCCTACGAGGAGACGATGCAGCACCTCTCCTACGTCCGGCTGGCCCTCTCGCTGGGCTGGAGGATGCCCGCCGGCCTCGATACGGTCAACGAGCTCACCGTGCTCACCCGCCCGGGCCACGTCCAGATGCTCGCGGGCAAGGAGCTCGAGGCGGGCGATAGGGACTTTTTGCGGGCGTCGCTCCTGCGCAAGAAGTTCGCCTAGGCCCAAGCCGGCCGCCAGGCTGGCATCGTTTCGGACGAGGTGCTAGGATATGCCCATGGATGAACAGCCGCAGCCGGAACAGCCCGAACCGCCGGAACAGCCCCCCCAAGCGGCCCCCGCGCCCATCCTCAAGACCTTCTTCATCGGCCTGGCCGTGCTGAGCGCCTTCGCCCTTTTCGTGGACTACAGCCGCCAGCAGGCCAAGCTCCCCGACGCGCCGGAGCGCCTGCCCGCGGCCCCGGCCATCCCGCCCGGCACGGGCCCCATCGCCCCCAGGGCCGAGACGACGCCGCCCCGCGCCGCCGCGCCGCGCCGCCAGGACATGCAGAACAGCCGTCCCGCTCCGCAGCCGGAGGAATTCCTCACCGCCAAGCAGCCCCTCCCCATCCCCATGGATATGGATTCGAAATCCTCCCTCCTCAAGGCGGCGACGGCCGTCATCATCCAGGAGGCCCCCGAACCGGTGGCCCCCATGCGCAGCCCCGGGAAGGGCAGCCTCGAGATGCTGCGCGGCGGCGCCGGCGTGCTCCCGCTCAACCGCTCGCAGAGCAGCCTGGAGCAGGACTCGGACTCGATGATCCGCATGATGACCGGCGGCTCGTCCGAGATCCTCTCTCCAAGCGCCTCCGCCGCCCCAAGCATCTCCTATTTCGCCAACGGCGGCCCGAGCTCCTTCGCCGTCCAGGTGATCCGCAGCCGCCAGGCCTTCGACTCGCTCAACCAGGGCCTCGGCATGGTCATCGAGCAGAGGATCGACTTCAAGACCGCGATGGCGGTCGCCCTCTGCGGAGGCGACATGCCCAAGGGCTGGAAACTCACCATCGAGTCCGCGCGGGAGGAGAAGGGCCGGTTCAAGGTCCGCTACCGCAAGGAGAAGGCCAGCGCCGCCGAGCTCTCGAGCTTCGAGTCCCACAGCCACGCCTGGAGGCCCGTCCACGTCATCGTCGTCCCCCGCTCCACCCTGCCCGCCGTGCATGAAGAGCTGCGCTAGGGCGCCGGCGCTCCACGCAGTCTTCTTCCTCTCGGGAGCCGCCTCCCTGCTCTGCGAGGCGGCCTGGAACCGCCTGCTCGTCATCGCGGTCGGCAACACCGTCGCTTCGGCGGGGATGATCGTCTCGGCCTTCATGGGCGCCCTCGCCCTGGGCGCCTGGCTGGGCGGCCGGGTGCTGGGCGGGCGCAGGCCCTCCCTGCTCCCCTACGCCCTCCTTGAAGCCTGCATCGGCCTCTACGCCCTGTCCTCGCCCTGGCTGTTCGGCTTCATCCTGCGCCTCTTCGAAGCGGCGGCCCCGGGCCTCTCCCCCGGCCCGCTGCAGGCCCTGCGCCTCGTCCTCATCTCGGGCTTCGTCTTCTTCCCGGCCCTGCTCATGGGGGCGACCTTCCCGGCGATCCTCGCCGGCGGAGCCGGGAACGCGGGCTCCCTCTACGCGGTGAACACCCTGGGAGCGGCCCTGGGCGCGCTCGCGGCCGGGTACGTCCTCCTGCCCTCCTACGGAGTGCGGACGGCTCTGGCCGCGGCCTGCCTGCTCGGCTGGGCCGCCGCGGGAGGCGCCCTTCTCGCCGGACGGCCCGCCGAGGAGCCTCCGGTCCCGGAGGCCGCCGCCCCGGAGGAGCCGCTTTCTCCGGCCTTCCCGGCCTGGGCCGCCGCCGGCGCCTTCGCCGCGGGCTTCGCCACCCTGTCCTACCAGGTCTTGATGACGCGGCTTTCCATCCTCTATTTCGGCAGCGGCATCGCGGTCTTCGCCGTGGTTTTGGCCGCCTTCCTGCTGGGCACGGGAGCGGGCGCGCTCTTGAGCGCCCGCCTGAAGGCGGGCGGCAGGGCGTTGGCGTCCCTGTTCTGCCTGGAGGCCGCCCTGGGCGGCCTCGCGCTGGCCGCCTCGCCCTTCCTCCTCACCCTCCTGGGCTGGGAGCCGCTCCATGGGCTGCCCTGGGCCCAGGACCTCTGGATCGCCGCGGCCGTCGTCCTGCCGACCTTTCTGACGGGCGGCCTGCTCCCCCTCGCACTGCGCCTGATGCGCCGGGAGCCGACGGCGCGGGGCGCCGGAGCGCTCTACGCCCTGAACGCGCTGGGCGGCATGCTCGGGGCGGCCCTAGCCAACCCGCTCCTCATCCCCGCGCTCGGCACCAGGCACCTGCTCTCCCTCCTGGCCCTCCTGCTCCTGCTCTGCGCCGCGGGCGCGGCCGCCGTCCTCGGCGGCACGGCGAGCAGGCGCCTGCTCGCCTCCGCGGGCCTTCTGGCCTGCGCCGCCCTCGCCTGCCTGCTCCCGTACCGGATGCAGGAACTCTACCTCGCCGTCCTCGCCCCGGGCGCGCCGGCGCGAATCCTTTTGCACTCGGAGGGCGCCGCGGCCACGGCCACCGTCATCGACCTCCCGTCCCATCGGGAGCTCTACCTCAACGGGACGGAGGAGGCCTCCACCCGCTTCTTCCACGTCCAGCTCTTCAAGCTCCTGGGCTTCCTCCCGTCCATCCTCCGGGACGGCCCCCCGCGGGAAGCTCTGATGATCGCCTTCGGCGCGGGCATCTCGGCCGGGGCGGCCCTGGACTCCGGCGGGATCTCCCGGCTGGAGGTCGTGGAGCTCAACCGCGACGTAGACCGCATCTCGGGATTCTTCTCGGACGTCAACGGGGACCCCCTCCGTCGTCCAGAACTCCGCTTCATCGCCGACGACGGCAGGAACCACCTGCTCCGGACGCGCAAGCGCTGGCCCCTCATCATCGCCGACGCGACGCACCCCCTCACCTATGACAGCTGGATCCTCTATACCCGCGAGTTCTACTCGCTCCTGAGATCCCGCCTGAGCGAAGACGGCCTCTTCGCCCAATGGGTGCCGATGGATGAGATGCCCAAGGAGGCCTTCCGCGCCTTCGTGCGCACCTTCCTCGCGGAGTTCCCGGAGACTACGCTCTGGAACGTGCCGGGCTCGGGGCAGTCGTTCCTGCTGGCGACCCCCCGGCCCCTGGCGCTCGACCTCCCGCGCCTGCGCAAGGCCCTCCGGGACGCTCCCGCCTCGCTCCAACTCAAGGACTACCAGCTCGACGACCCGCTGCGCCTCGCGGCGTTCCTCGCGATGGACTCGGCGTCCCTCCGGGCCTTCGCCGGGAAGGAGGGCCCCATGAACACCGACGACCTTCCCCTGCACCAGGCCCTGTCCCTGAGAAGGGAGCGCAAGCTGAACTTCGGCTTCGACGAAGCCCGGGCCAGCGCGGCGCCCTGCCTGAAGGGACTCCGGGCTGATGACCGGGCCCGGCTCGCGGAGCTGGAAGCCGCGGCCTGGGCCCTGCGGAGGTATTTCTCGTACTACGACCCGATGGCCCTGGTGGAGGCCTTCGCGCTCTCCCCGGAGGACGGGAACGTCCTCTACCACTGCTCGCGCGAGTTCCTGGAAGGAGACCTCGACGCCGCGCAAGCCGCGGGTCAGCCGCGCACGCAGGCGGAGCTCGCGGCGGCCCGACGCATCCAGGACTACCGCACGCGAGTGCGCCTGCTCCTCACCCTGTCCCCGGAGAGGACCAACTACTCCTTCTTCGAGAACCAGGCCCGCGCTCACTACGCGGTCCGGGAGTTCGGCCAGGCCCGGGCCCTGCTGTCCCGATCGCTCGAGCTCTACCCGACCAACACCCTGGCCAGGCTGAACCTGGCGAGGCTGCTCCTGCGGCAGGGCGAGCGCGCGCAGGCGGGCGAGGAACTGCGCCGCATCCTGCGGGAGAACCCCGGATCCATCCCGGCCCTGAAGCTGCTCTCCCGCCTCCTGCGCGAGGAGGGCCGCCCTCGGGAGGCGGCTCCCCTAGAGCGGTCGGCCCAGGCCCTGGAAGCCCGCCTGCGCAAGGCGGGCAAGCCCCCCCTCTACCCCTGCGGGGAATACTGCAAGAGCTGGGACGAGTCCTGGATGGGGCAGGGAAGCCGGTATTGACCTAGGTCAATACTCCCTCCCGTCTAAAATTGCTTTAATCCCCTCATACCGAGCTGTTCTTCCGGAAGATGAGCTGCCCCATCTGGACTTGGGCGATCACCGGGAGCCCTCTTCCCCGAGCGGCGCCCCAGGAGAGTGCAAACAGGATGAAACTCACAAACCGCAACAAGAAAGTGACGCCGGAGTTCGCCTCCGCGGTCACCTCGAACGGTGCCGAGACCAAGCCCGTCGTGACGAAGGTGCGCAAGGCCGTGAAGACGGCGCCCTACTCCATCGAAGTGCAGTACCCGCAGGAAGGCGAGAAGGTCTACAAGGGCCACTACGCCATCCGCGTCGACGTGCTCAACGTCGCGAACGTCCACATCTCCATCAACAACGGCGACTGGCAGAGCTGCCGCGAAACGTCGGGGCACTACTGGTTCGACTGGTATCCGTCGGAAGCCGGCTCTTTCCGCTTGGTCGCCCGCGCCACCGGTCCGGATGGCCGCGAGACCAAGTCCACCATCCGCACCTGCAAGGTCATCTGACCTAGACGGGACAGGAAGCCCCCCGCCCCGGCCGCTCAGCGCGGCCGGGGTTGGCGGGCTTTGTGGAAGAAGGCCGCGGCCAGCTCCAGCAAGCGCCTCAGCTCTCCCTCGCCGAAGACCGCCGTGGCCGCCACGTGCAGGGTCTTGTCCTGGAAGAACACGTAGACCTCCCGGTCGCGGCTCCGGAAGTCGAGGATGCCGATGAGGAGCTCGAGCGTCTTGGGATCCAGCAGCTCGAAGGCGTAGTCGGCGGGTTCGGCGCGCACGCTCATCCAGCCGGGCTGGCCGGGAAGGCCCCCCACCGGGTCGGACTTGAGCAGGCCCTGGACGTCCTTCGGCGCGTCGTAATGGTGGACGAGGAGCTCCGCCGGCGGGCCCTTCCCCAAGGGCGCCCACAGGACGACCTCGTACTGGTCCTCCGTCGCCCCCACGAAGTCGAGCGTCAGGACGAAGGGCGGGTCTTCCGGCGGATCCGAGGCCCAGGCTCCGATGTGCTTGCCGCCCGGCGCGGATCTCAGGGTCATCCCGAGGCCGGGGACGGCGACAGCCGCGATCCGCGCGGCGCTCCCCCCCTGTCGGCTGCGGAAGAGATGCTGGATGGCGACGCAGACTCCCAAAAACCCGGCGAGGACCACCCACCAGGGCGGGGCGTAGGCGAAGTCGATGGCTCCCCACGCGACGGCGCTCGCCGCCGGGGCGGCCCAGGACCGCCGCCCCTGGCCCCCGCAGCGGCGGAGGAGGGCGTAGGCCATTCCCGCCCCGACGAGCCCGAGGAGCGCGATCGCGTGAGGCATCACGGCCGCCGGGCCAGGGCGAGGATGCGGCGGCAACGCGGGGGTCTCAGGCCGCGCTCCATCAGCCCCCCGCGCAGGCGCAGGACATCGAAGCCCGCCCGCCCGAGCTCGCGCTCGAGCCGGCTTCGGCCGTAGAGGCGCGTGAAGACCTCCCCCCCGCGGGCCTTGCCGTCCGCGGAGATGAGCAGCATCTCGGCGAACACGCCGGGGTCCTTCCCGCGCCGCAAACGGCGCGACTCCAGCCACCAGCCCGCGCCCTTGCGCCGCCAGTCCTTGGCGGCGAAGTTCCCCACGAGCCAGCCGCCATCGAGCAGCTCGAGGGCCAGCGTGCCGCCCGGCTTGAGGGCGCGGCGCATCGCGCGCAGGGCGCGCCGGTCGTCGCCGGCCCGGCGGAAGTAGCCGAAGCTCGTCCACAGGTTCACGACCGCGTCGAACTCGGAGTCGAAGGGAAGCTCTCGCATATCCCCCCGGACGAAACGGACGCCAGGACAGGACTTTCGCGCCGCGGCCAGATAGCTCCGGGACTGGTCGAAGCCGGTGACCTGGAGCCCCGCCCGGGCGAGGAGGCGGCTGTGCCTCCCCATGCCGCAGCAGAGATCGAGGACTTTCGCTCCGCGGGGCAGGCGCAGGACGCGGAGCAGTTCCCGCGCCTCACGACGGGTGGCTTCGGCGCCGGTCAGCTCGCCGATGGGGAAGTTCTTTGGCGTGAAGAACGACCGCCACCAGTCGGCCCTCATCGCTTCAGGACGAGCGTCCGCGGCTCGGTGAACTCCTGCATCGCCCAGCGCACGCCCTCGCGCCCCGTCCCGGAGAGCTTGACCCCCCCGTAGGGCATCGCGTCGGAGCGGTAGGTCGGCACGTCGTTGACGATGAGCCCGCCGACCTCCGCCTCTTCCCACGCGCAGAGCACTGTCTTGATGTCCCGGGTGAATACCCCCGCCTGCAGGCCGTAGGCGCCCTCGGAGACCCTCCCGAGCGCCTCGGCCGGCGAGGCGACGCGCTCCAGACACACGACCGGCCCGAAGGCCTCCTCGCGGGACAGACGGCAGCCCGGCGGCACGTCCTCCAGGACGCTGGGGAGGATGAGGTCCTTGCGGCGCTCGCCCCCGGCCAGCGCCCTCGCCCCGCCCGAGACGGCCTCCTGGATCCAGGCCTCGACGCGCGCGGCCGCGGCCGAGTCGATGAGCGGGCCGACGTCCGTGCCCTCCTCCTCCGGGGCCCCGGCTTTCAAGGCGCGCGTCTTCTCCAGGAAGAGGCGCTTGAACTCCTCGTAGGCCGGAGCCTCCACGAGGATCCTCTGCACCGAGATGCAGACCTGCCCGGCGTAGGAGAAGGCGCCCACGGCACAGCGCGCCGCGGCCCAGGCGAGGTCGGCGTCCGCGCAGACGACCGCGCAGGCCGTCCCGCCGAGCTCGAGGACGACGTGCTTGCGTCCGGCGAGCCCCTTGAGCCTCCAGCCGACCCCGGCGCTGCCCGTGAAGGAGAGGACCGCAAAGCTCTCGCTCCGGACGAGGGCTTCGGCCTCCTCATTCGAGCAGGGGACGACGGCGGAAGCCTCTTCGGGCCAGCCGGACTCGAGCAGGAGCTCCCCCAGGCGCAGAGCCGTCTTCGGGGCCTGCGGCGCGGGCTTGAGCAGGAAGGGCGCGCCCACGGCCATCGCGGGCGCGACCTTGTGGGCGACGAGGTTGAGCGGGAAATTGAACGGGGTGATGAACAGACAGGCCCCGCGCGGGAAGCGGCGCACGAGGGCGAAGCGGCCCTCCGACGCCTGGTCGTGGTCCAGGGGGAGCCACTCTCCCCCGAAGCGCAGGGCCTCCTGCGCCGCCCAGGAGAAGGTGAAGACGGCGCGGTCCACCTCCCGCCGGGCGTCCCGGATGGGCTTGCGGACCTCCCGGCACAGGAGAGCGGCGAACTCCTCCCGCGCGGCCCTGAGGCGGTCGCTGACCCCCTGGAGGACGCGCGAGCGTTCGTGCGCGGGCATGCGGCGCAGGCGCAAAGCCGCGCGGGTCAGCGCTTCGATCCGATCAGCCATCTTGCCCATCGGTCCACATCCTTGAAGTCCCTCGCGAGGTGGTCGGGCTCCGAGGCCGCGAGGTCCTCCCACGCGGCGAAGCCCGTCCCGACCCCGATCGTCTTGAAGCCCGCCTTCCGGCCGGCTTTCACGTCGAGGGGCGTGTCTCCCACCACCGTGACATCCTCCGGGGCGATGGCCGCCCCGCCGGCCAGCGTCCGGGCGCGCCGGAGGGCCTTCTTCAAGAGCGTCGCGCGGTGGAAGGAGTCCGAGCCGAAGCCCCCGAACGGGAAATAGCCGTTGAGGCCGGAAGGCTCGAGCTTGATGCGCGCGCCCTTCTCCATGTTCCCCGTTCCCAGGCCCAGCAGGACGCCCTCCTCGCGGCTGAGGCGCCGGAGCAGGCGCTTGATGCCGGGGATGACGCGGTACTTCCCGGAGTCCCAGGCCCGGCGCACGAAGCCCGGCAGGAGGCGCAGGTACTCGCGGTGCAGGCGCTCGACCTCCCGGCGGGAAGGCTCCTTGCCCGTCGCCCGCCGCACGGCCTCCGTGAAGTTCCACAGATCGGTGCGGCCGGCGAGGGACAGTTCCCGGAACACGCCCCGCTTGCCGTAGAGGTTGAAGGCCGCGCGGTTGAGGCCCTTGCGGCCCGCCCCGCCGACGCGGATGAGCGTCCCGTCGATGTCGAAGAGGACGACCCTGACCCGGGGCTTCAAAACCGCAGTTCCTCCGTGGAGTGGACGACGTTGCCGCGCTTGAAGACCGTGACCGCCAGGTTGGCGCCGAACCAGTAGGGGAGCTCGCGCGGGTCCTGGCAGTCGAAGAGGACGAGGTCGGCCTGCATCCCGGGCTGGATGCGCCCGTGGGTCTTCCCGAGGCCCAGCGCGTGCGCGGCGTTCACCGTGACCGCGCAGAGGGCCTCCTCCGGGGTCATCCTCATGCGGCTGACCGCGATGGACAGGATCTCCTGCAGGTTCCAGCAGGGGCAGGTGCCGGGGTTGAAGTCCGTGGCGAGCGCCACCGGGACGCCCGCGTCGATGATCCTGCGGGCCGGCGGGAACTCCGAGAGCCCGAGGAAGTGGTTGGAGCCGGGCACCAGGCAGGCGACCACGCCGGCCGCCTTCAGGGCCGCCAGGTCGTTGTCCTCGACCCGGTCGAGGTGGTCGGCCGAGAGCGCCCCCAGCCTGGCGGCGAGCAGGGCGCCGCCGCAGCGGGTGAACTGCTCGGCGTGGAGGCGGAGCCCGAGCCCCGCGCCCTGGCAGGCCTTGAGGTAGAACTCGGCCTGCTCCGGGGAGAAGTAGCCCTCCTCGCAGAAGGCGTCCGCGAAGCGGGCGAGGCCCTCGCGGGCGACGACCGGCAAGACCTCGCTGACCAGGAGGCGGACGTAGTCGTCGGTCCGCCCCGCGTACTCCGGCGGGACGGCGTGCGCCCCCAGGAAGGTCGGCAGGATCTCGAGCGGGGAGCCGGCCGCGGCGGCCTTCATGGCCCTCAGCATCTTGAGCTCGGAGTCCGGGTCGAGCCCGTAGCCGCTCTTAGCCTCGAGGGTGGTGGTCCCGCACTCCAGGAAGCGGCGGGCGCGCTCGAAGAGCCCGCGGGCGAGGTCCTCCTGGGACGCCCCGCGCACCGCGCGCACGCTCGAAACGATGCCTCCGCCCTCGGCCGCGATCTCTTCGTAGGTCTTGCCCTGGGCGCGCAGGCCGTAGTCCCGCAGGCGAGGCTCGGCGAAGACCGGGTGGGTGTGGCAGTCCACGAAGCCCGGCAGGAGGAGGCGGCCGCCCGCGTCGAGCAGGCGGGCCTTGCCCGCGTCCGGGTGCTTGAGCACCAGCTCCTTGAGGCCGGAGGAGACGATCTTCCCGCCGTCCATGAGCACCGCGCCGCCGCGGATGAGGCCGAGGCTCCGCATCTCGGCGCCCGCGCGCGGCCCCTCGGGGCCCGAGAAGGTGGCGAGGTCGGCGTTGACGATGAGCTGTTTCATGGAGGTGGAGGGATTATATTTTTTATAATGACCGGGTGGCGACCGATACGGCCTGGGGCGAGCAGCGCGTCCCTTCCCGCCCTCCCGTCCTCCTCATAGACGCGGACCCCTCCCGCCGAGCCGCCCTCCGCTCGGCCCTGGAGAAAGAAGCCTACCCCGTCGACGCCGCGGCGGGCCTGCGCGAAGCGCACAAGCTCCTGGCCGCCATGAGCTACCCCATCGCCCTGATCGACTTCAAGCTGCCCGAAGGCGAGGCGCGCCAGGTCTTCCTGGAGATCCGAGCCCGCGACCCCCACGCGGCCCTCGTGGCCCTCGTGAACGCCGGCGCCCCCGAGGAGACCGCGGAGGCCGCCAACCAGGGCTACTACGACTGCCTGAGCACCCCCTGCCATCCGGACGCGGCCGAAGCCGCGGTCGAGCGCGCGGCCGAGCGCTACACCCTGATCCGCCAGCTCATTGCCCGCTCCCACGAGCTCGCGTCCATCCAGCACGAGATGGACCAGCACATCCAGGAAGGGGTCAGCGAGATGTACCGGGTCAACGAGCGCCTCAACCGCCACGTCCGCCAGCTCACGGAGGGCCGCGAGGCCCAGCAGCGGTTCATCGAGGACCTGGCCCACGAACTCAAGAACCCGCTCTCGGTCATCTGGGGCTACTCGAGCTTCGTGCTGAGGCGGCCGATGAGCGAGTGGGCCGCCGACGACCTGACCCGGGCCCTCGACAGCATCCACCGCAACGCCCAGCACCTGCACGACCTCATCGAGGAGCTGCTGGACTCGACGCGCCTGGAGGGCCACAAGATCTCCCTGCGCTGCGAGACCTTCCCCGCGCTGGAGGCCGTCCGCGAGACCGCCGAGGGCCTCAAGGTCCAAGCCGGGGAGAAAGGCCTGACCCTCACGGCCGAGCTGCCCGACCCCTCCGTCCAGGTCTACGCCGACCGCAACCGCCTGCGCCAGGTCCTCGTGAACCTGGTCGGCAACGCCCTCAAGTTCACCCCCAAGGGGGGGAAGGTGGTCGTCTCGGCCGTCCCGGAGGAGGGCGCGGTGCGCTTCAGCGTGTCGGACACCGGCAAGGGCATCGCCAAGAAGGACCTGGACAAGATCTTCGAGCGCTTCTACCAGGTGCAGGAGACCCGGCACAGCCACAAGGGGCTGGGGCTGGGCTTGAGCATCGTGAAGGGCCTCATCGAGCTGCACGGCGGGCGCATCTGGGCGGAGAGCGCCCCCGGGGCCGGGGCCCAGTTCCACTTCACCCTGCCCGCCACCCTGACGATCCCCTCCTCCAGCGAGGAGGAGGAAGAGGGCGCGGCCTCGCCGAGCTAGCCGGCGGCTGCCCCCTTCTTCTCCACGAAACCCAGCACGGACTCTTCCAGCAGGGCGTAGCCCTTGTAGAACGACTCGCCGTGGACGCGCTCGTCCGGCCCCCCCGCGCGCGCGGGCAGTTCGGCGAGGTCGCGGTCTTCGAAGAGCAGAGGAGACATCCCGTAGCACTCCATCCCCAGTCGGCTGAAGAACGCCGCGTCCGTGGCGTGGAGCCCGAGACAGGGCACCGGTTCGTGGCCCGGGAACACCCTCCGGACGGACTCGGCCAGGTGCCTGAAGAACGGGGTGCGGTGGGAGCTCTCGACGGAGGGGACCTCGCCCAGGACCTCGTGTTCGACCTCGCCGCCCAGGACCCTCCACAGCTCGGAGAGGGACTGCTCGCGGCTGCGGCCCGGCAGGGTCCTCAGCGAGAGGTCCATCGTGAGGGCGTCCACTCCGGAGCCCTCGAAGCGGACGGGGGTGGCCGTCGCCGAGAGCAGGGCGCGCATGCGGCCCGAGCGCTCCTCGGACATCAGGGCGAGCGCCGCCGGCGCCAACGACTGCGAGGTCAACGCCCACATCGGCAGCCCCCTCCAGCCGGAACGCAGGCCCGCCTCCTTCAGGAAGACGCGCGAAGCTCCGCAGCCGCGCAGGGGCAGGCCGCCGATGAGCCTTGAGAGCGCCTTCGCGGCCATGAAAGCCGCGGCCTTGGGCTGATGCGTCCCGCCGCCCCCCCCGGCGCCGCGGAAGCGCAGACGCAGATCCAGCCGCCCCTTCTGGGCCGTGCCGATGGGAAGGAGCCGCAGCTTCCCCAGGCTCTGGGCGAAGCAGCCCGACCACCCCAGCATGTAGTCGGCCTTGAGGAACTCGGGGTGCGCCTGGGCCAGGAAGCGGGCGCCGCAACGGCCTCCTCCCTCCCGGTCGGCCACCGCCGCCAGGATGAGCTCGCGAGAGAGCCGCCGCCGCGAAGCTTCGGCGAAGGCCACGGCCGCCATCGCGAGGAAGGCCTTGTCTCCCAGCGCCCCCGGGCCGTACAGGAACCCGTTCTCCTCGACCCCGCCGAAGGGCGGATGGCTCCAGCCTTTTCCGGGCGGCGGGACGTCCATGCTGCCGGTGAGGAGGACGCCCGGCCTCTCACCGGGGACCCGGGCCAGCAGGTTGGCCCGGCCGGGCTCGTCGTCGAGCCGGACGGCGCTGAGGCCTTCGTCCGACAGGAAGTCGCCGAGGATCTCGGAGGCGGAGGACTCGTCGCCCGGGGGGTTGGCGGTGTCGGCCCTGAGCAGTTCCCGCAGGAGCGCCCAGGCTCGGCCGGCGCGGGCGATGACGCTCATGGCGCGGGAGCTTGGCCCAGGATGCCCGCCGACTGCAGCCACGCTTTGCGCTGATCCGTGTCCATTCAAGGACATGATACCCTAGTTTTCCGCCCGATTTCTGTAACTTCCTTGTCATTGACAACGCCGGGAGCCCGCCTTACACTAATAAGGATCTGCCCCTATGCGGAACCGCCTCTTCGCCGCCTTGATCGTCCCCTTCTGCGCCATATTACTCTTATGCGGGCGCGCGCACGCGACCTTCGTCCGCGCGATGGGCCTCGACGAGATGATCGACGTCTCGGAACTGGTCTTCAACGGGACGGTCGAGTCGGTGGAGGCCCGATGGAACTCGGACAAGACCGGGGTCTTCACCTTCGTGACCTTCAAGGACCTCGACATCCTGAAGGGCGGCATCGAGGGCGGGGCGAAGACCTATACGGTCCGTATCGACGGCGGGGACATCCCCGGGCAGATCTCCCAGGAGCAGGTCGGCGCGCCCACGTTCCGGAAAGGCGAGCGCCGCCTCCTCTTCCTGTCGGGCAATTTGACCCGGACCTGCCCCATCGTCGGGGTCCGGCAGGGCTCCTTCCAGGTCGTGCGCGACACCGCCTCGGGAGAGGACCTGCTGTACCGGGACGAGGATGAAGTCCTCGACCTCTCGGGGCCGGAACCGGTCTTCCGCCCGCGCGGCGAGCCCTCCCGCCCTGGGTACTTCCCCGGGGAGGAGGACGATTCGAAGGCGAAAGCCGCACGCCTGCGGGGCGAGGGCGAGGAGCGTAAGCGCGCGAGCGCCCTGCGCGAGCGCCCCAAGCGGCGGGCAGAAGACCTCGTCCAGGAACTGAGGTCGAGCATCCAGAAGCGCGGACGCGAAGGCCGCTTCTCCCCCCCGAGACCGGCCAAGTCGGGGGATCAGCGCAAGGACCTCGCCCCGCTCCGATGAGATCCGTCCGCCTGGCGCTCTTCCTCTCGGTCATCGGAACGCTCCGGCCCGCACCCGCCGGCGGCTACACCCTCAACACGAGCAACCTCTTCAACTGGACCGGCGGGGCCTGGGTGGACAGCGGCGTCTTCCAGTGCAACACCAAGTGGCCGACCAACAACGTCGCCGCGGTCATCAACAACGCGGACTTCACGCTCGGCACCGCCTACGACACGGCCCTCAAGACCGGCATCAACCGCTGGAACAACCTCCCGGGCAGCGTGTTCTCGGCCGACTACACGAACGGCGCCTGCACCCGCAAGGACAGCGCCGACCACGTGAACTGCCTCAGCTGGGACGTCAACGAGGTCATGGCCGTGGGGGCGCTCGCCACCGCCTACGGGACGCGCTCGATGGTCATCCTGGATCCTCCGACCAACACCCAGGCGGCCTACTGCGACTTCGTCGATTCGGACATCCTGTTCGACGACGACCTCGCGTGGAGCACCGCCCTGACCCTGGCCAACGAGGCGGCCCCCCCCTACAACTTCCTCGCGGTCGCGGCGCACGAGTTCGGCCACACCGTCGGCTTCATGCACGACACGGCCAACATCTCCATCATGGGCGCCTACTCGAACCCCGGCGCCTCCGGGCCCTACGGCTATGATCCGAACAACGACATCCAGCTGCACGCCGACGAGCTCGGAGGCCTGCGCGCGCTCTACCCGGCCGGGACGGTCGGCCAGGACATCGCCATCCTGCCCTGGAAGATCGGCGCGCCCGCCGGCGGCTACTCGACGGTCTGGAAGACGATCTACTCGATCGCGGCCCCGGACAGCACCCCGGCGGGGACGCTCAACCGCAGCGACGGAGGGGCCCAGATCGAGTACACCCTCATGAACCGCGGCACGGCCAGCCAGACCTTCAACGTCGGCTTCTACCTCTATCAGAACGCCGCCTGGCGTCTGCTGTCCAAGACCAACGACGTCACCCTCGCGGCGGGGGCCTGGGGGACCAGCGTGCGCGTGCTCACCCTCCCGCTCGACGTCGCCCCCGGCAACTACACCTTCAAGGTCGTCGCGGACTGCGACAACACCGTCGCCGAGACCAGCGAGACCAACAACGACATGAAGGTGGTCTTCCCGTTCCCCATCAATGTGAACAACGCTCCCACGCTCACGGTCTACCGCGACGGCGCGGTCACGGCCGGCTTCAACACGGGCTGGGGCGACCCCGTGACGCTGGTCGCAGCCGCGACCGACGCGGAGGGCGACGCGATCACCTACTCGGCCTCCGGCCTTCCCGCAGGCGCGACCTTCACCCCCGCCACGAAGACCTTCTCCTGGACGCCCTCCTCCACGCAGAAGAACACCACCTTCAACGTCACCTTCGCCGTCACGGACGGCTACTTGAGCCGCAACCAAGTCATCCCCATCGCCGTCAAGGACGTCGGGCCGCCGACGTCCCTGAACCCCTCCTCCATCGCGACCGGCACCATCACGGCCGCCTGGGGCGACAACGGCAACCCCACCGGCACGCAGTACTACGCGGAGTCCGCGCGCGACTCGCTCTTCACGACCGGCCTCGCGAACTCGGGCTGGATCACCGACAAGTCCTATTCTTTCACCGGCCTATGGGTCAACCAGCAGTATTACATGCGGGTCAAGGCGCGCGACCCGGTCTCGATGGTCGTCACGAGCTCGATCTCCCTGCCCTCCGCCTGGACGCTGTCGCATCCGCCCGGCTCGGCGGGGCTGGGCGCGGTCGGCGCGACGAGCGCCGTCGCGAACTGGACGAAGGGCCCGGACCCCGGGAACCCGCCGAACGTCGAGTACCTGGCCCAGCGCTCGACCGACTCGAGCTTCAACGGGACGCTGGCAGACTCGGGCTGGACCACGGCGCTGACGGCCGCCTTCTCGGGGCTGACCCCCAACACCACGTATTATTTCCGGGTGAAGTCCCGCAACGGCGCGGCGGTGGAATCCGCCCCGACCGACCTGCCCCAGGCCCAGACCCTGGCCAACCCGCCGCTGAGCGCCGCCCCGACCGACGTCTCCTCCGGGTCCATGCGGGCCAACTGGGGGGCCAACGGCAACCCGGGCTGGACGCGCTACTCGCTCGAGCGCTCCTTGAACTCCGGTTTCAGCGACCCCTTGGCGTCGCTCCGGATCACCGGCACCTCCTACCCCTACTCCGACCTGGTCCCCGACACCTCGTACTACACCCGCGTTCTGGCCTACAACCACCAGGGCCTCCCGACCACGGTGACGACTCTTCCCGTCGTCCGCTCTTCGGCCGCGCCCCCCGTCGCCCTGCCGCCGACCCGGCGGACCGAGGAGGCCGTGAACTGCAATTGGACCAAGGAAAACAACCCGTCGAGCGTGCGCTACTACGCCGAGCGAGCCACGAACGACGCCTTCAGCGCCAACCTCCTGGGCTCAGGCTGGATCACGACCTCCAGCCACTCCTTCAGCGGGCTGTCCTGGGACACGGTGTACTACTTCCGGGTCAAGGCGCGGAACTCCGCGGGGACGGAGACCGCCTACACCCTGCTCCCCGCGACGAGGACCTGGGCCTTCCATGTGACCCTGCCGCCCGAGGACCTCACCTTCACTTTCGTGGGCCAGAACTCCCTGAACGTCTCCTGGCTCCTGCTCGCCCCCACCGAGGCGCCCCTCTGGGTCCTCTCCACCCGGAGCGACTTCCTGACCACGGTCTCCTCCCAGGCCGGTGCGACGGGACAGCAGAGCACCAGCTTCGGCGGCCTCGAGCCCAACACCACCTACCATTTCAAGGTGAAGGTCTCCACCGCCCAGGACGTCTTTTTCAGCTACCTCATCTCGACCCCCACGCTGGCCGCGGTGCCGAGCAGCGCCGCCCCCACCGGCATCACGACGGGCGCGATCCAGGCCAACTGGGGCGACGGAAGCAACCCGGCCGGGACGGAGTATCTCGCGGAGCGGGCCCTCGACCCCTCCTTCGGCTCCGGCATCGCGTCGTCGGGCTGGATCACCGCCCTGAGCAAGGAGTTCACCGGGCTCGCGCCCGATACGACCTACTACTTCCGCGTCCGGGCCCGCAACCACGCGGGCCTGGAGACCTCCGTGCGCACGCTGGCCGCCGTCCCGACCCTGGCGATGCCCCCCCTCAGCGAGGCCCCCACCGACCTGACCCATGACGCGGTCGTCGCGCACTGGGGAGCGAACGGCAACCCGGGCTGGACGCGCTACCTGGCCGAACGGGCGCGCGACGAGGCCTTTTCGACCGGGCGAGCCGATTCGGGCTGGATCGTGGGAGTGTCGCACAACTTCACGGGCCTCCTCCCCAACGCCACCTACTATTTCCGGGTCACGGGGCTCGGCGCGAGCAGCGTGCAGACGAGCTCGACCGCCCTGCCGAGCGTGCTGACCCACTCCCAGCCGCCTCCGCCCGCCTCGGCGAGCAGCGTCAGCACCGACGCCGTCACGGTCAACTGGGAGACGGGGGTCAACCCGCCGCAGACCACCTACCTCGTCCAGCGAGCCACGGATTCGCTGTTCCGCTCCGGGCTGGCCGACTCCGGCTGGGTCCAAAGGACCAGCCACAGCTTCACGGCCCTGGAGCTCAACAAGCGCTATTACTTCCGCGCGAAGTCCAGGAACGACGCAGGCGTGGAGTCGTCCACCATCTCCCTGCCCTCCGTCGCCACGCTCGCCCTGCCGCCGCTCAGCGCCTCCCCCCAGGCGGTCCACGCGACCTCGGCCACCATCGCCTGGTCGCTGGGCTCCAACCCCCCGGTGACGAACTTCCTGGCGGAGGGCTCCTTCGACCCGCTTTTCGGCGAGATCCCCTGGAGCTCCGCCTGGGTGCAGGGCTCCACCTTCGCCTTCAGCGGGCTGACCCCCAACACCACCTATTATTTCCGCGTCCGCGCGCAGAACCTGGATGCCGTGAACACCTCCACGGTGGCCCTCCCGGCGATCCTGACCCACGCGGGTTCGCCCTTCGTGCAGTCCCCCGCCGCCATCTCGACGGGCTCGATGATCGCCTCCTGGAACCCTTTCTGGAATCCGGCGGGGACGCAGTACTATGCCGAGCGCTCCCTGTACTCCGATTTCAGGACGACCGAGAACACCGGCTGGATCACGCATTCGACCTGGGCCCTCACGGGCCTCTCCGCGAACACGAACTACCATTTCCGCGTGAAGGCTCGGAACCGGGACCTCATCGAGAGCTCCTGGACGGTGCTGCCGGTCGGGACGACCCTCGCCCTCCCCCCCGCGCCCGCTCCGGCCACGGGGGTCACGAGCAGCGCCATCACCCTGAACTGGGCGCACGCCGGCAACGACCCCGGGACGCAGTACCAGCTGGAGCAGGCCCTCGACCCGGCGTTCGGCACGGGCTACGTCCTCTCCCCCTGGTTCACGGGGACGAGCCGCACCTACACGAGCCTCACCCCCAACACCCGCTACTATTTCCGGCTCCACGCCCGCAACTACGACCTCGTCGAGACCGCGTCCGTCGTGCTGGACAGCGTCCTGACCCTGGCCGCCCCCCCGGAATCCCTCGCCCCCGGCCCCGTGCTCGAGTTCTCCTTCACCGCCAATTGGGGGTCGAACGGGAACCCCGCGGGGACGGAATTCTACGTGGAGCGGTCGACCGACCCCGGCTACTATCCGGCAGTCGGATCGGGGTGGACACAGGACACCACCTTCGATTTCATGGAGCTCGCCCCGACCACCCTCTACTATCTGCGCGTGAAGGCCCGCAACTACGACGGGGACGAGACGGCGTTCATCGTCCTGTCCGCGACCCAGACCCAGTCGGGGCTCCCCATCCCCCGCGCGGTGCGCCTGGCTCCCACGGGCGCCGACTCCCTGAGCGCATCCTGGCAGCTCCTCGCGGCGGGCGAAGTCCCGGTGTACGCGCTCTCCTCGCGAAGGGACTTCACCGTCATCGTGGCCTCGCAGACGGGGACCGCGGACCAGACGAGCGCCTCGTTCTCCTCCCTGTCCCCCAACACGACCTATTTCTTCAAGATCAAGCTCTCGACCGCTCCGGACTCCCTCTACAGCGCCATCGCCTCCTCCTCGACCATCCCGCTCATCCCCTCGTCCCTGGCTGAGGCCTCCTCGGACAACAACGCCCTGGGTTTGCGCTGGGCCCCCAACGGGAACCCGCTCTCCACCCACTATCTCACGGAGGTGAGCCGGGACACGGGGTTCCTGAGCGTGGAGTCCTCCAGCGTCACCTTCACGACCGCCTCCGTGGTGTCGGGCCTGCAGCCGAACACCCGCTACTACGCCCGGGTCCGGGCCCTGCACCACGGCAGCATCACGACGACCCCCCTGGCCCCCGGCACCCCCCTCTCCACCCTCTCGAACCCGCCGGGAGCCCTCGCCCAGCCCTTCGTCGCCGTGACCTTCAGCAGCGTCACGGCGCAATGGACGCCCCTCCCGACGGCGCCCCAATCCGCCTCCGCCACAGGCTACTCGCTGCAGGCCTCCACGGCCGCCGACTTCAGCGGGACGGTCTCTTCGGCCTCCGTCCCGGGGCAGGCCTCCTCCCTGGGCCTCGCGGGCCTGGAGATGAGCACGACCTACTACCTCCGCGCGGCTTCCCTCAACATGGACGGCAAGCCCAAGTACCTGTCGCTGGGATCGACCCGCACCTTCATCGCCACCGCCGCGAGCGGCCGAGTGAGCGGCCCCCCGCTGTCCGTCTCGGTCGCCCCGGTCTTCCCCCAGCTGACCTCCATCTCCGTGGCCGCCCCGGCCGGCGTGCTGCCGGCCGGCAGCACGCTGAGCGTCAACACCGGCGTGCTCTTCGTGATGCCGCCGGCCGACTGCAACCAGGCTTCTTTGCGTCCGCTCGGCTCCGGGGTCGGCGTCGAGATCTCGGCCGGGGGCGTCCAGCCCATCGGCCTGGTCAGCATCACCATGCAGTATGTCCCCTCCCAGCTCCCCGCCGGAGCGGACCCGAACGCCCTGGTCATCGCGCGCTATTCCGACTCCAGCCGGCAGTGGGTCGTTCTCCCCAGCCGCGTCGACTCCGGCGCCCGCACGGTCACGGCCCAGACCGACCACTTCAGCCTGTTCGCCCCCTTCCTCGCGGCCGCCGGCGCCAGCCTCGAGGACCTCCAGGTCTTCCCCATCCCCTGGAAGATCGGCTCGGGCGATGCGCTCTACGACGCCCCCAAGCTCACGTTCTCGAGCCTCCCGGCCGACGCGAACGTCCGGATCTTCACGATCCTCGGAGAGCTCGTCTGGAGGGAAGCCGCCGGCGCCTCGGGCATCCTGACCTGGGACGGGAGGAACCGGTCGGGTTCGCGGGTCGGCTCGGGGACCTACCTGGCCGTCATCGAGGGCGCAGGCTCGAAGAAGGTGCGGCGGCTGGTGGTGATCCGATGAGGAGCGCCCTGCTCGTCCTGCTCCTGGCGCTGCCCGCCCCGGCCGGGGCCTTCACCGGCAACACCGGCGGCTCGACGGCCCAGTTCCTCCGCATCGGAGCGGGCGCCCGCGCGCTGGGCCTCGGCGAGGCCTTCGGGCCCGTCGCCGAGGGCCCGGACTCGATGTACTGGAACCCCGCCGGCCTGGCCTCCCAGCGCCGCCCCGAAGTGTCGTACTCGCACGTCGAGATGATGCAGTTCTTCCACCACGATTACCTGGCCTACGCCCACCCGGTGAAGCTGCTGCGCGGCGGGGTGGGCGCGGCGATGACGATGTACTACGAGGACTCCCTCGACCTGGTGAGCAACGCCAACGAGGTGCAGGGCCGCTTCCGTCCCCACGCGGAGTCCATCGCCCTCGGCTACGGACGCTCGTTCCTCGTCGGAGAGGACGTCGAGGCCGTCGACCGCTCCTACTTCCAGGACAAGTGGGACAAGGCCCGCGACCTCCAGCCGCTCGACCACCGCGACGAATTGTGGACGGGCAAGCTGGACGCCGGGCTCTCCATGAAGTACCTGCAGCAGAGCCTCTACGACCGCTCCGCCTCGGCCGTGGCCTTCGACGGAGGCGTCCTGTTCCAGCAGAAGGACGTCCAGCGCCTCACCCTCAGCTTCGGCTTCAAGAACGTCGGCACCGCCATGAAGTTCATCAACGACTCGGAGAACCTGCCCTCGGAGCTCGACCTCGGAGCGGCCCTCGACCTGCCCCTGGAGCACAACCGGCGCGCGCTGTTCGCCTTCGAGACCGCCTTCCCCTACTACGGCGCGCCCCACGCCAAGCTGGGCGCGGAGTACACGGCCGGCTTCGTGGGCGGGAGCATGGCCGCCTTCCGGCTGGGCTACAAGACCCTCTCGGCCCCGGACCTCGGCGTCCTCTCGGGCCTCACCTGCGGAGTCGGCCTCCTGCACGGCGGGGTGCGCTTCGACGTGGGGTTCCAGCCGATGGACGCTTTGGGGAACGTCTTCCGCTTCAGCCTAGGCTACCGGTTCTAGATCCAGAAAATCCGTCGTCAGCCGGATGCCCAGCGACTCCAGCACCTCGGCCTGCTTGTCGAAGCGCGTTTTGGCCGCGCAGGCGCGGGCGAACCCCCCGAAGGCCAGCCCGCTCAGGCAGGCCGACGCGTAGACCTGCAGAGGATAGTCGGTGCCGAAGAGCAGGCGCTCGTGCAGCTCCGGGTGCCGGCGCAGCAGCCAGAGGCCGGCCATGCGGTTGGGCAACGACAAGGCCGAGGCATCCGCGTAGAAGTTCGGATACCGCTTGAACAGCTCCAGCATCGTCGGGAAGTACTTCTCGTAGAGGAAGAGCCCCATGCTCCCGCCGTGCGCCGCGATGACCGTGACCCCCTCCTCCAGGGCCGGCACGAGCCGGGCGGGGTCGCCCACGCTCTGGTCGCGGCCCACCAGGGCGAACTCGTAGCCCACGTGGCTCAAGAGCGGCAGCTTGAGCCGGGCGAGCGCCCGATAGAAGGGCCGGCAGCGCTCATCGGCAGGGTCGAAGCACTGCGCGTTGGCGAGGGTCTTGATGAGGACGCCCCCCCGCGCCGCGCAGCGCTCGAGCTCGTCGACGGCGTCGCGCCGCAGAGGGTTCACGGAAGGCCCCGGCAAAAAGCAGGGCCGCCCCTCGCAGGCCGCGAACACCGCGTCGTTCGAGATGAGGAAATGCGTCTTCTCCTCGTCCAAGCGCCCCGAGTCGTCGTAGGCCCCGTCCATCCCCAGGACGACGGCCTTGTCCACGCGCTTCGACGCCTTCAGCTCCCGCTCGAGGTTCTCGACGTACTTCCGGTTGCTGCCTTCGGGATCGTCCAAGGAGAGGCCCTGCATCCAGGCGACCATCCGGACCAAAGGGCCCTCGCGGATCTTTCTGGACATCTTGCAGCCGTTGGTCCGGGTGGGGAGCGCCGCGAGGTGGGCGTGGACGTCGGTCACGCGGGTTTCCCGAAGCCGGCGGCGAGGGCCTTGAGCTTCTGCAGGTCGAGCTTGCCCGACCCCAGCAGCGGGAACTCCGCGACACGATGGAAGTCGTCCCGACTCGGCACCCAGAGCTTGGGGAGCTCGGAGGACTGCAGTCCCTTCCAGAGCCCCTCGACGTCCTCGAAGTCCTTGTAAAGCACCACGAGGCGCTCGCCGCGCTTCTCGTCGGGGACCGCGGAGACCACGAAGGTCTGCTCGACGCGGCCGGCCGTCTCGTGGAGCTTCTCCTCCACGCGGATGTGGGGCACCATCTCCCCGCCGATCTTGCTGAAGCGGCTGAGGCGGTCGGTGATGGTCACGAAGCCGTCGTCGTCGATGGCCCCGATGTCGCCGGTGATGTAGTAGCCGTCCTTGAAGGCCTCGGCGGTCTTCTCCGGGTCGTCGAGGTAGCCCTTCATGACGTTGGGCCCCTTGACCAGGAGCATGCCGCTCTCGCCGGGAGGGAGGGGCAGTCCGGTCTCGGGCGAGACCACCTCGATCTGCACCCCGGGCAGGGGGCGCCCGATGCTGCCCGGCTTGGCTCCCTTCTGACGGATGCCGAGCCCCTCCCCGTCGGGGACGTTCAAGGCCGCCACCGGGGAGAGCTCGGTGCAGCCGTAGCCCTCCAGGGGGAGCAGGCCGAACCGCTCCAGGAAGGCCTCGGCCAGCTCCTTGCGCAGCTTCTCGGCTCCGACGATGGCGCAGCGCAGGGTCTTGAAATCGTCCGGCTCCACGCGCCGGAGGTAGGTCTGAAGGAAGGTCGGGGTCCCCAGAAGCAGGGTGGCCCGGTACTCGCGGGCCAGCTCGCCGATGCGCTTGGCCTCGAGCGGGTTCGGGTGGTAGACGACCCCGAAGCCGGCGACGAGCGGCAGCCAGAGCGTCACCGTGTAGCCGAAGGAATGGAAGAAGGGCAGGATGCCCAGCAGGCGGTCGGAGGGCCTGAGCTGATAGACCTGTCCCACGGACTCCATGTTGGCCAGGATGCTCTCATGCGTCAGCAGGACGCCCTTGGGGACGCCCGTCGACCCGCTCGTGAAGATAATCGTGGCGATGCGCTCGAGCGGCCCGCGCGCCCGGGAGAGGAAGAGGCGCTCCAGGAGGACGGAGGGCAGGACGAAGAACGCGAGGGCGACGGAGCCGGCGAGGGCCTTGGAGACCTTGGGCGCGAGGTCCTCGAAGAAGACCATCTCGGGGGAGGCCTCCCAGCCGAGCTTGCGCAGGAAGAGCTTGGAGGTCAGGATGCTCTTCACGCCGGCCTTGCGCGCGCACTGGGCCACCACCTCCGGCGAGGCGGTGTAGTTGAGGTTGATGGGCACGCGGCCCATCATCGAGAGCCCGACGTTGGCCAGGGCCCCCGCGACGCTCGGCGGCAGGAGCAGCCCCACGTTCTCGGCCGGCGGCAGCTCCCGGTCGAGCACGCGCCCGATCATCCAGGCGCCGCTCAAGACCGCGAGCGAGTTCATCCGCTTCCCGCTCGAGTCGGCCATCGCGAAGCGCAGGGGGTGGCGCTTGGCCTCCCGCAGCAGCTCGACGGGGAGCGGCGCGCGTTCCGAGAGCCGGCGCCTGAAGGCCTCGACCCCCAGGTCCAGGACGGCCTGCCGCACCTGGTGGGCCGTGGAGTCGGCCGGCATGGGGCGGCCGAAGCTCACGGTCACGGGGTAGGGGATGCGGCGCGGCTTCTTGAAGAGGACGCGTCCGCCCTCGAAGCTGAAGATGCTGCCCCAGATGCCGTCGAGGTGGACGGGGATGATCGGCGCGCTCGATCCCCGGGTGATGCGCTCGAAGCCCTTCTTGAAGCCCTGCATCTGACCGTGGCGGGTGATCTCCCCCTCGCCGAAGATGCAGAGCAGTTCCCCCTGCTCGAGGGCCTCGCGCGCGGCCTGGAAGGAGCGGATGAGGGCCTTGGGGCCGTCCCGGTCCGAGATGGGGATGCAGCCCATGGCCCTGAAGATCCAGCCCACGAAAGGCAGTTCGTAGTAGGTGCGGAAGATCAGGAAGCGCACGAGGCGCGGCGAGGCCGCTCCGATGAGCATGGCGTCCACGAAGGAGACGTGGTTGGAGACCATCAGGGCCGGGCCCTTGAGCGGGATGTTCTCCCGCCCCTGAGCCTGGATGCGGTAGACCAGGTTGGCGACGGGATAGAACATCAGGCGGAGCAGGTAGTCGGGCAGAAGCCGGACGATGTAGACCGTGACCGCCAGGGTCATGAGCGCGACGACCAAAAACACCTGCCCCGCGTCGAGCTTGAACACCGACTGCAGGGCCCAGAGCGCGATCGAAGCCAGCAGGATGGCGGAGAAGGACAGGACGTTGCCGGTCGCGATGACGCGCCCGAGACGGTCCCTGGGGCTGCGCTGCTGGATGAAAGCCTGCTGGGGCAGGACGAAGCAGCCGCCGCTCGCCCCAAGCAGGAAGAGGGCCCATTTCGTCGGGGCGGCCCAGTGGGAGGAGAAGGCGAGCACGAGGGAGAAGAAGAAGACGCCGAAGGCCCCCAGAGGGACGAGACCCAGCTCCACCTGGTCGCGCGAGAGGCGGCCCGCGAAATAGCTTCCCAGGCCGATGCCGAGGGCCACCATCACCTGGTAGCCGCTCAGCTCGCCCGGGGAGAGGCCCATGAGCTCCCGGCCGTAGACCAGCACGTTCATCTGGAAGATGGCGCCCAAAAACCAGAAATAGGCCGCTCCGACCACGGCCAGCCAGACGCCCCCCATCCCGTGCACCTCAGCGAAATTGTCGAAGGTCTTGAGCAAGAAGTCCCGACGGATGGGGCCGCCGCCCGCGGCGGGCGGGTCGGCCACGGCGAAGCTCGCCAGGAGTCCGGCTGCGGCGGTCAGGAGGAAGAACGGCGCGGCGAGGTGGAGCCGGTCGGGGACGCGCTCCATGATCTGCCCGGCCGCGACGGTGCCCAGGATGATGCCCATGAAGGCCAGCATCTCCATGAGGCCGTTGCCGCGGGAGAGGTCGCGCTCCTCCAGGATCTCCGGCAGGATGGCCAACTTGACGGGCCCGAAGAAGGCGCTGTGGAGGCCCATCAGGAACAGGAGCGCGAGCAGGAAGGGCACGCTCCGCGTCCACAGCGCGGCCGCCGCCAGAGCCATCAGAACGAGCTCCGCGGCCTTGAAGAGGATGAGCAGCCTCTTCTTCGGGAAGCGGTCGGCCAGGTCTCCGGCCAGGGTGGAGAACAGGATGAAGGGCAGGATGAAGAGCGCGCCGGCCGCGGCTATGAGCGGGCGGGCCTTCTCGGGCGGGAAGGTCATCAAGGCCATGAGGGCGATGAGGGCCTTGAAGGCGTTGTCGTTGAAGGCCCCCAGGGACTGGCAGGCCAGCAGGGAGAGGAACCCTCTCCCGCCCAGAGCCGTCTTCTCGAAGGGCTTGTCCATGGCTGAGCGCCTAATCATATTAAATCGAACGGGCCTTTTACGGGAGTCCGAAATAAGCCCGGGCGTCCCGGTCCATGCTGGCCAGGGCCGACTCGTCCAGGGCCGGCTTCACATCGAGGCTCCACCCCAGAGCGCAGATCCCGCCCAGCGTCAGCAGGAGGACGAACACGGCTTTCGAGATCGCGGTCATGGCCCCTCCCTTCCCGATCTATTCGGAGCAATTTACGTGCCAATCTGGTATCATACCCGCATGAACATCCTGGCTGCCCTCCTAGCCGCATCGCTCCCTCTGCAGGCCGCCGAGCCTGCTCCGGAAACAGCGCCGCCCGCACAAGTCCAGGCGCCCAAGACCGACGACTCCCTGGCGCCCGAGAAGGCTCCGCCCGCCGCCGCCGAAGCCTGCTGCCCCTGCCCCGCCAAGGAAGACGAGCTGACCGGCTGCTCCCAGCACCTCCAGGAGATGGCCCAGGCCTACAAGGACGGCTACGAGAAGATGCAGGCCTGGGCCAAGCAGGCCTCGGGCTGGGTGGTCTCGCTCCAGCAGAAGGAGGAGGAGCTCAAGGCCAAGATCCAGGAGAACGAAGCCGCCATCACCAAGCTCAAGTTCTCGAAGACCAAGGCCAGCCAGGCCAAGCTCAAGGAGCTCCAGGCCCAGACGCAGGACCTCTGGAAGGAGCTCCACGACATCGAGAAGAAGAGCGCGGCCGTCTGCGCCACCATCGCGAAGGGCACCCGCCAGCAGGTGAAGGACATCGCCGAAGCCCTCGGCAAGCGCTTCGAGCTGGTGCAGGACAAGCTGCACCAGTAGGCTCTTTGCCGCGGCTCTCCACCAAGACCTCCCTCTCCCTCCAGGGACGCCTGAAGCTGGCGCACCTGCTCGAGATGCCCGAACGGGAACTCGACGCCCTGGTGCGCCGCCTGGAGTCGAAGCCCGCCTTCCGACAACTCAAGGCTTCCGGCGTCCTGAGCGTCGCCCCGTTCCCCAAGGCCGGCTTCACCGCCCGCCGCTTCGCGGGCTGGGGGCTGAAAACCTCGAGCGAGGGCCTGCCGGAGCTCGTGGACGGCGAGGGCGACGTGGCCGCCCTGATGAAGAAGGTCGGGCAGAAGCGCTTCGAGGAGTGCTTCCTCGGCGAGAATCCCCTGAAGGACGAGGAGCGCGCCCGGCGCTGCAGGATCACGGCCGCCGAGGCGCGCCGCCTTCGGGAGTTTTTGGACCGGGCCTACCTGCTCGAGGAGTTCGAGAAGCCCGCCCCCCTGCCGGAGAAGGTGTTCAGCTCGGTCGCCGGCTTCGCCCTCGAGGAGGGCAAGCCCGTCCTGGGCTTCTTCAACCGCGAGATCTGGAAGGGGCGCTACCGGGTGGACGAACAGCGGCTGAACGTCTTCCTGCGCGGGGTCCCTTGCGACGAGCAGGAGAAGGTGCGGGGCCTGCTCAAGCGGCTCGAGTACGTCGACCTGCGCAAGACGACCCTCTATCGGGCGCTCGAAGCCCTGATGGAGGCGCAGGCGGAGTACCTGAGGACCGGCGACCCGGACAAGCGCCAGGCGCTCACCCAGCGCTCGCTGGCGGTGGCGCTGGGAGTGGACGCGAGCGTGCTCAACCGCCTGGTCTCGAACAAGTCGGTTCAGCTGCCCTGGGGGCTCGAGGCGCCGCTCAAGGCCCTCCTTCCCAGCGGCAAGAAGCTGGCCTTGGACCGGCTCTACGAACTGGTGGAGAAAGAGCCCTCGTGGTCGGACGAGCGCCTGCGCAGGGAGATGGCCCAGCGCTTCTCGGTGCATCTCTCCCGGCGCTCCATCACGCAGTACCGCAAAGACCTCGGGCTCGCGCGCAGAGGGAGGCCCCAGTCATGAATCTCCGGGATTTCCTTATCTTCATCGTAGGCTACCTGACCGGCACCCTGCTGACCCTGCTCATGGTGGTCAGCGCCATGCGCAAGGAGAAGTAGGCGTTGGACAAGCCTCTCCCGGGAATCGCATAATATCCGCGGTTCTTCAGGGCGGGGCGCAAATCCCCACCGGCGGTACAGCCCGCGAGCCCCTTCGGGGGCAGGATCCGGTGAGATTCCGGGGCCGACAGTGAGAGTCTGGATGGAAGAAGAACCTTGAGCGCGGCGGAGTCGCCGCCGCCGTCCTTCACATGCCCTGAAGCCCAGCTTCAGGGCCTTTCGTTGGGGCCCCTCGGGAGGCGCAAGATGGCCGGCATCGACGAAGTGGTCCAAGACCTCGCCCAGGGCCGCATGGCCGTCATCACCGACGATGAGAACCGCGAGAACGAGGGCGACATCGTGCTCGCCGCCCGCTTCGCCAGCCGGGAGAACGTCAACTTCATCACCCGCCACGCCCGCGGCCTCCTCTGCGCGCCGATGAGCGCCGAGGCCGCCGGCCGCCTGCGCCTGCCCTCCATGGACCGGGAGAGCTCCGACCCCTTCAAGACCCACTGGACGGTCTCCGTGGACGCCGCCTCGGGCGTCACGACCGGCATCTCGGCCGGCGACCGCGCGCGTACCCTGCGCGTGCTGGCCGACCCCTCCTCCCGGCCCGAGGATCTGACCCGGCCCGGCCACGTCTTCCCCCTCAAGGCCAAGGAGGGCGGGGTCCTGGCCCGCGCCGGCCACACCGAGGCCTGCGTGGACATGCTCAAGCTCGCCGGGCTCGAGCCCGTGGGGGTCATCTGTGAGATCCTGCATGAGGACGGCACCATGGCCCGCCTGCCGGAGCTCCGCGCGTTCGCGGCCAGGCACAGGCTCAAGCTGGCCTCCATCGCCAGCCTCATCGAATACCGCCGCCGAAAGGAATCCCTCATCGAAGCGGCGGCCTCCTCCCAGCTGCCGACGGAATACGGGGACTTCGAGGTCCGGGTCTTCAAGGACAAGCTCACCGGCCTCGAGCACGCCGCCCTGGTGATGGGCTCTCCGACCGACCCGGTTCTCGTTCGCGTCCACTCCGAGTGCCTGACCGGCGACGTCTTCGCCTCCCGCCGCTGCGACTGCGGGCCCCAGCTCAAGGCCGCCCTGCGGGCCATCGCGAAGGAGGGCGCGGGCATCCTGCTTTACATGCGCCAGGAGGGGCGGGGCATCGGGCTGGCCAACAAGCTGAAGGCCTACCGCCTGCAGGAGCAGGGGCACGACACCGTCTCGGCCAACGAAGCCTTGGGCTTCAAGGCCGACCTGCGCGACTACGGCATCGGCGCGCAGATCCTCTGCGCCCTCGGAGTGAAGAAGCTGCGTTTGCTGACCAACAACCCCAAGAAGATCGTCGGGCTCGAAGGGTTCGGGCTGAAGGTCGTCGAGCGGGTCCCGCTCGTGACCGAGCCCAACCCGCACAACCTGCGCTACCTCAAGACCAAGAAGGAGCGGATGGGACATCTGCTCTAAAAAGGAGAAACGATGAAGACCCTGGAAGGCGGACTCGTCGCAAAAGACCTCAAGTTCACGCTGGTCGTCTCCCGCTTCAACGACTTCCTCACGGGCAAGCTGCTCGAAGGCGCCCTCGACACGCTCAAGCGGCACGGCGTGGAGGAAAAGGACATGACGGTCATCAAGGTCCCAGGCTCCTTCGAGCTGCCCCTGGCCTGCGACAAGGCGGCCGAGGGCAAGTGCGACGCCGTCATCGCGCTCGGCGCCGTCATCCGGGGCGACACCCCGCACTTCGACTTCGTCGCCCAGCAGACCTCCAAGGGCCTGGCCGAGGTCTCGCTCAAGCGCGGCATCCCGGTGGTCTTCGGCGTCGTGATGGCCGACACGTTGGAGCAGGCGGTGGAGCGCTGCGGCACCAAGCAGGGCAACAAGGGCTCGGAGGCGGCGCGCACGGCCATCGAATCGGCCAACCTCTTCAAGAAGCTGTGAAGGTCTTCATGGAGCGGGCCCTCGCCTTGGCCCGCCGCGGCCTCTACGGGGCCCACCCCAACCCCATGGTGGGCGCCGTCGTCGTGAAAGGCGGCCGCACCGTCGGGGAAGGCTTCCACCGGCGCTTCGGCGGCCCGCACGCCGAGGTGGAGGCTTTGCGCCGGGCGGGGCGTTCGGCCCGCGGGGCGACGCTCTATGTCACCCTGGAGCCCTGCTCGACCTGGGGCAAGACCCCGCCCTGCACCGACGCGATCCTCCGGGCCGGCGTGGGCGAGGTCATCTTCGGCGCGAACGACCCGAACCCGGCCCACCGCGGCCGGGCGCTGCGCCTCCTGCGCGCGGCCGGGGTGAAGGCGCGCGGCGGACTGCTCGGCGAGAAGTGCCGCGCGCTCAACGAGGCCTTCGAGAAGCACCAGCGGACCGGCCTGCCCTTCGTCACCCTCAAGGCCGCGCAGAGCGTGGACGGGCGCATTGCCGACGCCGACGGGCGCGCGCGCTGGATCTCCTCCCGGGAATCGCGGATCGAGGCGCATCGCCTGCGCGCCCAGGCCGACGCGGTGCTGGCCGGGGTCAACACGGTGCTCCAGGACGATCCGCGGCTCGACGTGCGCCATGTCCGCGCCTGGCGCCAGCCCCTGGCCGTCATTCTGGACTCCTCTCTGCGGACCCCGCCGGACGCGAAGGTCGTCCGGGCCGGGCGGGCCCTGCTAGCGACGACCCGCAGAGCAGCGCGGCGGAAGCCGGCGGTACGAGCGGAGCTTCTCATCCTCCCGCAGGACCCCTCCGGCCGGGTCTCGCTTCCGGCGCTCCTGCGCGAGCTCGGCCGCCGCGGCGTGGGCCACGTCCTTGTCGAGGGTGGAGGGACGGTGATAGGCTCCTTCCTGCGGGAAGGCCTGGCCGACCGCCTGGTCGTCTTCCTAGCGCCCATGGTCATCGGAGGCGAGCGCTCGAAGGCGAGCGCCTGCTGGCCCGACGCCTGGAACCGCGGACGCGAAGAGCTCGGACTCGGGCTCGAGCTGCTCCGGGTCGGGCGCCGCGGGCCCGATCTCGTGCTCGAGTACAGGCCAAGGCGCTGATGTTCACCGGGATCGTCGAGGCGCTGGGGACCGTGCGCAAGGCGGGCGCTTCGCGTCTGCTCTTGGACCTCCCGAAGGACTGGGACTTGATGCTCGGCGAGAGCGTCGCCGTCAACGGGGTCTGCCTGACCATGGTTTCCTTGGAGGGAGCCTTCGACGTGAGCCCGGAGACCTTCCGCAAGACCAACCTCTCGCGCCTGCGGCGCGGCGAGCCGGTCAACCTGGAGCGCGCGCTCAAGGCCGGGGCCCGCCTGGGCGGGCACTTCGTCACCGGCCACGCGGACGGCACCGCGCTGCTGAGATCCTTCACACGCCAAGCCGCGGGCGTGGCGCTCGGCTTCGAGGTGGAGAAGACCCCCTACCTCGCCGAGAAGGGCTCCGTGGCCCTCGACGGCATCAGCCTGACCCCCTTCGCCGTCACCCCGACTTCCTTCAAGGTCTCGCTGATCCCCCACACGCTGGAGAACACCTGCCTCAAGCTCCGCCGGCCGGGCGACAAGCTCAACGTCGAGTACGACATCCTGGCCAAGTACGCGGCGAAGACCCAGGGGAAGCTCAGCCTCGGCTTCCTGCAGGAGAACGGCTTTTAGCAGATGTGAAAAGTGCCGCTTCGCTTCCCGCGCGAGAAGCATGATAGACTCTCAGGGTCATGGCTGCCGCTTGGACCTCGTGCGCCTCCCGCTTTGTCTGGGACGAGCCCTGGACGGCGCTCTCGAAGCCCGGCCCCGGGGGCCGGCCGCTCTGGTTTTCGGGCGGCAGGATCAACTACGGGAAGTCCCTCTTCCGGCGGGGCTTCGATGACCGGGAAGCCCTCGTCGTCTACCGGAGCCCCTCCGAGCGACGGGCCTACACCTACGCCTTGCTCCTGGAGCAGGTCCGGCGCGTCGTCGCGCTCCTGGAGCGCTCCGGCGTCAGGAAAGGCGGCCGGATCCTGGTGTACTGCCGCTCCAAGGAGCACCAGGCGCTGCTCGCGCTCGCCTCCTTCTACTATGGAGTCCAGTTCGGGATCGTCTTCCGCCGCTTCCCCCCCGACGTGGTCCGCCCTCTCATCCGTGGAAGCCGCGCGTCCCACATCTTCTACGACGAGGCGCCCCCCCCGGTCGGGCGGGCGCTGAAGCTCGACCTCTCGAAGCTCCCCGCACCGACGAGCATCCCGCCCCAGCCCGTCGCCGCGAGCCTCCCGACCTCCCTGCTGTTCTCCTCCGGCACCATCGGGGAGCAGCCGAAGGTCTTCCTGAGCAACCCGGCCGGGGCCTGGGTCCACTTCCAGCATTTCTTCGAGACCACGCTCGGCTGGGTCGGCCCCCGCGCGTATCTCTGCATGCTGGACTTCGGATTCGGGAGCTTCCCGATGTGCTCCGGGCTCCTCGGCCCCCTGCTCGTCGGAGGAAAGGCCGTCCTCCTCGATTTCGACCACCGCGTCCACCAGCCCGGCGTCCTGAGACTGCTGGAGAAGGAGGGTGCCGCGGCCCTCGTCACCTCGCCGGCGTTCTTCCAAGGGCTCGATGACGCCCCCGGCGAGCTCCGGACGCTCAAGGCCCTCTCGACCGCCGGTGAGAAGCTCCGTCCGGCCGCCTTGCGCGCCATGCGCTCCCTCTTTCCTAAGGCCAAGATCGTCAACCTCGTGGGCCAGCAGGAGACCGGGGTCTACCTGGTCACGCCGCCCCTGACGAGGTCCCAGACCCGGAATCCCCGGCGGGTGAACCTCCTCCGGCCCATCGCGGGCTCCGAGTACCGGATCGCCGGCGGGATCCACCTCCTGAAGGACACCCTCCCGGGCATCGCGCTCAAGGCGCTGACCCTGGCGGGGGCTTTCCGGAGGCGCTGGCGCGGGCGGTTCCTCCTCACGGGCGACGTCGTGCGCAGGCGCCGCCAGGGGATCGAGTTCATCGGCCGCAAGGACAAGCTCGTCAAGCTCAAGGGGCGGCAGCTCGATCTGGGCTACCTGGAGGAGACGCTGGAAGGCTTGAGCGGCGTGCGCAAGGCGAAGTGCCTGCTCGAGGAGGGCGCTCTGCGGCTGTTCATCCAAGCGGGCAAGCGGGCCGGCCTTGGACGCGCGATCCGCAAGCTCATCCTCCGCCGGTTCGGGACCTACGCGCTGCCGGGCTCCCTGCGGTTCGTCGACGAGTTCCCGACCTCGGCGAGCGGGAAGGTCCTGGAGAAGCGCCTGCTGCATGCCTCCTGAACGCTGGGCGGCCCTGGACGCGGTCAAGACAACCGCCCTGCTGGGCACCCTGCTGGGCCACATCCTGATCTGGTGGTACGGCGAGAACCAGGGTGCCGGCGCCGTGGTCTACCGGCTCGACGCGCACCAGACGGCGGCGACGGTCGCCATGGGGTTCATGTTCGCCCTGGTCTCGGCCTCCGGCGCCATCTTCCATCTCCATCTCAAGCGGCTGGCCGGCCTCCCGGCGCTCGCCGGAAGGATCGCCGTCCTTCTCGCCGCCGGCCTCCTCCTCGGCCTGAACCTCCATCCCTTCGTGATCCTCTGGAACGTCTTCGGCTTCTACGCCTCGTCCCTCCTCCTCATCGCCATGATCCAGAGGGCCTTCGGCTGGAAGGGGATGGCCCTCTTTTCGGCCGCCTCTTATCTGCTGACTCCTCTCCTGCGCCGCGGGCTGGACGGCTCCTCGTATTGGACGGCGGTCCTCATCGGGGACGCTCAAGGTCTGCTCAGCTTCTTCCCGCTGTTCCCGTGGTTCTCGCTGCTGGGACTCGGCTGGCTGGCGGGCGAGCTCTTCGAGAGGGATCCTCAAGCTTTCCGGCGAAAGGCCGCGACGACGGGGACGCTCCTGATCCTGGCGGGGCTGCCGTTCCTCTCTCCGCTCGATTTCTCGAACGTCTTCGGGATCACCTCCAGGATCCCGCTGGCCTATCCGCTCTTTTTCGGCGGGATCTTCCTGGCGGCTCTCGCCCTCTGCGATGCCCTGTTCGGGAAGAAGGCCTTCTCGGCGTACCATCCGCTCAACGCCGTCGGACGGCATCCGCTGGCCGTCTACCTTGTGACGCTCCTCACGATGCTCGCCCTCACGAGCAAGTGGACGGGGCGAGGCAGCGCGAGCGGCTTCTGGACGCTCAACGCTCTGACCCTGGCCGTCGCCTACGCGGCGGGCGCGGCGCTGGAAACCGCGAGACTCCGCAAGAACGCCTCGCTTAAAGCGGGCACCGGATAAACCTATGGACGACTACGGCTTGATCATGAAGGAATACTACCGGAAGGAGGAGGACGTCCTCCGAGGCGCCGCCGAGCGTCTGGCCGCCGCCAAGTCGCCGGCCGAGTCGCAGCAGGCCTGCCAGGACGCGGTCGCCCAGCTGCGCTCCTGGTTCATCGAGACCTTCCAAGCCCAGCAGGGGAAGCTCACGGACATGAGCGAAGTCCTGCGCATGACCCGCGACACCCTGCACTCGACCCAGCAGCGCATGGAGGGCATGGAGCGCGAGAACGCGGAGGCGGCCCGCATCCTCATGAAGATGCAGGCCGGAGTCGAGCCGTTCCCATCCGCCGCGGGGCCCGGCCTCGACGTCAAGAAGCGCCTCGAGGAGCAGGAGATCCAGCTGCGCCGCCGGGAGGCCGAGATCGTCTCCATGCAGAAGCGGCTCGAGCAGGCGCGGGAGGGGTTCAGGAGCCTTCAGGAGCGGCTGAGCGCGCAGGAATCCGCCCGCAAGGCCCCCCCGCCCGAGGCCTCCGAACGCGAGGAGCTCCGCAGGCTCCGCCAAGAGCTCCAGGGAGCGAAGGACCAGCTCAAGCGCCGGGACTCGGAGCTGGAGTCCTTGAGCAAGGAACTCCAGGAGGCGGAAGCCAAGCTTTCCGGCTCGGCGCAGGACGCCGAGAACAAGGGACGGGAGCTCCGTGAGCGCCTCGCGTCGCTCACGAGGGAGCGGGACGAGCTCCGAGCCGGCGTGGAGGCCCTCCAGGCCCAGCGCGACAGCGCGGAGCGGGACAGGCTCGCGCGCGCCGAGGAGGAACAGCGGCGGCAGGGCGAGCTGGAGAGCCGCCTCAAGGCGAAGGACCCCGAGGTGGAGGCCCTGCGCGGCCAATTGCGGAAGGCGGTCTCGGAGCGAGACGGGCTGAAGCTGCGTTTGGAGACCTTCGAGGCCGACCGGACCTTCGCCGAGCGGGAGCGGGCCCGGCGCGGCGAGGAGGAACTGCAGGCGCTCAGGCGGCGCCAGGCCGAGATGGAAGCGAGCCTCAAGGGCCGGGAGCCCGAGCTCGAGAGCCTGCGCAAGCGCCTGCGGGACGCGGAGACCTTCAACGCCGGCTTCATGCAGCGCATCGAGGCCCTGGAGGCCGAGCGGGCCCGGATCGCGGAGGAGAAGCCGGCCGTCCCGGCCTACCCCCCGGGCGCCCACGAGAAGGAGCAGTGGGAGGCGGAACGGGCCGAGCTCCAGGAGCGCCTGATCATCCTGCAGGGCGACCTGGCCAACATGCGGCGCATCCACGAGAACAGCGAGCACGCCTGGGTGGAGACCATGACCCGGCAGGACACGATGCGGCTCAAGGAGATCGCCGCCCTGAAGGACGAACTGCAGAAGCTGCGCGGGCGGCCGTGAATCCCGTTCGCGCGACCCGAGCCCTCTGCACGGTCTGCGGCCGCCTGCTCGAGGCCCGCAAGCGCTTCCTCCCCGACGCCGTCCTCCTGGAACGAAACTGCCCCGAGCACGGCCCCCTCTCCACCGTGCTCTCGCAAGACCCCCGGCGCCTGTCCGACGAGACCTTCGACACCCCGGGCAAGAGGCTGGCGAGCTATCCCGCCGCGCGGGACAAGGGCTGCCCGGAGGACTGCGGCTACTGCCCGGAGCATGGACAGCACGTCTGCACGGGCCTCATCGAGGTCACCGGACGCTGCGACATGGCCTGCCCCATCTGCTACTCGGCGGGCCTCCCCCCTTTGGACCTCTCTCTGGAGGAATGCGAAGCGCGGCTCTCCTGCCTGCTCGAAGCCGAGGGCGGCAGGGCGGAGGTCGTGCAGATCTCGGGCGGCGAGCCGCTGCTGCACCCCCGCCTCCTCGAGCTCCTGGAGCGGACGGCGGGCCGGAGGGTCGGCCGCATCCTGCTCAACACGAACGGGGAGCGTCTTCTTGAGGACGCCGGGCTCCGGGCCGGCCTGAAGAGGCTCCGGGACCGGGTCGAGGTCTACCTGCAGTTCGACGGCTTCGACGACGACGCGAACACCCTCCTGCGCGGGCGGCCCACCTCGAGCCGTCGCCTCGAGACGCTCCGCCTCCTCGACGAGGATGAGGTCAAGGTCACCCTCTCCGTCGTCTTGTTCGAGAAGAACCTGGGCCAAGCCGGCCCGACCCTCGATCTGGCCGTGCGCACCAAGAACGTCGCCGGGGTCGTCTTCCAGCGCCTCATCGCCCGGGGGAACGCCTCTCCCAAAAGCTCCGGCCACGACGCCATCCTCGCCGCCCTCCGCTCGACTAAGCGCTTCGGGGAGCGCGACCTCATCCCCCTGCCCTGCTCGCATCGCGAGTGCACGTCGCTCTCGTTTTTACTCTGCAAGGACGGAAAGTCGAGGCCGGCCGCGGACTTCGTTGATTACCGCGAGCACAAGGCGATCCTCTCCGACCGCATCGCGTTCGACGAGACGGTCCTGGAGCACGCGCGTTCCTGCGGCTGCCTCGACGCGTTCAAGACGAGCCCCTTCGCCCGCTTCTTCGCGCTGAGCCGGAACTCGGCGTTCGAGGGCATGAAGGTGCTGCGGGTCTTCGTGAAGAACTTCATGGACCGGGAGACCTTCGACGCGGAGCGAGCGCGGCGCTGCTGCGTGGGCGTCGTGACGAGCGCGGATCGCATCGTCCCCTTCTGCGTCTTCAACAACTTGCGGAGGGCCGCGTGACGCGGGGGCTCCTGGGCTACGCGCTCTTCAACGGGCTCGGCCTGCTCGCGGCCTTCCTCCTCCTCCGAAAGACCCGCTCGGCGGCGTTCGACGCCCTCCCCGCCCACGACAAGACCGCACTCGTGGTCGGCTGCCTGGCGGGGGGGATGCTCGGCGCCAAGCTCCCGGTCCTCCTCAGCTACGGCTGGAGCCCCCGCCTGCTCTGGACGGGCAAGAGCCTCTTCGGCGGCCTGCTCGGGGGCTGGGCCGGCATCAACCTCGCGAAGGCCTTCCTGAGAGTCCCCGGGCGCTTCGGCGACCGCTTCGCCCTGCCGGTCGCCGCCGCGGCGGCCATCGGCAGCCTGGGCTGCCTGGTCCACGGCTGCTGCGGCGGGCTTCCGACGGACTCGTCTTTCTCCGTGCTCGACGCCTCCGGCATCCGCGTCCATCCGACCCAGCTCTATACCGCCCTTTTCCAGGCCGCGATGGCCCTGCTCCTCTGGCGGATGGAGCGCCGCCGCCTGCTGGAGGGCGCCCGGTTCCCGCTCTACATGCTATGCTACGGCGGGTTCCGGTTCCTGGTCGAGTTCCTCCGGGCGGAACCGCGCGTGGCGATGGGGCTGACCGTCTATCAATTCCTGGGCGCCGGCAGCGTGCTCCTCTTCGGATGGACGCTCGCTCGCCGGCTGCGGGAGGTCCGGACATGAGGGAGAAGGCGCTGGCTTTCTGGTTCCCGGACGTCTGGCAGGGAGGCGCCAACCTCTTCCTGTTCCTGAGCGCGTCGGCGATCCTGATCGGCGTGGCGGTCAGCTTCCTGGAGGCGGAATCCTCGGGCCGGAAGCGGCGCTGCCCGGTGTCGACGGCGACGATGATCGCCTTCTTCTTCTTCTCCGCCGGCTTCCTGGTGTCCCGGCGCGGGGCCGCGCCGCTGCCCCCCCCCGACAAGCCTCTTTTCTTCCTCTCCGGCCTGCTTTTGGCGGCGTGGGGGGCCGTCGAGAACATCCGCGCCCGCATCCAGCTCGGCCGCTTCTGGTCCGACCACATCGTCATCCGCGACGCCCACCAGGCCGTCACCAGCGGGCTCTACGCCCGCGCGCGGCACCCGATGTATGGGACCCTGGTGCTCTACGGCCTCGGGCTCTGCCTGCTCTACGCGAACCTCGCAGGCGCGGCCCTCGTGGCGGGAGTCTTCCTGCCCATGGTGCTCTGGCGCGCGCGCGCCGAGGAGACGGAGCTGAGCGGCGTGAAAGGCTACCCTGAGTACGCGAAGAGCGTCCCCATGCTCCTGCCGAGGTTCTCCCCCCTCGGCGACAAGGTCTTCAGGAGCCTCGGCCTGCTGGCCTTCGCCTGGGCGCTCTTCGCCTGCCGCATGAGCTTGCCCTCCCTGCTCCTCCTCACGCTCTTCCACTTCCTCTCGGCCTTCATGCTCTTCGAGGCCAAGGTGCGCTTCGCCTACGGGAACCGGGTGCTCCTCCTGCCCGCGCTCTTCGCGGGGAGCTGGTTCGTCCCTCCCCTCGCCTACGGCTTCCACCTCCTCCTCGCGCTCGCGCTCTACGGGATGTTCTTCAACTGCCCCTGCATGGCGGTGTACGAGAAGTACGGCCGTTGTCCCTGCTGGGATGCGCTGGGGAAGGTCTTCAAGTGCTCCTGCGCAAGGAGTTGATTTATGGCCAGACTGCGTAACCTCAGCGGCAAGCCGCTGCCCATCCTCGATCCCGTGTCCGGGATCCACGCCCACGTCGAGCCCGGGGAGGAGTTCGTCTGCGACAGCGAGGCGCTCAAGAAGTCCGCCATGGTCCAGGACCTGCTGGCCCGGGGCCTTCTGGTCTTGGTCAGCGGCGAGCAGCCCCTGTCCCTGCCGAAAGACTCTTATTGGCTGGGCGTGCGCGAGTACCTGTTCTGGCTGTTCTTCTTCGGGAGCGTCTCCTCGCTCCTCGCGGCGGTCTTCAGCAGCTCGGGCTACTACGGAGAGCTCTTCTGGGCGCTCACGCCGCTGGTATCGGGCTTCGCGCCCTCGATCTACTGCCTGCGCTACTTCGACCGGAAGCGCTATCCCAAGGCCCTGATGGCGACCTGGATCATCCCGTTCATCCCCTTCCTCCTGGTCGGCGGCTGCTTCGTCCTGTTCCTGGGCATCATGGGGGCGTTCGGCTGAGCATGACCTGGCCCATCGCCGTCGCCCTGCTCTCCGCCGGCTGCAACGGCGCCATCGGCGTCCTCGCCTACCTGCGCGGGCGCAGCAGCAGCCTCTACCGCAGCTTTTCCGTCCTCAGCTTCTCCTTCGCCTTCTGGAGCCTCGCCTACCTCACCGCCTGGCCCGAGCTCGACGACCCCTTCCGCATGAAGCTCCTCTACACCCCCCTCGCCTGGATCCCCGGGGCGACCCTCTCCTTCGTCTGGAGCTACACCGGCCTTCCCGAGAGCTCCCGACGGCGCCGCGTCGTCCCCCTCTACCTGGCCGGCTACGCCCTGCTGGGGATGCTCTGGACGCAGACCATCGCCCTGCGCACCTACCGCATCGCCTTCCTCGCGGGCGGCGTCCCCATCTTCGCGCTCGGCGTCGCCCTCCTGTTCCTCCATTGGCTCAAGGCCCAGGAGCCGGCCGAGCGCAACCGGCGGGGGTACCTGCTGGCGGCCACCTGCATCGCCGTGGCGGGCGGCCTGTCGGATTTCTTCCACCTCGCGAAGGTGCATTTCCCCGGCCCCGGCAACCTCTCCCTGATGCTCTACTCCCTCATCGTGCTCGCGGCCATCGGGCGCCACCACCTGCTCGACCTGCGGGCCGCGACGGGGCGGGCGCTCATCATGGGGGCCGCCTCCGTCCTGCTGAGCCTCGCCCTCAGCGGCATCGCTTGGCTCACCCACAAGGTGGAGGGCCCCCTCTTCCTCAACTTCTTCCTGCTCAGCCTCCCCCTGCTGGCCCTCATCCCGCCGCTGTGGGAGCGGCTCGACCGGGCCTTCGGGCGCTGGTTCTCCGCCCGTGAGGCGCGCCGCGACCGGGCCATCGCGGTGCTCGAGCGGAGCCTGGAGGGGACCTCCGACCTCTCGACCATCGACTCGAAGGCCTCGGAGGCCGTCCACGAGGTCTGGGGCGCCGGCTGCGAGGTCCTCTGGGCTCTGCGCTCCCTGCGCGGGCTCGAAGGCGGCGCGCCGCTGCCGGAGAGCCTCGCCTCCCTCCTCGCCGACGCCCCGCCGGTCGCCACCCTCGACAGCCTGGCCCGGGACGACCGGACGGCCGCTCTGCGCCAGGTTTTGCTCGACCGGCACGCGGACGCCTTGGTCTGCGTCCGCCGCGAGGGCGAGCTCGTCGGAGCGGCCTTCCTGGGAGCGCCCTTGGAAGGCTTCTACGACCTCGCCGCGGTCCGCTGGCTCGAGCGGCTCTGCGCCCTCTTGGGCCGGGCCGTACAGAGCGCGGAGCTCGCGGCGGGGCTCCTGCGCGCCGACCGCCTGGCCCAGCTGGGCACCCTCGCGGCCGGGGTCGCGCACGAAGTGCGCAACCCCCTGAGCGCCATGGCGGGGGCCGCCGAGCTGCTGGGCCAGCCCTTGGACGATGCGAAGCGGCGCGAGTACCTGGACGTGCTCAAGGAGGAGATCCAGCGCCTGGACGGCATCGTGCGGGACCTGCTCGAGTACGCCTCCCCGGGCGTCAAGGACTCCCGCTGCGCCTGGGCCGAGGTCTGGCCGCGCGTGGAGCTGCTCGTGAAGGCGGACTGGCCCTCGGAGGTCGCCCTCACGTCGAGAGGCGAGCCCCTGGAGCTCGCCGTCGGAGCGCCCCACCTCCAGCAGATCCTGCTCAACCTTTTGCGCAACGCCCTGCGCGCCGTCCAGGAGAGGAGGCCGGCGGGGCCGGAGGTCGCGGTGGCCCTGTCCCGCCGGGGCTCGGGCGCCGCGCTCGAGGTGTCGGACAACGGCGGCGGCACCCCGCCCGAGCTCACGCCCCGCCTCTTCGCCCCCTTCGCCTCCTCCGGCGGCACGGGCCTCGGGCTCGCCACGGTCAAGCGCCTCGCCGAGGCCTACGGCGGTCGTGTCTGGGCCGAGAACCTCCCCGCCGGGGCCCGCATCACGGTCGAACTGCCCCTCAAGTGACCTGCATCTGCGCCGGCGTGCTTTTGCGCTCGGGGAAGATCCTGTTGGCCCGGCGCGCTCCCGGCCGCCGGCACGCCGGGCAGTGGGAGTTCCCGGGCGGGCGCATCGAGGCGGGCGAGACGCCCGCCGAGGCCCTCCGGCGCGAGCTGCGCGAGGAGTTCGGCATCGAGGCCGAGGTCGGCGCCGAGGCCGCGCGCAGCCGTCACCGCTACGACTACGGCGAGATCGAGCTCATCGCCCTGCTCGTCCCCCGGTTCTCCGGCGAGCTCAAGCTCACGGACCACGACCAGGTCGCCTGGGTCGAGGCGAGGAGGCTGCTCGAGTACGCCCTGCTTCCCGCCGATGTCCCCATCGCCCAGACCCTGGCCGCCCACCGTCGGCGCGATCGCTACCGCGGCACGCACCCCCGCGAGTTCGCCCAGAAATACAAGGAGCTCAGGGCGGACGAGGAAGCGCTCGCCAAGGCGAAGGAGCGGGGCTCCACCCCCGCGGGCATGCATCTGCCGGTCATGCTGAAGGAAGTACTCGAGGCCCTGGAGCCTCTGCAGGGCGCGCGGGTGCTGGACTGCACGCTGGGCTGGGGCGGCCACGCGGCCGAGGTCCTGCGCCGGGCCGCCCTGCTCGTCGGACTCGACAAGGACGCCGAGGAGCTCGCGCGCACCGAAAGCCGCCTGGGCGGGCCCAAGGCCGTCTTTCGGCACGCGGACTACGCCGAGGCCCCGACCGTCCTGGCCGAGCTCGCGCCGGGAGGGGTGGACGCGCTCCTCGCCGACCTCGGAGTCTCCTCCATGCAGCTCGACCGGCCGGAGCGCGGGCTGTCGTTCAAGCTGGACGGCCCTCTCGACATGCGCATGGACCGCTCGAAGGGCAAGAACGCGGCCGAGTGGCTGGCCCAAGCCTCCGAAGACGAGATCGCCGCCGTCCTCGAGCGCTTCGGCGAGGAGCCCGACGCTCGGCAGATCGCCGCGGCCCTCGCCGGCCGCAAGCTCCAGACGACGGGGGAGCTCGCCGCGGCCGTAACGGCCGCCAAGGGCCTGGGGCCCGGCCGCCTACGCAAGAAGGACGCCTTCTCGCACCACCCGGCGGCGCGCACCTTCCAGGCTTTGCGCATCGCGGTCAACTCGGAGCAGGAGTCGCTCAAGACGCTGCTCGAAGACCTCCCCCGCCTGCTGCGCCCCAGCGGGCGGGCCGTCTTCCTGACCTTCCATTCGCTCGAAGAAGCCCTCGTCGGGAACGCCCTGAGCTCGCAGGCGGCCATGGGTCTCTGGCAGACTCCGTTAGAGGCCCCCCGCAAGCCCTCCCCGCAGGAAGTCCGCGAGAACCCCCGCGCCCGCTCGGCGCGGCTCTGGCGCGCCGTCCGGACCTAGGCACAAATATTGCTCCGTTCATGGCGAAGGGGAGGTCGCCATGAAGATCCTGCTCATCCTGCCGGCCGTCGAGAAGAACCGGGTCGCCCCGGACGGGGAAGTCCCGGACCGTGCCGTCCTGCGCTTCAGCGTCCTCGGCCTGACCACGCTCGCCGCGCTCACTCCTCCTGAGCACGACGTCGTTTTGGTCGACGAGAACGTGGAGACGCTCGACCTCGAGGCCCCGGCCGACCTGGTCGGCATCTCTTTCATGACCGGCCTCGCCCCCCGCGCCTACGAGCTGGCCGCCGAGTTCCGCCGCCGCGGCGTCCCCACCGTGGCGGGAGGCTTCCACCCCACCCTCAACCCGCAGGAAGCGCTCGAGCACTTCGACGCGGTGGTGGTCGGCGAAGCCGAAGGGCTCTGGCCGAAGGCGCTGCAGGACGCGCAGGCCGGACGCCTCCAAGGCCTCTACCGCTCCTCCTGCCGGCCCGACCTCGCCCAGACCCCCGTCCCCCGCCGCGGCCTCCTGGAGAGGAACGCCGAGCACTACGTCACCACCCACGCCGTGCAGACGGGCCGGGGCTGCCCGCACGCCTGCCGCTTCTGCTCCATCGCCGCCTTCTTCGAGGGCACGCACCGCAGCCGGCCGGTCGAGAGCGTCCTGGCCGAGCTCGAAGGAGTGCCGGAGCGCTTCATGTTCGTCGACGACAACATCATCTCCGACCCGGACTACGCCAAGCGCCTCTTCCGCGCGATGGCCCCGCTGGGGAAGCGCTGGATCTCGCAGTGCTCCATCAAGATCGCCGACGACCCGGAGCTGCTCGACCTGGCTTACCGGGCCGGCTGCCGCGGGCTCTTCATCGGCATCGAGACGACGAGCCAAGCCAACCTCGCCGCGATGGACAAGGGCTTCAACGACCCGGCCGGCTACCGCGAGCGCATCGCCCGCATCCACGAGGCCGGCATCGGCATCCAAGCCGGAATCATCGTGGGGCTCGACTCCGACGACGTGAGCGTCTTCGAGCGCACCTTCCGCTTCCTCCAGGAGGCCCGCATCGACGCGCTCCAGCTGGCCATCCTCACCCCCCAGCCCGGCACCCCGCTCCACGAGGACTTCAAGAAGGCGGGACGCATCCTGGACTTCGACTGGGCCAAGTACGACTACCGGCACGCGGTCATCGAGCCCGCCCGCATGACCAGCGAGGAGCTCCAGGAAGGGGCCGACTGGCTCTATGCCCAGTACTACCGGCTCGACCGCATCCTCCTGAGGGTCCTGCGCCAGCTCTTCACCCTGGGGCCGGTCGTCGCCTTCTTCTCCTGGAAGCTGAACAGGACCTATCGCTACGACAACATCCGGGAAGGCGTCGTCGGACGCAACCCGGCGCCGGCCCGCCGTCGCTTGGCCGAGAGGGCCGCCAAGAGCCTGGATTCGCTCCTCAAGCGCATGGCCCCTACGGCGAACCTTAGCGCCGTAGGGGCGATGCGAGAGGAGAACAGCAGCGCATCGGCACATTAATTGCTCCGTATTGGCTGAAGGCGAAGGAGGAACCATGGAAACCATCACCGCGACGGCAAAGAAGAACACCCTGCAGAACGCCTTCGCGCAGCTCCAGGACCCGCTGCGCGCGGCTTACCGCCAGGGGGGCGCCGAGCGCCTCATCGGCGAGAAGCTGCTCAACTACGTGGGGATGCTGCTCATCGTGCTGGGCGGCGCCTTCTTCCTCAAGTACACCATCGGCATGACCGGCCCCTGGGGCAAGCTCGCCATCGGCTTCCTCTCCGGCGCCGGTCTCGTCGCCCTGGGCGAGTGGCTCAACCACGACGAGCGCTACGCCCCCTTCAGCCTCCCCCTCATCGGCGGCGGCTGGAGCCTCCTTTATTACACCGCCTTCGCGGCCCACTATCTTCCGGCCTCGAAGGTCATCGGCTCGGCCACCCTGGAGCTCATCCTACTCTGCGCCACGGCCGGGGGCATGATCCTCCACTCCATGAAGACCCGCTCGCGCCTGCTGACGGCCTTCGCCTTCGGCATCGCCTACTTCGTCTTCGCCCTCACCCACCTCGGCATCCAGACCCTCACCGTCTGCTCCATCCTCGCGCTGGCCGGCGCCTTTTTGGTCGGTCCCCTGCAGAGCCCGGAGCTCGCTGCCATCAACCTGGCCGGCTTCTACCTCAACTACTTCCCGGTCTTCAAGGGCGTCCTGGGCGCCGGGACGGCCGGCGCTCTCCCCGCCGGGGACTTCTGGCTGAGCGTGGGCGCGGCGGCCGTGGTGCACGCGGCCTACGCGCTCATGACCCCGCTCTGGCGGGCCGAGGAGCCCGATCCCTGGATGGACTCCGCGCTCTCCTTCAGCGCGGTGCTCTACGCCGCGGCCTTCTACGGCCAGCTCCACGCCTTCGCTCCGGCGCACGGCGCGGCGGGTCTGCTCGCCCTCGCGGCCCTGCTGACCGGACTTTCGGCCGCGCGGGGCGGGAAGGCGAGCGCCCTCACCCAGGTGCAGGCCTTCCTTGGAGCGGCGGTGCTGGTGCTCGCCGTCATCGACCTGCCGGGACCCGTCGAACGCTCCTGGGGCCTCGCCCTGAGCGCCAGCGTGCTCGGCACCCTCGGCATCTGGCTCGACCGCAACGCCTTCGAGAAGTACGGCTTCGCGATGCTCATCCTCGCGCTCTCCTACGCCGTGACCCTCCAGCCGCTCGGGCCGGCCCTGCGCGCCCCGGTCGCGATGAGCCTGGCCTACCTGGGCGTGGCCGGCTACGCCCTGGCCGGCCTCCGGGAGAGCGCCTCCCGGGTGGACGCCAGACTGGGCGCCTACTGGCTCTACGGCGGGTTCGCGGCCCTGATCATAGCCTTCTGGACGTACTTCCATCCCGCCGCCTACGTGGTCGCCCTCTTCGCCCTGGCCCTGGCCCTGGAGTGGGCCGCGGCGCAGTACGACCAGCCCCACCTCCTGCACCAGGCCCTCCTCCTAGAAGTCGCAGCCGGAGTGTGCTGCCTGTTCGTGGACTACGGCGCGAACCTGCCGGTCCTCGGCTGGCTGACCCCGCGCCTGATGGTGAAGCTCTCGGTGACGGGCGCCTATGCGGCGGCGGTGTTCGGGCGCCGGGCGCCGGAAGGCTCCTTCCTGGGTATCGACTACAACGAGTGGCGCAAGGCCGAGTGCTGGCTGATGTGCCTCACGGCCGCCTTCGGACAGCTGGACATCGACCCGCACCTGCGCCTGCCGGTGGCCGCCGCGGGGGCGGTGGCCCTCCTGGGGCTGGGCCGCTCGCGCTCCGAGGACCTGAAGCCCTTGGCGCCCACCCTGCGCACCCTGGCGGTCCTGGCGGCGCCGACCGCGGCCGCCGCGGGCGTCTGCACCTACCTGCTGGCCCCGATGAGCCTCGGGCAGTCCGCGGCCTACGCTTCGGCCGCGCTCTTCCTGCTCGTTCCGCTCTTCTGGGGACGCTGGGCGCAGACGGAGGAGGAGCGCAAGGACGAGAAACTCGTCCTCTCGCTCTACGCCCTCCTGAGCGCCGGCCTGCTCGCGGCCTTCGTGCGCCAGCAGGCCGCCGGAGCCTACATCACGCTGGGCTGGTCGCTCGTGGGCGTCTCCTACCTCGTCGCGGGGCTGGGCCTGCGCAAGCGCGCCCTGCGCCTGCCGGGGCTGGGCCTGCTCGGGCTCTGCGTGATGAAGGCGCTCTTCGTGGACCTCACGGCGCTCGAACTGCCCTACCGGGTGCTCAGCTACACGGTGCTCGGCGCTCTGCTGCTCCTCTCCTCGTACCTCTACGTCCGCTCGACCGACCAGGAGGACTCCGATGAAGCATAAGACCGCCATCTTTGCCGCCTTCGCCCTCGCCGCAACGGCCTGGATGCTGAACGCGTACGCGGGCCCGACCCGCATCGACCCGGACGCTCAGGCCCAAGTCGCCCGGGCCATGCAGGCCGCGGTTGCTGCCGACGGCCTCCCGACACCCCCGCCGGCGGCTCCGGCTCCGGAAGAGCCGAAGACGGTCTCCTTCCACATCGACCCGGCGCTCGTGAAGCCGGCGCCGGAGCTGGCGCAGGCGGCAGAGCCGGCTCCGTGCGCGGCCCGGACCGAGCCGGCAGGGGAAGCGCTCCTTCAGGCGCCGGGCCAGCCCATCGACGCCGGCTGCGCGGGGAACTGACGGCCGCCCCCTTGACAGGTTCCGGATTGGCGCTATACTAAGGTGCTGAACCGCCGAGGGCTTGCATGCGCGCAGCATGGCTCTTCGGCGGTCCTTTTTGCCCCGTCGACCTGGCGCCCTGGCTAGCCGGCTCCGCAGCGAGGTCATGGGTATGGCAAGCGAGGAACTGATCGCCGGTCTCGACATGGGCAGCAGCCGGGTGACCTGCCTCATCGGAGCGGTCGATCTCGGGGGCACGCGCGTCCTGGGCGGCGCGAGCCTGCCCTGCCGCGGGCTCTGCGGCGGGAGCGTCATCGACATCACCGAGACGAAGTCCGTCATCGAGCGGGCCCTCGGCGAAGCGGAAGCCGCGGCCGGCGGCGTCACCGTGAGCGGGGTGACCCTCGGCGTGCGCGGCACGCGCCTGCAGTCCTGCAACGGCAAGGGCGCCATCAACATCGCCCGGGCCGACCGCGAGATCACGCCGGAGGACGTCCAGAACGTGCTGGCCAACGCCTCGGCCATCCCACTTTCCCCGGACTGCGAGATCCTCCACGTGCTGCCGCAGAGCTTCACCCTGGACCATCAGCGCGGCGTGCCCAATCCCATCGGCATGGAAGGGACGACCCTGGAGGCCGACGTCCACATCGTCACGGCGTCGAGCAGCCACCTCAACAACCTTGGGAAAGCGGTGTCCGATGCCGGCTTCGAGGTCCTCGATACCGTCTACAGCCTGCTGGCGACGGGCCCCCTGCTGGTCACCCCGGAGGAGAGGGACCTGGGCGCGCTTTTGGTGGATCTGGGCGGGCAGTCGGTCTCCCTGGGGGTCTACTCGCGCGGCACGCTCCGCTACTCCAAGGAGATCGGCATCGGCTCCGACTTCATCACGCGGGACCTGGCCGCGGGCCTGCGCGCCTCCTTCGCGACAGCCGAGGAGCTCAAGATCGCCCACGGAGTCGCGAGTTCCCGCCGCGGCGGCGACAAGGAGATCGAGTACCGCCGCCTCGACGGCCGGGCCATAGCCAAGGCCCGGCTCAGCACGATGATGGGCTACGTCGCCCCGCGGGTGGAGGAGATCCTCGACCTCATCGCCGGCGACCTTCGAGACTCCTCGTGCGCGGACCTGGTCGGGGTCGGGGGCCTCATCCTGACCGGGGGCGGGAGTTTGATGAAGGGGCTCCCCGCCGCGGCCCGGACAGCCCTGCGCCTGGAGACGCGCATCGGCATGGCGGACCCGGAGCGGGTGGCCGGCGATGAGAAGTGGTTCAGCCCGGTCTACGCCACGGCCATGGGACTGCTGACCTTCTCGAGCGCCCCGCAGGGGCTGCCGGGGATGCCGCGCCTGGCCCAGCGCAAGACGCCCGTCTGGCTGCGGCGCCTGCTGTCGCTGGTGAAAGGCCTGCTGTAGGGCCCGCCATGGCCAGGACCGCGGCCAGCTAGGGGTCCGGCAGGTTTTGGGCCGCGCGGGCGTCGAGGCGGGCGACCCGCTCGACGAAGCCGCGGTAGAGAGAGGGGTCGGACTGGGCGCTGGACCTGGAGATATAGAGCCTGGCGATGCGTGCCAGGGCCGAGACGCTCACGAGCCCGAGGGTGTCCCGAAGCCCCGCCTCCTCTTCCGGAGCGGCGGGGCTTCCCGCCAGGTACGCCGCCAAGGCGTCGACCCCCTCCCTCAGCCGCGCGTCCCCCGTCTTGGTGAGATAGGCCTTGAAGAGGGTCGGGCTGTCCTGGATGAGGCGGTAGGCGGGGTCGTAGGTGTAGAGCGTGTAGAGGCGCTCCATGTCCAGGTCCTTCAGGAAGCGCAGCAGCCCCTCCGCGCCCTCCTGCTTATAGAGCCTGTGCATGAAGTAATACGTCCCCGCCGTGTAATGGTCCCGCCGGTGCCGCATGTCGAGGAGGCGCTGGGTCTTGCGGACCTTCAGGTCCGAGACGTCCTCGGGGGTCAGCCCCAGTTCCTTGGCGTTCTCGACCATCCTGTCGATGAGGAGGGTCTCCATCATGACCGCGAAGCCTTCGTCCAGGACCATGGCGAGGTCGACGCGGATCATGTCGGACTCCGGCATGCTGAAGCCTCTCGAGATGGGCGGGGTGAGCTCATGGAACACCCCGTGCGAGTATTCATGGAAGAGCGTGACGGTCCGCGCGACCCAGCGCTGGATCCCGTGGTTGAAGAGCTCCGGGTTCTTGGCCGCGTTCCTCGAGAAGGGAGTCCGGGAGCGCTCGTGCTCGTCGCTCCAGTCTGGAGCGGCCGGCTCGATGAGGGTGATCTCATGGAGGACGCCCTTCTTGCGGGGATCGACCTCATGCGAACCCTTGGTCCCCTCGGTGTTGGTCCTCCCGGAGAAGGACAGCTCCACCTCGAATCCGGGGTCGAACCCCGGGAAGAAGCGCCGATAGAGCCACCGCGTCCGCCGCAAAAGCTCATCCTTGTACGTCCCCCTCTCCCGTCGGCCGCCGTCCTCGAGGAGCGCCCCGGCGTCGGGCCGGGCCGGAACGGAGACGACTGGGGCCGGGAGCGGAGCGGGCAAGGCGAGGGCGGGCAGGGCGGGGAGAGGAGCGAGCGCGGGAACGCCGGCGAGACCGGGCTGCGTCAGGATGAGCGGAGCCGGGAGCAGGACGCACGCCGCGGGCGGGCGCGGGGTCGATATGACGTTGGCGGCGGAGGCCGCCAGCGGCAGCAGAAGAATGGCGATGAGCCGCATGAGGCCATCATAGCAACGCGGCGCGCCGACGAGATGGGCCGTTGGGGCAGAATTCGGCGAGGATCGGACTCAGTCCGTCCTGGGCCCCTTTGCCCTCCCGGAGAAGGCCGCCCTCAGCTAAGCGCGGTCCTGCCCGCGCTCGGGAAGGAGCAGGTTGAGGAGCATCCCGGCCAAGGCGCCGGTGGCGAGGCCCGAGGAGAAGACGTCCCGCGCGGCCTTGGGGACCTGGGAGAGCGCCTCCGGCACGAATTCGACGCCGAGCCCGAGGCCCAGGGACACGGCCACGATCACGACGTTCCTCCCCGAGAGCCCGGCTTCGTGGATGATGCGCATCCCGCCCAGGACGATCATGCCGAACATCACCACCGTGGCCCCTCCCAGGACGCAGCGCGGCATGACCGCGACGAGGGCGCCGAGCTTCGGCAGCATCCCGAGGAGCACCAGGATGGCCGCCACCGCGAACCCCACCCTGCGGCTGGCCACTCCCGTGAGCTGGATGAGGCCGTTGTTCTGGCTGAAGGTGGTGTTGGGCATGCTGTTGAGGAACCCCGCCAGCACGCTGTTGAGGGCGTCGGCGAGCACTCCGCCCTTGAGGCGCTTGGCGTAGAGCGGGCCCGAGACCGGCTGGTCGGAGACGATGGAGGTGGCCGTGAGGTCGCCCATGGACTCCACGGTGGTGACCAGATAGGCGGCCGCGAAGGGCAGGAGGAGCCGGCGGTCGAAGTCCAGCCCCCAGCGCAGGGGTTTGAAGACGGTGAGCCAGCCGGCCTGGCGCACCGGCTCGAAGTCCACGAGCCCCAGGACCGCCGCGAGCGCGTAGCCCGCGAGCATCCCCAAGGCCACGCAGCAGGAGGAGAGGAAGGGTTTGCGCGAGCTGTGGAAGAGGAGGATGAAGGCGGTCACGCCCAGGCCGAGCAGAAGGTTGCGCGGCGAGCCGAAATCCGGAGCGCCGGCCCCGCCGGCCAGGTCCGTGACGCCCGCGCGGATGAGCACCAGGCCGATGAGCATGACCACCGCCCCCGAGACCACCGGAGGGAACACCTTCCGCGCGGACTGGAGGCAGACGCTGAGCCCCGCCTCCACCGCGGCGGTCGCCATGGACATCCCGATGAGCAGGCCCGGCCCCCCCATCTGCGCGGCCAGCAGGGATGGGGAGACGAAGGTGAAGGAGGTGCCCTGCACGCTCAGGAGCCCGGAGCCGACCGGGCCGAACCTGCGGACCTGGATGAAGGTGGACAGGCCCGAGGCGATGAGCGCCATGCTCAGGAAGAAGGCGGTCTCGAGCTTGTCGAATCCGAGCGCGGGCGCCAGGATGAGGGGCGGGGTGACGATCCCCACGAACATGGCCAGGACGTGCTGGAACCCCACCGCGGCCGTCTCGGCCGCGGGCGGCTCGGACTCGAGCGGGTAGCGCAGACGCGGCGAGGCGGACTTCCCAGGCTCCATGAGGCATACTGTACCATGTCCCGGCCAGCGGCCGCGATGCGCGGAAACGTCCGGATTTTTGATAATCTGGCGTCGCGAACGCCCACGCGCCTAGGGCAAAGGAGACCACTGACATGAGGAGCTTCAAGGAAGGACGCCGGCTGGCCGCGGCCGTGCTGGCGGGGATGGCCCTGTGCGCCGGCTCGACTTTCGAAGCGGAGGGCGCGGGCAAGCCGGCTCTCGTCAAGCTCTCGAAGCAGGACATCGACTCCTACTCCAAGCTCAGCCCCTTCGAGCTGAAGAACACGCTCATCGAGCTGGCCCAGACGTCCGCCGACGCGCTGCGCCCGAAAGGCTCCGTCCTCAACGCCGGCCGAGGAAATCCGAATTTCGTGAATACCACGGCCCGCGAAGCGTACGCCCTCCTGACCCTGTTCTCCGCCCAGACGGCCAAGGAGCGCTCGGGCGTCCAGGACCTGGGCTTTCGGCCGGAGAAGGCGGGAATCGCCGAGAAGCTGACGGCCTTCCTGAAGGGCAGGAGCGCCGAACCTGGCGCCCCGTTCCTCCGCGACGCCGTCCAGTACGCGGAGCAGAGCCTGGGCCTCCCCGCCGACGACCTCGTGTTCGAGCTCACGGACGCCGCGCTGGGGGATTTCTATCCCTCCCCCCCCAGGATCCTGCCGCTCACCGAGAAGATCGTCCTGGCCTACCTGGCGAAGATCCACTTCCGGGGCCCGACCCGGCCTTCCGGCCCCTTCCGCCTCTTCGCGACGGAAGGAGCGACCGCCGCCATGGTGTACGTCTTCAAGTCGCTCCGGGAGAACAAGCTCCTCCTGCCCGGCGACCGGATCGCGATCATCACCCCGATCTTCTCCCCCTACCTGGAGATCCCTCTGCTCAACGACTATCGACTCAAGCCCATCCACATCACCGGCGACGAGAAGAAGGGCTGGGACGTCTCCGACGAGGAGCTCGACAAGCTCAAGGACAAGAGGATCAAGGCCCTCTTCATGGTGAACCCCATGAACCCGGGCTCCATCTCGATGTCGGAGAAGACCGTCGACAGGATCGCCGGGATCATCCGCACGTCCCGCCCGGACATGATCGTCCTAACCGACACCGTCTACGCCCCCTTCGTCGACGACTTCCACGACCTGGTCGAGAAAGCCCCGAAGAACACGATCTGCGTATACTCCTATTCCAAGTATTTCGGCGTCACCGGCTGGCGCCTCGGGGTCGTGATGCTTCAGGAGGACAACGTCATCGACAAGCTCATCGCCGCCCTCCCCACGAAGGAGCAGGAGGCCCTGCATCGACGCTACCTGATCGACTCCACCTCGCCGGATAAGATCAAGTTCATCGACCGGCTCGTCATGGACAGCCGGGACGTCGCTCTCGCGCACACCGGCGGGCTCTCGACGCCCCAGCAGTGCATCACGGCCCTGTTCTCCCTCTTCGAGCTGATGGACGATCACTACGCCTACAAGAAGTCGATCCAGGGCATCCTGAACACGCGCTCGGAGAACCTGTTCCGCGACCTCGGCATCGCACCGCCCAAGGGAGCCGGCCAGACGCACTACTACGCCCTCATCGACATCGGGGAGCTGGCCGAGCGCAGCTACGGAAAGGACTTCCTGGACTATCTGAGATCCAGCCGCTCCCCGCTGGACATCCTCTTCACGCTGGCGAAAGAGCGGCAGACCGTCCTGCTCCCGGGCGCCGGGTTCGCCGGGCCGGACTGGTCGGTCCGTGTCTCCCTGGCCAACCTGGATGACGAGGACTACGCCGTCATCGGGAAGAACCTCCACGCCGTCATGCAGGAGTTCCATGACGACTGGAGGAGATAGGAGGTCTTCGCTCCCGGCTCGCCGTCATTGGACGGCGAAATAGACAACGAAGAGCGCGGTGAGGACGTACAGGAACCAGTGCACCTCGCTCGCCTTGCCAGTCAGGAGGGCCAAAAGCACGTGCGCGATGAAGCCGAAAGCCAGGCCCGTCGCGATGGAGAAGGTGAGCGGCATCAAGAGGATGGTCAGGAAGGCGGGGATGGCGACCGGGAGTTCCCCCCAGTCGATCTCGCCGAGGACGCCGCACATCAGCACCCCGACCAGGATCAGCGCAGGCGCGGTCGCCTGCGCGGGGACCGCGGTCACGACGGGCGAAAGGAACGTCGAGAGGAGGAAGCAGGCCGCGACGACGACGGCGGTGAGCCCCGTGCGGCCGCCGGCGTTGACCCCGGCCGCGCTCTCGACGTAGGTCGTGGTGTTGGAGGTGCCCAAAAGCGAGCCGATCACGGTCCCCAAAGAGTCGGCGACGAGAGCGCGGCTCCCGCGCTTCAAGCGCCCCTGCTCGTCGATCATCCCTGTGCGCCTGGCGACGCCCACGAACGTCCCGATCGTGTCGAAAAGGTCCACGAAGAAGAGGGAGAAGATGGGGACGAAGAGCGTCGGCGTCAAAGCGGCGAGGATGTCGAGCTTGAAGAGGCCCGGGGCCAGGGAGGGCGGCAGGTCGGCCAGGAAGAGCTTGCCCGGCGTGAACTGCGTGACCATCTTCCCGCCCCCGGCCGGGACGAAGAGTCCGACCGCAGCCGCGACGAGGATGCCGATCAGGATGGCGCCGGTCACCTTGCGGATCAGGAGGATACAGGTAAGGAGGAGGCCGAACAGGGACAGAAGCACGCCCGGAGCGCCCATCCGTCCGAGGCCGACGAAGGTGGCCGGGTGGTCCACGATGATGCCGGCGTTCTTGAGCCCGATGAAGGCGATGAAGAGCCCGATGCCGGCGCCGACCGCGGCCTTGAGATAAGACGGGATCGCCTCGATGATCGTCTCCCGTATCCGGGTCAGGGTGACGAGCAGGGCGAAGCACCCGGAGAGGAACACCGCGCCCATGGCGACCTGCCAGGGGAGGCCCATCCCCTTGCACAGCCCGTAGGTGAAGAAAGCGTTGAGGCCCATCCCGGGGGCGAGGGCGAAGGGATAGTTCGCGAAGAGCCCCATGACGAGGGTGGCGAGCGCGGAGGCGAGGCAGGTCGCCATCATCACGGCGCCGAAGTCCATGCCGGTCCCCGAGTTTGGCCCGGCGAGCGTCAGGGGGTTCACGATGACGATGTAGGCCATCGTGACGAAGGTGGTCAGCCCGGCGACCACCTCGGTGCGGACGCTGGTCCCATTCTCCTTGAGCCGGAAGAATCCGTCCAAGGCCGTCATATGAGGCCAGTATAGCCAACTGCGGGGAGCCAGTGAAGAAGAAGGCCCGGTCGATGACCGGGCCTTCCTCTATGTGGACGGATCGTCCGTCTAGTTCGCCGTCTTGTTGATCCAGTCCAGCGCGTAGCTGACCTTGGAGTACACGCCCGGCTTGTCCGGGCGGGCGCAGCCCTCGCCCCAGCTGACCACGCCGGCGAGCTTCTGGCTGGCGCCGCTGCCCACCATCAGGGGGCCGCCGCTGTCGCCCTGGCAGGAGTCCTTGCCGCCCTCATCGAAGCCGGCGCAGAGCATGCCGTCGGTGATCTGGTCGGGATAGGCCTTGCTGCACTTCGCCTTGGTGATCAGGGGGAGGGTCACCTTGAGGAGGTTCTTGGAGAGGCTGCCGTTCTCGCTGGTCGTGCCCCAGCCGGCCGTGACGACATTGACCTTGCCGGTGAGCTCCTTGGAGTTGAGGGCGGCGGGCTCGAATTTGGACTCGCCGCTCAGCTTGACGAGGGCGTAGTCGCCCGTCAAGGCGTTGGAGTCCCATTCCGGGTGCTTGACGATCTTAAGGACGGAGAACTTCTCCGAGCCGGCGGTCTGGCCCATCGTGTGGAGGCCGACCACGACCGCCTTGAGGTAGCCGCCTTCCACGCAGTGGGCCGCGGTGAGCACCCAGTTCTTCTTGATGAGGGTGCCGCCGCAGAAATGGCTGCCGTAGGAGGTCTGCAGGGAGACGATGAAGGGGAACTCGCCCTTGGAGGCTTCCACGCCGCCTACGATGCGGGGGAACACGGTGCCCATCGGCTCTACCAGCTCTTCGGCGGCCGGCATGGCCGGGGCCTCGATGGCGTTCATCGTCGTCTTGAGGTCGAAACGTCCGATGCTGTCGAAGTTCAGCGGGCTGGCGGCGTACGCGGTGAAGGGCACTGCGAGGAGCACGGCGGCCATCAGTTTCTTCATGGGTCCTCTCTCGGCGCGGATGTTGACCACAGTCAACCAAAAACATTGACCGAGGTCAATAGGGAAGATGGGCCCTTCGGCCCCGCGCTTGCATTCCCCCGCCCTTTGCGGCTAAACTCTGGGCGATGCCCCTCCTTCTCGTCGTCGAGGACCAGGCCAACCACCGCAAGGTCATCCAGGGCGTGCTGGAATCCCAGGGCTACGAGGTCTGCGCGGTCAAGGACGCCGCGCTGGCCCGCGCCGCCCTCAAGCCCGAGACCGCCCTCGTCCTGACCGACCTCAAGCTCCCCGGCGAGGACGGCCTGAGTCTGCTGAAGGGCCTCAAGAAGGACCGGCCGGGACTTCCGGTCATCCTGATGACCGCCTTCGGCAGCATCCCCTCGGCGGTGGAGGCCATGCGCTGCGGCGCGCACGACTTCCTGGCCAAGCCCCTCGATTTCAACGAGCTCAAGCGCGTCGTAGCCAAGGCGCTCGCCTCCTCCTCGCGCGAGAGCCGCGAGTGGGTGAGCGAGTCCGCCGCCGAGCGCGCGCTCATCGGCAAGAGCCCCGCCATGGAGGAGGTGCACCGCCTCATCCGCAAGGCCGGCTCCTCGAGCGCCACCGTGCTCGTCCTGGGCGAGACGGGCACCGGCAAGGAGCTCGTCGCGGCCGCCCTCCACGCCGCGAGCCCCCGCAAGGACAGGGCCTTCATCAAGGTCCACTGCGGGGCCATCCCCGAGGACCTGCTGGAGGCCGAGCTCTTCGGCCACGAGAGGGGCGCCTTCACGGGAGCCGTGCGCGAGAAGCCGGGGAAGTTCGAGTTGGCGGACGGCGGGACGATCTTCCTCGACGAGGTCGGGACCACGAGCCCGGTCACCCAGGTGAAGCTCCTGCGCGTCCTGCAGAGCGGGGAGTTCGACCGCGTGGGCGGCACGTCGACGCTGAAGGCGGACGTGCGCGTGGTGGCCGCGACCAACCTCGACCTCCAGAAGGCCGTCTCCGAGAAGCGCTTCCGCGAGGACCTCTACTACCGCTTGAACGTGGTCCCCATCGTCCTCCCCCCCCTGCGCGAGCGGCGCGAGGACATCCCCGAGCTCGCCCTCTTCTTCCTGGAGCGGCACGCCCGCAAGAACGGGCGCCCCGTCCCCGCCGTGGAGCCCGAGGCCCTCGAGGCGCTCTGCGCCGCCCGCTGGGAGGGCAACGTCCGCCAGCTCGAGAACCTCCTCGAGCGGGTCGTCGTGCTCATGGAGGGCGGGACCATCCGCAAGAGCGACCTGCCCCCTGAGATCTCAACGTAAGCCCAGCCTATTCCAATCCAAAGACTGCATTATTTTGCTTGACAACTCCAAATTGCTATGTAAAATGGAGTTAT
>DMEZ01000075.1 GCA_003450735.1 Elusimicrobiota bacterium | reverse complement strand
CGCCGCGGGGACAGAATGACCCTCTTCCTCCTCCTCGCGCTCGCCGCCGACGTCTCCACCCCCGCGGCCAAGACGCCGCTCAGTGTCGTCGAGCTCGTGGACCGCTCCAACAAGGTCCTGCGGGGGGACTCGAGCCACGCCCGGGTGAGGATGACCATCGTCACTCCCGAGTGGTCGCGCTCCCTCGACATCGAGGGGTGGAACCAGGGGAGGGTGAAGGCCTTCATCCTCATCCACGCCCCTCCCAAGGAGAAGGGGACGACCACCCTGCGGCGCGGCTCCGAGATGTGGACCTGGATGCCCCGCGTCGAGCGCCTCATGAAGGTCCCCCCCGCGATGATGCACTCCTCCTGGCAGGGCTCGGACTTCACCTACGAGGACATCGTCAAGGCGGACTCGGTGGTCCGGGACTACACCCACAAGGTCCTCAGGCGCAAGGCGGGCCCCGAGTTCGAGACCGTCCTCGTCGAGGCGGCCCCCAAGCCGGACGCCCCCGTCGTGTGGGGGAAGGTCCTGCTGACCCTCGCCGTCTACCCGGACGACTGGGTGCTGCCGCTGCGCGAGGAGGACTTCAGCGAGCGGGGCGAGCTCATCCGCGTCATAGAGCTCTCGCGCATCAAGACGATGGGGGGGCGCCTGGTGCCCACGCGCCTCGAATGCCGCCCGCAGCGCCATCCGGACCGCAAGACGGTCCTGGACTACCGCGAACTGGAGTTCGACCTGGAACTGCCGGACTCGTTCTTCAGCCTGAGCCGTCTACAGAGATAGGAGGCGAACATGGCCGTTGAAGTGGAGGTCGTCTATCAGGGAGAACTCGTCTGCAAGGCCGTCCACGGCCCCTCCAAGGCCTTGATGCTCACCGAGGCCCCGGCCGACAACGGGGGCAAGGGCGAGCAGTTCTCGCCCACCGACCTCGTCGGCACGGCCCTGGGCTCCTGCGTCCTGACCATCATGGGGCTCGTGGCGAAGCGCGGCGGGCTCGACATCTCCGGCGCGCGGGCGAAGGTCGTCAAGGAGATGGCGTCCGCCCCCCTGCGCCGCATCGCGCATCTCGCCTGCACGGTGACGATGCCCGCCCGGGGCTTCACCGAGGAGCAGAAGCAGAAGCTCGTGCGCGGCGCCGAGCTCTGCCCGGTCAAGCAGAGCCTGCACCCTGACGTGAAGGTCGAGATCGAGTACGTCTGGTCCTAGGGGGACGCCCTGCTGAGGCTCGCCTGGCGCAACGTCCTGCGCAATCGCCGCCGGACCGCCATCACGGCGGTCTCCATCGGCTTCGGGCTCGCCGCCATCCTCTTCGGGCAGAGCGTCATCGAAGCCGTCCAGGCCCAGCTTGTCGAGAAGTCCACGAGCCTCTTCACCGGGCACCTGCAGGTGCAGGCTCCCGGGTCGGGGGAGTTCCGCTTCCCCGACAAGTACCTCTCGCGGAGCTTAGAGCTCGAGAAGGCCCTGGCCCAGACGCCCGAGGTCCTGGCCTGGGGCAAGCGCCTGCATGTGACGGGGATGCTCTCCTCGGAGAAGGATTCGATGGGCGTCCTGCTCTGCGGCGTGGAGCCCGAGAAGGAAAAACTCATCACGACCCTGGCCGGCTACGTGGAGCAGGGAGAGTACCTCGGCCGTGAGAGCAACGGCCTCTATCTCGGGGTGCGGCTCGCCGAACAGCTGGGTCTGAAGGTGGGCTCGGAGGCCGTCGTGCTCTCGGCGGCCTCGGACGGCAGCATGGGCGCCGAGCGCTTCAAGGTGAGCGGCCTCTATCGGACAGGCTCCACCACCTTCGACGCCCAGCTCGCCTACGTGCACCTGCGCGGCCTTCAGGACCTGCTCGTGCGCGAGGGGGGATTCAACAACCTGGTCATCCGCCTCAAGGACCCCGAGCGCGCCCTCGAAGTCCGGGAACAGCTCGGCTCGCGCCTGCGAAGCCTGCCGGTGCGCGTGCTGGCCTGGTCGGACATCGACCGGGAGCTCGTGGCCATCCGCCGCTACCAGGACGCCCTGCTCGCCATCGTCTTGGGCGTGGTCTTCGCCATCGTGGCCCTCGGGGTCGTGGATACGATGATGATGTCCATGTTCGAGCGCATCCGCGAGTTCGGCCTGCTCATGGCCATGGGCGCCCGCCCGTCCTTCATCGTGAGGCTGATCCTGCTGGAGGCGGGCCTGCTCTGCCTGCTCGGAGCGGCGCTGGGGCTGGCGGCGGGGGCCGCTCTCATCGGCTGGTACGGGCACCGGGGCCTCGCCCTGCCGCTCAAGGACGCGGTCAACTACTTCATGCCCTTCGACGCCGTCCTGCGCCTGAAGTTCGACTGGCCCAGGCACCTGCAGGCCCTGGGCGCCGTGCTCGCGACGAGCCTGGTCGGAGGGCTCGTGCCCGCGCTCAAGGCCGCCCGGATGCGGCCGAGCGAGTCCCTGAGGCACCTGTGAGGCTCCCGGTCGCCCGCCTGGCCTGGCGCAGCCTCTGGCGCAGCAAGCGCCGCACCCTTTTGATGGCCTCTTCGATCGCTTTCGGCGTCGCGGCCATCGTGTTCGGGCAGAGCCTGCTCTCGTCCTTCCAGCGCCAGATGGTCGACAAGTCCACGGGGGTGTTCACCGGCCATCTGCAGGTCCAGGCCAAAGACGCCACGGACCGCAAGTTCCCGGACAAGCTCCTGGAGGCCCCGGAACGATTCAAGGCGCTCTTCGCCGCCGACCCCCGAGTGGCGGCCGCGGGCACCCGCCTGCTTTTGACGGCCCTGCTCCATTCGGCGGCCTCCTCCCGCGGGGCGCTCGTCGTGGGGGTCGAGCCCGAGGACGAGAAGCGCCTCTCCCTCATCCCCGGCTACCTGAAGACGGGGCGCTACGTCTCGGGGCCGCGCGACATCGTCATCGGCCGGCGCCTGGCCTCCACGCTCGACCTGCGCCTCGGCGAGCGGGTCGTGGTGATGTCGCAGGGGCCCGACGGGGTGATGCAGTCCGAGCTCTTCCGGCTTTCCGGCATCCTGGACACCGGGAGCGTGACCTTCGACGGCCAGATCGCCTATGTCCGGCTCGACGCCGCGCAGGGCCTCAAGGGGCGGCCGGGGCAGGCGAGCCAGGTCGTGGCGAAGCTCAAGGACTCTCGACGGACCGACGAGGCCGCCGCCGACCTGGGCTTCCGGCTCGGCGACCCGCGCGCGGCCCTGTTCACCTATGAGCAGCTCGACAGCGAGGTCGTCGGCATCAAGCGCTTCCAGGACGCGTTCTGGGTGGTCATCAGCCTCGTCATCCTGCTGGTGGTCTGGCTGGGCATCCTGAACACGGTCTCGATGTCCTTTTTCGAGCGCATCCGGGAGTTCGGCGTGATGCGGGCCATCGGGGCGAGGCCCTCCCTGCTCGTCTCCCTGCTTTTGGCGGAAGCGCTCTTCCTGGGCGCCTTGGGGGCCGTTCTCGGGCTGGCGCTCGGCCGGGGGCTCATCGCCTGGTTCGGCTCGGAGGGCCTGCGCCTGCCGGTGGGCCAGGCCCTCGCCTACTTCATGCCTTTCGACGACCGGGTCTTCTTGCGGCCCGTCTGGGGCCAGCATCTGCGGGCGGCCGCGGCCGCCGCCGGGGTGAGCGTGCTCGCCGCCGTCGGCCCGGCTTTGCGCGTGCTCCGCCTGCGGGTCACGGAGGCCCTGCGGTATCTTTGAACGGCATTGTCCGCCGGCGTTCACGCCGATTTTGATACAATGAGGCATCTTCAGGAGGAAACCGAATGGCGAGATTCTTCAAGAAAAGGCACAAGGCCCCCGAGACCCCCAAGAACGTCCTGAAAGTCCAGCGCAGGCAGGAGCAGGGGCGGGGCAGCCATCTTGAAGACCTTTTCCCGACGGTCGCCTCCCTGAAGATCGAGCTCAGGTTCATCTCCTCGCAGGGGCATGTCGTGGGCGAGGAGACCCGCACCTTCAAACCCGAGAGCGTCTGCGACTTCAACGCCTCCTGCCCCGGCAACTGCGGCACGGGCCAGTTCAACCTCGAGGCGAAGCTCCGCGAGATCCTCGAGGCCGCCCTGCCCGCCTCGGAAGCCAGCGGCAAGTGCCAGACCCCCCGCTACGGCGGCTCGGAGCCTTGCGGCGTCGAGCTCAAGTGCAAGGTCGAGGCGTCCTACCGCGCCATCCCCCAGCCGCCCCCGCCGCCCGAGCCCGAGCCCGACCCTGAGCCTGAGCCCGAACCGGGCGTGTGACGCTGCACGTCTCCTACAACCATCAGTGCCCGGCGTGCGAGGCGTACTACATCCCGTTCGATAAGGACGAGGCCTGCCCCCGCTGCGGGAAGCTGGAGTCGGAGCGCTTCGATTTCATCCGCCAGGCGTCGGAGTCCGCCCGCTTCAACCTGCACACCTACGAAGCCTTCCTGCCGCCCGCCTGGTTCGTCGGCTCCCTTGGGGACCACATCCTGTCCCTGCTCTTCCGCCTGCTGGAATCCTACCGCAAGAAGGGCCGGAAGTCCGACTTCGTGAAGTTCGCCGAAGCCCGGTTCAGCGAGATGAACTGGGGCGACCAGGCCTACCTGAAGGGCCACGTGCTCCGCGCCGCCGTGCGGGTGCGTGAAGAGCTGGCGAAGAACCCCTGAGAAGAGCAGTCCCCCGGGCATGGAACTTAATTGGGCCCAGATACGTACTTGTGGGTGGGGGGAAAAGCCATGGAACGAAACAACGTGATACAGGTGAGGCCGGGCGACCCGGGAAGGCTCGTGGTGCGCCTGCCGTACTCCGCCGAGCGGGTCGAGAAGATCAAGACCATCCGGGGGAGGCGATGGCACCCGATCGAGAAGCATTGGACGGTGCCGGACGTCCCGGAGATGGTCTCGCGCCTGCGGGCGCTCTTCGAGGGGGAGGCGGTGGAGGACATGAGGGCCGAGGCGACGCCTCCGCCGGCGCCCAAGGCTTCTTCATCGGGCTCTATCCTGGAGCGTATCCGGGATGCCGTCCGCGTGAAGCAATACAGCCCAAGGACGGCCGAGACCTATGCGGCCTGGGCGCAGAGGTTCCTCTCGTACCACGGCAGCCGGCCGGCGGAGGAGTTGGGTAAGAAGGAAATCGAGGATTTTCTATCCAGCCTGGCGACCGGCGCACACGTCAGCGCCTCGACGCAGAATCAGGCGCTGAACGCGCTCCTGTTCCTGTATCGGCAAGTCTTCGCCAAGGACATCGGCTATCTCGACGGGATGGTCCGAGCCAAGATGCCTATCCGGCTTCCCGTCGTGCTGACCCAGGACGAAGTCCAGAAAGTGCTGGGATATCTGAGGAACGTCCCCCGTCTTATGGCGATGCTCCTGTACGGGGCGGGCCTGAGGCTGATGGAATGCTGCACGCTCCGCGTCAAAGACGTGGAGTTCGACAAGAACCAGTTGTTGGTGCGAGGCGGCAAGGGCAATAAAGACCGCTACACCATGCTGCCTGTGGCGGTGCGGGAGCCGCTCCTTTGCCACCTGGGCCACGTCAAGGAACAGCACCAGGCCGACCTGAAGATGGGCTTGGGCCGCGTGGTCATGCCCAACGCCCTCGACAGGAAGTATCCCAACGCCGGGAAGGAGTGGGGGTGGCAGTGGGTGTTCCCGGCCACGACCCACTATGTCGACATCCTCAGCGGCGAGAAGCGGCGGCATCACCTCCACGAGACCGTCCTTCAACGAGCCTTCAAGGAGGCGCGGATCAAGGCGGGCATCGCCAAGCCGGCGGGCTGCCATACACTCCGGCACTCCTTCGCTACTTACCTTCTGGAGGACGGGCACGACATCCGGACGATCCAGGAGCTGCTCGGGCACAAGGACGTGAGCACGACGATGATCTACACCCATGTCCTGAACAAGGGGGGGAGGGGGGTGCAGAGTCCGGCGGATAGGATCAAGCTCTGAGCGGGGGTGGGACGATCTCAAGGACTGCAAGACCTGCAGTGTTTGAGGGTTTAATATATCGTCCGATTCTCCGGAATTAATGAGGATAAAAGGGTGTTATTTCGTGTTATGATTCTTTATCAGCCTAGATAGGCTGTTCAGTTCAATTAACGTTGAACGAAGCCGCTTCGCG
>DMEZ01000062.1:15413-25173 GCA_003450735.1 Elusimicrobiota bacterium | reverse complement strand
CGTCTTCATGACCGCCTCCTTGCTCCTAGTTTGTGCGTCCGTTCACGGCCGTCAAAGTCACCACGATCCTCTGAATCTCGTCCGAGTTCGTGAGCGGCGGGGCGTCCACCCGCAGCCACAGCTGCTTCTTCGAGCCCACCGCCAGGTTGTCCATGTTCGTCCCGCTTGTCATCCCGCCGTCGGCGATCTCGAAGCGGTTGTCCGACAGGTCGTTGTTCTCGCTGCCCGAAGGCTCGCCGGCCGGCGCGGCGGAGGTCTTGACGAGATGGCGGCCGTCGCCGCCCTGTCCGAACTCCGCCTCCACCGGGCGGGAGGCCTTGTCCACGGCGAAGAGGGCGTAGAGCTGGACCTGGTCGGTTTCGGCGGACTCGTCCGTGTCCAGCGACCAGGAATCAAGAGAAGCGGCCGAGAGTTGGATCTCCTGGTTGTTGAAGTTGCCGAGGACCGTGACCGTGGCCGGGCTGACGAGGTACGCCGTGGCGCCCATCTGGATCGAAGTCGCCAGCGAGCCCGGCGCGTCGGATACGCTGAACCGGGCCGTGGCCGTGTCCACGTCCACGCCCATGTCCACGACCGGGGCGAGGGCGATGGTCAGCGTATCGGAGTCATTGGCGGGAACCGGATCGGCGTACGAGGAGGCAGGGGAGAAGGCGAGGAGGAGAAGAAGCGTCAACGCCCTGAAGAACGTTCGGGCGTGTTTCTCGGCGCGCGCGCTGTACGGTTTGAAGTCCATTCTCGTCCGCGCGCGCACCGCGCGCGCGCGTACTGAGAGTGTAGCCTCCGAGGGGGGGCGGGGCCCGAAAAACTCAGGCAGTTATTGCGAATTTAACTTCGCAATGAATTCGCAGGGAGACTGCCGCTGGGGGTGGAGTTGTCAACAGAACAAACAACTGATAGATACTCGATGATACTGAATAACGATACTAAGGCTAACGTGCTTTATCGTCATCAAGTACCATCCAGTGCTATGTTCTACTTGTCGGTGAGGCGGCCTGCTCTTCCGTGAAACGGTAGCCGACGCCGTGCACCGTCCGGATGCTCTGGCCGCAGGAACCCAGCTTGCGCCGCAGGGTCTCCACATGTTTGTCGAGGGTGCGGGTTTCGACGCCCTCGGGGTACTTCCAGACGGCTTCCAGGATCTCGGTCCGCTTGAGGGCCTTGTCCTTGTTGCGCATGAAGAACGACAGAAGATCGAACTCGAGCCGGGTCAGGAGGATCTCCTGGCCGGCCACGCTCAGGGTGCGTTCGACGTGCCTGAGCACGATGCCGCTGGACCTCAGGACGGCGGCCGGCTCCTCCTTCAGCATCCCGGCCCAGATCTGCCGGCGCAGCAAGGTCCGCACGCGCGCGAGGAAGATCATGCCGTTGAAGGGCTTGACGAGATAGTCGTCCGCTCCGGCGTCGAGGGCTTCGACCACCTCGGTCGCCGAGCCGCGGGGATTGATCTGCAGGATGGGCAGCTGCCGGGTCTCCGGCTGTGAGCGCAGGGTCTTCACGAGAGCGAGCGCCGCGGCGCCGCTGAGGACCGCGAGGCTGGCCCGCCTCTCGACGGCGGCCTGGACCGCCTTGGGGGGGTCGGAGACGACCACCTGGTGGCTCTGGCTTTCCAACAGCTCGCGCAGGTGCTGGCAGAACGAAAGGTCGTCACCGACGAGGAGGATGGTCATTCCCGTCGCCGAAATCGGCGCTGAAGGATTATATCAAATCAGGCCGACTCAGCCGCCGGAGTTCTGCCGCACCCAGGCCCGCCGGGCCTCCAGTTCCCGGAGCGCTTCGGCGTCTTTGCGCGCCCGGGCGGCCGCCAGGCGGTTCTCCAGCAGAGGGAGGAAGAAGGGGTCGAGCTCCTGGGCCGAGGCCAGCGCGGCCTCGGCTTCGGTCAGGGCCTCGGTCTGTCCGGACAGCCCGCTCGCGAGCAGCGCGGCGCCCAGCATCTGCCGCGCGTCGAACTGGTTCGGATGCCGGCGGAGGGCCTCCCGTCCGGCCGAGACCGCCTCGTCGAGCAGGCTCGCCCGCCGGGCGGGATCGGCCTCCCGGCTCGATTCCGAGAGGAGCTGTCGGGCATAAGCGAACCGGTAATGCAGGCAGAAGGGATTCAGGGCCTGGGCTCTCTTGAAATCCGCCGCCGCCTCGTCCCATCGGCCGGCCCAGGCCATCGCGAAAGCCCGCTTCTGCCGGTAGTCGGCGCGCACGAGGCGGAATGCCCCCGCAAGGAGGAGAACGCAGATCAGCGCCGCCGCCGCCGCGGAGGCGGGAGCGCGCGCGGGAGCCTTCTGGCCGTCGCCCATCGAGCAGAGCAGGCCGGCCAGGACCGCGGCGGCGCCCAGGACCGCGAGCGGGGTCGGATTGAGCTTCGCCTGGACGAAGAGCCCGACGAGAGCGGACGCGGCCGCCGCCGCCCAGGGGCGTCCGGCGCCGGGAGCCGCTCGCCGTACGGCGAGCCAGAGGCCCCACAGGACCCCGAGATACGCCGCGAGCCCCGGCCAGCCCAGGGTCGCGGCGGCCTGGAGCAGGTCGTTGTGCGCATCCGCTTGCCCTCTCTGCTGGCCCAGAGCGCGCAGCATCCCGAGCGACCGGTAGCGGCGCAGGGCGGCCTCGAAGGTGTCCGGCCCGCTCCCCGCCCAGGGATGCGCCGCCGCGATGCGCGCGGCGTCCGCCCACAGCTGGAGGCGCGCGGAATCGGAGACCCCGGTCGGCCTGAGCCTGGAGGCGAGAGCCGCCGCGCCGCCGGCGGCCAGCAGGCAGGAGAGCCCCAGGACGGCCCAGGCCTTCTTCGTGCGGGGCGCCGGCAGGCGCCGAGTCCATAGCAGGTACGCGGCGGCCCCCGCGACGGCGGAGAGCCAGGCCCCTCTCGAGATCGAGAGGAAGAGCCCCGCCGCGAGCCCCAGCAGACAGAAGCCGCCCAGAGGCCGGGCGGCCCCCTTCCCATCGAGCGCCAGCGCCAGTGCGACGGGAACGAAGAGCTGGAGGTAGGAGCCCAGGTACACCGGACTGCCGAGGGTCGAGAAGGCCCGCTTCCCCGGCTCGAGCTCGCGGATGCCGACGGCCAGCTCGATTCCGAAAGTCTGCAGGACCGCGTACGCGCCGCAGAGGGCCGCGGCGCCGGCGCCGACGGAGAGGAGCGTCTGGGGAGAGTCTCCCTCGTCCGCGGACGCGGCCGCGTAGAAGAGGGCGGCGTAGAGCAGGAAGGACAGATCGCCGTAGAAGTAGGCCCGGTAGTGCCCCAACAGGCTCATCCAGGGGTCCAGGGAGAGCGCGGTCGCGACCGCGGTCCAGAGGGCCAGCGCCGCGAGGGGGAGGTCCATCGGCGTGCGCCGCGGGCCCCGGCGCGCGAGAGCCAGCCCCGCCCAGGCGAGGGCGGCCGCGGCGGCGAGCACGAGCAGCTTGGGGAGCGCGTAGACGGCGGCTTGGCGGGCCGAGAAGGCCAGCGGAAGGCCCGCCAGGGCGAAGGCCAGCGCGGCGCGCGTCAGCCCCGCGCTCATCCGGCGCTAGGGGTTCCTTGCGGGCTTCTTCTTGAGGCGGATCTTCTGCCCGCGCCGCTGCTCCTTCTGCTTCTCCTTGAGCTTGCGGAGGATCTCCTTCTGGTCGCCCTTGCGCCGCTCGACGCCGTCCTTCATCTTCTTGCGGAGCTCCGGGTTGCGCTTGAGGTTCTCGCGGAAGCGCTCGTGCACGAGGCGGCGCATGCTGGCCCGCTCCTCCTGCGTGCGGGACTTCCAGCGAGCCCGGACCGCCTCCCTGCGCTCGCGCAGGTGGACGATGCGCTCGCGCACGGGCAGGAAGCGCTTGAGCTCCTGGGGCGGCTCCGGGGCCTTCCCGGCGAGCACCGAGGTCTCCTGGTTTGGGGAGAGCGTCACCCCGTCTTCGTCCTCGTCGGAGCCTACGGAAACGCGCCCTTCGTCGAAGACGCCCACGTGCGTCTCGCCCTCTTCCGGCACCTCCATCGCGAACTCGGTGCCGCGCACGGAGGCGGTGGCCCCTGAACTGCGCACGCGCATCCGGCTCCCCTTCATGAGGGCCTTGAGCTTGGCTTTCATCGAGCCCAAAGTCAGCTGGAACCAGGAGCTTTTCTTGTCGAGGTCCTCGAGCTTGAAGTCGGAGTCCGGCCCGATCTCGATGAGGCTCTCCGACTCCAGGGCCAGCTCGATCGTGCCGTCCTTGCCGGTGACGATGCGGTCGCCCCTATCGACCGGCATGTCCTCTTCCGGGGCGATGCCTTTGGGCTCCTCGGAGGTGAACACCGTCACGGCGCCCTCGAAGCGGGTGATGCGCGCGTCCCAGGTCTCGGCGGCGTACGCGGAGGAGGAGAAAAGCGCGGCGAGGAGGAGGGTCAGGGTCATCGGAGCCTCACTTGGATACGTCCACGGATGGTACTACTTCTTCAGCTTCTCCATCCACCGGTCCGTCTCACGCCGCAGGGCCGGGTCCGGGACGAGCTCGCGGTAGGCGGCGAGCGCCTTCAGGGCCTCGGCCTTGCGCCCCATCCGCTCGAAGGCCAGGGCGAGGTTGTAGTAGGCGGCGGCGTAGCTCGGCTTGCGCGCGAGGACCCCCAGCCACTCGCGGACGGCCTCGTCGGTCCTGCCCTGGCGCAGCAGGACGAGGCCGAGGTCGTTGTGGGCGTCCACGAGCCCGGCTTCGGCGATGGCCTGCCGGAACCGGCCCTCGGCCTCGGAGAAGCGGCCGGCCAGGAAATAGGCGCGGCCCAGGTTGTAGACGACCTGGGGGGAGGGCCTCTCGCGGAGGGAGGCGAGGTAGCAGCCCTCCGCCGCGCGCGCGTCGTCGAGGCTCAGGGCCGCGTTGCCCCAGTTGTTCCAGGATTCCGAGAGCCAGGGGCCGGCGCTGAGGGCTCTGCGGTAGATGCGCGCGGCCTCCGCGGGGAGCCCGAGGCGCTGGGCCTCCACCCCGAGGTTGTTGAGGGCGCTCGGCCAGTAGGCCAGGGTGTGCCGCGTGAAGAAGTCCGCGCGGAGCGGGGGGGAAGGCAGGCGCAGGAGCTCGCGGAGGGTCAGCGATTCCGACAGGAGGGCGCGTGCGTCCTCCCTCCCGGGGGGAGCGACGGAGAGGCGGTAGGCCAGCCCGACCGGGAAGGCGGACGCGCCGGAAGGCGTCTTCTGGGGCAGATCCACCGCGAGGGGGCGCCCGTCCTGGAAGGCCTTGGAGACGACCGCCGAGACCAGCTCCTGGCCGGAGCGGATCTCGCGCGGGGGTAGGAGCTCCGGATGCCTTCGGCGAAGCTGCTCGTAGCCCCAGCGCGTTCGGAAGTAAAGGAACGGCACGACGTCCGGCCGGCGGGCATGGGCGTGGAGCAGGTAGCTCAGGGTGAACGCCGTCGGGTCGTCGGGGTCCACGAGCACCGTCCCAGGCTTCAGCGAGTCCAGGAGGGCCGTCCCGTAGTCCCAGGCCGAGAAATCCTCGCGGTGCGAGACGGGCAGGCCCGTCGACGGCCATGGCCAGAGCGCCGCGAGGAGGGCCGCCGCCGCGGCTTTCCCGCCGGCTTGGAAGCGGCCGAAGAGGGCCTGTGCGCCCAGCCCGGCCAGGACGGCGGCGAACAGCAGGGGCAGGACGAGGTGCGGCTCGAGGATGGCGTAGGTCTCGGGCTTGGCGGGATCGAGGTTGGCCCAGACGACGAAGAGCGGGCCGGAGAGGAGGAAGCCGGCGAGGGCGCCGGAGCGCAGCGCGCCGCGGCCGCTCCAGCAGCCGAGCAGGAAGAGGGCCGCGCCCGAGAGCCCGAGCTCCTTCGAGAAGACGGCGGCGCTCAGCCGGAGGCCGTCGAGCCAGCCGGAGAGGAGCAGCAGCCCCGCGGGCCGCTCCGGATGCAGCCGCACGCCGCCGTAGTCCGCCCGCGTGAGCATGCGCAGGAAGCTCCTGAGCGCGCGGGGCTCTCCCCAGTCCAGCGCCGGCTCGAGCGACGAGCGCAGGGGGAGGTAGGCGTAGACGAGGAGCCCGGCGAGGACGAAGAGCAGGGCCAAGCCCCAGAGGGCTCTCGACGAACGGAGCTTTCTCCAGCCCGCCGCGAGGAGCAGGGGGGCGGCGGCGAGCAGGGTCTGATGGTTCCCGAGCCCCAGCCCGAGGACCAGGGCTCCCGCGCAGAGCTCGCGCGGCGAAGCGCCGCCTTCGCGCGAAAGGAGCAGGAGGAGGAGGGCCGCGAGGCAGGCGTTGAGGCTGTACATCTCGCTGACGACGCTCAGGTGGCGGAAGGCCGGCGCGAGCCCGAGCAGCAGCGCCGCGGCCGCGGCTCCGGAGGCGCCTGCCTCACGCGAGCCGCCGCGCGCGAGCGCGCGGAAGACGAGCGCGCAGGCGAGGGCGCCCAGGAGCGCGCTGAAGACGTGCAGGCGGTAGGCGGCGTTGCCCAGCCCGAAGAGCTCCAGCCAGGCTTTGGCGCCGAGGGAGTAGAGCGGATAGCCCGGCGGGTGCGCGACGCCCAGGGTGAGCGCCGAGGCGGCGAGGTCGCCCGAGTCCCGGTAGGGGGAGAGCGTCGGATACGCCGTCGCGAGGTAGAAGCCGAGGAGGCCGGCGAAAAGGAGGAAGGCCGCCATCAGACGAAATCGTAGGGGTCGACGTTGACCTTCAGCCGCACGGCGGAGGAAGGCTTGAGGTCTCGGAGCGCCGCGTGGGCGGCGTCGATGCGCGAGGGGTCTGCGACCTTCAGCAGGAGGTGGAAGCGGTGCTGGCTCTGGAAGCGCTTGAGCAGGGCCGGAGCGGGGCCGAGCACCTCGTCTAAGGGGAGCGCGGCGCGCAAGGCGGCCGCGGCGGCCTCCGCCGCGCGTCGCGCGGTCTCCAAGGTCTTGGCCGAGAAGACCAGGCGCACGAGGGCCGAGGCGGGGGGGTAGCGCAGGCCGCGCCGGTGTTCGAGCTCCTGGCGGCAGAAGCCGGAGAAATCGCAGCGGGCCACGGCCTGCATCGCGTAGTGGGCCGGGCTGGCCGTCTGGATGAGCACTTCGCCCGGGCGCTCGGCCCGCCCGGCCCGCCCGGCCGCCTGGAGGAGCATCTGCACCGTGCGCTCGGCCGAGCGGAAATCGGGCATCTGGAGCATCGTGTCGGCGTCGACGACGCCGACCAGGGTGACGCGGGGGAAGTGGTAGCCCTTGGCGACGAGCTTGGTGCCGACGAGGAGCTCGGCCTCCCCCGCCAGGAAGCGCTTGTAGACCGCGTCCTCGGCGGAGCGCTTGGCGACGGTGTCCCCGTCCATGCGCAGAACGCGGACGCCGGGCAGGACGGCGCGCAGCTCCGCGACGATCTTCTGCGTGCCGACCCCGGACTGCGCGAGGTCCGGGCGTCCGCATTTCCCGCAGGCGGAGGGGATCGGCGCGTCCTTCCCGCAGTGGTGGCAGCTCAGGTGGAAGAGGTTCGTGCCCTCGTCGTGGTGGTGGATGAGGGCGACCTCGCAGGCCTCGCAGCGCGGGACGAAGCCGCAGCGACGGCAGATGAGGAAATTGGAGAAGCCCCGGCGGTTGACGAGGAGGATGGCCTGCTCGCGCCGCTGGAGGCGGGCCTTCAGGGCTTCAAGGAGCTCGCCGCTGATGCAGCGCGAGAGGGTCGAGGGCATGTCGATGAGGCGGATGGGGGGGGCGCTCGTGCGCGCGCTGACGCGGTCGTTCATCTCGACGAGGCCGAGGAGGCCGGCCTGGACGCTCGAGTACGACTCCACCGACGGGGTGGCGGAGCCGAGCACGGCCAGGGCTCCGGCGCGGCGGGCCCGCTCGAGGAGCACGTCGCGGGCGTGGTAGTAGGGCACCTGCCCATCCTGCTTGTAGGACTCGTCCTGCTCCTCGTCCATCACGGCCAGGCGCAGGCGCTTGAAGGGCAGCAGGCTCGCGGAGCGGGGGCCGACGACGACGCGGAGCGCGCCCGAGCGCAGGCCGAGCCAGACCTCCCGCCGCTCACGGACGCCGAGCTGGCTGTGCCAGAGCGCGGTCGGCAAGCCCAGGTCGGCGGAGAACTGCTCGTAGAAGGGCTGGGTGAGCGCGATCTCGGGCACGAGGAAGAGCGCCTGACCCTCGCCCTGCACCGCCTTGCGGATGAGCCGGAGGTAGACCTCGGTCTTGCCGGAGGCGGGCACGCCGAAGATCAGGTGGGCGCTGAACGTCTTCGAGTCGAGCGCCGCCTCGAGACGCCCGAGGGCCGCGGATTGGGAACCGGTCAGCTGGAAGGCGGCCTGGCCCGGCCGCGGCTCCTGCGGGAGCCCTTCGGGCAGCGGGGCGCTCTTGAGCTCGCGTTTCTTGGCGAGCATGTGCGCCGGGAAGAGGAGGCGCAGGCACTCGCCGAGGCTGCAGCAGTAGCGGCGGGCGAGCCAGCGGCACAGGTCGAGCAGCTCGGAGGTCATGGCCGGCTCGGAATCGAGCACGGCTTCAAGAGCCTTGAGCCGACGCAGCGGCGGCGAAGCCGACGCGTCGCGCACGGAGAAGACCACGCCCACCGCGCTCCGGGGGCCGAAGGGAGCGCGGATGCGCATGCCGGGCGCCACGGCGCCCTCGAGGGAGGGCGGGACCTCGTAGTCGTAGGTGCGTTCGAGGCGGAGCGGGTAGCCGATCTCGGCGACGAGAGGCATCAGCGCTCGAGGAACTTCTTGAGCTCCTTCATGTCCGTCCAGGTGTCGCTCTTCTTCGAAGGGTCCCGCAGCAGGTAGGCGGGGTGGTAGGTCGGCAGGAGCGGGATGGGCTCGCCCCCGGCGGGCTGGTACTCGCGCCAGCGCCCCCGCAGGCGGGTGATGCCCTCCTGGGTGGCGAGCAGGACCTTGGCCGCCGGAGCCCCGAGCGTCACGAGCGCCTCCGGCCGGACCAGGCGGATCTGCTCGTCGAGATAGGGACGGCAGGCGGCGGACTCCTCGGGGCTCGGGGGGCGGTCGTTGCCGCGCTTGCCGGGGTCGGAGGGGTCTTCCATCGGATGGCACTTGACGATGTTCGTGATGTAGACCGTGTCGCGCGAGAGGCCGATGGAGGCGAGGATCTTGTCGAGGAGCTGTCCGGCGGGGCCCACGAAAGGCACGCCCTGCCGGTCTTCCTCGTAGCCGGGGCCCTCGCCGATGAGCATCACCCGGGCTTCGGGAGAACCGACCCCGAAGGCCGCGTTCAGGCGCTGGGAGCCCAGCGCGCAGAGGCGGCAGGAGGCGACGGCCTGCTGCAGGAGGGCCAAAGCCTCCCGGGCGCCTGTCGGCCCGGCGGCTCCGGCGGCCGGGCCCGCCGCCCAATCCTCCGGCTCCGTGAGTTCCGCCCTGGCGCGAAGCTCCCGCGAGAGGCGAGCCAGTTCCTGGGCGCCCATGGGGACGGGCGCCGGCTAGTCCTTCTTGTCCTTGGCGGGCTTCTTCTCGGACTCTTCCGAGCGGCCCTCGAGCATCCGCTTCTCAAGGTCCTTCAGGTCGATCTTTCCGCCGAGCACTTCCGCCATCGCCTTCTCGAGGATGTCGGTCTGGGTGAGGTGGCGGTGCTCTTCCTGCTTGCGCAGTTCCTTCGCCCAGAAAGAGATCAGGGCGACGACGCCGTACTTCCCTTCCTTCTTGTCGAGGACCAGCTGCTCCAAGGTCATCTCCTCCGCTACCGTCGGCTGTTCCGTCGTTTTCTTGCTGCGTTCCATCCAAGCCCTCCCAGATGCGATGGCGTTCCCGCACGTCCGGCCCTGAGACTCTCCGCCGCGATGATCGACTCCACCCGGCTCACGGCGTCCGCCAGGCGGTCGTTGACCACCCAGTACTCGTACTCGCCCGCGCGCCGGATCTCACGGCGCGCGGTGCGCAGGCGCCGGCGGATCGCGGCGGGGGCCGTATCCCGCCGCC
>DMEZ01000062.1:14908-15314 GCA_003450735.1 Elusimicrobiota bacterium | reverse complement strand
CGGATCGCGGCGGGGTCCGTATCCCGCCGCCGGCGCAGCCGCGTCTCGAGCCGCCTCCAGGACGGCGGCAGGAGGAAGACCGAGACGACGGCTCCCCGAAGCGCCTTCCTGATCTTCGCCGCTCCCTGCACGTCGATGTCGGCGAGGATGACCTCGCCGGCCCGGATGCGCTCCTCGACGAAGCGGCGGGGCGTGCCGTAGCAGGCCCCGTGCACCCGCGCCCACTCCAGCAGGCCCCCGGCCGCCCGGAGCCGCCCGAACGCGGACGGGGTCAGGAAGCGGTAGTGCCTCCCGTTCCTTTCCCCGGGACGCGGGGGCCGGGTCGTGCACGAGACGGAGTAGCGCAGCTCGGGATCCCGAGCCCTCAGCTCCCGGCACACGGTGGACTTCCCCGTGCCGGAGGGCG
>DMEZ01000062.1:14475-14816 GCA_003450735.1 Elusimicrobiota bacterium | reverse complement strand
GGACTTCCCCGTGCCGGAGGGCGCCGAGAGGATCAGCAAAAAACCAGGCCGCATCGTTGAACTAACACGGCATGATAGCAGTTTTTTGCTACCATGCCATCCACCGTCATGGCCGACCTGCCAGGAGCCGAGATCGTCTGCGTCGGCACCGAACTGCTCTCGGGCAAGCCGAACACTCACGCCTCCTGGCTCTGCGTCCGCCTGCGGGAAGCCGGGTTCCGTGTGCTGCGCGAGACGACCTGCCCTGACGACGTCGGCGCTATCAGGGACGTTCTGTCCAGCGCCGTCGCCCAGGCGGTGGTCGTCTGCGGGGGGCTCGGCCCCACCTTCGACGACCTGAC
>DMEZ01000062.1:0-14351 GCA_003450735.1 Elusimicrobiota bacterium | reverse complement strand
CCCCCCCCCCGCCCCCCTCCGCCCCCCCCCCCCCCTCCCGCCCGCCCCTCTCCGCGGCCACCCGCCGCCGGTTCGGGCCCCTGCGCCTGCGCGTCCCCGCCGAGAACCGCCGCCAGGCCTTCGTCCTCCGCGGCGCGCGCGTCCTCTCCAACGCCCGGGGGTCGGCGCCGGGCCAGCTCTTCCTCGAGCGCGGCCGCGCCCTCGCCCTGCTCCCGGGGCCCTTCAGCGAGATGGCGCCCATGTTCCTCGAGGCGGTCCTGCCGGCGCTTCGCAAGCGCTTCGCCTCCCGCCTCCGCGTGCGCCGGGCCCTCTTCCGCTTCGGGGGCATCTCCGAGTCGGCGGCCGACGAGCGCCTGCGGCCCGTCCTGCGCGCCTCCCGCGGCGTCGAGTTCACCCTCCTCGCGGGGCCCGGGCTCGTGGAACTGCACGCGAGCGCCTCGGCCGCCACGGCGCGGGGAGCGCAGGAGGCCCTCGAGCTCGTGCGCGCGCGCGTGGAGCGGCGGATGCGCGGACACCTCTGCCGGCATGGGGAGACCCTGGAGTCGGCCCTCGGAGAAGCCCTGCTTCAGAGAGGCTGGCGCCTGGCGGCGGCCGAGTCCTGCACGGGCGGACTGCTCTCGAAGCGTCTCACGGACGTCCCCGGCGCCTCCCGCTGGTTCCTCGGCTCGGCCGTGGCCTACGGCAACGCCCTCAAGCGTTCCCTGCTCGGCGTCAGCGGCCGCACCCTGGCCCGCTTCGGCGCGGTCTCGGCGGCCTGCGCGCGCGAGATGGCGCGAGGCGCCCGCGAACGCTTCGGAGCCGACGCGGCCCTCTCCATCACCGGCATCGCCGGGCCGACGGGGGGGACGAAGGCCAAGCCCGTCGGCACGGCCTTCATCGGCCTCTCCCTCCCTGGGAGGACGACGGCCTTCCGGCGCGTGTCCCCCGGGACGCGGGAGGGGATCCGTGAGCGCACGGTCTCCGCCGCGCTGTGGCGGCTCTATCGGGAATTGACACGGATTCCCGGTAATTAATACCATTACCCTATTATGACCATGACCAAGCAAAAGAAGACGGAAGTGGCGGCCAAATTCAAGCGGCACGCCAAGGACACCGGGAACTCGTCGATGCAGATCGCCATCCTCACGGAACGCATCCGGCAGATTTCGGACCACCTCAAGAACTACAAGAAGGACTACGCCTCCCAACTGGGCCTCCTCAGGCTCGTCGGGCAGCGCCGGCGCCTGCTGAACTACGTCAAGAAGACGGACCTCGCCGAGTACAGCAAGCTCCTCAAACAACTCGAAATCAGGAAGTGACCATGTCCAAGATACAGGCGATCAGCCTATCGGAGACGATAGGCGGGAAGGAGATTTCTATCCAGACGGGGACCCTGGCCAAGCAGGCCGGCGGCGCCGTCACCGTGCACCTCGGCGGCTCCGTCATCCTCACGACGGCGACCTCGGCCCCGACGCCGAAGGCGGTCAGCTTTTTGCCGCTCACCGTCGAATACCGCGAGCGCACCTACGCCGCCGGCAAGATCCCAGGCGGCTTCTTCAAGCGCGAGGCCCGGCCCCGCGACAAGGAGACCCTCTTCGCGCGCATGACCGACCGGCCCATCCGGCCGCTCATCGCGAAGGGCTGGAACTTCGAGACGATGATCTACACCCTCATCATCTCCTCCGACACCAAGAACGACACCGGCCCGCTGAGCATCCTCGGCGGCTCGGCCGCCCTCATGCTCTCCGACGTGCCCTTCGCCGGGCCCGTCGCCGGCGTGCGCGTGGCCCAGGTGAAGGGCGAGTTCGTGCTCTTCCCGACGATGGAGGAGCGCGCCGAGTGCGACCTCGAGATCGTGGTCGCCGGCAAGAAGGGCGCCATCCTGATGGTCGAGTCCGGCGCGAAGGAGATCCCCGAGGAGATCGTGCTCAAGGCCCTCGAGCTCGCCCAGACGGCCATCGACAAGCTCTGCGACCTGCAGCTGCGCCTCGTCGAGGAGACCCGGAAGGCCGGCCGCGTGGTCGAGAAACGCTCGGCGGCCCCCGCCGTCCTGCCGCCGGCGCTCTCCTCCTGGACCCGCGAGCGCGCGGTGAGCCCCATCCAGGGCTTCCTGCACGCCGGCTACAAGAAGAAGCACGACCTGGGCGACCACATCAAGGAGCTCTACGAGAAGCTCGTCCTCGAAGCGGCCGAGAAGGGCAAGACCGACCCCGCCTTCGCGGCGGCGGACGTCCCCGTGGTCATCGGCAACGTGCTCCAGGAGATCAAGGCCGAGGAAGGCCGCAAGATGATCGTCCACGAGAGGACGCGGACCGACGGGCGCAAGCTCGACGAGATCCGCAAGATCACGGTCATGGCCCCCGCGCTCCCCTGCACGCACGGCTCGACCGTGTTCACCCGCGGCGAGACGCAGGCCCTCGTGACCTGCACGCTCGGCACCCCCGAGGACATGCAGATCATGGACGAACTCGAGGGCGAGTACAAGGACCGCTTCATGCTCCACTACAACTTCCCCGGCTGGTCGGTCGGGGAGGTCAAGCCGGAGCGCGGCCCCAGCCGCCGGGACATCGGGCACGGCTCGCTCGCGAAGCGCGCCCTCCTGCCCCTCCTGCCGCCCGACAACGAGTTCGCCTACACCGTGCGCATCGTCTCCGACATCCTGGAGTCGAACGGCTCCTCCTCCATGGCCACGGTCTGCGGCGGCTCGCTCGCGCTCTTCGACGCGGGCGTGCCGATGAAGGCGCCCTGCGCCGGCATCGCGATGGGCCTGTTCATGGAGGGCGGCAAGTACGCGATCCTCACCGACATCGCCGGCCTCGAGGACCACGTCGGCGACATGGACTTCAAGGTCGCCGGCACCGAGAAGGGCATCACCGCGCTGCAGATGGACATCAAGATCGACGGCGTCTCCATCGACATCATGCGCGAAGCCCTCGCTCAGGCCCGCAAGGGGCGCCTCGAGATCCTCGCGACGATGGCCGAGGCCCTGCCGAAGCCGCGCCCGGAGCTCTCTCCGATGGCCCCGCGCCTCATCCGGCTGCAGATCCCCGTCGACAAGATCGGGGCCCTGATCGGCCCCGGCGGGAAGAACATCCGCCGCATGATCGAGGAGTATGAGGTCAACATCGAGGTCGAGGACGACGGCGGGGTCTTCGTGTCGGGCGTGGACGCGGCCGCCGTCGAGCGCGCCCGCCTCGAGATCGACGCGATGTTCAAGGAGGCCGAGGTCGGCAAGATCTACAAGGGCCGGGTCGTCTCCTGCGTGGAGTTCGGCGCCTTCGTCGAGATCATGCCCGGCAAGGAAGGCCTGCTCCACATCTCGCAGATCGACGTCCAGCGCGTCGCCAAGGTCTCGGACGTCCTTAAGGAAGGGGACATGGTCGATGTGAAGGTCCTCGAGGTCTCCCGCGAAGGCAAGATCCGCCTCTCCCGCAAGGCGGTCATCGCCCCGGGCTCCGAGGGCGACGATCCGCCCCGCCGCGACCGGGATCCGCGCGAGCACCGGGGCGGCCCGGGCGGCCCGCGCCGAGAGCGCTCGCACCGCTGAGGACCGAGAGCCATGGCCAAGAGAACGAAAGAGACGGCGGGCGCAGCCCGCCCCGAGGCCCTCGATGAGCTGAAGGCCCTCTATCAGTTCATGAAGGACAACGGGCTCGAGCGCTTCGAGCTCGACCGCCAGGACTACAAGGTCCGCCTGGTCCGCCAGGGCCGGGCGACCCTCCCGGTCCCGGTCCCCATCCCGGTATCCGGCGGGGCCGTCGCGACGGCGGCCGCGCCCTCGGCTGTTCCAGCGGCGGCGGCCGCCCTTCCGGCGAACGCCTACGTCATGAAGTCCCCGATGATGGGGATCTTCTACCGCGCGGCCTCGCCCTCGAGCCCGCCTTTCGCCAAGGAAGGCGACACGGTGAAGCCCGGGGACGTGCTCTGCCTCATCGAGGCGATGAAGGTCTTCAACGACATCAAGGCGGAGGCGGGAGGCGTCGTTCTGCGCGTCTGCGTGGAGAACGGCAAACCCGTGAAGGCCGGGCAGGATCTCTTCATCATCGAAAAGCGCTGATCCATGACCGCCGACGAGTTCCAGACCTCCGTTCGAGCGACCTCGGAAGGCGTGCTGGCGGCGCTGAAGGCGGAGGGCCCCAAGACGGCCTGGGACCTGAAGATCGAGATGAAGGCGCCGCACACCCTGCTGCACCTGGCCCTCGGCCTGCTCATGGCCGAGGGCCGCGTCGTCCTCAAGCCCGAGGGCTACACCTACCTCGTAGAGCCGGCCGCCCCGACGGTCCCTTGACCGGCGCTTGATGCGCGTCTATTTCGCCGCCCAGGGCCGCAAGAAGCGCAAGGGCCCCCTGTTCGCGTCGGCGCTGCGCTGGACGGTGGTCAGCGCCCTGGCCGCGTTCCTGACCTGCGCGGTCTACCTGCCGGACTACTCGGGGGGGATCGGCCAGGGCATCCACGAACTGCTGCTATCGGGTTTCGGCAAAGCCCTCGTCCTCATCCCCCTGCTCCTCCTCTATGGGCTCGTCTGCCGCTTCCGCATCGAGGGCCCGGGCAGGCTGACCCTCACCGCCGGCTCCCTGCTCCTGCTCCTCGCCGCGTCCTTCTTCCTGGGCAACCTGGCCGCCGCCTTCAAGGCGGAGGGCTGGGGAGGCGCCTCCGGACGCCTTCTGGCCGCCGGAGCGCGCACGGCCTTCGGACAGACCGGCGCCTTCATCCTCTCGGCCGCGGCCTTCCTCGCGGGCCTGCAGGTGCTCTTCGGGGTGTCCTGGCTGAAACTCCTTTCCTCGGCCCTCAAGCTCGCCGTCGAGGATTATCGAGGCTGGGTGCGCAGCCGCCGGGAGCTTCGCGAGATGGTCCTCCAGGCCTCATCGGCCAAGCCCGTCCCGCCCGAGCCGGCCGCCATCGTCCCCATCCCGGCCCCCGCCCGCATCGAGGCGCCGGCGGAGGCGCCGCCGCCCGCGCCGGAGCCCGTGAAGATCGAGCCTCCCAAGCTGGCGCAGCCTCCCAAGACGAAGGGCAAACCCAAGGTTCCGGCCCCGGCCCCGGTGAAGAGCTTCGGCGACTACCGCCTGCCCTCTCTCGACCTCCTCAAGGCGCGCAAGGCCGGAGCCCCCTCCGGCCGGCCGAGCGACGGGGAGATCCAGGACGCCATCGCCCAGCTCGACAAGACCCTCGCCGACTTCAAGCTGAACGCGCGGGTCACCGGCGTGAGCCCCGGCCCGGTCATCACCCGCTACGAGATCTCGCCCGCCCCCGGCGTCACGGTCAACTCCATCGTGACCCGAGACGACGACATCGCCCTCTCCATGAAGGCCCGCTCCCTGCGCATGATCGCCCCCATCCCGGGCAAGGCCGCCATCGGCATCGAGATCCCGAACCGCGCTCCCGCCATGGTCACCCTGAGGGACGTGCTGGAATCGCCGGTCCTCGCCTCGAACCCCGCCCCCCTCGCCTTCGCCCTGGGTTTGAGCTCCGACGGGACGCCGCTCGCGGCGGACCTCGCCTCCATGCCGCACATCCTCGTCGCGGGAGCCACCAACAGCGGCAAGAGCGTGTTCGTCCACTCGCTCATCTCCTCGATCCTCTTCCGCCGCCGGCCCGACGAGGTCAAGTTTTTGCTCATCGACCCCAAGCGCATCGAGCTCTCGGGCTACGACGGCATCCCGCACCTCTACGACCCGAAGGTGCCGGCCAAGGAGTGCCGCGTCATCACGAACGCGAAGGACGCCTCGCGCTCGCTCAAGGCCCTGGTGCGGGTGATGGAGCGCCGCTACGAGCGCTTCCAGGACTACCGCGCCCGCGACATCAACGCCTTCAACGAGGAGTGCGCCAAGCGCGGGGAGAAAGGCGAGTTCTTCATCGTCGTGGTCATCGACGAGCTGGCCGACCTGATGGTCGTCGCCCAGGACGTCGTCGAGGATTCCGTCCAGCGCCTCACCCAGATGGCCCGGGCGGTGGGCATCCACATCGTCATCGCCACCCAGCGCCCCTCGGTGGACGTTTTGACCGGCGTCATCAAGGCGAACCTGCCCTCGCGCGTCGCGATGCGGGTGGCCTCCAAGATCGACTCCAAGGTCATCCTCGACACCAACGGGGCCGAGGCCCTGCTCGGCCGCGGCGACCTGCTCTACCTCTGCCCCGGCCAGGACCTCGCCCGCATCCAGGGCTGCTTCGTCTCCAGCCACGAGGTGGCGACGGTGGTCAACGACCTCCGCACGAAGGGCGAGCCGGACTATCCCCTGCCCGACGCCGCGGGCCCCGTGGGCGAGGCCGACCTCTCCAAGTTCAACGTGGAGCCCCTGGAGTTCTCCCAGGCCCTCAAGCTCGTCCTGGAGCGCCGGCGCGTCTCCCAGGACCTGCTGAAGTCCCAGTTCGGCTCCTCCGCGCGGGCGACCAACCTGCTGAGTTTGCTGGAGATCAAGGGCTTCATCTTCAAGCCCGAGGGCTCGAACCGCTGGGAGATCCAGTTCGACAAGATCGAGGACTACCTTCGCACCAATTTCCCCCAGATCAACCTGGAGAAGAAGTACACCTCGGACACCCCTTGACGCGGAGGCCGCCATGAAGGATAAGCGCAACGAAGTCCTGGCCAAGCTGCTCGTCGAGTACTCCTGCGAGCTAAAGAAGGGGGAGACGCTCTACCTGGAGATCAAGGGCAAGGACACCCTGGAGCTCGGCAAGCAGATCCTCCGCCGGGCGACCGAGCGCGGCGCGACGGTGTTCTGGTACTACAACGACGACTCCCTCCTTCGCCAGTGGCTGAAGTCCGCGGACGCCTCCCAGATGAAGAGCCTGGCGGCGATGCACCTGCAGATGATGAAGAAGGCCGACGCCTACATCGGCATCCGGGGCAACGACAACCCCTTCGACCTCGCCGACATCGATCCCAAGCAGACGGCCCTGCACAACAAGCTCTTCGTCAAGCCCGTCCACTTCGAGGAGCGGGTCAAGCGCACGAAGTGGGTCGTTTTGCGCTACCCGAGCAACTCGATGGCCCAGCTGGCCCAGACCTCCCAGGAGTCCTTCGAGGACTACTACTACGCCGTCTGCTGCGCGGACTATCCGAAGATGTCCAAGGCCCAGGACCAGCTCAAGGCCCTCATGGAGCGCACGGACAAGGTCCACATCAAGGGCCCGGGCACCGACCTGAGCTTCTCCATCAAGGGCATCCCGGTCATCAAGTGCGACGGCAAGCGGAACATCCCGGACGGCGAGGTCTACACGGCGCCCGTGAAGACCTCGGTCAACGGCACCGTCCGCTACAACGCGCCCTCCCTCTACGAAGGCACGGTCTTCAACGGCGTCGCGCTGACCTTCAAGGACGGCCGCATCGTGGAGGCGCGGGCCGACTCCGGGGGGGAGAAGCTCCAGAAGATCTTCGACACGGACGCGGGCGCGCGCTACGTGGGCGAGTTCGCCATCGGCTGCAACCCGTTCGTGCTCAAGCCGATGATGGACACCCTCTTCGACGAGAAGATCGCGGGCTCCTTCCACTTCACCCCGGGCGCCTGCTACGAGGAGGCCTCGAACGGGAACGACAAGTCGGCCATCCACTGGGACCTCGTGCAGATCCAGCGGCCCGAGTACGGCGGGGGGGGGGGGGGGTTCGACGGCAAGCTCATCCGCCGGAACGGGGTCTTCACCGACCCGAGGCTGGAGAGCCTGTTCTCGAAGAAGGCCTTGAAGCCGGCCGGGCTGGATTAGGGGGCCGCAGACGAGTAGAATGAGGGTCATGACAAGCCTTCTGGCCGCTCTGCTGGCACTCGCCGCTCCGGCCTGGGCGGCCCCCCAGAAGGCCAAGTCCGCTCCGGCCGCGGCTGTCCCTGCGGCGGTCTCGACGGCCGCCGTCGCCGCCTCGAGCGTGTTCCTCTACCCCTCCAGCGTGCCTCTCACGCTCGAATCGGTCCTCGCGCACTTCCAGCTCTACGACCGGGAGATGCAGTCCCTCGCCGCTCGCTTCACGCAGACCCTCACCGTTCCGGACACCCAGGTCAACCAGAGCGTGGAGGGAACGCTGGAGTACCTCAAGCCGGGGCGCCTGCGCATCGAGCACCAGCGCCCGGAGCGGCAGACCCTGGTCATCGACGGGAAGGATCTTTGGATCCACCGCCACGCTCAGAACCAGGTCATCCAATCCAGCCTGGAAGACTGGAAGAAGGCCGACCCGGCCATCGGGAGCCTGATGCAGTTCGGGGACTTCGCCCGGATGCTGGAGGTCTACGACGCCGTCCTCGACACCTCGGCCGCCCAGGCGGCGCTCGTTCTGCGCCCGAAGCAGCGCTCGGAGACCGACTTGGTTTTGCGCCTGACTCTGAACGCGATGAACCTCTTTCCCGCCGTCACGGAGCTGGGAGTCGGCTCGCTCAAGGTGCGCTCGACCCTCTCCGAGCTGAAGATCAACGCCCCCATCCCTGAGAAGGATTTCCAATTCACGCCCCCTTACGGGGCCGACGTGCTGCGCAACTTCAAGCCGCCCAAGGTCCAATGAGCGATCCCCAGCCAGCCCCCAAACCCGACGTCGGCGCGGCCCTGCGCAAGAAGCGCCAGAACCGCGGCCTCAGCCTGGAGACGGTCTATCAGCACACCCGCATCCCCAAGCGCCTGCTCGAAGCCCTGGAGAACAACGACGCGGCGGCCTTCGCCGCGCCGGTCTACCAGCGGGGCTTCCTCAAGAACTACTGCGACTACCTGGAGCTGGACTTCGAGCCGCTCTGGCGGGAGCTCTCGGGGTCGGGCAGCCCGCCTCCGGACGCTCCGCGGACGCCCCGCCCCGCCAAGCAGCCCGACGGACAGGCCGACCGCGCCCCCGTGGCCTTGCCGCTGCCGGACCCCGTGATGCTCCCGTTCGCGATCATCGCCGTCCTGCTCATCGCCGGGGCCGTCCTCTGGTCGCTGCGCGGCAAGGAGACACGCCCCGTCGCGGCGACGCCTCCGCCGCCCGCGGCGGTGGCCCCGGTGAACCCGGTGCCGGAGATGTCCCTGAAGGTCGTCCCGATGCGCGAGACCTGGATCCGTCTCTCGGCCGACGGGGTTCTGCGCTTCGAGGGCCGCATGCCCCTCGGCGTGCCGCAGGAATGGCGCGCGAAGAAGGGCTTCTCGCTCCGGGTCTCCGAACCGGCCGACCTCAGCGTCCTCATCGACGGCGCGACGACCCAGCTTAGGGGCTACCCCAAGGACACCGAGGGCGGCTACCTGATCTCGCGGTGACTCTCGCCAACAAGCTGACGCTGGCGAGGCTGGCCATGGCGCCGCTGGCCTTCGCCCTCCTCTGGTCCCAGCGCCCGCCGCTCTACATCCTCGCCCTCGTCCTCTACCTCCTGGCCATCGTCACGGACTGGTTCGACGGCTACATCGCGCGCAAGACCGGTTCGGTCAGCCCCTTCGGCGCCATCGCCGACCCGATGGCCGACAAGGTCCTCGTCATCGGCGCGCTCATCGCCTTCATCCGCATCCCCGAGATCGACGTCCCGAACTGGGCGGTCTTCCTGATCATCGCCCGGGAGCTCCTCATCGGCGCGCTGAGGGCCCTTTCGGGGGTCCTGGGAAAGGTGCACGGGGCCGACCGGGCCGGCAAGTGGAGCATGGGGGTGCAGAGCGTCTGCGTGCTCCTCACGCTGGCCATCCTGGCGGGCGGAACGAACGGCCTGGAGCTCCCGGCCTGGATCCTGGCTTTGCCGCACCCCATGACCCTGCTCTGCCTGGCCGTGAGCTGGGCGAGCGGGGCGCTCTACATCCACCGGGCCGCTCCGATGCTCCAGAAGGCCTGGAACCCGCCGCCGAAGCCGCGTCCATGACCTGGACGGGCCCCGTCTGCGCCGCGATTGCGACCGCCCTATATTTAAGTTATATTCCCGGCTGGCTCGTGAAGAGGGAGCCGCTCGCGCGGCTGGGGCTCCCGCCGCGCTGGACGGGAGGCGGCCTGGTCGGCACGGCCGTCGGCTTGGCGCTCCTCCCTCTGATTCCGGCCTCCGGGCCGGCGGCCGTCGTCTTCATCGTCGCAGCCGTCCTGGGAGCCTGCTGGGTCTGCGGCCGGGCCGACCGGCATCTGGGCTCGCACGACGACCCCAGGATCGTGCTCGACGAGGTCGTGGGCTTCTGGGCCGCGGCGGCGCTCCTGCCGCGCGATGCCTGGACGATGCTCGGAGCCTTCGTGCTGTTCCGCCTGATGGACGTGGCGAAGCTTCCGCCGCTCAAGCGGCTGGAGGCCCTGCCGGGGGGGTTCGGAGTCGTGATGGATGACGTGGCGGCGGGCGTCTACGCGAACCTCCTCCTGCGCGCGCTGAGGGCCGCCCTGCTGTCGGCCTCCTTCCTCTTCCTCCTCTCGCCGGCCTGGGCGCAGACGACGCTCACGGGCTTCGCCGTGGACGCGGGCTCCACCCCGGTCCTCTCCACCTCGCCCTACCAGGGGATCCCGCTGAGTTCCGACCGCGGGCCCTGGGTGATCGGGGAGGTGCGCTTCACGGGCCAGCAGGCCCTCAGCGAGTTCGCTTTGAGCACCCGCGTGCGCGCCCGCCGGGGCGTGCTCTACACCCCTTCCGACGTGGCCGGCGACATCCGGGAGCTGCAGTCGGTCCCGGGCGTGCTCTCGGCCCGCTCCGACCTCTTCGCCATCCCGGGCCAGCCGGCGCCCGAGAACTACGCCTCCATCGCCGTCTCCTCGATGATGGTCCGGCTGGTGTACACCGTGGAGGAGAAGCCCTTGTACCTGCCGGGCCTCACGGCGCCGACCACCACCCAGGCCCAGGCCGCCGCCTCGAAGGAGGCCCAGGTGCCGCCCGCCTCGGTGAGCGGCATCGTGCTGACCCCGACCGCCTACCGCGGGCTGGGCCGCAACAACCGGCCCGGGCTGGGGCTGGACGTCAACCTGGCGTACTTCATCGGGCGGCTCTACGGGAAGAACTCTTTGCCCTACACGACCCGGAAGACCAACTACATCGACCGCATCGGCGTGTGGTTCTTGAGCTTCGACGGAAAGATGCAGCTCCAATCCGAGGGGGTGTGGCGGCCCGCGATGACGGTGGGCACCCAGGGCACCTTCTCCTTCCGCGACGCCCCGCAGCCGCAGCTGCAGACGGTGAGCGTGACGGTGAACCCGGCGGCCCAGGGCACCAAGACGATGGCGGGCGCCTACGCGGTGGCCACGAAGAACCTGAAGGGCGTGAGGACCTCGGTGGGCTTCATGCAGGGCAACGCGGGCGACTCGGTGGGGCTGCTCTCGGAGTACCTGACCGACCAGGCCCTCGCCTTCAGCGGGCACCCGGGCTCGCAGGCGAAGTCCAACAGCACCTTCTTCGCGAGCCTGCTCTACCTGCCGACGCCGACCTACCCGCTGGCGGTGGAGTACCTGAAGCCCAACGGGATGCCCCTGGACCCCTGGATGCTGAACTTCAAGCTGGGCCACTTCCTCAAGCTGAACTTCGACCTGGCGTTCCTCAAGTTCAACGGCGGCTGGGACGTGCTGGGCACCTTCCAGTTCCGGTACACGCAGTTCCCGAAGAAAGGCTGACCGCCGGCGCCACCGACGCTACCTGCTATTTCACTTTTACACTTTTCAATAGAACGACAGGCCCCGGAGTTGTCTCCGGGGCCGTGTGGTCTGCTGGTAAGACCGCTACCTGTCTTGATTAGTTTAACAGACGGACTCGGAAAATCAAGGTCTGGGGGACCGAGATTCGAACCCGGATTGTCTACTTGACAGGTAGCCGTCTTACCCGTTAGACGATCCCCCAGACCCCCACAAGTACGTATGAGAGGGGCAAAAGGTTCCATTCGACCACAATCCTGTCGAAGGGGAACTGTTTCCAACAGAGTGGGACAGGAATAGGCCGACCGGACTGGTCGGCTTTTCCCGAGTTTTACTAACAGGACTCGGCCCTTAAATACGTGCGAATATCGAGGGACTTTCCGTGGTATGATTCAATTCATGGGCTGGAAAGTACAGGTCAGTCCACTCTTAGGTTAGCGGGAACCTGTGAACTACCGAACGGTTTTTGACGTGGCGGATCATGGCTACCGAGCGTGGACGTTCGCAGGCACGGGGTTCGTCTTCATTTTTGTAGGCGTACTACTCGTACTTTTTCGAGAGTGGATACCTGGATGGCATTGGCCATTGAATAAGCCCAAGGCTCAAAAGTTTTTATCCTATTCCTTTCTTGCCTTCGCGCTCATCTGGACGGCGGCCTCTTTCGCGTCGACGTATGCTGATTACAGACATGCCATCTCCGCCCGCGTTCACCACATGGATGTTGTTGAAGGAACTGTAACGGATTTCAAACCAATGCCTGCATCAGGTCATGCAAATGAACGATTTTGCGTAAACGGGAAATGCTTCGAATATTCTGACTACGAAGTCTCAGCGGGCTTTAATAACACAGCTTCGCATGGCGGACCAATTAGAGAAGGCCTTAGTGTCCGGATTGGATACTGCGGAAACCTGATACTGAAACTTGAGGTTGCCGAATGAAACGCGTCCCGCTAACATGGGATTCAGCGGCCCGCTCACGTGCGGCCGCTACCCGAGGTAGCGGCCGCTGACCCATACGTTGAAGCTGTAGAAAAATCCATTTCGACGCAGAAATTCCCATATTCCGCCGACGTTCTAAGCGCTACAATGAGGCCTGCGGCATAGGAGGCCTCTCGATGGCACGATACAAGCCTGTCGACTATTCCCAAGGCCAATTCATCCCCATCTCCTTCGAGCATCAGATCCTCCCTGGCAGCTTCGAGCACGCGCTGAGCTACATCGTCGACAACAAGCTCGACTTCAAGAGCCTCGACGCCAAACACGTCAACGACAACGCCGGCGCCCCGGCCTACGACCCCCGCGTGATGCTCAAGATCGTCCTCTACGCCTATGCCCGAGGCATGATCTCCAGCCGGGAGATCGAGGCCGCCTGCCGCCAGAACGTTGTCATGATGGCCCTCTCAGCCAACACGCGCCCGCATTTCACCACCATCGCACAGTTCATCCGAGAGCTGGGCCCGGCCGTTCAGAAGCTCTTCGTCGACGTCCTGATGTGCTGCGACGAGCTGGGACTCATCGGCAAGGAGATGTTCGCCGTCGACGGCTGCAAGATGCCCTCCAACGCCTCCAAGGAGTGGAGCGGCACGCGCGAGGACTTCCAGAGGAGGAAGGCGAAGTTCAACGAGGCGGTCGAACGGCTCCTGCACAGGCACCGGGACATGGACAAGAACGGCCTGCCGGAGGCGGTGGCGGGGATGCGCCGGCGAGAGGAGAAGGCGATCGAGTCCTTCAAAGCCAAGACGGCCAAGATCGAGAAGTGGCTGCGCGAGCATCCGGAGGACAAGAAGGGGGCGCGCGGGGCCGCGGTGAAGAGTTCGGTCACGGACCCGGACTCCGCCAAGATGGCGTCCGGCCACGGCGTGATCCAGGGATACAACGGGCTCGCGATGGTGGATGCCAAGCATCAAGTCATCGTGGGGGCGGAAGCGTTCGGGAAGGGACACGAAGCGGAGCTTCTGAAGCCGATGGTCGAGCAGGTACGCGAGAATTTCCAGCGGATCGGCGAGGAGGATATCTATAGGAAGGCGAAGCTGACGGCAGACAGCGGGTTCCACTCAGAAGAGAGCGTGAAAGCCCTCGCCGACGAGGGCATCGACGGCTACGTGCCGGACAAGAGGTTCCGCCAGCGTGATGCGGCCTTCGAGACGGCGCAGAGGCACCGGGACAGGAAGGCCTTGATTGGACGCAGCGTGCCGCCGGACCGCGACTTCTTCACCTCCGAGGAGTTCGTCCTGAATCAGCAGAACGGCAAGCTCGTCTGCCCGGCGGGGAATGAACTCTACGTCAAGGACAGGAACTTCTACACGAGCAAGGGCTACTACGGCACGCAGTACATGGCGAAGCGGACTGATTGCCGGACATGCCAGCTCCGGGCGCGATGCCTGCGGAATTCGAAGTCTCCGGCGAGGACCGTGTTCAAGATCGCAGGGCGCCGGGGAGTGGGTCCGGACGGGAGCTTCTCCCACAAAATGATCCGCAAGATCAGCACCGAGGTCGGCCGCTTTCTGTACGGCATGAGGATGGGAACCGTCGAGCCGGTGTTCGCGAACCTCTGCCACATGCTGGGGCTGGACCGGTTCACTCTGCGAGGGAATGGCAAGGTGAACACCCAATGGCGGCTCTATGCGCTCGTCCACAACATCCACAAGATCCAGCGGTACGGCTGGGCCGGGTCTGAGTAGGCTTTATCGACAGAGAGCGGGCTTGAGGGCTGAGACGAGGACGGGGTGATTTGGAGATTGCATTAGCGGACGGGCCGAGTTAGAATGAAGCCAGCACGTATCCGCCTCTCATGAGTTTCATGACGGACGGAACGGAGCAAGTCGAAAAATGATTTTTCTACAGCTTCGTT
>DMEZ01000083.1 GCA_003450735.1 Elusimicrobiota bacterium | reverse complement strand
GCGTACGAGAAGCGCGTGCTCTATAACGAGCCGGACCCGAACACCGGCGCGCTCATCTCCACATGGCCCGTGGTGAGTTGGCTGCCGCAAGGGGTCGAGAACCCCGTGGTGCTTGCCGCCAGGGACAAGATCTACGTCATCGGCGGCGACCTGGGGCCCGACCCGGCCCCTGGCGTCATATCCAGCGCGGTCTACTTCACGCATGTCAACGCCGACCACACCCTCGGCCCATGGGTCAACGACCGGGAATACTATCTCCCCAACCCGGTCTACATGCACGGCGGGGGAGTATGGAACGGGCGGCTCTACATCGCCGGCGGCTACACTAGTCCCTCCGGCGGGCATACGGCCGGGGTGTTCTCGGCTGAAGTGGCTGGCGATGCGGTCGTCTCGGCCACCGCTACCTATCTCGTCCCGTCGGATATCCCGGAAGGTGCCTATACCGCCATGGCATCGGCTGACGATCTGGCCGGCAACCACGGCTCGGCGACCAGCTACTTCGCCTTGGACTTCACGCCACCCGTGAGCACGCCGACGGTCATGGGCCCTGGGCGGTTCTTCGGCGAAAGCGGGAAGTATTACGTCGCGTCGGGCGGCCTGCTTCAGATCACAGTGGAAGACCCGGTACGGGGGGTGGGCGGAGGGGCCGCCACCGGCGTAAAGGAGCGCTGGCTCAAGGACGGCGAAGAGCCCTATGCCCAGACGTCTGGGCCGTTCAGGCTCTCGGATGGAGAACACGCGCTCAAGTTCTACGGCATCGACAACGTCGGCAACGTCGAGCTGGACACCAAGACCGCTTCCGTCGTGTTCGATAGCACCGCGCCGGGGACCGCGGCGCTCGCGCTCGCGGGAGCGACGACCGGCTCATTGACCCTCTCCTGGCTTGTCACCGGGGACGATGGGGCGAGCGGCCGCATCTTGGAGGGCGAGGCCCGCATCCAGTACGGCGCCGGGGCGGTCGACTTTGCGACCGCCTCGGCGCAGGTCATCCTCCCGATCGTGGGCGCCGAACCCGGGACGCTCATGAGCCACACTCTCACGGAGCTTGCGACCGGCACGGTCTACCACATCGCCTTGGCCCTGCGGGACACGGCCGGGAACTGGTCTGGCACGAGCGAGCTGGGGGCACAGACCACAAGCTACGCCCTCAGCGCGGACGGCATCGCCGGACTCGCCTCCTCGGTGCCCGACGCCGGCGTGAGCGTGGTCCCGGCCGAACCGGCCCTGCCTGCCTACCAAGTGGCCCACGCGCAGGGACTCGACCCCATCACGCCCTTCTATGAGTTGAGTCCCAGCCCCGTCGCCTTCGACCCGCCGGCTACGATCAGCTTCGTCTTCGACGCAGCCGGGGTGGACCTGCTGGGCGCGGCCATCTACCGTTTCGATCCCGCAGGGCCCTCCTGGAGCACCGCACCCATCCTCAACCAGACGATCACGCCTCTCGAGAACAATAAGGTCATGATCGCCGGCACCCTGCTCTCGGCTTCACTCTATGGGGTCTTCTTCAGGACGCCGGACATAGACGCTCCCAGGCTGGCTTTGACGTCGCCCGCTTCCGGCGCGCGGGGCGTCCTGCGCTTCTTCGAGGGAAGCATCGCGGTCTACGGCTCGGCCTTCGACGAACATCTCTCCTCCTGGCGGCTCGAAAGCGGGGCTCTCCTCATCAGCTCAGGCGGCACCCAGGCGGAAGGCCTGCTCGGGCTCTGGGACACGGCCGGCCTCAGCGGTCCACAGACCCTCAACCTCACCGCTTCGGATGAGGCGGGCAACGCCGCGGCCCTTGCCGCCGACCTCCTGATCGGCGACCCGGCCCGGACGCTCGTCCTGGGCAGCAAGAAGGCCTTCAACCACCCGCATGCCATAGCGGCCAAGGCCGGGAAGCTCTATGTGGCCGACACGAACGCGGACAGGATAGCGCTATTCGGCGAGGACGGGGCCTTCAGGGGCTCCTACGGCAACAAGACGACGGTGGAGCCCTATTTCGACAAACCCAAGGCTGTGGACGCCGACGAGGCCGGGAACATCTACGTAGCCGACACCCAGCATCACCGCATCGTCAAGCTCTCGGCCGAGGGCGGCTTCCTCTTCGAGATCGGCGACGTCCAAACGGGAAAGAACGGCAAGAAGAGCTTCCGTTCGGGCAAGGAGAACGGCCAGTTCAAGCATCCCTCCGGCATCGCCCTGGGCCCCGGCGGGAGCATCTACGTCTCGGACACGGGGAACCGGCGCATCCAGGTGTTCAATGCCCAGGGCGTGTTCCAGCGGGTATTCACCATCCCCGACACCGACCAGACGCTTGATCCGGACGCCGAGGACAAAGACGAGTTCGCGCCCATCGGATTGGACATCGACGCCGCCGGGAACGTCCTGATCGCGGACTCGAAAGGCCGCCGTGCCATCGTCTTCAGCCAGGATGGGCAGTTGAAGCAGACCCTCTCTGGCATGTTCAAGCGCCCCGAGGGCATCGCGGTCTCGCCGGATGGGTCGTGCATCCTGGTGTCGGATAGGAAGCTCGACAAGGTCTTCAAGTTCGACTTCAAGGGTGCCCAGACCCTGGAGTTCGGCGAGCACGGCGAGATCAAAGACGGCAAACCGCTGCCTTCCGAACTCGTGTTCAACAAGCCCATCGGCTTAGCCTTGTCCGATAGCGGTACGCTCTACGTCGCGGACAGGAACAACGAGCGCATCCAGGGCTTCGGCCTGCCGGTCGAGCAGATCCTCATCGCATCAGGGGAGACGGGGGGGAATACCTACCGCGCAGCCTCAACCGGTGAAGTTGCAAAGGCCGTGGAGACAAAGTTCGCTCGCTCGACTCTCTTGAAGGAGACCGGCGGAACAATCATTCGGGAAGACAAGGCCGCAGTCGTTATCCCGCCCGATGCCCTGCCCGAGGACAGCGAACTCACCATTTCTCAGACTTCAGAAGACCCGAAGCGCAGGGAAATCCTGACAAAGAACCGCCTGGCCGAGGCTTCCGAGGCTGTCGAGTTCGGCCCTGATGGCACGAAATTCACGACTCCCGTGACCATCACCCTGCCCTACCTCGCCCAGGGGGTCACGGAAGACAAGTTGAAGATCCACTACTGGAACCCGGAGAAGAAAGAGTGGGAGGCCCTGGAGTCTACGTTAGACAAGGAGAACAAGCTCATCAGCGCCAAGACCACGCACTTCTCGCTCTACCAGGTATTGGCCCCGAGCGCGGGCCTGCGCGCCGCGGCCGACCCCGAGGCCGCCTTCGTCTTCCGGGAGCTCTACGTCTTCCCCAATCCGGCGCGGGCGGGGGCCAAGCCCACCATCCATCTGGCTGTCGGAAAAGCCGACCAAGTCATCATCCGCATCTACAACGTGGCCGGCCAGCAAGTCCACGAAGCCTCATTGGACGGCGCTCCGCAGGTCATCGATATACAGTACGCCTACGAGTACGCCTGGGACGGCCGCATCCCGAGCGGGGTTTATTTCTACACGGTGGAGGCCAAGAAGAGCGGGCAGGGGAGCATACGAAGAACAGGCAAAATGGCGGTCGTCAGATGATCAAACTGCTCCTATTGCTCCTCTCGCTCAACGCCGAGGCCGCGACGCTCAACTCCGGCGCCGCGTTCCTCAAGATCGGCACCGGCGCGCGCCCGGAGGCCATGGGCGGGGCCTACACGGCTCTGGCCGATGATGTGAGCGCCCTGCACTACAACCCCGCCGGGCTGGCCTCCCTCTTCAAGCGCGAGCTCGGCATCACGCACACCGAGTACCTGCTCGGCTCCAAGTTCGATTTCGTAGGCTTCGCCCAGCCCACGGCCCTCGGCACCTTCGGCCTCGGCTTCGTGCGCCTGGATACGGGCTCTCAGGAGGCCCGCAACGCCGACCGCCAGGCCGTCGGCGGCTTCTCGGCCGCGGACAGCGCCTACACCCTCGGTTTCAGCAGGAGGCTTAACGTCGTCTCCCTCGGGGCCAACATCAAGTACCTGGAAAGCCGGATTGGCTCGGACTCGGCTTCAACCTTCGCGCTGGACTTCGGCGCCAACCGGCGCCTGGGGAACTTCACGCTCGGACTCTCCGTCCTCAACGTCGGCCGGGGGATGAAGTTCATCAGCCAGCGAGACCCCCTGCCGCTCATCCTCTCGCTGGGCGGGGCCTACCGCCTTGGAGGCGCCCTCAACCTCGCCCTCGACGTCCGCCACGAGCCCAACGACCGCCGCACCGACGTCGGCCTCGGCACCGAGTACGCCGTCCTGCCCATGTTCTCGCTGAGAGCGGGCTATGCTACCATGTCTTCTGTGCAGAACCGTTCCCCGCTCAACGGCCTGGGCGGCGGCTTCGGCCTCAAGCTCAAGAACTACCGCGCCGACTACACCTTCACCCCCTTCGGCGACCTCGGCAACGTGCAGAGGATCTCGCTGGGAGCCTCCTTCTGATGCCCGACTGGCTGCAGGTCGCCATCGCCGGCGTCCTCCTCCTGCTCAACTCCTTCTTCGTCCTGGCCGAGTTCGCCATCATCAAGATCCGCCCCAGCCGCGTCGAGGAGCTCGTCCGCCACGGGGGGCTGAACGCCTCCCTGGTCAAGCACATCACCTCGAACGTGGACGCCTACCTCGCCACCATCCAGCTCGGCATCACGATGGCGAGCCTCGGCATCGGCTGGCTCGGCGAGCCGGCCATCGCGCGCCTCATCGAGCCGCACCTGCTCGACCTGCCCGCCGCCTGGGGCAAGACCGCCAGCTATTCCCTGTCCTTCGGCATCGCCTTCGTCCTGATCACCCTGATGCACGTGGTTCTGGGCGAGAACGTCCCCAAGCTCATCGCCATACGACGGCCCACGCGCGCCTCGCTGCTCACCGCGGCGCCGCTCCACCTCTTCCACAAGACCTTCTACCTCCCCATGGTCATGCTCAACGGCATGGCGGGGCTCGTCCTGCGCCTGACCGGCTTCAAGACCCCGGACGCCGCCGAGTCCACCCATTCCGACGAGGAGCTCAAGATCCTCCTCTCCCATTCCCAGGAATCCGGAGCCCTCCCGCTCTCGCGCCTGCTCCTCTTCGAGAACCTCTTCGATTTCGGCTACACCCAGGTCAAGGACGTGATGCACAAGGCCCCCGAGATCGCCTGGCTCTCCTCGGCCAAGCCCTGGGCGGAGAACCTCGCGACGGTGCGCGCGCGCAAGTTCTCCCGCTATCCGCTCTGCGGCGCGGACCTCTCGGACGTGAAGGGGATCGTGCACTTCAAGCACGTCTGGCTCTCGGAAGGGTGCTCCGCGGGGACCGACCCGGACATCGCCAAGCTCGTCCAGCCCGTCTTCTTCTTCGCGGAGGAGACGCCGCTGGAGCGGGCGATGCTCGAGCTGCGTCAGAAGCGGGGGCACATGGCCCTGGTGCGCGACAAGGCCGGCAAGGTCACGGGGCTCTTCACCCTGGAGGACGTCCTCGAGGAGCTCGTCGGCGAGATCCAGGACGAGTTCGAGGCCCCCACGCCGAGCCTGCTCTCGGACATCATCGTCCCGCAGGCCGTGGACCCCCATCTTCCGCAGGCCCCCAAGTCGGAGATCCTCAAGCGCCTGCTCACCGCGCTCACCGGAGCCCGCACCGACATCTCCTTCGTCGAGGCCTGGGACATCGTCTGGCGCCGCGAGCAGACCTTCAACTCGGCCCTGGGCTCCGGCATCGCCATCTTCCACGGACGGCTGCCCAACCTGCCGCGCCCGGCTCTCGCGCTGGGACGCTCGCACCACGGCCTCGACTTCGGCGCGCCGGACAAGAAGCCCGTGCACCTCGTCTTCCTGCTGCTCACCTCCATCAAGGAGCCGGGCATCCACCTGCGCCTGCTCTCACGAGTGGCGTCGCTGTCCTCGGACGACACCTTCCGCAGGAACCTGCTGCACGCGCGCACGCCGGGGGACATCCTGGACATCCTGCAGGCCTTCAGCCACAGCACGACCTAGAGACAGCCGCCGGGGACGCGCCGGGCGCCCAGGACGAACCGGTCGTACGCCGTCTCCGGCGACGGCGCCCCTTGGGCGAGGCGCAGGGCCTCGTCCTGGGCGGCGCGCGCCTCCCCGGCTCTCCCGAGGCGGCAGAAGGCCTCGGCGAGCAGGAGGCGGGCCTGCGGCGAGGAAGGCTCGAGCTCTCCGGCGGCCCGGGCCTGGGCGGCCGCCGCGGGCCAGTCGCCGCGGACGCCGTGGAGCTCGGAGAGGGCGAGCCGGTAGACCGCGTTGGAGGGGCTCAGGCGGGAGGCTTCCTGCATCGAGGCGAGAGAGGCCGCGAGGTCGGGCGGAGAGCGCTTCAGCTGTTCGCGCGCCAGCGCCTCCCATAAGGAGGGGTCCCCGGGAGCGATCCGAAGAGCTGCTCCGGGGCTCCGGGTCTTGAGCGCCCACGAGGGCCACCACGCCAGGAGCGATAACGCGACCCCGGCCGCGCACAGGCCCCGCCAGACGCCCGCCCAGCGCCGCCCGCCCTCGGGGAGCTCCGGGCAGGCCGCGGCGAGGGCGAGAGCGCCCGCCCACCCCAGGGCCGGCAGGGCGGAGGGGTTGTCCACGAGGGCCTGCGCCAGGAACGCCGCGGCGCAGGCCAGCGCCGCCTCGGCGGCCCAGGAGGACGGCGGCCTTCTCCAAGCCAGGATGAGCGAAGCGGCGAGCGCGAGGACGAGGAGCGCGGCGCCGACGACCCCGGTCTCGGCGGCCGACTGGAGCAGTTCCGAGTGCGCATGGGCCGAGCTCAAGGCGAAGCGGGTCGGGTAGCCGGCCGGGGCGCTCACCTGATGGCGCAGGAAGCCTCGCTCGAAGAGGCCGGGGCCCTCCCCCAGCAGGGGATGGTCGCCGACGACCTCGAGGGCGGCGCTCCAGATGCGGGGGCGCACGGACGCGGAGGGGAGATCGAGCTTGAGGGCCTCCCGCGGGGCCACGGCCAGCGCCGCGGGCAGCACGAGGGCCAAGGCCAGCAGGGTCTTGCGCGAGCCCCGGCGCCAGAGCACGACCGCGGCCCCGGCGAAGCAGGCCCCCAGGGCGGCGCGCGAGCGAAGGGCGAGGACCGCCGCGAGGCTCAGGGCCGCCGCGAAGCGCAGGGCGGCGGTCCAAGCCGGGTCTTCCTCGGGGGCGCGCCCCAGCAGGCCCGCGAGGGCCGCCGCAAAGGCGCAGGCGAGCAGGCAGGCCGTGTAGTTCACGTGGGAGTAGAGGCCCGTCCCGGTCAAGGAGGCCTGGCGCAGAAGGAAGACCAGCGCCGAGGCCAGCAGCGCCGCGGCGCAGAGCCTCCAGAACAGGCCCTTCCGGTCGTCCTCCGAGAACCGCCCGGACGCCGAGAGGACGAGGAGGACGGGCACGCTGAAGCGGGCGAAGGCGGCCAAGGAGTTGAGCGGCTCGGACGAAGCCGCGGCGCTCACGGCCGCCCAGAGCAGGCAGGCGGCCCAGAGGAACAGGGGCGCTCCGCGCAGGCGCGGAGGATAAGCCCAGGCGGCCGCCCACAGGACGGCGGCCGCGAGGCTCCAGGCCCAGGGCCAGCGCAGGCCGCCGGCGCAGAGCCCCAGAAAGGCCGCATCAAGGAGGAAGGAAGCCACTACGCCTTGAACTTGCCGCGGAACGAGCGGCCCATCTCGCGCTCGACGTCCCGCTTGCGCAGGTCTTCGCGCCGGTCGGGCCCCTTCTTGCCTTTCCCGAGGCCCAGGGAGACCTTGGCCCAGCCGCGGAGGAAATAGACTTCGAGGGGCACGAGCGTCAGCCCCTTGGTGCGGAGCTTGGAGGAGAGCTTGTCGATCTCGCGCCGCTTGAGGAGGAGCCGGCGGGTGCGAACGGGGTCGAGCGTTTCCAGGGTGTTCTGGGCGTAAGGGGGGATATGGAGGTTGTGAAGGAACGCCTCCCGGCCGTCCACGCGGGCGAAGCTGCCCTCGAAGGAGACCCGCCCCTCGCGCAGGGACTTGACCTCAGGCCCCTTCAGGGAGAGCCCGGCCTCCAGGACCTCGAGGATCTCGTAGCGCATCCGCGCCTTGCGGTTCGACGCCACGAGGATCTTGGCTTTCTCTTCTTTCTTATCTTTGACCATCGCCTTGACGGTACAGATGAAAACAATTAAAATGCATTCTAGCACTTGCCGCTAAGGGTCGCCAGCGGCGGGTGCGTCGGGCCCACTCGACGGGCAGGTGGCGGAATTGGCAGACGCGCACGGCTCAGGACCGTGTGGCCGCAAGGCCTTCGGGGTTCAAGTCCCCGCTTGCCCATCCGGTGGGCCCGGCGAACGGCACCAAAGTCACAGGCCGTTCGGCTTGATTTTTTTGGCCGCAGGGGCTATACTCGTAGTATTACACGGTTGCGCTTGGTCGCCAACAGTGCCGGGATCGAAGAGATTACTCCTTGCATCCTAATGCCGGCACAAAGGAGGGAGTAGACCATGCGTAACGCAATGACGAAAGGCTCGGGCAAACACGGGTTCACGCTCATCGAACTGATGATCGTGGTTGCCATCATCGGTATCTTGGCGGCTATCGCCATCCCGAAGTTCGCCGAGCTCATCCGGAAGTCCAACGAAGGCGCGACCAAGGGTAACTTGGGCGGCATCCGCTCCGCGCTGAGCATCTACTACGGGGACATGGAAGGCCTGTATCCGGCCACCCCGGATGCTCTCACGATCAGCGGGAAGTACATGTCGGCCATCCCGAAGGCGAAGGCCCCGAACTACCACACGGACATCGCGACGGTGTACGTGGGCAACGGGACCGCGGCCATCAACGACGCAGCGGGCTGGGCGTACAGCAACGTCAACACGGACGCGAACTTCGGCTCGCTGTGGGTGAACTGCACCCACACGGACACGAAGAGCAGCGTCTGGACGACGTACTGAGCGTTCGACCTGAAGCAAGAAAGCCCCCCGGCCGAAAGGCCGGGGGGCTGGTTTTTGGGTCAGCCGCGGAGGCGATAGACCGCCGAGCCTTCGGAAGGATCCTCGAACACCTTCTCGGCCCCCGCGGCCTCGAACAAGGCCCGCGCCGCCCGGGCCGGCAAGGGGTCGTGGGCGTCCCGCCCGGAACGCGTCCGGATGGCGTCGCCGGTCGGCAGGACGAGAGCGTAGTCCGCGCCCCGCGGAAGGGCGCCGCGCAGACGCAGAGCCCGGCGTCCCGTGAGCAGGAATAATCGGCCGTCGCTCTCGGCCGCGAAGACGGCGCCGGGCGGCGTCTCGCGGCGGATCCACTCGTAGACCTTCGGAGGCGTCGTCAGCGGCGTCCCCTTCAGGCGGGCCGCCGACGCGATCTTCCACCAGGTCGGCGCGAAGAGGACGGCGCCCAGCGCCAGCATCGCCAGGGACGTCCGACCTCGCCGGACGCCGAAGCGCTCGGCGAGGTCTTCCGCACCGAAGACGAGCGTCGCCGCGGCGAAGGGGAGCACCGGAAGCAGGTAGCGCCCCGAGACCTTGGGCCAGAGGAGGTGGACCGCGGCATAGAGCCCCAGGTACAGGGTCAGGAAGCGCGAGGGGCGCTCGCGCCAGGCGCCCCAAGCCGAGAGCATCAGGCACGCCGCGGCCGTCGCGGCCTCCAGCGCTCCGCCTGGCGCCGCATTCGGCCAGCGGAAAAGAGCGCGGGCGAAGAGTTCGCGGGCGTAGAAGGCCGAGTTAACCCAGAGGGTCGAGACGTTCAGCCCCGAAACGAGCTCGCCCGCATAGGGCAAGCCGCTCCCGCCCAGAAGCGCGTTGCGCAGAAGCCAGGGAAGGATGAGCGCGGCGCAGAGCGCGGCGCAGAAGAGCGCCTCGCGGCGGCGCTTCTCTAGAAAGAGGGCCGCGGCGAGGGCGATCGGGAACGCGGCCCCCACGGGCCGGAGGTAGAAGGCGAAGGACGCCAGCAGGCAGGAGGGGACCCAGCGCCTCAAGCCCTCCTCCTTCCAGGCGGCTCGCACAGCGGCGAGGAGGAGCATCGTCAGGAACAGGTAGGCGGGGTCGGAGAGCACCGTCCCCGAAAGGCTGAGGGCCAGCGGGCTCAAGGCGAAGAGGCCGACCGCGGCCGCCTCGCCGAGCAGGCGGAAGGCCAGGAGCACCGCGCCGAGGGTCAGCGCGATGGACAGCAGTTGACAAGGGAGGACAGAATTGGGAAAAAGTCCTACCAGCGGGGCCAACAGGAGCGGATAGCCCGGCAGGTAGGCGCTCAGGGGGGGCTGGGCCGGGTGGCTGAGCTCGGTGAAGCTTCCGCCCAGCAGGGAGCGGGCGCCGACGAGGTAGAAGGCGTCGTCGTTGAAAAAGCCGACGTAGTAGGCGCCCAGCGAGGCCAGGCAGAGGGCGGCGCACAGCCCGAGAAGGACGGCCTCCAGGCGCAAGCGGGCGCGGTCCATGACCGGTCCATGATAGCAATCGACCTTTCGTTTTACGACACGCTCTTTTACGCCCTCGGAGGCGCTCCCTCCGACGCGCGCAGCCTGGCCTTCTCGGGGCCGTCCTACCCCGCCCTGGTCTGGGCCGCCTTCGGGCTCTGCCTCGGCAGCTTCGCGAACGTGCTCATCCACCGCCTCCCCCGGGAGGAGTCCATCGTCCGGCCCCGTTCGCGCTGTCCCAAGTGCGCCGCGCCCATCGCCTTCAAAGACAACATCCCCGTCCTGAGCTGGCTGCTTTTGCGCGGCCGCTGCCGGAACTGCCGCGAGCCCATCTCCGGGCGCTACCCCGCCGTCGAGCTCCTGCTCGGGCTCCTCGGGGCCGCCCTGGCCATGCGCTGGAGCGAGCCGGCTTGGGTGGGGCCCGCCCTCCTGGCTTCGGTCGGCTTCGTGGCCATCGCCTTCATCGACTGGGACACGCTGCTCATTCCGGACGAGCTCTCGCTGGGCCTCGTCGTCCTGGGCCTGCTCGCCTCGCCCCTCAACCCGGTGCTGGGCTACGAGACCGAGAAGCTCTGGCTGCGGCCCCTGACCGCCCTGGTCGGGGCGCTCGCGGGCTACGCCGGCTGCCTGCTGATCGCGATCCTGGGCGAGAAGATGTTCGGGAAAGAGGCGATGGGAGGCGGCGACCTGAAGCTGCTCGCGGCGGTCGGGGCCTGGAGCGGGGCCCTCGGCGCGCTCGACTGCGTGATGGTCGCCTCCTTCATCGGGGCGTTCTACGGCATGGCCCGCATCCTGCGCCGGGCTTCCCTGCGCTACCGGGGGCGCCTCGGGCCGCTCCTCGACCGCTTCGCGCGCGTCTCCGGCCGGCGCAGAAGCCCCGCGCGCTGGACGCTCCACCTGCTGCGCGGCCGAGTGCACCGCGAGCCGCCCATCCCCTTCGGGCCCTTCCTGAGCGCCGGGGCCCTGCTGAACTTCTTCTACCTGCTGCCCGTCGGCTTCCCGTTCACCTTCTAGCGGCGATGGACGCCTTCAAGAAGCTCTTCGGTGTGGAGAAAGCGGACATCCAGCCGGACTGCATCCTCACCCCGCTCGACGAGACGAGCCTGTTCCCGGGCGAGCGCGCCCGGGGGGACTATTTCAGCGTGACCCAGCTCCCCGGGGCGAGCGTGCTCGGGACGCGCTACAGCCTCCTGGCCGGCGACTGCGTGCTCCACCTCAAGGACACCCCCTGCCGCAGGCTCATCCTGTTCAACTGCTGCGGAGGCATCGGCCTGCCGATCGGGGCCTCCCTCCTCGTCCGCAAGGCGTACGATTTCGAGGGCTTCAGCGCGATGCTCGAGGGACGCAGCGGCGCGGTCTCCTGCGAAGGGGACGCCGGCCTCGCTCAGCGCTTTGCGGGCCTGCGGGAGGGGGTCTGCGCCACCGTGGGCTCGCTGGCCCTCGAGGAGGCGCACCTGTCCCGCTTCCGCGAGCTGGGCGTCGACTGCCTGGACATGGAGTGCTCGGCGGTGTTTTCCGCGGCGCGGGCAGCCGGCATCCGTGCCGCCGCCCTTTTCTACGTCTCGAACCGCGTCCCGGACAAGCCCTGGCACGAGCAGCTCGACGCGCCGGAGATCGCGGCGCTCGGCCAGGCCCGCAAGGGCCTCGCCGCGAAGCTCCTGGAAGCCCTCGCCCGATGACCCACCCCGGCCTCTGGGCGGCGTGCTTGTTCTGGGCGGTCTCCTTCATCGCGAGCAAGGCGGCGCTCGAGTCCGCCCCGCCCCTCACGGTCGCGACCTTGCGCCTGCTCCTCTCGGCCCTCTGCTTCGCCGCCTGGTTCTTTGTCCGGGGCTGGCCGCGCGAGGCCTTCAGGCGGGACCGTCTGTGGCCCGTCCTGGCCTTGAGTTTCTGCGGCACGAGCCTGCACTACGCCGCGCAGACCGCGGGACTGCAGGTCACGCCGGCCTCCAACGCCTCCCTCTACGCCGTGACCTGCCCCATCTCCATCGCTCTCATCGCGGCGCTCTTCCTGGGAGAGCGCATCACCGCGCGCAAGGCGCTCGGCATCCTGCTGGCCCTGGCCGGCGTCCTCACGGCCATGGGGCCGCGGACCCTGCTGTCCGTCGAGTTCCGGGGACACCTCTGGAGCGACTTCCTCGTCTTCCTGAGCATCGTCCTCTGGGCGGTGTTCACCGTCTTCGGGCGCAAGCTCAGCCGGGAGCTGGGAGCCCTCGAGTTGACCGGCGTCGTGACCCTCGTCGGCGCGCTCTCCATGCTGCCCGTCGGGCTGGGGGAGCTCGCCTGGCGCGGGGTCGGCCTGGGGGATATCACCGCGCGCTCATGGCTCGCCATCGTCTTCCTGGGGGTGACCTGCTCGTTCTGGGCCACCCTGCTGTACTTCCAGGCGCTGGAGAAGACCGAATCCCAGAAGGTCGGCGTCTATCTCTACACCATCCCGCTGATGACCTACGCCGCGGCCTGGCTCCTGCTGGGAGAGAAGGTCGGCTGGAGCCTGGCGGCGGGGTCCGTCCTCGTCCTGGCCGGGGTCGTCCTGACGGAACGAGCCTAGCCGCCCGGCTAGAGCTCGGCGACCCGGTAGAGGACCCTCTTCGGCAAACGGGCGGCCTCGGACATCCCGATGCTGGTGAACACCTGCCTCCAGCCCTGGTCCAGGAGCTCCCCGGTGACGAAGACCGGCCCCTCGTCCCGCTGGATCTCGCGGATGCGGCTGACCAGGGCGGCCTCTCGGCCGCGGTAGAGATGCAGGTTCAAAGGGCTGCGGTGGGAGAAGTACGGCACGTACACCTGCCCGTTGTTCTCGACGGCGATCCAGGCGTTCTCGGGGGTCGCGGCCTTGAGCCACAGCGCCTCCTGCAGGGGGGCGTTGTTCTCCGGGCGGCTGTCCGGCAGGATGACGAAGCTCAGGTTCACGGCGAAGAGGGCGCAGAGGTAGGCCCCCAGCAGGCTGCGCCACTGGCTGCGCACCGCCTCGGCCGTGCGCGGAGAGGAGGAGCGCGGCGTGGCCGCCAGCCACTCCGCCACGGGGGCGGCCATGATCCATAGGGCGGGGAGGTCCGTGATGCGGTAGATGATGTTGTAGGGCTGCCAGTTCATGAACAGGGCGGAGTAGGCGTAGAGCCAGACCCAGCCGGCGAGCGTGAAGAGCCAGCCTTTGCCCCGGGAGACGAAGAAGGCGATGTAGGCCGCCGCCCAGAGCGGGGCGCCCAGCCAGGGCAGGACGCTGACCGCCTTCCCGCTGGATAGGACCCAGTGGTAGACGCGCTCCAGGAAGGTCTCGCTGCCCTGCCAGCGCCAGGTGCGGCCGGGCCCGAGAGCCCCGCTGCCCATCAGCCAGAGCTTGACGTCCGAGGCGGTCTCGGGCTGCACCCACATCACCGCGGCCGCGACGTAGACGGCGCAGACCCACGCGGCCGCCGTGAGCAGGTACTTCGCGGTGTCGGAGCGCGGGTCGCCGCCGGAGTCCCGCCTGCGCCAGAGGGCCAGCAGCGCCACCGGGACGAAGAGCGCGTTCGCGGCGTGGGCCAGCATGGCCAGGGCGTGCCAGAAGGCGAGGGCGTACGGGTTGGGCCGGTCGTCGACCGCCTCGCGCAGGGCGAGCATGAGGAAGACCACGCCGAGCAGGTAGACGTTCGCCTCGAGGCTCCACTTCCAGTAGGCGTACGAGACCGCCATGCCGAGCGAGCAGAAGGCGGCGGTGAATCGGCTGAAGCGCGCCCTCAGCAGGGTGGAGGCCATCAGGCCCGCCGCCGCGGCGCCGAGCAGGGAGTCGAGGACCTGCAGGGTCCAGAGCGCCGGCAGCTTGAGGCCCGCGAGGAAGAGGAGGCGGTGGAAGGCGTAGCCGACGATGCCGTACAGGAGGTGGTTGCCGTGGACGAGGTGCTTGAAGTCGCCGAGCTCGACGGCGATGGCGCAGGCCACGCCGTCGAAGAGGTGGAGATAGGAGGGGAAGGCGGCGTAAAGAAGCAGGACGCCGACCGTGATGAGGAGGGGGTCTAGGCGTCCTGCGTTCTTTTCTTGCACTAAAAGATGGCGGAGAGGGGGGGATTCGAACCCCCGAGGGTGTGACCCCTACACGATTTCCAGTCGTGCCGTTTCAACCGCTCACGCACCTCTCCAG
>DMEZ01000013.1:65812-70917 GCA_003450735.1 Elusimicrobiota bacterium | reverse complement strand
GAAGCGGATGAAGCGGGCGGCCTTGTCCGAGGAGTCGATGTCGAGGGCTCCCGCCTTGTGGGCGGGATTGTTCGCGATGACGCCCACCACGTCGCCTCCGAGGCGGATGAAGCCCACCACGATGTTCTTGGCGAAGTTGCCGTGGATCTCGAAGAACTTGTGCTCGTCTGCGATCTGCCAGATGATGTGGTTGACCCGGTAAGGCTTGCGCGGGTCCACTTCGCACATGGCCTCCAGGATGGGCGTAGTGCGCCGCACCGGGTCGGGGTTGGCGACGCGGGCCGGGCGCTCCCAGCGGTTCTGCGGAAGATAGGAGATCAGCTCCTTGATCTGGCGGACGCAGTCCGGCTCCGAGGCCGCGACCACGTGGCAGACGCCGGATTTGGCGGCGTGGGCCATGCTTCCGCCCAGGCCGTCGAAGGAGACCACCTCGCCCGTGGCGGCCTTCACGACCTCGGGCCCCGTCACGAACATGTGGCTGGAGCCTTCGACCATGAAGACGAAGTCCGTCAAGGCCGGAGAGTAGACGGCCCCGCCCGCGCAGGGGCCGAGGATGACGGAGATCTGCGGGATGACCCCCGAGCATTTCACGTTCCGGTAGAAGATCTCGGCGTAGCCGTCGAGCGAGTCCACGCCCTCCTGGATGCGCGCGCCGCCCGAGTCGAGCAGGCCGATGAGGGGCACCCGGTTCTCGTAGGCGAGGTCCATGACGTTGCAGATCTTCATCGCGTGGGCGAGGCCCAGGGAGCCGCCGAGGACCGTGAAATCCTGGGCGAACACGCAGACCTGGCGGCCGTTGATCCGGCCGAAGCCCGTGATGACCCCGTCGCCGGGGATGTGCTTGTCCTTGAGGCCGAAATCGGTGCAGCGCGTCGAGACGAGCAGGCCGAGCTCCTGGAAGCTGTCCTCGTCGAGCAGGTAGTGGATGCGGTCGCGGGCCGTGAGCTTGCCCTTGGCGCGCTGGGCCTCGATGCGCTTGGGGTCGCCTCCCTCGAGGGCCTTCAGCATGATCTCGCGCATGCGCTTGACGTTGGGCGGCGGGACGCGGAGCTTCTTGTTGGGGTGCTTGGCCTGGGGCGTCTCGGGATTCGTCATGGGGTCTCTCCGGTGTAGGCGAGGCTGAGGACTTCATGCTCGGACGGACGGCTCTCGACGCGGATGGCGGGACGGCCGAGGGACTCCCAGCATGCCAGGGCGCGGCCGTGCAGCTCGAGGCGCTGCGGATCCGCCTCGAGGAAGCGCACGTCCCAGAGATCCACCGACAGCCCGAGGCAGAGGAGCTTGAGCACCGACTCCTTGAGCGTCCAGAGCCGGGTCTGATCGTGCGCCGAGCGCAGGCCCGCCCTTTCGCTCGGATGGGCGAACACGGTCACGAAGGCCTCCGGGCGCTCGGCGACCGCCTCCGCGTCCACGCCGATCCGGCGCCCTCCGGCCACGGCGGCCGCGACCGCTCCGCTCGGGGCGTGCGAGAGGGAGAGGAACGGCGCGGGCTCTCCCTCCCACGGGAAGGCCAGGTAGGGGGCCCCGTCCTTGCGGTTGAGGATCGGGAGCTCGTGGGGGCGCGCTTCTCGTCCGCGTTCCGCGAGCATCTCGAGCAGCAGCTTCTTGGCCGCCAGCCGGCCGGCCAGCCAGTCGCGGCGGCGCTTGGGGACCTTGAGCTTCTTGAACTGGGCCAGTTCGTCCGGGCTCAGGGTGTGGGAGAGGCATTCCCCGGCCTCGTGGCGTTCGGCCAGCGAGGCGGCCTCGTGGGCCGGGGAGCGGGCCAGGCGGTAGGGCGCCGGAAGCTCTCTCACTGGGCGATGAGCCGGAACTCCCTCAGCCTCAGCCAGGCGCGGTAGCTCGAGTCGAAGACCACCGCGTCGTAGATGCGCCGGTCGGTCCCGTCGTTCATCTGCGCAGGGCCCCGGTAGACCGCGTACACGAAGAGCTCGTCGGGCGCCGGGCCATGGTCGTAGCGCTCGATGACGCCGGCGAGGTCCGGCAGCGTGAGCTTCTTCGTGAAGTGCAGGTCCCGGAAGCCGCAGGTCTGGAAGGCCGCCTCGACGATGAGGGGCTCCCAGACGAGCGTCCGGGCGTTCCGGGGCCAGAGCGCCTTCGCCGGACGGCGGTAGAGGGCGAGCAGCTCCTGCGTGTTCAGCACGTACATCCCCGCCAGGACCTGGAAGCTCGGGCCGTGGAAGTTCAGGGTGTAGATGGCGTCCTGTCCCGCCACGAACTTCTGCCCCGCCTGCGGCAGGGCCGGCTTCTGGAGGCCCTCCCAGGGGTCGCCGCCTCCGTCGTGGATGCGGGCGGTGAAGTGCGTGCGCGTCCCGCCGAGCTTGATGCCCTGGGCGTTGACGAACTCGGTCTCGATGGCGAGCTCGCCCCCCTTCCCGTCCTTTTCGGCGCGGACCCGCACCGAGGCCGGGCGGCCCCGCAGCAGCTTGATGGGCAGAGCGTAGCGCACCTGCGAGAAGGCCTTCGGCGGCGCGCCCAGCAGCTTGGCTGAAGCCTCGGCGAAGAGCTCGAGGCCCATCACGCCGGCGATGTAGGGCACCCCCTCGATGGAGTGGTCGTGCAGCCAGGGGTCGCTCTCGAGGCTGAAGGTCTTCTCGAGCACGAAGCGGCCCGGCTCCGCGGTGAGCACCTCGTCGTGGAGCTGGCGCCCGCCGGGCTGGGCCGGGGCCTGCTGGGCCATCAGGCCCTCGGGGTCGAACTTGCCGAGCGCGCCGGTGAGCACGACCTCGGTCTCTCCCCCCCCGTAGACGAGCTCGTCGAGCAGCATCCCCAGGCCGATCTTGGGCGGCATGAAGTCCACGCCCATCGACTCCAGGAACTGCGTGACCCCGCCCTTCATGGCCATGCCGACGTTCGCGAAGGCGGTCAGGTCGAAGGCCACGGCCGAGCGCTTCTGCGCGCTCATGTGCGCGGCCAGCTTCACGAGGAAGTCGTTGGCGGTCGCGTAGTCCGCCTGCCCGATGTTCCCGAAGCGGGCCACCACGGACGAGAAGAACGCCCAGCGCTGGGCGCCCGTCACGGGGACCGCCTTGAGCAGGTGGAAGGCTCCGTGGGCCTTCGGGCGGATGACCCGGTCGTACTGCTCCACCTTCTTGTCCGCGAGCAGCTTGGACTCCTCGAGCCCCGCGGTGTGGATGACGTAGTCGATCTGCCCGAATTCCTTCATGGCCGCCTTGGCGGCTTTGGCCACCTCGGCCGGGTCGTTGAGGTCCCCCGAGAGGTAGAGGACCTTGGCGCCGAGGCGGATGAGCTCCTCGATGTTCCGGTGCACCTTGATCGCGAAGCGCACGCGCCCGAACTCCTTCTCGAGCATGACCGGGGTGGCCTTGCGCGAGGCGTCCTTCTTGAGCTCCTCCCACATCGAATCTTTGAAGGCCTTGAGCTCGGCGTCGCTCATGCGGGCCCAGGCCGACGCCTCCTTGGGCAGCGGCAGGAGGTCGAGGAGCACGAGGCGGCACTTGAAGCGGCCCGCGATGTCCTTCGCGAGCTCCGTGGCCAGCGCGCCGCCGCCGCCCGTGATGAGGAACACGGACTTCTGGGACACCCGCCGCGGCAGGATCTCCGGACGGGGATGGCGCAGCAGCCGCAGGGCGTGCCGGACGCCGCGCACGAAGCCGACCTCGAGGCGCGGGTCGTCGGAGCCCAGCTCGCCGAGCGAGAGCTCGGCCATCTGGGAGGGCGCCGTCTCGGCGTCGAAGTCCACCGCGCGGACGCTCGCTTGGGGGAGCTCGCGGGCCAGGGCTTTGGTGAGCCCGGTCAGGGCGCCCGAGAGAGGCTGGAAGGGCCCCTTCGCTCGGCAGCCGTGCGTACCGCCCATCCTCGTGAGGGTCACCACCCAGCCCTCGGCGAGGTCCGGCTGGAGGACCTGGGCGGCGAGGAAGAGGGCCCGCGCCGTCCGCTTGTACCCCTTGTCGAAGGCGTTGGGCGTCATGTCGTCGAAGGACGGGGGCAGGTCGAGGGCCGTGAGGTTCAGGAGGCCTCCGGCTTTGCGGTCCTTGAGGACCTTCTTGAGCTCCTCGGCCGCTTCGGCCGGGGAGGCGTAGTCCGTCTTCACGACCACCGCGGTCCCGCCTGCCTTCTCGATGGCCGCGACGAAGGGCTCGGCGGTCTTGGTCTCAGCGACGAGCACGACGGCCGGCCGGTCCTTCGCCATGGGCGGGATGAAGCTCTTGGCCGGCTTGAGGTAGACCTCCACGCGCCACGGGTTGAAGCGAGAGCTCTCCTCCGCCTTGGCGGCGGCGGCCCGCTTGTCCTCTTCGGCCGGGACGGCCACGGAGGCCCGCAGGTTGTGGGTGAGAGGGGCGGCCGCGGGTCTGGGAGCCGGAGCGGAACTTGCCGCGGCCGGCGCCGCCGGGGCCTGGCCCGTGCTCTTCTGCACGAAGCCGATGACGTGCCGGAGGGTCGGGTAGTCCTTCAGGGACAGCCCCTCCGCGCGCGGGATGCTGTACTTCTCGCGGATGAGGCCGAAGATCTCGGCCTGCTTGACGGTGTCGATGCCGAGGTCGGCCTCCATGTCGAGGTCGAGCTCGAGCATCTCGGCCGGGTAGCCGGTCTTCTCGCTGACCAGGGCCACCACGTCGGCGCGGATGGCGTCGTCCGTCCCGGCCGGGACGGGCGTGGGAGCCGCTGCGGCCTGGGGCGCGGCGGCGCGCTGCTGTTCTTCCGCTCGCGCCGTCCCTGCGGCGCTCGTGGGCGCCGCGGGGACCGCCGTCGCCGTCCCTCCCGTGCTCTCGAGGACGAAGCGCACGCAGTGGCTGAGGGTCGGGTAGTCCTTGAGGGAGAGGTTCTCCTTGCGCGGGATGCTGTACTTCTCGCGGATGAGGCCGAAGATCTCGGCCTGCTTGACGGTGTCGATGCCGAGGTCGGCCTCCATGTCGAGGGCCGGGTCGAGCATCTCGGCCGGGTAGCCGGTCTTCTCGCTGACGAGGGCTATGATCTCGGTCCGGACGGTCTCCTCGCGCAGGCTCGAAGCCGGGGCCGTGACTTGAGCCGCGACGGGCTTCGGGGCCGCAGCTGCCTGGACCGGGGCTGGGGCGGCCGCCGGGGCGCCTCCCTTGCTCTCGAGGACGAAGCGCACGCAGTGGTTGAGGGTCGGGTAGTCCTTGAGG
>DMEZ01000013.1:61615-65603 GCA_003450735.1 Elusimicrobiota bacterium | reverse complement strand
GGCCGGGTAGCCGGTCTTCTCGCCGACGAGGGCCACGACCTCGGCGCGGACGCGGTTTTCATCGAAGGCCGAGGCCCCTGCGGCGCCATGGGGCGCCGCGGGGGTGGCGTCTATGACCGCCACGGCGACCGGGGCCGCCGCGGGCCTGGGCGTCGGAGCCGTTCCCCGGAAGCCCGTCGGAACGGGCCGCGGCGGGAGCGGCGCGGGCTGGTAGGCTGGCGCCGGCGCGGCCGGGGCCGCCTTGACCCCCTGGCCGGGGAGCTCCTTGACTCGCAGGGTGTTGAAGACCACCTCGAGCTCGGGAGAAGCCTGTCCGGAGACCTGCTTGAGCCACGCCTGGTGGCGTGCCGGGTCGGCGATGCGGCTCTCTCCTTTACGGAGCACCCGGCGGCAGAGGGACATCGCGACCTGCGAACCGAAGCCGGCGGCGAGCCGGATGGCGTAGTCGAGGTCGTACTCCCCCCCCTGGCTCAGGGTGATGCCCGCGAGTTCCGGGTCGGGCTCGCGGTAGTTCGCGATGGGCGGCAGGACGCCGGTGACCAGCGCGTGGATGGCCGTCGGGTCCTCCATCGAGGCGCCCATGGAGTGCCCGTGGAAGCCCTTGGTGTTCGTGCAGATGATCTTGGTCGTGTCCGGGCCGAAGGTGCGCTTGAGGGCCTCCACTTCGGCCGAGGCGGAGCCGCCGCGGGCCGGGGTGTAGGTTTCGTGCGACATGAAGAGCGCCTTGGCGGCGATCTGGCGGCGGTCGAGCCCGAAGCGGCGCTCGGCCTTGGAGACCAGGCGGCCCATCACGTCGGCCACGTGGTTGACGTCGAGGCGCGTCGCGTGGAAGGCGCTGTTCTCGAACTGGGTGGAGAGCACTTCGACGAGCGGGCGCATGCCGCGTTCGGACACCTTGGCGCCCTGCTCGAGCACGAGTCCCGCGGCGCCCATGCCGACGATGAGGCCGTGGCGGCGCCGGTCGAAGGGCAGGGCCGCTTCGCTGACCACGTCCTTGGTCGTGGCGGCGCCGGCCGCCAGGAAGCCCGAGGTCATGTACTCGCGCACGCGCGGGGCGAGGATGTCGTCGCCCGCGATGACGAGGACGCGCTTGGCGCGCCCGAGGCGGATCCAGTCCTCGGCCATGGCCACGGACGCGGTGGTGGAGGCGCAGGCCGCGCTGACGTGCGTGCTCGGGCCGCGCGCCCCGATGTGCTGGGCGAGCTGGGAGTGGCCCAGCGGGATGACCTTCAGCAGGTAGTCGCGGCTGAACTCGTAGGGGCCGGCGTCTGCGTGGCGCTCCATGTAGGCCATGAAGTTCTCGGAGTACCAGCGCTGGAGCGCCGCCCGCTCGTCGGCGTCGCGCACGCGGGAGGTCAGGGACTCGAAGAGCGCCTGGAGCTCCTTGAGGGGCTTGCGGCGGTACTTGGCCTCGAGGTAGCGGGAGATCTCCTCGGTGATGCTGTTCACGTTCGGGAAGGCTGCCGAGTAGACGATGCCGGTCTCGTCGCGCATGCTCTCGGGCAGGGCCCAGCCCGTCGGGATGAGGCCGCCGAGGGTCGTGCGCTTGTAGGTGCGCACCAGCGGGATGCCCGCGTCGCGCAAAGCCAGGATGCCCGCGGCCACGGCCAGGCGCACGGACTGGTCCATCGCCTGGGCGATGGACTGCTTGAAGCCGAACTCTTTCACAAGGTCGAAGGAGCCGGCTATCGCGGCCAGGTGGATGACGTCGGCCGCGGATTCGATCTTCTCCATGCGGTGGTTGCCGTCGTCCGCCTTGACCAGGCGCACGATGTTCTTGTCGATCTGCTTGTCCAGGTCGCTCTGCTCGAGCTTGCTGATGAAGTTCTGGCCGCGCAGGATGCAGTCCAGGCTGTCCTCGCGGAAGACCTTGTCCCACGCGCCGGGGGTGCCGGCGGCGATGCCGCTGACGACCACGGGGCCGGTGTAGAAGTCCCAAGCGTCCGCGTTGGCGGGGGCCGGGGCGGCGGTGGGCTGGGCCGCTGCGGGGGCGGCGGAGGGCAGCTGGCCGGAGACGGCGTAGGCCTTGTACTCCGGGGTGTGAAGGCACTTCGGAGAGGACGGGTCGGATGCCGCCAGGGCCGTCTCGACGCCCACCGCTTCGAGGCGTGCGAGCAGGTCGTTGAACTCCTGGACGCCGCCGCGCTTGGGGTGGTTGGAGGCGAACACGTGGACGTCCTTCTTGTCCTCGAGGGTCGTCTGAACGAAGGCCGAGAGGGCCCGCTTGGGGCCGAGCTCGACGAAGACCCGGATGCCCTCTTTGTAGGCGAGAAGGGTCTGGCTGATGAACTCCACCGGGGAGGCCAAGTGATCGACCATGTTCTGCTTGATCTTCTCCGGGTCGTTGGGCATGTAGCCGCCGGTGAGATTCGAGAGGATGGGGATGCGCGGCGCGCGGATGTCGATCTTCTTGAGGAAGGCGGCGTAGGGCTCCTTCGCCGGGTTGATGATGCGCGAGTGGAAGCCGTGGGACACCTCGATCTGCTGGGCCTGGGCCCCGAGGGCCGTGAAGCGCCGGATGGCCTCGTCGATGGCCGGGCTCTCTCCCGAGAGGACGGTCTGGATGGGACAGTTCTTGTTGGCCGCGATGATGTAGCCCGGGATGTCCTTGAGGACCTGCTCGACCTTGTCGGCCGGCCAGGAGACCGAGGCCATCTTCCCTCCGTCGTCGGCGTGCAGGTGCGCCATCTCCTTGGCGCGCATGCTCACCGCGATGAGGGCGTCCTTGAAGCCCATCGTCTCGGCGGCGATGTGGGCGCCGTACTCGCCGAGGCTGTGTCCGTAGACGAGGTCGGCCTCGACGCCGTACGCGCGCAGGAGGCGCAGGAGGGCCACGTCGGCCGTGAGCACGGCCGGCTGGGTGACCTCGGTCTGCTTGATGCGCGCCTGCATGGCGTCGAGCCGCTCCGGGGTCTCCCCGCCCTTCGTCCAGAGGGTCTCGGTGAGCGGGCCGGTGCGGTCGGCCATGACTTCGTCGGCCTCGGCGAAGGTGTCGGCCACCACCTGGTACTTGGCGGCCATGTCCTTGAGCATGTCCACGTACTGGAGGCCCTGGCCGGGGAACATGAAGGCGACCTTGGGGCGCTTGGCCGGCTTGCGGGCCGGGTGGATGGACTTGGGCTTGAAGGCGGCCGGGGGCTTGGTCCACATGTCCGTTTCCCGGGATTTGAGGACGAGGTCGATCTTCTCGACGAGCTTGGGGCCCGACTCGGCCGCGACCGTGAGGAGCAGGTCTCCCTTGCGGGCGCGGGAGGCCGTGTTGGTCTCGCAGGCGAGGCGCGTCAGCGGCCCCTGGGTCGGGACGCGGGCGCGCAACCCCTCGAGCTGGCTGAAGACTTCCTGGGGGGTCGAGCCGCGCACGAAGAAGGGCTCGGCGCCCAGGGCGGCGGTCACGGGCGGCAAGACGACCGGCCGGGAGGCTTTGGCCGGGGCGGCTGCCTCGGGGGCTCTCCAAGACAGCGTCTGCGGGGTCGCCTCCTCGAGGGCCACGTGGAAATTCGTGCCGCCGAAGCCGAAAGCGGAGACGTTCGCCCTCCGCGGCTGGTCGCCGGCGGCCCACGCGCGGGGCTCGGTCACCACGAAGAACGGGGACTTGCCCCAGTCGAGGCCGGGGTTCGGGGTCTTGAAGTTGATGGTGGGCGGGAGGGTCTTATGGTAGAGGGCGAGCGCGGCCTTGATGAGGCCCGCGACCCCGGCCGCGGCCTTGAGGTGACCGATCTGCGACTTCACGGAACTCAAGCCCACCGAATTCGGCTTGGCGGTCTTGAAGACCTCGGCCGCGGCCTGCAGCTCGATGAGGTCGCCGACGCTGGTGGAGGTGCCGTGCGCTTCGAGCAGACCCACGCTTTCGGGGCCGTAGTCGAGCGCGGAGAAGGCTCGCTCCATGGCGAGCTTCTGCCCCTTGGGGTTGGGGGCGGTGATGCCCTTGCCCTTGCCGTCCGCCGCGGCGCCGATGGAGCGGATGAGGGCGTAGACCTTGTCCCCGTCC
>DMEZ01000013.1:0-61410 GCA_003450735.1 Elusimicrobiota bacterium | reverse complement strand
GAGAGGGCGCCGATCTTGCAGAACTTCACGAAGGCCGGGGGGGCCATCATCTGGTCGATGCCGCCCGTGACCGCCATGTCGAACTCGCGCAGGCGCAGGCCGTTGATGGCCTGGGAGATGGCGGCGAGCGAGGCCGCGCAGGCGGCGTCCACCGTGAAGTTCGGGCCGTTGAGGTTGAAGACGTTGGCCACGCGGCCGGCGATGACGTTGGAGAGCTCGCCGGGCATCGTGTCCTCGGTGATGGGGCTCAGGCCGGCCTTGATGGAGGCCTCGATCTCGTCGGCGACCGCTTCGCGGGTCTTGTCATCGAGCTTCGAGAGGCCCTTGGACTCGGTGATGCGCTTGCGGATCTCGGCGGTGTAGACGCGCTGATCGGTGGCTTCCTTCTTGATGCCGCCCATCGCGTTGCCGAAGATGACGGCCGTGCGCGCGGAGTCGAAGGGCTTCTTGTCGTAGCCGGAGTCCTTCAGGGCCTCGGCGGTCGCGACCACGGCGTACTGCTGGACGGTGTCCATCTGCTTGGCGACGCCCGGCGGGATGCGCAGGGGGAGCGGGTCGAACTTGAAACCCTGGATGAAGCCGCCGATCTTGGAATAGGTCTTGTCGGGAGCGGAATGGTCGGCGCTGTAATAGAGATGCCAGTCCCATCGGTCGGCCGGCACTTCGATGATCGAGTCGACTTTGCCGAGGATGTTCTTCCAGAAGGTCGGGATGTCGGCGGCTTTCGGGAAGATGCCGCCGAGGCCGATGATGGCGATAGGTTCGGTGGAATAGATGTTCTCTCTCATGATATGGGGGCTCCCGTCACAGTTGGGATTGCATGCACGCGGCGGAGGGACTCGGCGAATGTACGAGCATGTCCGGCAATGATAGCAAACCGGAGCTCAGGCAGTCAAGTTAATGAGTGCCAGACTTGTTATGCACGAGAGAGTCACTTATAATGCATATAAAACAAGCAGTATTCATCATTGTTTGTAATTTATGGTGTCAGGCTTGAATATTTTATTAATTGTTTAACAACGTCCACACCCTGTTGTTGATGATTCGTAACAGCTGATCCATCATATCCATAGTTTTCCAGCATATAACACATACCTCCTATTGACAGACGGATGAAATTCCTCTAAACTTGCAAATCTGACCATGGGAGCCATCTTTCTCGACCACTGGGTTTGGGCGTATCTGGCCGGCCTCGGCGTCGGGGGCGGTCTTTTCGCTTTTCTCCTCAAGCGCTACCGCGAGGTGGTCGCCGAAACGGATTCCGGCGAGCCTCCCATCGAGCCGGAAGCGGAGGAGACCGTCGAGCCGATCAAGGTCGTAGCGCCGAAAAAAGAAGACGCGAAGCTCGTCGCCGAAGTTCCCCAGGAGAAGCCGGCGGAGGCGCCCAAGCCCGCCGCCGCCCTCCCCCCTGCGCCCGCTCCCGCCCCGGCGCCGGTCCCGGCCGCAGAATCCAAAGCCGCGCTCCCTTCGGCTTCGCCGCTGGAGAAGCCGGACGTCAAGGTCACCACCCTGGGCCTGAGCCCGGCGGTCGTCTACCTGCAGAACCTGAAGATGCAGATGGAGCATTTCGAGAAGGAGATCCACCAGCTCCGAGGCGACCTCAACGGGATGGTCTCCCGCCACGACAACCAGTTCGACGCCCTGCTCAAGAGGCTCGCCGAACTGCAGGGGGATCTCCACGAACAGGTCGAAGCGCATGGCACGCCGGCTCCGGCTTCGAAGCCGGCCGCGCAGCCTCGGACGGCCGCCCCAGCTCCGGCTCCGAAGCCGGTCGTCCTCCAGCCCTCCGCCGCGCCCGCGCCCGCCGCGGCGCCGAAGCCGCAGGCCGTCTCGCCGCAGCAGGCTCCCGCGGCCGCCCCGCTCCCCGCGACGAAGCGCGAACCTGTCCGCATCCCGATCCCAGGCAAGATCGTCCCCGCCCCCACTCCCGAGCAGGCGCTGGCCCAGGCGATGGCGGCCGTGCCGGCTGCGCCTCCGCCCGCCGCCGAGCCGGCTCCCGCTGTGCCGCCGCCCGTCGTTGAAGCTCAGCCTGTCATCCAGCTGGACGTCCAGGCGCCCGCTCCTGCCCCCGCCCCGGCAGCCGCCCCCGCGGCGGACGAGGCGCTGCCGGATGAGTCGATCCCAAAGCCGAAGGGCCGGGGTCCGGTTTGGCCCGTCTGAGCTCCGTACTCCTCTTCGCGTCGCTGTTGGCCGTCCAGGCGCATGCGGGCGTCTTCCCGGAAGACCCCTTCACCGACAAGGCTACCGGCACGACCGGCGCGGCCTTTCTCAAGCTGCCGGCGGGCGGCCGCATCCCTTCTCTCGGAGGCGCCAGCGCCGCCGCCGTGGACAACTCCGAGGCGATGTTCTGGAACCCCGCGGGGCTCTCCCGCCTGGAGGCTGCCGGCCGGCCCGACGCAGCCATGGGCTACAGCAACCTCCTTGAGACCATGTATTCCGGCGCGCTCGCCTACGCCCACCCCCTTCCGGAGCAGAAGGGCGTCCTCGGGGCGTCCTTCGTCTACTTCTCCCAGTCCGCCATCCAAGGCTACAGCACCGTGGGCGACCCGACCTCGGAGTTCGCGCCGAACGATCTGGCCTTGGCGTTCGGCTACGCCCGGCAGTTGAAGCGCGTGCGGCTGGGCTCGAGCCTGAAGTACATCCGTTCGGAGATCGACGACGCCTCGGGCTCCACCTTCGCCCTGGACTTCGGACTCCAGGTCGAGCGCATCACCGACCTGGGCGAGAGCCCGCTCGACCTCGGGCTCGCGATCCTGAACTTCGGCCCCCCCATCAAGGTCGGCTCGATGTCCGACCCGCTCCCCTTCAAGGCCGCGGTCGGTGCGCTCTGGCACATCAGCCCTCGCTTCAACGGCCTGCTGGACGCGAACCTGCCGGTGGATTCGGACCCGTACTTCTGCCTCGGCGCGGAGTACAACCAGCCTTTCGGAGAGGGCTTCGGAGCCAGCGTGCGCGGCGGCTACAACATGCGCTATGCGCGCGACCTGGAAGGCTTCTCCGGGGCGTCGGCGGGGCTCGGGGTGGATCTGCGCCGCGTGCGGCTGGACTACGCGTGGGTGCCCTTCGGCGACCTCGGCACCACCCATCGCATCGCCATCGGCGCCCGCTTCTAGTTAGGAGTAGGTGCCTGTCATTACACCTGCGGGTCATTACACTTTGGTCTTGATGCGGGCCTGTGGCGCCAGGTGTATGGTGTGCGGAGTGTAATGACAGGCACCAGCGTTTCAGGCACCAGCGTTTAGAGGTGGCGGCGGATGAGGCGGAGCATCTGCGCGTGGATTCGGCCGTTGCTGGCGAGGGTCTCGCGTCCAAGGAGTTTCAGGCCGTCCCAGGCCTTGCCGGAGAAGTCGGTGACCTCCCCCCCCGCCTCGCTGACCAGCAGCCAGCCGGCCGCGACGTCCCAGGGCTTGAGCGAGAACTCCCAGTAGCCGTCCACCCTGCCGGCGGCCGTCCACGCCAGGTCCAGCGCGGCGGAGCCCGAACGGCGCACATCGTGGCAGCGGCGCATGAATTCCTTATAAAAGCGGATGAGGTAGTCGGCCCGCGCGGCCCGGTCGTAGGCGAAGCCGGTCAGCAGGAGGGATTCGGACACGTTCCCCGCTCTCGAGACACGCAGGGGCTTGCCGTTGAGCATCGCCCCGCGTCCCCGCTCGGCCAGGAACATCTCGTTCCGGCAGGGGTCGTAGACTCCCGACAGGAGCGGGCGTCCTCGGTGCAGGAGCCCGATGGAGACGCAGAAGACCGGGAAGCCGTGCGCGTAGTTCGTGGTGCCGTCGAGCGGGTCCACCACCCAGACGAAATCCGAGCCGGTCGAGCGGGGCTCGCGCTCTTCCGTCAGAAAATCGTGGCTCGGATAGCGGGAGAGGATGACGTCGAGGATGCGCTGCTCGCTGGCGTGGTCGGCCTCGGTGACCAGGTTCGCGCGCCCTTTGTAGCGGACATGCACCTTCCCGTAGCGCTCCCGCAGGACGGCGCCGGCTTCCCTTAGGGCGGCGACGAGCGTGCCCCTGAGGTCGGCGGCGTCGGCGAGAGCCTGGGCGAGACCCTCCGAGGTGGAGGGCCGGGCCTGGGCCGCCGGTTCGACGCCGCGGCTCCTGAGTTCGGCCGCCGTGACTGGACCGATGGCGGCGGCTCGGGCCCGGGAGAGGAAGCGTCGGGCCTCCGTCTCCCCCAGGGCGTCGAAGAACGCCCTGACGGTCGAGACCGAAGTGAAGGTCACCCAGTCGGCGCTTGATGAGCGGCGCAGGGCCCGGCGGCCTGCCGGATCAGGCTCCGTCCGGTAGGCGGGCGCGATGCGGACGTCGGCTCCCGCCTTCCGGAGGAGGGCCGGCAGTTCCTCCCGAGCGGTCTGGGCCCGGGGGATGAGGATCTTCATCCCCTTCACCTTCCCCATGCGGCGGGCCAAGGCCCCTCCTTCGTGGTCCTCCGGGACGCTGAGAGCCCGCCAGCCGTGCCCGGCCAGGGCTTGGGCGGTGGCCGGGCCGATGGCGTAGATCCTCCGGGGGGCGCGAGGAGTTCTCTTGAAGACCCGGCGAGCCCTCTGGAAGAAGCCCTCCACGCCGTTGGCGCTCGTGAAGGCCACCGCATCGAAGCTTTCGAGGGCGCGCAGGGCCGCGTCGAGCGGCTTCCAACTGCGCGGGGCGCGCGTGCGGATGAGCGGGACCGGGACGCTCCGGGCACCCAGGCGCGCGAGCAAACGAGCCAACCCGCTGGACTGGCGCTTGGGGCGGGTGAGGAGCACGGTCTGGCCGGAAAGAGAGGCCATGAACCCGCATTTTATCGGAAATTTCAGCATAAATCAAAGCGGAATATTGACAGAAAGACTCCAGGATTGTTATGATAGGAGGGTTAATGACTCTCGGCTGGTTCCGCAAAAAGGACGGTAAGGCCGCCGCGCCGTCCGGCTCAAGCAAGCCCTCCTCTCCTAATCCGACAGGTTCCTCGAACGGCATCCGTCTTGGGAACCTCCTGTCGGACGAACTCGTGCTTTGGCTGCCGGCGGGAAAGAGCAAGGACCAGCTCATCGAACTGCTCATCGAGCGGCTGTGCAAGATCAAGAAGCTCGGCGAGTCCAAGCGGCTGCTCTCCAAGATCCTCGAACGCGAGCAGGGCATGAGCACCACCCTGGACACCGGCCTTTCCATCCCCCACGCCCGCATCGAGGGCCTGGACTCCATCTCGGCCGTCTTCGGGCTCATCCCCCAGGGCCTGGCGGACCCCAAGCAACCCGATATCGTCATCCGGGCGATGTGCGTCTTCTTCACGCCCATGCGCCAGGAGATGTTCCAGCAGCACCTCTACCTCCTGCGCGGGGTCTCGGCTCTCTTCCAGCCGGCCTTCATCGACGACCTCCTGAAGAAGAAGACGCCCGGCGAGGTCATCGCTTACATCGAAGGCCGAGAGTCGGCCTAGCAGGCGCCCTTCGGTGATCCTGCGCATCACCAAGCACGGCGAGCCGGTCCTCAAGAAGCCAGCTCCTCCCGTCGATTTCGACGCGGTCAAGAACGAGCTCCCCCGTCTGCTCGGGGACATGTGGGCTACGATGTACGCCGCCAGGGGGGTGGGGCTCTCCGCCCAGCAGGTCGGCCTGGTCCTCCGTCTCTCCATCATCGACGTCAAGCCTGAAGGCAAGCCCGAGCGCCTCGTCCTCCTGAACCCCGAGATCCTCAGCCGCGAAGGCCTCGTGATCGAGGAAGAAGGCTGCCTTTCCATCCCGGGCCTCTACCGCAAGACCCGCCGCTACAGCCGCGTGCGCATCCGCGCGCTCGATGAGAACGGCCAGCCCTGGGAGCGCACGGGGACGGGCTTGCTCGCCCGGGCCTTCCAGCACGAGGTCGACCACCTCGACGGCAAGCTCTTCATCGATCAGTTCACCCTCGACCAGCGTCTCGAGGTCGCCGCCGCTCTCAAAGAGCTCAAGAAGACCTGGCTATGAGGCTCCTCTTCCTTGGCTCCCCCGGGGAGGCCGTCCCGTTCCTGGAGGCGTGCGCCCGCGAGCATGAGGTCGCCGCCGTCCTCACCCAGCCGGACAAACCTTCCGGCCGGGGCCTCAAGCTCTCACCGCCGCCGGTCAAGCTGGCGGCCCAGCGCCTGGGGCTCCGGGTGCTCCAGCCGGCCGATCCCGCGGAGCCTGCGCCCGAACTCCAAGCCTTGGGCGCGGACATGGCCGTCGTCGTTGCGTATGGACGCATCCTCAAGCCCGAGGTGCTGGCCTCGACCCGGCACGGCTTCCTGAACGTGCATTTCTCCCTGCTCCCGCGCTGGCGCGGGGCCGCGCCGGTCGCTTGGACGCTCCTGAGCGGGGAGCGCCGCTCGGGGGTGTCGTTGTTCTGGATCGAGGAGGGCCTCGACACCGGGCCCCTCCAGCGCCAGGCTCCCGAGGACGTGCGGGAGGACGACGATGAGCCGACCCTTATGAGTCGCCTCGTCGACCTCGGCGTGCGCGAACTGGGCTCCGCTCTGGGCGAGGTCGCCGAGGGCCGCGTCCGCCGGGAACCCCAGGCGGGCGAGCCGACGCGGGCCCCCAAGCTCCACGCCGCTATCGCCCGGCTCGATTTCAAGCAGAGCGCCGAGGAGTTCCACAACAGGGTGCGCGCCCTGCAGGGCGGGCCGAAGCCCTACCTGCTGCTCAAGGTCCCCGGCCGGGAGCAGCCCCTGCGCGTGGCCGTCCTCAAAACGGCCCTGGAGGCGGGAGCGGAGGGTCCGGGAGAGGCGGGCGACCTGGTCCGCGTTGAACGCTCTCGAGGGATTTTGATACGATTGCGCTCCGGCCGGTTGTGGATCTCGCAAGTCCAGCCTGAGGGGAAAAAGCCGGTTTTCTCGGCGGATTTCCTCAACGGACTGCGTCTGGGCCCCGGCGGCCGCCTGGAGACTCTTCCCTGAAATCGAACCGCGTGCACATTCTGGAGGTCCTCCTGGCCCTCCTCGTCCTCGGCGGCCTCGGCTACGCCGCGTTGCGCTGGGGGATCGAGGGAGCGGTGCACAACCGCAAGATCCAGGTCGTTCCCGACATCCGCGGCAAATCCATCGCCGGCGCCCTGAGCATGCTCGCCCCGCTCGACCTTCCCCTGATGAAGGAGGGCGAGGAGTTCAACGGGAGCGTGCCCATCGGCTCCATCGTCCGCCAGCGCCCGCCGGGCGGCACGAAGGTGCGCGAGGGCAAGACGATCCGGGTCGTGGTCTCCCAGGGCGGCGAGACGGTGTTCACCCCCTCCCTGGCCAGCCTGCCCCTGCGCAACGCGGAGATCCTCCTGCGCCAGAGCCAGCTGGCCCTGGGCGAGGTGAGCGAGTCCTACTCGCTGCGCCTCGACAAGGGCCTCGTGCTCTCCCAGGACCCGAAGGCGGAGTCCAGCGTTGAGAAGAACACCCTGGTCAACGTGGTCGTCTCCGGCGGGGCCCCGCCCGAGGGCGTGGTCTTGATGCCCGACCTCCTGCGCAAGAACATCGCCGAGGCGAGCCAGTGGGCGGGCAAGCACGGCGTCGAGATCTCCGTCGTCAAGGACCCGAGCTCCCTGTTCCCCTACGGCGTCGTGCTCGAGCAGCAGCCCCTGGCCGATGCCGTCGTCTCCGACGGGGCCAAGGTCACCCTGACCATCAGCGCCCGGCCCGGCGGCCGCGAAGAAGCCGCCGCCGCGGGCTTCCACTACCAGGTCCCCCAGGGAGCCAGCGAGAGCCTGCTGCGGATCGTGCTCGTGGACCAGCAGGGGGAGCGCGAGCTCTTCAACGGCTTGCGCGCGCCCGGCTCGAAGGTGGATCTGGCCGTGCCGGCCACCAAGAAGGCGCGCGTGAAGATCTTCCTCAACGGCATCCTGGTCGAGGAGCGCAACCTGTGAAGCGGCCCCTGCGCCCCGACGGACGGGTGCGGGTGGTCCCCTCCCTCCTCTCGGCCGATCCGGGCGCCTTGCGCCGCGACCTCGATCGGTCCGGGGCCCGCTGGGCCTCCCTCGATGTGATGGACGGCCATTTCGTCCCGAACCTCACCTACGGCCCGAGCGCGCTGAAGGCCCTGCGGAGCGGTGCTTGCCGGCTCGATGCGCACCTCATGGTCTCGGACCCCGTCCGCTACGCCCCCCTCTTCGCCGAGGCCGGCGCGGATTGGGTGGTCTTCCACCTGGAGGCCTGCCCGCGCCCGCGGCCGCTGCTGCGCGCCCTGCGCGCGCGCGGCACCGGCGCCGGGCTGGCTATCAAGCCGAAGACCCCTGTCTCGGCCCTGCTCCCCTTCCTGGCCGACCTCGACCTCGCCCTCGTCATGACGGTGGAGCCGGGCTTCGGCGGGCAAGCCTTCATGCCGAAGATGCTCTCCAAGGTGCGCGTCCTTCGCCGGGAGCTCGATCGCCGGGGCCTGAAGGCCTGGCTGCAGGTGGACGGGGGCATCGACGAACGGACCGCGCCTGCGGCCGCGTCCGCCGGCGCCGACAGCCTGGTCGCCGGCAGCGCGGTGTTCGGCGCCCGGGATCCGGCCGCCGCGGCGCGCCGCATCGAGAAAGCCGCGCAAAAAGCCCTCAAAAAATCGTAGAATAAGGAGTCCTTTCGGGGACAGCGAGTTTTTCCAGGAGGCATATCACCATGGCGGTCAGCATCCGGCTTCAGCGCATCGGCAAACCCAAGCAGGCCCATTATCGGCTCGTGGCCGTCGTCAAGACGCGCGGGCAGAGCGGCACGCCGCTCGAAGTCCTGGGCTCCTACAATCCGCGGGGCGAGAAGATCAAGGACAAGCTCCAGATCAATGTGGAGCGCGTCGCCTACTGGCTCAAGAACGGGGCCCAGCCCAGCGACACCGCGCGCACCCTGCTGAAGACTTACGAGAAGCAGCAGAAGCAGGAGGCCGCTGGGGCGAAGGCATGAAGGAGCTCGCCCTCCACATCGCCCGCCAGCTCGTCGACCAGCCGGACAAGGTCGACGTGACGGCCTCCGAGGAAGGCGGCGTGACCCGCCTCATGCTGAAGGTCGCCGAAGAGGACAAGGGCAAGATCATCGGCAAGCAGGGCAAGGTCATCAAGGCCATCCGCGCCATCGTCGGCGTCGCCGCCGCCAAGGCGGACAAGACGGTCGTCCTAGACGTGGAGTGAGCAGACCCAAGCCCCCGCTCCGCTTCGACGTCCTCACGCTGTTCCCCCGGATGTTCGAGGGGCCCTTCTCGGAGAGCATCCTCAAGCGCGCCCGGGAGCGCGGGCTCCTCGACGTCCGCCTCACCGACCTGCGCGATTTCTCCACCGACCGCCACCATACCGTCGACGACCGGCCCTACGGCGGCGGGGCCGGGATGCTCTTGATGGCCGAGCCGCTCTTCCAGGCCTTGAAGCGCCTTCGCAAGAAGAACTCCAAGGTCATCCTCCTCTCCCCCCAGGGCCGCCGCTTCGACCAGGCGCTCGCCGCCAAGTTCGCCAAGGAACGGCACCTCGTCCTCGTCTGCGGCCACTACGAGGGCGTCGACGAGCGCATCCTGGACTTCGTGGACCTGGAGCTTTCGGTCGGGGACTTCGTGCTGACGGGGGGCGAGATCCCCGCCATGGCGGTCGTGGACGCCGTCGCCCGCCTTTTGCCCGGCGTGCTGGCCAAGCCCGGGGCGGCCGAGAAGGAGTCCTTCACCGAGCGCCTGCTCGACTACCCGCAGTATACCCGTCCGGCAGAGTGGCGCGGCCGCAAGGTCCCCGAGGTGCTCTTGAGCGGCGACCACGCCCGCATCGACGCCTGGCGGCGCGAGGCAGCCCGGCGGGCCACCGCCCTCAAGCGGCCCGACCTGCTGGAAAAGCCCGCCCGAAAAAAGTTAAGATTAAGGGTCTGAACCCGTTCTAAGCGAGGACGTCCCATGGCATCATTCAAGATTCCCCAGCCGGAAAAGCGCAAGTTCCCGGATTTCAAGCCCGGCGACACGGTCCGCGTCACCTTGAAGGTCGTCGAGGGCGACAACGAGCGCCTCCAGGCGTTCGAAGGCACGGTCATCACGCGGCGCGGCGTCGGCGCCGGCGAGATGTTCACCGTCCGCAAGGTCTCCTTCGGCGTCGGCGTCGAGCGCACCTTCCCCATGCACTCCCCCCGCCTCATGAAGCTCGAGGTCACCCGGCCCGGCAAGGCTCGCCGCGCCCGCCTCTACTACCTGCGCGGGCTTTCGGGCAAGGCCGCCCGCCTCAACGAGGACACGCGCGAGCAGGCGGAAGCCTCCGAGGCCGCTCCGGCCGCCGAGGCCCCGCCCGCCGCGGCGCCCGCCAAAGAGGAGCCCGCCGCCAAGAAGTAGACTCTCGCTTGGACACCGGGACGCTGGAAGCTTACGACACGGAGACGAGGCGCCGACTAGGCGCCTCTTCTCTTATCGGCATCGACGAGGCGGGGCGCGGGCCGCTGGCCGGTCCCGTCGTGGCCGCGGCCGTCCTGCTCCCCTCGCGGCCCCTGCCCGAACTCGCGGGCGTCAAGGATTCCAAGAAGCTCACTCCGAAGGGGCGCGAAAGGGTCTTCCCCCTCATCCGCAGGGCCGCGCGCGTCGGCGTCGGCTGGGCGCTGCCCGAAGAGATCGACCAGGTCAACATCCTGCAGGCGACTTTCCTGGCCATGCGCCGGGCCCTCGAGCGCCTGCGTCTGGCGCCGGAAGAGGCCCCCTGGGTGCTCGTGGACGGCAACCAGGCGGTTCCCGGCCTGGCTTTGCGCCAGAAGACGCTCGTGGGCGGGGACGACCTCTCGCTCTCCATCGCCTCCGCGAGCGTCGTCGCCAAGGTCGTGCGGGACCGCTGGATGAGGGTGCTCGAGTCGCGCTACCCGGGCTACGGCTTCGCGAAGAGCAAGGGCTACGGCAGCGCGGAGCACATGGACGCCCTCGGCCGCCTGGGCCCCTCGCCGGTCCATCGCCGCAGCTTCCATCCGGTATCGGGGATGGTCCGTGTCTGAGGAGCGCCTGAAGCTGGGACGGGCCGGCGAGGCCGCCGCCGAGCGCTTCCTGGAGTCCCTGGGCTGGCGCATCCTGGCCCGAAGCTGGCGCACCCGGATGGGCGAAGTGGACCTCATCGCCCGGGACGGGAGCACCGTAATCTTCGTGGAGGTCAAAGCGCGCTCCTCGGGCCGTTTCGGGCCGGCCGAGTGCGCCGTGGACCGGCGCAAGCAGGGACGCATCGTCCGGGCCGCGCTCGCCTATCTCCAGCGCGAGAAGCTCGACGCGCCGGTGCGCTTCGACGTCGTCGCCCTGCAGGACGGCGAAATCCGCCATGTCAAGGACGCCTTCTCGGCCCAGGGGTGGACGCGGTGAAGTGCCCATCCTGCGGTTTCGAGACTCCCGACACTCAGGCGTGGTGCGACTTCTGCAAGGAGCCTTTCAAAAAGCCGGTGAAAGCGGCGCCTGCGGAGCCTGCTCCGCCTCCCCCTCCGCCCGCCGTGCCGGTTCAGCAGTCCCCGCAGGGTGAGCCTAAGGCGCCGATGAAGGATGAGGAGATCTTCGCCCTCCTGCGTCAGGACACGGCGAAGGAGAAGCCCCCCGCCCCCCCGATCGCGCGCTACTTGGCCTGGGGCTTCTTCGGCCTGCTGATCTTCTGGATGATCGTGATGAGTCTGTTCCTCGTCAACAAGGGCAAGAACATCCAGCGGAAGCCCATCCTGCCGCGCCCGAGGCCGGGCGACACCGGCCCTCCCAGGATCGAGCCGCCCGTCTTCCAGTCGGTCACCGTCGACGAGACGGGCGGGCGCTAGCCCTTCAGTCCGCGTTCTTCTTGGCGGCTTCCCAGGCCTTGCGCTCGGCCTTGGATAGGAAGCTCTTGTGGACGACGATGCCGAACAGGTTCTGCCGGAACCACTCGCGGTACATGTGGAAGACGCCGTGGTCGCCGATCTTCGGGCCCCAGGAGTTCTCGACCTTGAACTTGACGACGGGCTTCTCCGGGTCGGGCCGGTCGAAGCCGGTCAGCATCATGAGGTGGTCGGGGCCGTTGAGGCCCAGCGAGACGCCCTGGGCGCGGGTGAGCTTCTCACGCTCCTGCTCGGCCGACCAGCCGTAGACCGCGGCGCGGTCGAAGACGGCGGGGTGCATGATGCCCGTCTTCCCGCTGATGTCCCGCTTCATGGAGGCGAAGATGTCGACGGGCTGGCCGCCCTCGAGGGCCGCGAGGGCCAGCCGCTCGAGCCGGTCGAGGCTCACGTTGAGGGCCTTGACGTTGCGGGCACGGTGGCCGCGCGTGGCGGCGCCGATCGAGCTGTCGTCCTCCTCTCCCGCGACGCCCTGCTTCTCGTAGGGGTAGGCGGTGACGTGGACGTAGTCGTCTAGGCGGTAGCCGGCGAAGTCCTTGGCGAAGCGCTGGGGCGTGAAGGAGCGCTTGCGGCCCTTCACGGGGTGGGAGACGCGCTCGGGCGGGGTGCCGAGGTGCGCGGCCAGGATCTTCCAGACGCGGTCCATCCCCCGCTCCCGGATCTCACGCGCGCGGGAGGGGCCTCGGCCGTTCTCGAGGGCGCGGGCGTCCTCGAGCAACTCCCGCACGGTGATGCCCAGGCTGTAGTTGAGCTCGCCGTCGAGCCCGTCCGTCGCGCCCGAGCTCTTGGTCTCCGGCATCGCGCTCTTCGGGACGAGGCCGTACTTGCCGACGAGGAACTGCAGGTATTCGAAGTGCCCGCCGTCCTCGACGCTGGGGGCGATCATCTGGAGGTCGCGCGGGATGTGCTTCACCGAGCCCGGCTCATAGGCCGCCTTCATGACCTGCTCGAGGTAGCGGTTCGACTGCTCGAGCTGGCTGAAGAAGTAAAGGTAGTTCTGCGAGAACTCGAAGTCCTTTCCGATGCGCCCCTCGGCGAGCATCATGGAGCGGATCATGTTCAGGCCGGCGAAGATCCAGCAGCGGCCCGACGACTTCTGGTCGGTGACCTCGCCGACCGGGACCTCGTGCGTGTAATGGGCGTTGTGGCGCTTGAGCACCTCGGGGTTCAGGGCGGCCCTGGAGAAGCCCCGGCTCTGCGCCTTGCGCTGGAGCCTGGCGGTCCTCGAGTCCACCGAGCGGCTCTTGGCCTGCTCCTTGCGGACCCAGCCCAGCGGCAGGCCTTCCTCGACCTCCGGGGCCTCGAGGGCCTCGGCCGCGGACGCCTCCGGCTTCACCCCTCCGTTGTAGAGCTGTTCGATGCGCTCGGGCGAGGCGGCCTCGGCGGCGGGGGCCTGGACCTGCTGGAGCTGCTCGAGGACGGTCGCGGCGCGCTGGCCGTTCTCCGCTCGCGCCGTCCCTGCGTCGCCTAGGGGCGACGCGGGGATGGGGGCTTCTTTGAGCAGGGCGCGCGGGGCCTGGGCCTTGGCCGGGGCCGAAACCTTCGGCGCCGCGAGCGGGGCGGCCGGCAGAGGGAGGCCGAGGTTCAGGTTCGGAGCGTAGAGCGGGCTGAGGAGCCCGGGGGCGGCGACCTGCGGCAAGGCCAGGCCCGCGGGGAGGGCGACGCCGGCCTTCGGGGCCGCGAGGGCGGCCGCGCTCTGCACGAACTGCGCCTGCGAGGTCTGCGCCGAGAGGAGGAGGGCGAGGAGGAGGCCCAGTGACCGCTTCATGTCTTGAGTGTAGCGGCGTCAGGCGGGCGCCGACAGGGGCTAGGGGCCTGAAAACACGCTGGGCCTAATGGGCCTGCGCAGTGGGCCGGTCGGGCTCGGGGGCCTAGGCGATTGGGCTTTCAAGCGGGGATGTCCGCATCGGTTCCGGCGGGGTGCCGGTCGTTTGAGTGGAAAGAGTGCCAACGCTTGCGATGCTATCGGTACATGAGGGGATCCTCATGGGTTGTTGAGACTCCGGGAGAACGGCTGCCCCCCCCACCCCTCTGAGATTCCGCTTATTTTTTCAGCACAATCAACATCGTCCGGACGATGTTGATTTGGCTTATTATTTAAGCGTTATTTCCAAGTAGTCCCCCCCACGGGAGAAGATGGAGCCGGAACAGGATGGAGCCGGAACAGGTGGTTATAAGTCGGAGTAGACAGGGTTGATCGATGGGAGAGCGACTCGCTCCTTGAAGAATGTTTGCATGTTCAACGATCGAGAGATGGGATAGAGCGATCCGATCCGTCGAAAAGGCGCTTTTTACGCGCCTCGGGCGCGCGGCTTCGTCCCCGCCTATCGGCGGGGCGGAAGCTCGAACAACGGCAAGCGGTATCCCGTCGTGAATGTATCATCTGCCTTTGGCTTTCAGGTATCGCCGCAGATGTTTCTCCATGTAGTCTGAGTCCACGAAATGATAGCGCAGGTTTTTCCATGCGGCATCCATAGTGGTTTTATTGTGGACGACCCTCAAGTATTCATCGCAAGCGAACTTGGCTTTAAATTTGGTTGTCCAATATAAATGCCCTTCCAATACCACTACGCAGCCCTTGGTTCCCAAAGGATGTGTAACCGAGTTAAACTCGCTTTGGATAGTCTTGCTGGCGAAACCGGGGTGGTTCTCTTCGTTTTGTATCTTGATTCCGAGGATTGCTCTAGCCAGCCGCAATAGAGGGTCCAGTAGTACCCGATTTACTGCGATTTCGATGATGTCCCCTATTCCTAAGCCTGGATCGATTAGTGGACCTCTGTGACTGTCATTAAATTGACGATATTTCTTACCCATGAATCGAAAGAAGTAGCTATGCTCCAGTGCATCATCGCTACCCATCCCAAGATCGACTCTGGTACCCCCATCCGTCTCTTCGATTGAAAAGTTCTTGTACTTGGGATGTTTCCTCAATTCCATTCTTAGCTGGTCGACGGCCTTCTCATGCCCCTCCAGCTTCTCAATCTTGTCGAACTCCTCGTGGAGCGAGTCCAGCAGTTTCCTCGCCTCCTGCTTCTCGGCGTTTTCCGCGATCTCGGAGGGCGTGGGCTTGTGCGGGTAGATCTGGATGCCGTTCAGCAGGACAATCTCCCCGATCGCTTCGACCTTGTAGGGCGGCGGGACTTCATGATCATCCACGATGAGATGACCGGTATGGATAATCTCGGTCGTGGACGGCTGCGGCGCGGCCGGATGCGCCGGCAGAGCGAGCAGGAGCGCCGCGAGGCTCGGGGATATGCGGATCGGCGATAGCATGACGGCTCCAGCGCGGTCCGCTAGTCTTCGAAGCGGAAGCGCCGGATGCGGCCGGCCGAGTCCCGGTAGGCGGCCGCGTTGCGGCCGGACTGCTTGCAGTAGAGGAGCAGCTCGTCGGCGGCCTTGATGGCCTCGTCGAAGCTGGGCTTCGCGTCCTTGCGGCCGGGCTCCAGGGTGAAGACGCCGGCGCTGAAGCGCAGGTGCTCGGGCGTGGCGCCCGCGACCCAGGCCGCGGGCGGCAGGAAGTTGACGTCCTTGATGCGCTCGTGGATGCGCTTGAGGATGGTGAGCACCCCGCCCGTGTCGGCGCCGGGGAAGAGGGCCACGAACTCCTCGCCGCCGTAGCGGCCCACCACGTCGGTCCCGCGCAGGGCCGACTGCACCGACTGCGCGAAGTGCCGCAGGACCCGGTCTCCCACCTCGTGCCCGTAGTTGTCGTTGAAGCGCTTGAAGAGGTCCAGGTCCAGCATGGCCACGCTGACGGCGGCCTTCCGGCGGCCGCGCGAGCCGTGGTCCACGGCGTAGTCCCAGCGCTTGGCCAGCGTGGGGCGCAGGTAGAGCCCCGTCAGGGCGTCGCGCTCGGAGAGGTACTTGACCCGCTTGAAGTCCCGGGTGTGCAGGATGCGGTAGCCGAGCAGGTTCTCGAAGGGGCGCAGCTGGCGCGTGAGTTCGGCGAGGGTCCGCTTGCGGGCCTTGCGGAAGGACATGTGCATCTTGGCCAGCAGCTTCGAGTTGTCCGGGTGGAGCACCGTCCAGTTCAGCCAGGAGCGGGTCTGCTGCTTCTTGGCTTCCTCGATCTCCTTGGCCGAGAGCTCACAGAGCACGTCGTTGACGAGGCGGGGCGCCTTGGTGACCATGCTCTCGAGCATGCTCTGCTCGACCAGGTAGGATTCCTTGATCTCCCGCTCCTCGTCGGGGCTGTAGCCGATGAAGATCTGCTCCTCGACGAGGCTGCGCAGGTACTCGCAGTGCTGGGTCGCCAGGCGCAGCAGCTCCTCGGGGGAGGGCGTGTCCTGGCGGGGCGTCCAGCCGACGAGGTCGTAGAACTCGCGCTCGTCGTAGTCGGTCAGGATGGTGATGTCGCCCTTGTAGACGCCGAAGTGGCTGAAGAAGTAGCGGTACATCTCCTCGCCCACCTCGCGCAGGTCGTTGGTCTGGATGGCCTTCTCGAAGAGCTCCGCGCGGCGCCGGCTCTGGGAGCGCTCGCGGGCGAGCTGGGCCCGCAGGGCCCGGATTTCGGCGTCGGCGTTCCGGCTTCTTTTCAGGGGCATGGGATCCCGCTCAGGGTTTGTCCGGACCGCGGGCGGAGAGCTTGTCCGCCATGATCGAGGCCATGAACGCGGAGAGGACGCCGGACATGTTGGCGTTGTTGTCCGCGCCCCCCCCGCCGCTCACGACCACGTCCGGGGTGATCTTGACCTTGCCCTCGGAGACCCGGCGCATGACCTCGATCATCGCGAGAGGAAGCATCCCCAGGGCGTTCGCCTGCTTCTGGTAGGCCTCGGCCGTGGCCTGCCCGATGGCGCGGATCTTCTCGCCCTCGGCGCGCCCCACCGCCTCGACGCCGGCCGCGACGCCCTCCTGCTCGAGACGGGTGGACTGCCCCTTGCCCTCGGCCAGGACGATGGCCTGCTGCTTCTGCTGGCTGGCGATCTGCACGTCGATCTCGGCCTTCACGAGCGAGGGCTGGAGGTCCGCCTGGGCCTTGGTCTTCTCCATCTCCTTGCGGCGGCCCTCGGCCTCCTGCTGGGCGTCGAACATGGACTTCTGCTGGGTGGCCACGACCTTGTTGGTGAGGGTCTGCATCAGCCGCTCGGGCAGCTTGATCTGGCAGATGAGCACGCTCACGCACTCGACGTAGTAGCGCTTGAGCTCCTCGATGACGTGCTGCTCCGCCAGCCGCTGCTGCTCGTGGCGGTCCTGCATGAAGTTCATCGCCTCCGTGGAGGAGGCCTGGTTGCGGAAGGAGCTGTCGATGAGCGGATGGATGACCGCCTCGATGAGGTTCTGGATGGTGCCGATGCGGGCGACCATGTGCGGCGCCTGCTGGGGCAGGACCCGGATGATGACCTTGACCTCGACGGTCATCTCGAAGCCGTCCTTGGACACGATGGCCAAGGGGTTGAATACGACGGGCATATCCTTGGTCGGCTTGGTGTCCGCCCAGTCGATGGTGATGTTGACCGTCGGGATGAGGTGCGGGGTGAAGGCCCAGCGGTTGATGTAGTAGGTCCCGGGCCCGAGCACCTCGCGCTGGATACCGCGGTAGCCGGGCTCGACCACGTAGCGCTCCACGCCCTGGATCAGGCGGTTCTCCGGCTCGGCCTGGGCGGGACGGGAGGGGTCCTTGCCCACGTTGGAGACGATGACGGCGACCTCGCCGCGCTGGACCAGCAGGACGTCGGCCACTCCCACCTCGAACATCAGCGGGTTCACGTAGTAGGTGCCCGGCCGCAGGAAGTCGAACTGCGGGCCGCGCTGGCCTCCGTTGGCCAGGAAGGCGGCGGCGTTCTGGAACTCCTCGTCGCCCTCCACGGTCTTGGCGACGTACTCGCCCTGGGGGAGGGGCTCGCCGTCCCGGGCGGTGACCAGGCCGACCTTGGTCGCCTGGACCATGATCGCGGGCTTGATCTCGACCTGGAAGAGCTTGGTGTTGATGCGGAAGGAGCCGGGCAGGAGCACGTCGATCTGGGGGCCCTTCTGGCCGCCCTTCTCGAGGAAGGCCCGGCCGTCCTGGAAGTTGTTGTGCCCCTCGATCTTCTTGCCCAGCAGCCGTGGCGACTCGATGGGCCTGCCGTCGGTCGCCACCACGATGCCGATCTGCGAGTTGGGCACGCGCGTCATGGGGACGCGCTCGACCCGGAAGAGATAGGGGTTGATGCGGTAGAGGCCGGGAGGCAGGACCTCGAGCTGGGGGCCCTTCTCCCCGCCGTTCTTAAGGAAGGTCTCGCCGTCCTGGAACAGGGAGTGCCCTTCCACGACGCGGGCGAAGATGCGGCCCGGCTCCACCGGCACCCCGTCGATGGACTCCATGAGGCCCACTTCATCCTCGCCGATCTTGAGCATCGGGGTCTTCTCGACGCGGTAGATGAAGGGGATGACGAAGTGCAGGCCCGGCGCGAGCGTGCGCGCCTGCATGCCGACCTCGGTCGAGTAGGCCACCACGCGGCCGCCCGGCAGCTTGCGGCCGAGCCAGCGGCGCTCGAGGATGGCGATCTGCGTCCCGCCCACGATGACGATGGAATGGTAGACGACGAAGAGTCCGGCCACGGCGAGCCAGAACTCGATGCGGACCACGGCGGCGAGCATCAGATCCATGACTGTGCCTCCAGGACGCCTGAGCGGGATGCTACTCCTTTTTGAGACTCTTGGTCAAAGAGGGAAGGGCGGGCCCTCAGTCGTAGCCGAACCAGAACGCGGCCCCGAGCAGGTAGGCGAGGGACTCGACCCCGCTGCCGCCTCCCCGGAACGCCGTAAAGCGCGCCTCGAAGGAGACGCTCATGCCGCGCAGGACGAAGGCCTCGATCCCTCCGGCGGCGAGGAAGGAGCCTCCGGTCGACGACTCTTTCGCGCCGTTGCGGGTCACCGAGCTCTGGGCGTGGCCAGCCCCTCCCATAAGATAAGGCGACCATGAAGACTCCCGAAGGAAGTTCAATCGGACGATGGCATCGAGCGCGAGAGCATTCGCGTCCTTCCCGAAGGTATGATAGCCCAGGTCGGCTCCGACGCCGACCCAGTCCCAGGCGTAGTAGAGCCCCTGCAGGGAGAGCCCCGGGCCGGCCTTGGCGTCCTTGTCGAAGCCGTTGGAAGGAGTGGGGCGCGAAGCTCCTAGACGGAGCGCGACCGACTTGAGGCCTTCATCGAATAGAGGGGTGTAGCCCGGCGCCGACTGGGCCGAGGCCGTTGCGGCCCAGAAGAAGAGCAGCGGAGCCGCCAGGCTTCGCAGGCGATGAAGGGGCATCATGAGTGACCGAAATAAAATGTCATGCCAAGCTGATAACTCAAGGACTCAATGGAGTTGGGAATGAGGAATTGCTTGTTGAGATTGAACTGGCGGTAGCGGGCCTCCAGGGACAGGGTCATGCCGCGGATGATGAAGAACTCGGCGCCTGCTCCGACGGTCCATGTCATGCCGCTCCCGGCTGAGCCTGTGGCGGTCGAGGAGCACTGTCCAGAGGTCGAGCAGAGGAGGGCGCCTGGAGTCTTCGATGTGATGGCCATCACGACGGTATGGCGCCCTACGCCGCCGAGGACATACGGCGTCCATGTCCGTTCACGCACGAGATTGAACCGCCCGATGATGTCTGCATAAAATCCTGCGGCTTCTCGCTCTATGTCGGCGGTGGTTCCCACTGCGTCCGTCTCGGCGTGGGTCCGAGCTCCGAACGTGACATAGCCAAGCTCGGCTCCGATCGCGATCCAATCCAAGACGAAGTAGCTCCCAGACAGGTTCAAAGCCGCCCCTGGGCCTACGTCCTGATCGAAATCCCGAGTCGCCATCGGCCGGTTCAGGCCCAGTTGAAGGCCGGCCGACTTCATGCCGGATTCGAAGACCGGCAGATAGTTCGGGTTCGTCTGCGCGAAGGCGCACGGCGTCCAAGCCGTGAGCAGAAAGAAGGGAAGGGAACGCACAGCTACGCCAGGTTCCTGAGGCAGGCCTCGGCGGCGTGCGACCAGGAGAGGCCCCGCTTCTCGTAGAGCTCTTCGGCCGTCCCGGACTCTCCGAACTCCGTGGCCCCGAGCCGCAGGACGGGGACGGCGCAGGCGCGCCGCGCGGCCGCCTCGCAGACGGCGCTGCCGAGGCCGCCGTTGACGTGGTGGTCCTCGAGGGTCACGAGCCGGGCGCTGTCCTGGGCGGCCCGGACGACCGCTTCTTCGTCGAAGGGGACGAGGGAGCCGCAGTTGACGGCGCGAGCCCTGAATCCCCGATCCATCAGGGCTCGCGCCGCCTTCACCGCCTCGCCGACCGTCCCCCCGCTCGCGAAGAGGGTGGCCTGCAGGGGCGCTCCGGGCGGAGGCTCGTAGACCGTGTCCGCGGCGCCGAGCTTGAAGCGGTAGTCCGGGCCGTGGACGTCGGCCGTCTTCTGGCGCGTGAGGCGCAGGTAGACGGGGCCGTCGTGGTCCAGCATCCACTCGGTCATCTGCCGGGTCTCGAGCTCGTCAGCGGGCTGAAGGATGCTCAGGTTGGGCAGGGAGCGCAGGGCGCCGAGGTCCTCGAGGCCCATCTGGGAGGCGCCGTCGTCTCCGATGCCGAGCCCCGCGTGGGTGCCCACGAGCTTCACGTTCGTGCGGTTGTAGGCCGCGCAGACGCGGATCGTCTCGAGGCGTCCGACCAAAAAGCAGGCGAAGCTGCTGACGACCGGGACCTTGCCGCAGAGCGCCAGGCCCGCCGCCGCGCCGATCATGTTGGCTTCGGCGATGCCGAACTGGAAGCGCCGCTCCGGGAACTTCTTGCCGAAGAGGCTCGTCATCGTGGACTTGGAGAGGTCGGCGTCGAGGACGACGACCTGGGGCCTGGAGGCGGCGAGCTCGGCGAGGGCCTCGCCGAAGGCCTGACGCGTGGCCTTAGGCACTCTCGATCTCCCGCACGGCCCGGTCGGCTTCGTCCTTGTTCGGGGCCTTGCCGTGCCAGTCGATGACGCCTTCCATGAACGAGACGCCCTTGCCCTTGACCGTCTTGGCGAGGATGGCGGCGGGGCGGTCCTTCGCGGCCGCGGCCCACTCCAACGCATCGAGGATCTGCTTGAAATCGTGGCCGTCGATGACGCGGACGTCCCAGCGGAAGGCCTTCAGCTTGTCGGAGAGCGGCTCGAGGTCCATGACCTCGGCGACGGGCCCGTCGATCTGGCCCCCGTTCAAGTCCGCGATCATGGAGAGATTGCCCAGCTTGAGCTGGGGCGCGGCCATGGCGGCCTCCCAGACCTGGCCTTCCTGCATCTCGCCGTCTCCGAGCACGCACCAGGTGTGGAAGCCCTTCTTGTCGAGCTTGGCCGCGAGGGCCATGCCGATCCCGATGGAGAGCCCCAGGCCGAGCGAGCCGGTGGAGGCCTCGACGCCGGGCAGGCGGAGGCGGTCGGGGTGGCCCTGGAGCGGGCTGTCGAGCCGGCGCAGAGTGGAGAGCTTTTCCTTAGGGAAGTAGCCGCAGTGGGCGAGCACCGCGTAGAGCGCGGGGCAGGCGTGGCCTTTCGAGAGGAGGAACCGGTCGCGCTCCGGCCAGCCTGGCTCTTCGGGGCGGTGGCGCAGGACGCGCGTGTAGAGCGCCGCCAGGATGTCCACGACGGAGAGCGAGCCGCCCGGATGCCCCGAGCCGGCCGCCTCGATCATGCGGACGATGTCCACGCGAAGCCCGCGTGCCAAGGTTTTGAGCTCGTCGACGCTCATAAACGGGATGGTATAAAAAAATGCTAAACTCCGGCCAGAGAATTCTTGAGGAAAAACCGCAACTTCCAAAGAAAAAAAGTGAACAGAGACCACGACCGCGTCGACTATCTCAAGCGCATCCAGGAAGCCGCCGCCTTCCTGGAAGGCCGCATCCAGGGACTCGGAGCCGCCGCTCCGAAGTCCCCCGATGTGGGCATCATCCTGGGCAGCGGGCTCTCCGGCGCCGTCCCGACTTTGCAGAACCAAGTCGTCATCTCCTACTCCGACATCCCGGGCTTCCCCAAGCCGACGGTGAGCGGGCACGCGGGCAAGCTGGTCCTGGGCGAGATGGGGTCGCTCGGGGTCGCCATCATGCAGGGACGCTTCCACTATTACGAGGGGCACACGATGGACGCCATCACCCTCCCGGTCCGCGTCCTCAAGGCCCTCGGGGCCAAGAAGCTCGTCCTGAGCGCCGCCGTGGGCTCCCTGCGCGAGGAGATCAAGCCCGGCGACCTCGTCTTCATGAACGACCACATGAACTTCATGGGGGCCAACCCTCTGCGAGGCTACCACACCAAGGAGTTCGGCGAGATGTTCCCCGATCTCGCCGGCGCCTACACCCCGGCCCTGCGCAGGAAGGCGCTCGAGCTCTGCAAAAAGCTCAAGATCACCGCCCACGAGGGCGTCTACACCGCGGTGGGCGGACCCTCCTATGAGACTCCCGCCGAGATCCGGGCCTTCGCCCAGCTCGGCGGCACCGTGGTCGGCATGTCCGTCGTGCCGGAGTCCATCACCGCGCGGCAGATCGGCATGGAGGTGCTCGCCTTCGGCTGGATCTCGAACATGGCCGCCGGCCTCTCCAAGGAGAACCTGGAGCACAGCGACGTGCTGGCCCTCGGCCAGAAGATGGCCGGGGTCATCCGCAGCTTCCTCGAGAGCCTGCTCGAGGGCCTGCAGGAGGGTTGAGCGCATGAGGATGCTCGACCTCATCGCCAAGAAGCGCGACCGCCTCGAGCACGCCCCCGCGGAGCTCGAGTTCATCGCCAAGGCCGCGGCCTCGGGCTCGGTGCCGGACTACCAGCTCTCCGCCTGGCTGATGGCCGTGCGGCTCAACGGAATGAGCCGCACGGAGACCGTCGCCTTCACCCGGGCGATGGCCCGCTCGGGGCGCACCGTGCGCCTCTCCAAGGTCAAGGCGCCCAAGGTGGACAAGCACTCGACCGGCGGCGTGGGGGACGGCATCTCCATCCCGCTCGCCCCCCTCCTGGCCGTGGCCGGCGCGGCGGTCCCGATGATGTCGGGCCGCGGGCTGGGCCACACGGGCGGCACGCTCGACAAGCTCGAGAGCATCCGCGGCTTCAAGGTGCGCATCCCCATCCCCGCGGTCGAGCGGCAGGTGAAGCGGCTCGGCGTGTGCATGTTCGGGCAGAGCGGCGACCTCGCCCCGGCCGACGGCAAGCTCTACGCCCTGCGCGACGCGACCGCGACCGTGGAGTCGCGCCCGCTCATCGTCGCGAGCATCCTCTCGAAGAAGCTCGCCGAGGACCTCGACGGCCTCATCATGGACGTGAAGTGCGGCTCGGGCGCTTTCTTCAAGGACCCGAAGCAGGCCGAAGGGCTGGCCTGCGACCTGGTGCGCACCGCCTGCGGCTCGGGCCTGCGCTGCGTGGCCGTGATGACCGACATGGAGCAGCCCCTGGGCCTGCAGGTGGGCAACGCCCTGGAGATCCGTCAGGCGGTGGACATCCTGCGCGGCGACTTCACGGCCTCCGATTACGCCGAAGTGCTCTTCACCCTGGGCGGCTGGATGCTGGTGCTGGGCCGCCTCGAGAAGGACTGGCGCAAGGGCGCCGAGCGCCTCAAGAAGCTCATCCTGACCGGCAAGCCGCTCAAGCGCTTCAAGGAGATGGTGAAGGCGCAGGGCGGCGACCCGCGCGTGGCCGACGACCCCGAGCGCTTCCTCCCCGTCTCCAGGCTCAAGGCCGAGCTGAAGGCGCCCGCGGAGGGCTTCCTCACCCGGCTCGACGCCAAGCTCTTCGGCCGCGCCGCGGTGGCCCTGGGCGCCGGGCGGGACCGCCAGGAAGACAAGATCGATTTCGGCGCCGGCTTCACCCTGCGCCGCAAGCTCGGCGACCGGGTGCGCAAGGGCGAGACCCTGGCTTCGGTCTATGCCTCGGACGCGAAGCGCCTGGGAGAGGGCCTCAAGATGGCCCAGAGCGCTTTGGATGTGGGGCGCAAGGCGCCCGCGCCCCGCAAGACCATCCTGAAGGTGATCCAGTGAGCAAGCTCATCGTCTGCGACCATCCCGTCCTCCAGCACGCCCTCGCCGGCCTGCGCGACAAGGCCACCCCGAGGCCCCGCTTCAAGGAGCTCATGGAGAACGCCGGGCTCATCCTCGGCCTCGAGGCCCTGAAGGGCGTCAAGACCCAGCCCGAGCAGGTCGCGACCCCGCTCAAGACCGCCTCCGCGCGCAAGCTCGGCCAGCCGGCCGCGCTCGTGGCCATCCTCCGCGCGGGCCTCGGGATGATGCCGGGCTTGAGCCGCATCCTCCCCGAGGCGCGCGAGGGCCACATCGGGCTCTACCGCAACGAGGAGACGCTCAACCCGATCCGCTACTACGTGCGCCTGCCCGCCGGGCTCGACAAGAGCTTCGTGCTCCTGCTCGACCCGATGCTCGCCACCGGCGGCTCGGCCGCCGAGGCGGTGCGCATCCTCAAGACGGACGGGGCGAAGGACGTGCGCCTCGTGACGCTGCTCGCGACCCGCACCGGCATCCGCCGCGTGCACCGCGAGCACCCGGACGTGCACATCTTCACCGCGGCCGTGGACCCGGTGCTCAACACGCACGGCTACATCGTGCCGGGCCTGGGCGACGCGGGCGACCGCCTCTTCACCGTCTGATATGTTCCCGAAGCGCTCCCTCGTGCGCGAGGCGCTGGCCTCGCCCCCCGGCGGGAAGATCGTCCTCGCCGGCTGGGTCAGGACCCTGCGCTGCAGCAAGGGCGGGTTCAGCTTCATCACGGTCAACGACGGCTCCTGCTTCGAGAGCATCCAGGTGATGGCCGAGGCTTCGCTTTCGAACTACGAGAGCGTCGTCGTGCGCCTCACCGCCGGCTGTTCGGTGCTCGTCCGCGGCGAGCTCGCGGCGAGCCCGGGCAAGGGGCAGGCGGTGGAGCTCAAGGCCTCCGAGGTGGAGCTGCTCGGCCGGGCCGACGAGACCTTCCCCATCCAGCCCAAGAAGCACACGATGGAGTTTTTGCGCACGGTGGCCCACCTGCGCCCCCGCACCAACACCTTCGGCGCGGTGGCGCGCGTGCGCAACGCGGTCTGCGCCGCGGTCCACGGCTTCTTCCAGGAGCGGGGCTTCCTGTACGTCCATACGCCCATCGTGACGGGCAGCGACTGCGAGGGCGCGGGGCAGATGTTCCGCGTCAGCACCCTCGACTTCGAGAAGCCCCCCCGCGGCGCGGACGGGAAGATCGACTACAGCCAGGATTTCTTCAGCCGCCCGACCTTCCTGACCGTGTCGGGCCAGCTCGAGGGCGAGACCTACGCCTGCGCCCTGGACAAGATCTACACCTTCGGCCCGACCTTCCGGGCCGAGAACTCGAACACGCCCCGCCACCTCTCCGAGTTCTGGATGGTCGAGCCGGAGATGGCCTTCTGCGACCTCGATGACGACGCGGACCTCGCCGAGGCCTTCCTCAAGCACATCTTGTCCAAGACCCTGGAGCGCTGTCCAAAGGACGTCGCCTTCCTGAGCGAGCGCAACGACAAGACCCTGCCCGACACGCTCAAGCACATCATCCAGAGCGACTTCGTGCGCCTCTCCTACACGGAGGCGGTGGAGATCCTCAAGGCGTCGGGCAAGACCTGGGAGTTCCCGGTGTCCTGGGGCGTGGATCTGCAGACCGAGCACGAGCGCTACCTGACCGAGGAGAAGTTCAAGAAGCCGGTCATCCTCATGAATTACCCGGCCAAGATCAAGGCGTTCTACATGCGCATGAACGACGACGCCGCAGATCACGGCGGCGAGCGCACGGTGGCCGCGATGGACGTGCTGGTGCCGAAGATCGGCGAGATCATCGGCGGCTCCCAGCGCGAGGAGCGGCTCGACGTGCTGGAAGGCCGCATCCGGGCGATGAACATGAAGCCCGAGGACTACGGGTGGTACCTCGACCTGCGCCGCTTCGGGACGGTGCCGCACGCGGGCTTCGGGCTGGGCTTGGAGCGCACGGTGCAGTTCGTGACCGGGATGTCCAACATCCGGGACGTGATCCCCTACCCGCGCGTGCCGCGCTCGGCGGAGTTCTGATCATGCTGCAGCAGCTCAAGCGCCACCCTTTCGCCCTGCTCCTGATGGCCGCGCAGGTCGTCGCCTACCAGGCCTTCAGCTACGTCTCCGGGGTCCAGGCCACCCGCGAGAGCGATCGGAAGGTCGCCATCGTGGTGCTCAAGCGCAGCCCTCTGCAGTTCTCCTTCGCGCCGGCCGAGAAGCGGTTCTACTACACCCTCGCCATCATGGACGGCGTCGTCGTCGACAAGCAGAAGGTCCCTTTCGCCAAGGTGCCCTTGGACGAGCTGCGCCGGCAGAAGGGGCAGATCCGGATCCTCGCCGAGCTCCCCGTCTCCATCCCCGCCTATCCCCTCGCGGCGGTCTTCTTCGCCGTGCTCGCCCTGGCTTCAGCGGCCGTGCTCGAAGTCCTGCCGTCCCGCCGGACCTGAGCCGGCGAGCAGGCTGGCGGCGTAGGCCCCCATCACGATCAGCAGGAGGGCGCGATGCCCGATCGCCATCCCCAGGTACTCGCAGAAGCCCCCGATCACGGCGCCGATGAGGTTGGCGCCGAAGAGCGCCGACCGGGAGCCGGCGTCCCGGAAGGACGAGGAGAACAGGAGACCCGCGAAGAACACGGGCAAAGGGACGACGAGCACGGTCCACAGGAGCCTCCCCCACAGGGGCGCCGAGAGCACCTGGTCTTTCGGCATCGCGTAAAGGAGCAGGAGGGTCGCGAACAGGGGAACGGCCATCTTCCAGGGGGGCGGCCTGAGCTTCTGCGCCGCGAGGTTCGCGGCCAGGCACATGAGCAGGACTCCCGAGACCACGGCCGTGGTCACCAGCCAGGTGGTCCCGAGGTAGAGCGAGCAGTCGCTGATGCTCGCGGTCTCCAGCAGCAGGAACCCCATGCCCAGGAACAGGAACTTCCCGTCCTCGGCCCCGAAGCCCCGGCCGCGCTGGAGGACCACGGCCGCGATGGACAAGGCCAGCAGGGTCAGGATCACCGCCAGGTAGTCCGGCGGGATCCTCCTCCCGGAGAGATACAGGTAGGGCCAGTCGTCGCTGGGGGCTTCGAGGGACGGGAGCGACTCCATCCGGACCCGGCGGAAGCGGCCGATGCTCGGGGGCGCCTCGGGCGCCGGACCGCGGGAAACGCAGAGGACGACTTGGCCGAGGTCCGCGTACATGAGCGGAGTCTTCCCGGTGGCCTCCTGCAGCATGCGCAGCAGCTTGGCCGCCACCCAGTCCTTGCCCGCCATGAAGGAGACGCTCAGCAGGCCTTCGGGGGCCAGCAGCGCGTAGGCCGAGCGCATGCTCTCCACGGTGTAGACGTAGCCGTCGAGCCGGATGCTGCTCATCTGGCTGAAGAGGGCCTGGGAGTCGAGGAGGCCGAAGAGCACCATGTCGTAGCCCGGGGCCGCCTTTCGCAGGAACGCCCGGGCGTCGTCGACGTGCACCCGCACCCGGGGCGAGTCGTACACGCCGGACGGGTTGAACTTCCGGGAGAGGCCGACGAGGACGGGGTCGATCTCCACCGCGTCGACTTGCTCCGCCCCGGAGGCGAGGGCGGCTTCGACGTCGGTGCCGCCTCCGGCCCCCAAAACCAGCACGCGCTCATGGGCGCGGGAGAGGGCGAAGGGCAGCCGGTAGCCGTGGCTGAGCCACTCGATGAAGGCGGAGACGGCCGGGTCGGTGTAGCGGGCGGGGTTCAAGGTCAGGTTGGGCTGATAGAAGAACTGGTTGACCCGGGCGGTGTAGATCGGAGGGTCTTTCATCGCGCGGAGGCCCTCCCGGGGCCGCGAGACCGGGCGCGAGTCGGCGAAGAAGAGCTCCGCGAGGACGTTGTCCCCGCCCAGCCGCTTGGCGCCCGGGTTGCCCTCATGGACCGTGACGAAATAGTACGGGGACCAGACGGCGCCCTGCTCGGAGGACAGGCCGACGCACGCCAGGACGGCCAAAAAGCAGGGCAGGCGGAGCCGGAGCTCCTTCCTCTCGGAGAGGGCGAGGACCACGCCCGAAACGAGGGCGAGGCCGGCCAGCGGGGAGAAATGAGACCAGGAGAACACGCCGAAGCAGACCGCGCCGCAGAGGCTTCCGGAGAGGTCCCATGCGTAGGCCTTGAGGGCGGGGAGGCTTTCGAAGAGCGAGCCGATCCTCTGTCCCAGCGGCACGAAGACGGCGGCGTTCGCGAGGAAGACGCCGACCAGGACGGCGTAGTTCAGGAGGCGGGCGTGCTCCTCGCCCCCGAAGCGGAGCTCGAGGCCGCTCCCCGGCAGGATCGCCTGGCGGCAGAGCAGCAGGACCCCGACGTGGAGGAGCAGGAGCGGAGGGAAGAGCCCGAAGAGGCTCTTCCGGCGAAGCCCCTGCATCGCGCCGATCCCCAGCCCCAGGAAGGAGCTGATCAAAAGCAGGTTGGCGTAATAGGCGATGAGGCGGACGACCGCGGGGGACCAGCGGATGAGCATCAGCTCCAAGAACAGGCTGACGAAGGAGACCGCGAACAGCTGCCACTCTTTCCGGCGGATCATGCGCGGGGACTCGGCTGCGACGGACATGGTAATATATTATCCCCATGGACCACCGCGAGGAGATCTCCAAGCGCCGCACGCTCGCCATCATCTCCCACCCCGACGCGGGCAAGACCACCCTCACCGAGAAGCTTTTGCTCTACGGCGGCGCCGTCCAGCTGGCCGGCTCGGTCACCGCGCGCAGGAGGGAGCAGAACACGACCTCCGACTGGATGGAACTGGAGCGCAAGCGCGGCATCTCGGTCAACTCGACGGTCCTGCAGTTCGAGTATGGGGGCCGGCATCTCAACTTGTTGGATACCCCAGGGCACCGGGACTTCTCGGAGGACACCTACCGCGTGCTGACCGCCGTCGATGCGGTCATCATGGTGCTCGACGGAGCCAAGGGCATCGAGAGCCAGACCCTCAAGCTCTTCGAGATCTGCCGCTTCCGCCAGCTCCCCATCTTCACCTTCATCAACAAGCTCGACCGCCCCTCGCTCGAGCCGCTCGAACTGCTCGATGAGATCGACCGCCGCCTGCATCTGCACCCCTTCCCCATGGACTGGCCGCTGGGCATGGGCGAGGATTTCAACGGGGTCTTCGAGCGCGGCCCCAGGCGCCTCCACTTCTTCGAGCGCGCGCCGGGCGGGGCGTTCCGCGCTCCCCTCACCGTGCTCGAGGGCTTCGACGAGGCCCTCGCGGAGCACCTCGCCCCGGAGGCCGCGCGCAAGGTCCAGGACGAGCTGGCCGTCGTCGAGGGGGCGGGGACGCCCTTCGACCCGGCGGCGGTGAAGGCCGGCGACATGACCCCGGTCTTCTTCGGCAGCGCGGTCCACAACTTCGGCGTCCAGCTGCTTTTGGACGGCTTCCTAAAGCTCTCCTCCCCCCCGCGCCCCCAGCCGACGACAAGCGGCCGAGTGGAGCCCGACGACCCCCGCTTCTCCGGCTTCATCTTCAAGATCCAGTCGAACATGGACCCCCGCCACCGCGACCAGCTCGCCTTCCTGCGTGTCTGCTCCGGCCGCTTCGAAAGGGACATGAAGGTGTTCCACGCGCGCACGGGCGAGACGATGCGCCTCTCGAGCTCCCACAAGCTCTTCGGCCGCGACCGCGAACTCCTGAACGAGGCGTTCGCCGGCGACGTGGTGGGCCTCGTGGGCCACTCGCAGTTCCGCATCGGCGACACCCTGACCGAGGACGCGGCCATCGCCTTCAAGCCCATGCCGAAATTCCCGCCCGAGCATTTCGCCTTCCTGCACAGCACCCGCACGGCCGAGTTCAAGCGCTTCCGAACGGGCCTCGACCACCTCCTCCAGGAGGGGGTCGTGCAGACCTTCACCCTGCCCGGAGCGGCCTCCCGCGTGCCCCTGCTCGGCGCGGTGGGCCCCCTCCAGTTCGAGGTCCTGCAGTACCGCCTGAGGAACGAGTACGGGGCGGAGTCCCGCTTCGAGGCCTCCCCTTGGACGGTGGTGCGCTGGGTTTTGACGCCTTTCGGGGAAGACCTCCTGCCCGCCGGAGCGCGCCTCGCCCAGGATGTCGACGGCCGCGCCGTCGCCCTCTTCAAGACCCTCTGGGACTGCGAGTACTTCATGGGCAAGAATCCGGCGGTGAAGCTCGCCAACCTCTCCCCCGCGTGAGGATCCTCCTCCTGGCCGCCGTTCTGCTGCTCCCCGCCCGGGCCTTCGCCGAGCTTCGTCCGGTGAAGCTCAGCGACGACGAGCTCCTCGAGCTCGTGCAGAAGCAGACCGTCCGTTACTTCTGGGACTTCGCACACCCCGACAGCGGCCTGGCCCGCGAAAGGAGCCACAGGGCCTACGGCTACGGCGGCGAGGTCGTCACCATCGGCGGCACCGGGTTCGGCGTCATGGCCCTCGTCGTCGCCGCGGAGCGCGGCGGGGTGAGCCGCGAGGCGGCGGCCGGCCGGCTGGTGATCCCCTTCAGCCGCAAGGACGACGGCGGGGACCTCGTGGAGACCTCCTTCCTCTTCCAGGGGAGGGCTGGACCGCCAAGTCCCACCTGGCCATCGACCAGGGGCCCATCGTGGTCATGATCGAGAACTACCGCACCGGCCTCCTCTGGAGGCTCTTCATGAGCTGTCCCGAGGTGAAGGCGGGGTTGAAGAGGCTCGGCTTCCAGAGCCCGAAGCTCTGAGATGGCCTGGCTCGCCCTCCTCGCCGCGGCCGCGCTCGCGGAGGCCGCCCCTCCCAGGATCGGACTGCTTTACACTGAGGAGCAAGCGCTGGCCGCGGAGGACAAGCTCCCCTACTACTCCAAGGCGCTGAAGGCCCACGGGGCCGAGATCGTCCCGCTCTTCCAGGCGCTGGCCTCCAGCGAGACCGAGGCGCGCCTCGACTCCCTCGACGGCCTGCTGGTGCCGGGAGGCGACGACGTCTCGCCCGACCTCTACGGCGAGGAGCCGCACCCGAAGCTCGAGACGGTCGACAAGGGCTTCGACCTCTACGAGTTCGCCGCGGTCAAGAGGAGCCTGGAGCGGAAGCTCCCCATCCTCGGCATCTGCAAGGGCCACCAGCTGCTCAACGTCTACGCCGGGGGCAGCCTCTACCAGGACCTCCCCTCCCAGGTCGGCAAGATCGTCCACCGCGTCCGCGAGGACGGGAAGTCCAAGCCTTGCTACCACGAAGTCGACCTGAAGAAAGGGAGCCTGCTGCGGGCGCTTCTGGGAAAGGACCGCATCCGGGTGAACTCGTACCACCATCAGGCGGTCAAGCGGCCGGCGGAGGGCTTCACGGTCGCCGCCGCGGCGGACGACGGCGTCGTCGAGGCGATGGAGAAGGGCTCCATCCTGGCGGTGCAGTTCCATCCTGAGAAGGAGCGGGAGGCCTTCGACCGGATCTTCGCCCATTTCGGGCTCGAAACCTGGATCGCCGCTCAGAGGAAGCTCTCGCTCGAGCGCCTCCTGCGCAACGTGTCTTCGACGGGGACCGTCGTGGAGAAAGAGTTCGATGAGGTCCACGCCGACCCCGCCCGCAAGGCCGGCCTGAAGATCGAAGGCGGGAAGATCCGGGCGAGCATCACCCCGAAGCCGGGCTCCGTGGTCGCGGCCCCGGCGGGCAAGCCCCCGGAGCCGGACTATTTCTTCCACTGGGTGCGGGACTCGGCCTTGGTCATGTCCGAGCTGGCGGCGCTGGGGCACGACCAGCAGGTGAAGGATTTCGCCGCGTTCTCCCGCTCCCTGCAAGCCTCCGACCTGGGCGAGCCGCGCTTCAATGCCGACGGCTCCCGAGACTTTTTGCGCTGGTCGAGGCCGCAGTACGACGGGCCGGCCCTGCGGGCGCTGGCCCTTCTGCGCGTGGACCCCGAGGCGGCGAAGACCGACCTGGACTTCATCGCCTCGGACACGGAGCGCGAGGGCTTCGACCTGTGGGAGGAGTACCGCGGGCACGACTACTATACCCGCGCGGTGCAGGCCGCGGCCCTGAGGGCGGGCGGCCGTGTCGAGGCCTCGAGGCGGCTGTACGCGGAGCTGGACAAGCTCTGGCTGGAGGACAAGGGCTACTATGCCTTCGCGCTGGGGCCCCGGACCTACTGGGACGGGACGGTGAAGGAGAAGCCCGGCGAGGGGCTGGACGTCGCGGTGCTGCTCGCGGCCCTGCATGGGGGCCTGACGGAGGGGCGGACGTCCCCCCTCGACGAGCGCGTGCTGTCCACCGCGGTGAAGCTGGAAGACCTCTTCGAGTCCCTATACCCGTTCAACAAGAAGCGCGCCGAAGACGAGGGCGTGGCGATGGGGCGCTACAACGGGGACACCTACTTTGGCGGGAACCCGTGGGTGTTCGCCACGATGGCCTACGCGGAGCTCCACTACCGGGCCGCGGAACTGCTGTCGAAAAAGGAGTCCATCCCCGTGACCCCGCTCAACCGGGAGTTCCTCTCGAGGGCGCTGAGGCGGGCGGGAGGAGGAGCGCTGCGCGATGAGGCCCTGGCCGAGCGGGAGAGCCTGCTGCGGGGCCTCGTCCTGCGCGGAGACGACCTGCTGAGGACGCTCAAGCGCGCGACCCCCCCCTCCGGCGAGCTGGCCGAGCAGTTCGACAAGGAGACCGGCGCGCCGGCCTCGGGCCGGGACCTGTCGTGGAGCCACTCGAGCTTCCTGTCGGCGACCGATGCGCGGGCGCGGGCGCTCGTCCGGCTTGGGACGTGATGGAGCATCTCCCAAGAAACCGTTCCGAGTCCTTCATGGAAACCTGGGGCCGTGGCTGGTGCTGGCCAGGAACGCCCTGCCGGTGGCGGGAGCGCTCTGGCTCGGCTGGACGTCCTTCGAGGTGACGCTGCAGGTCCTCTTCGGCGGCGTCGCGGCGCGGACGCGGCGCTGGGCGTCGCCGTCCTGGCCGCCGCCGGGGCCTGGGTGGTATAATGCGGCATGGACGTCCAGTCTCGGCCGGGCCGGAGGCTCCGGATATTAGATGCGCTAATACGACGATGAAAAAAATTCATTTGTCTTCAGTCCTCGGGGCGTGTTACCGTGCGCCGAGGCCCTAATCCCGCCGCACGCCTGCGCAGCAGGGGGACGCATGCTGGCCGAATGCCCTAAGTGCCGTCATCGTTACGAGGCGGACCGGTCTCTCAACGAGACCGAGATCGCGTGCTCCTGCGGCGAAAGGATCCGGATCCTCCCGTGGCTCGCCTACCGCCGGATCGTCAGCGAAAGGAAGCGGATGTCCTGCCCGACCTGCGGTCGGGAATACGACCTGGCGGCGTTCCGGGCCGACACCGAGGTCGCCTGCGGCTGCGGCGGGCTGATCGTCGCTAAGCTCTCATCCAGGACGGGACAGGCGATCGGCCGCAGGCGCAACGACCACGCCCACCGCTTCCTGCTGGCCGAGCTCCGGGGCCTCGTCGACACTTCGCGCCTGATCCACAGCGCGTCCCAGGACCTCGATAAGCTCCTGCCCACGGTCATCCGGATCGCCGGCGAGATGCTGGACGTCGGAGGGGCGACCATCGCGCTCTGGGACAAGGGGGCGCGCGAGCTCGTGTTCCAGTTCGTGGTGACGGAGGGCGGCGCCTCCAAGCTGGCGAGCTTCCGCCTCGCGGAAGGCGAGGGCATCGTGGGCGACTGCGTGTCCAAGCGGCTGGCGGTCATCGTCAACAACCCCCTCCAGGACCCGCGCTTCTCCAAGAAGGCGGACGAAGAGAGCGGCTTCCTCACCCATTCGATCCTCTGCGTGCCGCTGATCGTCGATTCCCAGTGCATCGGCGCCCTCGAGCTGGTCAACAAGAACGGGGGCGAGGGCTTCAGCCGCCACGACCTCGCCCTCGCGGAGGCCGTAGCCGGCCAGATCGCGGTCGCCATCCACAACGCGCAGCTCATCCGCGAATCCCTCAAGGCCGCGCGCCTGGCCGCCATCGGCGAGGCGGTAGCCGGGGTGGCGCACTGCATCAAGAACATGCTCAACGGGCTGAGCGGCGGGATGTACCTGCTCAAGTCCGCGGTCAAGAAGGCCGGGTCGGACATCCCGGGCCGCAGCATCGGGATGATCGACAGGAACCTCGAGCTCCTGAAGAACCTCGTCCAGGACATGCTGACCTACGCGAAGGAGCGCCGGCCCGAATACCAGGCGTGCGACCTCAACGAGGTCGTGAAGGGCGTCGTGGACCTGATGGCTCCCAAGGCGCACGAGCGGGGCGTGCCCCTGCGCTTCGAGCCGACCCCCGGGCCGAACCCGGTCGAACTCGACGGCCAGGGGATCTGCCGGTGCGTCCTGAACCTGGTCACCAACGCCTTGGACGCCTGCGAGGGGCGCGAAGGGGCCGGCGTGGACGTGCGCGTGCGCGAGCTCGACTGCGGCGAGGTGGCGGTGGACGTGGCCGACCAGGGCTGCGGCATGGACGAGGCCGCGCGCGGGTCCCTCTTCAAGGCCTTCTTCAGCACCAAGGGCTCCAAGGGCACGGGGCTCGGCCTTTCCGTGACCCGCAAGATCGTTCAAGAGCACGGGGGACGCATCGAGGTCGACACCGCCCTCGGCCGGGGCACCACCTTCAGCCTCCGGCTCCCCAGGAGCAGACAGGCCGCGATGGACGCAGGCCGGCAGGGCGGGTAGGGCTTTCGAAGCCCGCCGATTCCAGGAGGATCGAGGACCATGGCAGAATTCAACGGCAAGGTCGCGCTGGTCGTGGACGATGAGCAGGACAACATCGATTTCATCTCGCAGATCCTGGAGGACCACGGCTTCGAGACCTTCTCGGCGAAGAACGGCAAGGACGCCCTGGAGAAGGCCTCCGGGCGCAGGCCCGATATCGTCTTCCTCGACCTCATGATGCCGGGGCAGAGCGGCTTGGCGTTCTTCAACCAATTCAAGCGGCAGGAGGGCTTCCGGCAGGTCCCCGTGATCGTGGTGAGCGGCGCCTCGAAGGTCACGGGCGTGGACATGAAGTCCTACCTCTGCGACGACTCGCATGCCGCGGCGAAGAAGAAGGTCGTCGGCGTCGACGCCAAGCCGGACGCCTACGTCGAGAAGCCCGTGGACCCCCAGGTCCTGATCGAGACGGTCAAGAAGGTGCTGGCCTGACCCGCCGAAGAGACGCCGAGGAGGAACGACCTTGAACGAACAGCCCAAGATCCTGATCGCCGACGACGAGCCGGACTGCATCTCTTTCGTGCGGGGCGTCCTGGAAGGCTTCCCCTGCGAACTGCTCGACGCTCCCGACGGAGAGAAGGCGCTCCAGCTGATCCGCCAGAGCAGGCCTCGGTTGGTCATCCTGGACGTCCAGATGCCCAAGATGGACGGGTTCGGGGTGTTCGCGGCGCTGCGGACCGACAAGGACCTGGCCTCGATCCCGGTCATCATGCTGACATCCGTGAACCGGCGCAGCGGGCTGAAGTTCTCGGCCGAGGACCTGGGGGAGTACTACGGCTGCAAGGAGCCCGAGGCCTTCATCGACAAGCCCATCGAGCCGGCCCTGCTCGAACAGACCGTAGCCCGTCTGCTCAAGCCGGCCTAGGCTCCCCGCGGGGCCGCTTCCCGGCTTGCATCGCATCCGGTGGATGCGTATCATCCATCTGGAGCGAACGTGAAGCGCCTCCTGGCCGCCTCCTGCGCCGCCCTGGCCGCCGCCGCGGCATACTCGGCATACGGCTTCTACGTCTTGAGGCTTCCCGCCGCGCCGCCGCTCCCGCCGGGGACCCCGCTGGTGAGGCCCTCCGATCTGAGCGACCCTGCCTCCTTTCTTGCCGGCGGCCGCGGCGCTGTCTCGATCCGCGGGCAGGCGCTGCGCCTGCGCACCCTGGCCAGGCCGCCTCAGCCTTACGAGGTGCAGTTGAGAGCGCCGACGGCCGCGCCGGTGCGCGCCGGGGACCTTCTGGCGGCCAGGTTCTACGTCCGGAGGCCGCTGTTCTCGCCCGCGAAGGCCCGGGTGGACTTCGTCTTCGAGCAGGTCGGCGGCGAGTACCGGAAATCCATCGTTCTCCCGGCGGAGGCCGGCCTGCGCTGGCGGCGCATCGACGTACCTTTCAGGTCGGCCGGGGATTATCCGGCCGGGGGAGCGCAGATCGCTTTCAGGCTCGGATTCGGCGCGCAGACGGTGGAGCTCGCCGGCTTCGAGCTCGTCGGCCTCGGCCGGAGCCCTGTCCGGGTCCCCGCCGCCGGGTTCTATGAAGGCCGGGAGCCCGGGGCCCCGTGGAGGAAAGCCGCCGAAGAGCGCATCGAGCGCATCCGGAAAGCCGGCATCACGGTCAAGGTCGTGGACCCGGACGGGAAGCCGGCGCCGGGCGCGGCCGTCCAGGTCAGACTGAAGCGGCATGCGTTCTTCTTCGGCAGCGCGATCAACTCGGCGACCCTCTTCTCCGGGGGCCGGGACGACGACCGGCGCCGCTACAAGGAGACCTTCCTGCGGCTCTTCAACTCCGCCACCATAGAGAACGGACTCAAGTGGCCCTTCTGGAAAGGCGAGCAGAGAGCCTGGGCCGACAAGACGGCCGCCTGGCTGAAGGCCGGGGGCATCAAGCTCCGGGGCCATACCCTGGTCTGGCCCGGCTGGGAGCACATGCCCGAGGGCATGGAGAACCTGAAGAACGACCCGGACCGACTGCGGAAAACCATCCGCGGGCACATCACGGAGGAAGCGGCCTATTACCGAGGGAAGGCCGCGGAGTGGGACGTGCTCAACGAGCCCATCGGCCACCCGGAGGTCCTCGGCCTCCTGGGCCGCGGGGAGGCTCTCGAATGGTTCCGCCTCGCGCGGAAGGCCGACCCCGAAGCCAGGCTCTTCGTGAACGACTACGACGTCCTGGACGGCTTCGGCCTGAACCTCGAGCAGCAGGACCGCTACGAAGCGCTCATCCGCCGGATCCTTTCGGATGGGGCCCCGCTCGACGGCGTCGGCCTGCAGTGTCATTTCCGCTACGACCTTACGCCGCCCGAGCGGCTGCTGAGGGTCCTCGACCGGTTCGGACGGCTCGGCAAGCCCCTGCAGGCCACTGAGCTCGACGTCGAGGTGGCCGACGAGGAGCTCCAGGCCGATTACCTGCGCGATTTCATGACCGCGATGTTCAGCCACCCCGCGGTGGAGGGCATCACCCTCTGGGGCTTCTGGGAGGGCGTCCATTCCGAACCGGTCATGGCGCTCTACCGGAGGGACTGGTCGAAGAAGCCGGCGGCCGCCGCGCTCGAGGAGCTCCTCCTGAAGGATTGGAACACGCAGACCGGCGGGACCGCGGACTGGCGCGGGGAGTATCGAGCGCGCGCGTTCCTGGGCGACTACGAGATCACGGCCTCCTCCGGGCCCTTCTCGGCCGCAAGTCCGGCCTCGCTCGCCAGAGAAGGCGCTTCCCTCACTCTCACCCTGAGAAGATAGAGGCCTAGGGTCAGCGAGTCGGAAAATTGGTAATATCGCGATGCTAATTGGTAAATGTTATACATGTCGCGCGAGGCCTGACGCATGGCAGATGAACAGCGGAAAGAAGATCCTGAAGACGATTTGAACGTAGACAAGATCATCGAGGAGCGCGCCCGCCTCGACAAGCTGTTCAAGGACCGGTTCCAGAAGACCATCACGGTCATGTTCACCGATCTCAAGGGCTCCACGGCCATCGCCGAGACGCACGGGGACATCGCCCACCGGACGCTGATAAAACAGCACTTCGACATCGTTTTCCCGGTCATCAAGAAGCACGACGGGATCCTCGTCAAGACGATGGGCGACGGCACGATGTCCTACTACGAGAACGCCCAGAGCGCCCTGCGGGCCGCCGCGGAGATCCAGAAGGGCATCGACGCGTTCAACCTGGAGAAGAAGCTCACGATCCCGATCCTCATGCGCATCGGCATCCACGTGGGCCTCGGCATCGTGGAGAAGAACGACATCTTCGGCGACGTCGTGAACGTCTCGTCCAGGATCGAGGCGCAGGCGAACCCCGGCGAGATCCTCCTCTCGGAGGAGGCCTACAACGCGCTCTCGGACCGCGCCGAGATCTACTGCGGCTTCGCCAAGGAAGTCGAGCTGAAGGGCAAGAAAGAGCCCATGAAGCTCTACAAGGGCTATTGGAACAAGACCGAGATCCAGCGCGACCTCTCCGCCAGGAAGCCGGTCCAGGATGTCCAAGAGAAGTGCCCGCTGTGCATCAAGGTCCTCCTGGCCCTGGCCGGCGCGATCCTCCTCGCGGCCGCGGCCTACTGGAAGCTGGGCCGCTCAGGCTCCGACGAGGAAAGGCGGACGACCGAGCACAGCGTAACGATCACGGGCGATACGAATTGACGTCCGCCGGCTCGTTGAAGGACTTCCTGCTGAAGCATCCCGGCGTCATCCCGGGCTTCTCGTACGCGTTCCTCGCCGCCGCGCTCTATCTCTTCTACCATCTCGCGCAGCTGCACCTGGAGCTCAGCAGCCAGTACGTCGTCGGCTGGGGCTCCCTCGCCGTCCTTTTCCTCCTCAAGCCCATCGACAGGGTCAAGAAGCCCCCCCTGAGGATCCTCTTCATCGTCCTGGCCTCCTTCCTGACCCTCCGCTACGTGGTCTGGAGGACGACCGAGACCCTGGTCTATACGGGGCCGGCGGACACCCTGGCCATGATGGCCCTCTACCTCGCCGAGATGTACGCCATCAGCGTCCACCTGCTCGGCATCTTCACGAGCATCTGGCCGCTCGAGAACAAGATCATGCCGCTGCCCGCGGACACGTCCAGCTACCCTTCCGTGGACGTGCTCATCCCGACCTACAGCGAGCCGATCGGCATCGTGAAGCTCACGGCCCTGGCCGCCCTGAACATCGATTACCCAAAAAACAAGCTGAAGATCCACATCCTCGACGACGGGGCCACCGTCGCGAAGCGGTGCGACCCGAAGACCGGGCCCCAGGCCTGGGAGAGGTACTACGCCCTGAAGGGGCTGGCCGAGAGGCACGGCATCGGCTACATCACGCGCGAGAAGAATCTCAGGGCCAAGGCCGGGAACCTCAGCCACGCGCTGGGGCACACGAGCGCCGACCTGGTGCTCATCCTGGACTGCGACCACGTCCCCGTGAGGGACATCCTGAAGAACACCGCGGGCTGGTTCCTGAAAGACGAGAAGGTCGCGTTCGTGCAGACGCCGCACTTCTTCATCAACCCGAACCCGATCGAGAAGAACATGGCGATCTTCAAGGACGCGCCCAGCGAGAACGACATGTTCTACCGCGGCATCCACCCGGGCCTCGACATGTGGAACTCGAGCTATTTCTGCGGCTCGGCGGCGCTGCTGAGGCGGAGCTGCCTCGAGGAGATCGGGGGCGTCTGCGGCGAGACCATCACCGAGGACTGCGAGACCGCCGTGGCCCTGCACCAGCGGGGCTATAAGAGCGTCTACATCCCGCGGCCCATGGTCTGCGGCCTTTCCCCGGAGACGTTCGACGACCTGATCGTGCAGAAGAGCCGCTGGGCCCAGGGGATGACCCAGATCTTCGTCCTGAACAACCCGCTGTTCGCGAAAGGCCTGAAGCTCTACCAGAAGCTCTGCTACTTCAACAGCTGCTTCTACTGGTTCTTCGGGGCGTCGAGGGTCATCTTCTACGTCGCGCCGGCGGCGTTCCTGCTCCTGGATTTGAGGGTCTTCTTCGCCTCCGTGCCCCAGGTTTTGGCCTACGCGCTCCCGCACGTGCTGGGGTCCATGGTTTTGACGGGGTTCCTCTACGGGCGGTTCCGCTGGCCCTTCTTCTCGGAGTTCTTCGAGGGCATCCAGTCTTTGTTCCTGATCCCCGTGGTCCTGTCCGTCTTCCTGAACCCGAGGAAGCCGTCCTTCAAGGTGACGCCGAAGGGGAAGAGCCTGGAGAGCGACTTCCTGAGCGGGTTCGCCCTGCCCTTCCTCCTGCTGACCGGGGTGCTCATCGTCGCCGTCCCGGCCGCGGCGATCAAGTGGTACACGTACCCGATCTACCGGGACATCACGACGATCACCTTCGTGTGGTGCTTGGTGAACCTCCTGCTGGCGCTCTCGTCGTTCGGGGCGTTCTTCGAGCGCAAGCAGGTGCGCCGGCACCACCGGATGTGGGCGAAAGGCACGGCGCATCTCACCCTGCCCAGGCTGGGCAAGGCGCTGGAAGCGCAGATGGACGACATCTCCATGTCGGGCGTCGGGCTCTCCTTCGAGCTGGCCGACGAGCTGGCGCCCCTCGAGCACCTCATCCTCGAGACCCGGAACAGCCACGGCAAGAGATTCAGGATCGAGGCGCGTGTCCAGCGGCAGGTCCGCAGGGGGACAACCTGGGCCTGCGGCTGCGAGTTCATCCTGAGCGACGAGAAGCAGCGCATGGAGGCCGTCGAGTTCGTCTTCGGCGACAGCCAGCGGTGGGCGGATTTCTGGGAGCAGAAGACCAAGCCGGCCAACCCCGTGTGGATCCTGCTCTTCCTCCTCAAGTCGAGCGCCATGGGCTTGCGGGTGTTCTACGTCGCGGTGCTCAAGTTCATCCTCGTCCCCTCGATGGACCACGTCAAGCTCCACTCGAACCGCCTCGCGGGCTACGTCGACCGCCTCTGGGCGAGGGCGGAGGCCTAGCTTGGGCGGAAGATACCGGCTCGTCACCAAGAGCGATTTCGACGGGCTGGTCTGCGGCATGCTCCTCAAGGAGCTGGGCCTCCTCGAGAGCGTCGCCTTCGTCCACCCGAAGGACGTCGAGAGCGGGAAGTTCAAGGTCACGGCCGGCGACATCACGGCGGGGCTCCCGTACCAGGACGACGCCCACCTGGCCTTCGACCACTATCCCTCCGCGCACAAGCCGGCGGTCGACAAGCACAATCTGAAGGTCGACACCCGGGCGCCCTCCACGGCGAGGGTGATCTTCAACCATTACGGAGCGGAGCGGTTCGCGGGCATCCACGACGACATCCTCGACGCGGTCGACAAGGGCTTCAGCGCCCGGATCGCGAGCGAGGAGATCCTGTATCCGACGGGCTGGACCCTCCTGAGCTACCTGATCGACACGAGGACGGGCCTGGAGCAGTTCAAGAGGTTCCGTGCGTCCCACGACGAGCTCATCGTCGAGCTGATGGACGAGGCGAAGCGCCGCACCGTATGGGAGCTCCTGAGCATCCCGGACGTGGAGGAGAGGCTGGAGCTCTATTTCGCGTGCATCGACGAGTACAAGGGCCAGATCCTGAGATGCGCGTCGGTGCACTCCAACCTCGTCCTCACCGACATGAGGCAGGAGGAGCGGATCGTCCCGGGAAACAAGTTCATGACTTACGCCCTGTTCCCCGAGTGCAACGTGTCCATGCACGTCTCCTCGACCGGGAAGAGCGGCCGGGCGTTCTTCGCGGCGGGAAAATCCGTCCTCGACAGGACCTGCCCCCTGGACATCGGTAGCATCATGAAGAGGTACGGCGGAGGCGGCCACGCCGGCGCGGGGGCATGCCATGCGGAGCACGAGATCGCGGAACAGGTCCGGGCGGGCCTCCTCAACGACCTGCAGTGCGGGTTCTTCGAGAATCTATGGATGGGCTATTACAATTACTTTTGATAGAATCACGCGCTCCATGAGACGCCCCTTCGCCTCCGCGATGCTGGCGTGCGCCCTGCTCTCGTCGGCAGGCCTCGAGGCGGCGCACTCCGAGACCATCCGGATCCCGCTCTACAAGGTCAGTTCGGCCACGCGCTACGACCTCAAATGCACGGCCGCCGAATACGGGGTGTCCCTGCCTGTCCCGGAGCGCTGGAAGGTCAAGAAGGCGTCGCTTTCCTTCGGCTTCGTCAACTCCACCGCCCTCCTGGCCGCCAACTCGCGCCTGATCGTGAGGTTCAACGGGGAGGCGGTCGCGCAGAGGAACCTGAACCCGCTGGCCCCCGAAGGGGCGATGAAGGTGGACCTGCCAGCGAAGCTGTTCAAGCCGGGCTACAACGACCTGAGTTTCATCGCTCACCAGCATTACACCATGGGCTGCGAATTCCCGTGCCAGCCCGAGCTTTGGACCACGCTCAAGCTGGGCGACGACGACGCGGTCCTCGAGATCGAGTATGCCCTCGAACGGGTCCCCCTGAGGCTGTCCGCGGTCACGAATTTCCTCTTCGACCCCAAGCTGACCCCCCGCGGCGAGGTCGTCATCGTCATGCCCGACAGCTCCGCGGAAACCATCTCCATCGCCGGGATCATCGCCTCCGGCGTCGCCATGAGGTTCGATTATCGGGAAGTCGTCTTCGCCGTGTCGCGGGAGATCGTGCCCGGCTACGACAACATCCTCATCGGGGACGCGGATTTCGCGGGCAGGGTCCTGGAGGCGGCGGGGTACGACGCCAAAGCGGGGGTCAAGGGGCCGTTCCTGAAGATCATGCCGTTGCCCGTCCGGCAGGTGCGGGAGGGCCTCAGCGACCCCTACCATGCCCTGCTCGTCGTATCGGGCCTGAACAAGGACCACCTGAAGCTCGCCGCCGAGACCTTCGCCATCATGTCCGCGCCGTTCCCGGAGATGGACGAGATGACCGTGACGGGGATCAAGATGCCGGACATCCCGCTCTACGGCGGCAAGGAGGTCATCAAGGCGGACAAGACCTACACCTTCAAGTCCCTGAACTTCCCCACCCGCACCTTCAAGGGCATCAACTCCAGCATGGCGGAGCTGAGCTTCCGCCTGCCCCCGGATTTCCTCATCAAGCAGAACCTCTATGCCAAGCTGTCGCTGAGCTACTCCTACGGCGCCGCCGGGCGCTCCGACTCGGTCGTGAACCTGTCTCTGAACGGCCAGCTCCTGCGCGGGATCCACCTCAACGACGAGAAGGGCGGCCTCGTCGAAGGCTACATGCTGGACATCCCCACCTACCTCTTCAAGCCGGGGAGCAATGTCCTGCGGCTGGAGCCCGTCCTGACGCCTTCCATCGGCAAGAACTGCGAGTATTTCCAGACCCAGAACCTGTTCCTGACCGTCATGGACGTCTCCACGATCCGCTTCCCGCCCATGCCGCACTACGTGGACATGCCGCGCCTGGAGCTCTTCATGCTCAACGGGTTCCCCATCACCCGCTGGCCCGACGGGCACGGCGCCAGGGTCTACCTGGCGAACACGGGCCGGGAGGGCATCGAGGCCGCGCTGAACCTCCTGGGCTCGATCACCCAGAAGAACGGCCACCCGCTCCTGGAGATCCAGTTCATCACCCAGCCGCCCAAGAGATACGACGGCGAGCTCATGATCATCGGCGACATCGACAGCCTGCCCGCCGGGATTCGCGAGAAGGCGCCCCTCGCGCTGACCAAGGAGATGTCGTTCCCCTACCCCGTCGTGCAGGGCTGGGCGGACGAATCGCAGTTCGCGTTCAGCCGGCAGGTCAGCGGGCTGAGCACGAACACCGGCGCGGTGATGGAGTTCCAATCACCCTACGGCGAAGGGCACAGCGTCGTCCTGCTGACCGCCCGCACTCCCAAGGAAGTCCGGGCCCTCTCCCTCGCCCTCATGAAGTACAGCGTGCAGGCGAACCTGAAAGGCGACCTCGTCCTGCTCGACCTCAACGACCCCGAGAAGAACATGATCGCCGTGAGCATCGGGAGGAAGTATTTCGCTGGGAAGGCCGGCCCGATCTCGAAGATGGATGCGTACCTGTACGCGCATCCGTGGCTGTATTACGCCCTGCTGGCCCTCGTCGTCGTCGCCCTCAGCCTGGCGCTGTTCTACTTCCTGAACAAGTACAGGAAGAAGCGGATCACGGGCAAGTAGAGGGCCGTGAGAATCGCCGGCCTGGCGTTCGATCCCCGTGGGTTCTCCGAGGAGCTGGCGGCCGCCTGGTACGCGTACCTGGCCGCGGCGGCGGTCCTCTCGTTGGCCGGCTATCTCACCCTCGATGCGGCCCTGACGGGGGCGCTCGCGCTTGCCGTGCATCTAGCGCTCCACGCCCCCCCGAAGAAGAGCCGCCTCCTCACCGCTCTCATCGGGGCGTCGGCGGCCGTCGCGGCGCTGGCGCTCCTGTGGCGGGAATCCTTCCTCCCTCCTCCCATGACGATCATTGATTTTCTGGCGGACCCGAAGCAGCGCCCGTCGGCGCGCTACCTATCGGAGTTCCTCTGGCAGTTCCTGAACCTGCCGATGCTCGCGGCCGGGCTCGCGCTCTGCGCGGCATGCTTCCTCGTCTCACGCAGGAAGCCCCTGACGCTCGCCCTCTGCGCCTACGTCCTCTTCGGCGCGGCGTGGGGTCTGCAGGCGAAGCACGGCGTCCTGGCCCTGGAGGGCGAGGACGCTCCCGCGGAACTCTCGAGGAGGCCGGTCCTGGAGCCGAGGAAGCCGCTGCCCGAGGACCCGTTCTACGACAGGGTAGCCGCCCTCGCCCGGTCCGAGGCGCCCGCCCCGCAGCCGGAGCCGGCGGAGGAGGAGGCCGAGCCGGAGGGGCCCAGCGCGTCGCCGGCGGCTTTCTACCGGAAGGAACGCCGCAGGGTGGTGGCGATCCCGCCTCCCGAGAATGGCGCGCGGCCTTTCGACGTGATCCTCCTGCACATCTGCTCGCTCTCGTGGAAGGACATCAGGGATGCCGGGGCCGACCTGCTGCCGTTCTTCTCGAGGTTCGACTACGTCTTCACCGATTTCAGCGCGGCCTGCTCCTACAGTGGCCCGGCGTCGCTGCGCCTGCTGAAGGCCCCTTGCGGACAGATGCGGCACAAGGCGCTCTATGACGAAGCCCCCGCCAGCTGTTATCTCCTGGGCCGGCTGAGGAGCGTCGGGTTCAAGACCTACACGATGACCAACAACGACGGCAAGTACGCCGATTTCGCGGTCAACGTGCAGAAGTACGGCCGGGGAGATCCGCCTATCGGCATCGACGGCCTGCCGACGGCCTATCGGATGTTCGACGACTCCCCCATGAGCCAGGACGAAGCGGCGCTGAGCCGATTCTGGAAAGCCCGCCAGGAGTCGTCGGCGCCGAGGGCGGCGTTGTACTACAATACCGCCAATCTCCACATGGGAACGCACAAGTCGGGAGTCTCCGGAGGCCCGGACGACGCCGCCTCCTACAGGGGAAGGCTCGAGGCTATGATCGCACAGCTGGAATCCTTCCTCTCGACGGTCGAGAGATCGGGCCGCAGCGCGGTCGTGGTGTTCGTGCCGGAGCACGGCGCGGCCTTGACCGGCACGAAGATGCAGGCCAAGGACGTCCGGGACATCCCGCTCCCCCCCATCGCGACCGTGCCCGTCGCCGTGAGATTGGTCGGGAAGCCCTTCCACGCGGATGCCGCGAAACCGCAGGTCATCACCAAGCCCGCGAGCTTTCTCGCCCTGGCCTGGCTCCTCGCGGAGTTCCTGCGCCATGACCCCTTCTCCAAGGACGCCCGCAGGCCGGAGGCTCTCGCCGCGGAGGTTCCCGGCACGGAGTTCCTGGCCGAGGACGAGAACGCCGCCGTGATGCGGCTCGGCGAAGGCTATGTCTACAGGCTGAAGAGCGACGAGTGGAAGCCGCTGCCCGAATATGCGCTGACGCCTTCCGGCACGATACCGTCCCCCCAGGACTTCAGGAAGGTGGCCCGATGAGGCTTCGAACCGCGGTTTTGACGCTCCTCGTCTTCGCGTCCGCTCCGGCGGGCTCCGAGACCTACTCCCCCGAGGGCTACCCCGGCTCCACCTGGGGCAGCCTTAAGCGCGGCTCCGACGACACGGAAGGCACCGGCGTGCAGGGCTGGGCCAGGCAGGGAGTGCGCTGGGTCCGGTTCAAAGGGGACGTGGACATGGACACCTACGCCGCGTACAACTGGCGCGTGCGCAACAAGAACAAGACCTACTACAACACCTACGGGCCGTCCTTGATCGCTTCGCTCGCGAAAGGGCCCCTCACCGCCGGAGCGGAGTTCGCATGGCTGCGCTATCCCGACCTCCCCCTTGACGACAACAACTATTCCCTCTTCGGCAGCTGGTTCAGCTCCTGGGACGTCTCCAAGTGGACCGGGAAGCCCCGCCTGGGCTCCCGCGCCCCGCTCGCCCTTCCGCTCTCCACCTGGGGCAAGATGACCTACGATCTCCACGGCGAGGAAGGCTCCGGCTCGCAGGGCTGGGTCCGGCAGGGTGTGGACTGGGCGGCGCTCGGCTGGGGCTGGATGTTCCACACCTACGCGTCCTATGACTGGCGCCTGCGCTCCAAGAACCGGCAGTACTACGACGTGCACGGGCCCTCCCTCGCCGCGGTCTTCAAGGGCAAGTATTTCGACGTCGGCTCGGAATACTGCTGGGAGACCTATCCTCAGCTCCATCGGACGGTCAAGACCTTGCGGTTCTCCCTGAGCTGGTTCTACGGCTGGGACCTGAAGGACTTGAAGACGAAATGACGCCCATGCGCTCCGACGAGAACCTCGCGCACCGCCTCAAGGAGCTCAACGAGATCGGCATCGCGCTCTCGAGGCAGGGCGACCTCGACCACCTGCTCGAGACCATCCTGCTCGCCGCCAAGCGCGTCGCCAACGCCGACGCCGGCACCCTCTACCTCCACGACCCGGAGCAGCGGGTCCTGCGCTTCGCCATCCTGCGCACCGATTCCCTGAAGGTCGCGATGGGCGGCACCTCGGGCGTGCCCATCCGCTTCGATCCGATTTCCCTCTACGACAAAGAGGGGCGGCCCGACCACAAGATGGTGGTCACCCACGCCGCGCTCAGCGGCGAGACGGTGAACCTCCCGGACGCCTACGCCGCGGAGGAGTACGACTTCTCGGGGACGAAGAGCTTCGACGCGAAGAACGGCTACCGCTCCACCTCCTTCCTCACGGTGCCGATGCTCAACCACGAGGACGAGGTCATCGGGGTGCTGCAGCTGATCAACGCCCAGGACCCGCAAAGCGGCGGGATCGTCCCGTTCGACGAGGACCACCAGCACCTGCTCGAGTCGCTCGCCTCGCAGGCCGCCATCGTGCTGACCAACCGGAGGCTGATCGAGCAGCTCGAGGAGCTCTTCGAATCCCTCGTCGTCCTCATCAATACCGCGATCGACGACAAATCCCCCTACACCGGCGGCCACTGCGCGCGCGTGCCGGCCCTGACCATGATGCTCGCCGAGGCGGCGGGCGCGGACATGACCGACGCGCAGAGGCACGAGCTCAAGATCGCGGCGCTGCTGCACGACTGCGGCAAGATCACGACTCCGGTGGACATCGTCGACAAGGCCACCAAGCTGCAGACCATCTTCGACCGCATCCACCTGCTGGACACGCGCTTCGAAGTGCTCAAGCGGGATGCCGAGATCGAACTGCTGCGCGCCCTGGCGGCCGGGGGCGGCGAAGCCTCCCTCCGCGCCGCCTACGAGGCCCGCCTCCGGCAGCTCGAGGACGACCGCGCTTTCCTGCGGCGCTGCAACGTCGGCGGCGAGTTCATGGCGGAGGAGGACTGCGCGCGCGTGCGCCGGATCGCCGCCTACCGGTGGCGCGGCGCCGACGGCCGGACGGCCGATTTCCTGAGCGAGGACGAGGTCAAGAATCTCACCATCCGCGCCGGCACCCTGACGGAGGAGGAGCGGCGGATCATCAACCGCCACATCGAGGTCAGCATCAAGATGCTGGAATCGCTCCCCTGGCCGAAGCAGCTGAAGAACGTGCCGGAGTTCGCCGGCGGCCACCACGAGCGCATGGACGGCAAGGGGTACCCGAAGGGGCTCACGCGCGAGCAGATGTCGGTGCAGGCGCGCATGATCGGCATCGCGGACATCTTCGAGGCGCTCACCGCCGCGGATAGGCCCTACAAGAAGGGCAAGACCCTGTCGGAAGCGCTGGAGATCCTGGGGAAGATGAAGCTCGGGGGACACATCGACCCCGACCTCTTCGACGTCTTCGTCCGCGAGAAGGTGTACCTGGCGTACGCCAAGCAGTTCCTCCCCCCGGCCCAGATCGACGCGGTGGACGAGAGCCGCATCCCCGGCTATACGCCGAAGGCGGGCTAAGGCTGCAACTTGGGCCGCAGGGAGTTCAGGACGCCGGGGAAATCCGTCTCGATGACGTCCACGCCCACGTCGTCGGCCAGCCAGCGCATCGTGTCGGGGGCGATGACCGTATAGACGATGACCGGCATGCCGCGCGCGCGCGCGGCCTCGAGGAACGGGGGCTTGACGGTCCAGAACGGCACTTCAAAGCCGCCCACGCCCGAGGCCTTGAGGGCGTCGAGGGCGGAGGGGTCCGGCGCCTCCCCCCACAGGAGCACCGCTCCCCCGAGGTGCTTGCGGAAGTCCGCCAAAGCCCGGGCGTCCACGTTCATGACCGGCAGGATGGCGTCCGGGCCGACGCCGGCTTCGGAGAGCGCCCTGCGGATGTCCTGCCCGACATCGAGAGCCTTGACGTCCAGGATCAGCTTGCCGCGCCCCTTGGCGGCCAGCAGGGCCTCGGCCAGGGTGGGGATCTTCTCGCCCGCGAACTTCGGGCTGTGCCAGGAGCCGGCGTCGAGCGCCTTGAGCTCCCAGAGGGTCAGGTCCGCGACGCGGCCCCGTCCGTCGGTCGTTCTGTCGACGGTCTCGTCGTGCAGGAGCACGAGGTCGCCGTTGGCCGTCCGGCGGACGTCGACCTCGACGTACTCGGCTCCCTTGTCGAAGGCCTGCCGGATGGCGGCCAAGGTGTTCTCCGGGGCGCAGCAGTTGTCGCCGCGGTGTCCGACGACGCCTACGCGCCTGGAGAGAGGCTTCTCCGGGCCGGGCGCCGGCCCAGGCGCGCCGGCGCCCGCCGCCGAGGGGCCGCCGAGGCGGGAGAGCTCTTCCATGGGGAGGTTGCGGTCGATGAACATCAGGCCGCCAAGGGCGACCTCGGTCGAGACGGGCTCGCTGTCCGTGAAGAGGAGCAGGGAATCCCCCAGGGTCCACCGGCTCACCTCCCCGGGGCTGTCGGTGAGGTAGGCGCCCACGAACCGGCCGTCGATGAACTTATGGACCTGCCCGACCCCTCCGTAGCCTTTCGCGGACTGCACCGAGACGGCCAGCCGGTGCCAGCGTCCCGGCGCCAGGACGCCTCCGAAGACGTCCCCGCTCCCGAGCTCGTTCTCCGCGCTCACGCGGAGTTCGGCCTCGCCGGCGCCGCCCAGGTCGGTCTGGAGGACGCTGCGGGTGGAGCCGGCGGCCGATTCCGGCCAGAGCACGTCCATGACGAGGGTGTAGTTGGAGACCCTGCCCTTGCGCAGGAACGCCCCGTTGGGAGAGCCCCGGTGCGTCAGGGACAGCCCCTCCCGTGCGCTCCTGGCCGGCAAGGCCAGGACCCACGGATCGCCGTCCGCCATGGGGGGCAGTCCCAGGGCGCTCGCCCGGCCCGTCTTGGTCTTGGCTCCCCAGCCGGGCCCATCGGCGCCGGAATAGGCGAGGCTGGCGGGGCCCGAGGCGGGCGTCAGGGGGGCGGCCGGGTCAGAGAAGTCCCAGACCGTGAGGGCCGGCTCCCGCCAGATGACGGGCCTCCGGCCGGCGACGGCGCAGCCGGCCAGGACCGATGCGCAGGCCCAGCCCGCCATGAGCGTTCCCAGCCGGAGGAGTGGAGCCTGATTCTGGATGGCCATCATGAAGCTCGGCTCAGGCGGGATTCTACAACAATACCCCGGGCCTGGAGGCCTTCCAGGTCCAGGATAGGGTGAAATATCCTATAGTCTGCAAGGCGGCCGGATCGATACGGCGGAGAAGTCCCGGCCCGCGTTCGCGGGGATGCGCCGCCCCAGTGAGGCTCTCTGTGGAACCACGCCCCAAAGTGCTGATCGCCGACGATGAGCCGGACTGCATCGCTTTCGTGCGCCAGATCCTGGAGGATGCCTGCTGCGAGGTGATCGAGGCTCCGGACGGAGAGAAGGCGCTCGAGCTGATCCGGCAGCACCGGCCGCAGATGGTCATCCTGGACGTCCAGATGCCGAAAGCCGATGGCTTCGACGTCTTCCGGGAGCTGCGGCGTGACCCGGCTCTGGCCGCGATCCCCGTCGTCATGCTCTCGTCCATCAACCGCATCACCGAGCTGAAGTTCTCCGCCGACGATCTGGGCAAGTTCTACGGCTGCAGCGCCCCCGAGGCGTTCATCGACAAGCCGATCGAGCCGCAGCGTCTTATGGCGCTGGTGGACCGCTACTTGAAGCCCGGGGCGTAGAGGTCAGCCGGAGGATTTGAGGAGGGCGTAGACTCGGAACTTGAGGGCCGTGTCGTTCTGGAGGAGCCGGACGAAGGCGCGCTGCGGGATGACGAAGAGGAGGGTCTCGGGGGCCGCGCCCTTGAAGGCCGCCTTCGCCGTCGTGATCTCGACGATGGACCGCTCGCCGAAGACGTCGCCCGGGCCCAGCACGGCGCCCGGGGCCCCTGCGCTGTTCTTCTCCGCCTTGGCGCAGACCGAGACCTTGCCGGCGGCGATCACGTGCAGGCCGTCCACGGTGGCCCCTTTGAAGACGATCGTCTGGCCCGACTTGTAGGCGCGCTCCTCCACGGCGGAGGCGAGCTCGCGGGCCTGCTCGTCCGTGAGCCCCTTGAGGAAAGGGACCTGGTTCTGGAGGAATTCGGTGATGATCACGGGGCCTCTCCATTATTCTACGCTACGGTGCCCTTCTTCCGCAAGAAGAAGGCCCGGAATCTGACCCGCTATCTCCCGCTCCTCACTTCGATAAAACATCGAAGGACGCCTCCAGCCCCCCCGCCGACGAGGTGCCGGCGAACACCTGGAAGGTCCCGGGCTCCACTTTCCAGCGCATCTCCTGGTCGTAGGCGCCGAGCTCCTTGGGCCCCAGCGCGAACCCGACGCGCCGCTGCTCGCCGGGCTTGAGCGTCACGCGCTGGAAGCCCTTGAGCTCTCGGACCGGCCGCGAGACTGAGGACACGGCATCGCGGATGTAGAGCTGAACGACCTCATCCCCCGCCACGGGGCCCGTGTTCTCCACCGTGACCGAGGCCTGGATGCTCCCCGACGGGGGAATCGTCTTCTGGTCCAGGCTCAGGTCCTTGAGGGCGAAGGTCGTGTAGCTTAAGCCCCAGCCGAAGGGGTAGAGCGGCGCGTTGGGCGAATCGATATATTTCGAGAGGTAACGGTCGGTCGGGTTGAGCGCCGGCCGGCCGGTGTTCTTGTGGTTGTAGTAGAGCGGGACCTGCCCCAGGTTCCTCGGGAAGGTGGAGGGCAGCTTCCCCCCCGGGTTCACGTCCCCGAACAGCGCGTCGGCCACCGAGTGGCCGCCCATCGTCCCGGGGAACCAGGCCTCGAGGATGGCCGGCGCCTTCTCGTGCAGCTTCGAGAGCGTCATCGGGCGGCCGTTGAAGAGCACGACGGCCGTAGGCTTGCCCGCGGCCAGCACCGCGAGGGCCAGCTCGAGCTGATGCCCAGGCAGGTCGATGGAAGAGCGCGAGGCCGCCTCGCCGCTCATGGTGTAGCTCTCGCCGAGAGCGAGGACCACGGCGTCGGCGGACTTCGCGGCCTCGACGGCCTCGGCGAAGCCGCCGTCGCTCAAGCAGTCGATGTCGCAGCCCTGGAACTGTTTGACGGACGCGGTGGGCAGCTTCCGGCGGAGGCCGTCGAGCAGGGTGATCGCGTCCTCCGGCTTCCCGTCGCCTGCCCACCAGCCCAGCATCGAGGTGGTGTCGGCGGCCAGGGGCCCCACCACCACGAGGGTCTTGAGGTCCTTCGTGAAGGGCAGGGTCGGCCCGTCGTTCTTGAGCAGGACGAGGGACTTGTCCGCCGCCTCCTTGGCCGCGGCGAGGTACTCCGGCTTCTTCATCGTCTCGGCCTCGGGGAGGTCCTCCGCGAAGGGGCGCTCGAAGAGGCCGAGCCGCATCTTGATCCGCAGGACGCGGCGCACGGCCTCGTTGACGGTCTCCATTGAGAGCTCCCCCTGCTGGACCAGCGTCGGGACGCTCGCCATGAAGGTGTCGCTGACCATCTCCATGTCCACTCCGGCGGGCAGGGCGGCCAGGGCGGCGCCGGCCGCGTCGGCCGCCACGCCGTGCTTGATGAGCTCCTTGATGGACTCGTAGTCGCTGACCACGAAGCCCTCGAACCCCCACTCCTTGCGCAAAACCTGGGTGAGCGTCCAGGGATTGGCCGAGGCGGGCAGGCCGTCGAGGTCGTTGAAGGCGCTCATGAAGGTGGCCACTCCGGCGTCCACGGCGGCCTTGAAGGGCGGGAAGTAGACCTCGCGCAGGGTCCGTTCGGAGACGTCGGCCGTGTTGTAGTCGCGTCCCGCCTCGGCGGCGCCGTAGGCCGCCCAGTGCTTGGCGCAGGCCGCGAGCCGGCCGGGCTCGGAGTAGTCTGTGCCCTGGAAGCCCCGCACGCGCGCCGCCGCGAAGACCGAGCCGAGGTAGGGGTCCTCGCCGGAGCCCTCCATGATGCGGCCCCAGCGCGGGTCTCGGGCGATGTCCACCATGGGCGCGAAGGTCCAGCGCACGCCGGCGGCGTAAGCCTCGGCCGCGGCGATCTGCGCGGCCTTCTCGGCGAGCGAGGGCTCCCAGGAGGCGGCCTCGGCCAGGGGCATGGGGAAGATCGTCCGGTAGCCGTGGATGACGTCGAAGCCGAAGAGGATGGGGATCTTGAGGCGCGACTCCAGGGCGGCCTTCTGGAGCTCGTTGATGTTCTTGCTCCCGAGCAGGGTGAGCACGGAGCCGAGCCGGCCCTTCCGTGCCGCTTCGGAGTAGTTCGGCGGCGCCGGCTGGGTGCCGGGGCCGCCGAGCTGCTGGAGCTGGCCGAGCTTCTCCTCGAGCGTCATCCTGCCGAGGAGGGCGCCGATCTTCGCCTCCAGCGCCTGGTCCAGGCTCCAGGACAGGGTCGGGGAGAGCAGGAGGAGGGCGAGCGCCAGCAGTTTTCTCATGCACGCATTATACAAGCGCGCTTTCGATTCCGCTATCGTCCGGGGCCGGCGACCAGACCTCGGCCTGCGTCGCGCTCTCGGAGGAGCGGATGATCCGGCTGCTTCGCTGGCTGGACCCCGCCTCGAAGGCCGAGCTGGTTTTGCTTTCGAGCAGGGACTACCTGCGCCTGTGGAAGGCCTGGGACCTGCCCGACCCCTCGTCGGTCGGGCTACCGTGAGGGCGGCTCACGCCGCGGGCAGGGTGAAGAAGAACGCCGAACCTTTCCCGAACTCGCTCTCGGCCCAGATGCGGCCGCCGTGCTCGCGCACGATGCGCTCGCAGATGCTCAGGCCCAGGCCGGAACCGTGCTCCCGCGCAAGGCTCCCGGTCTCCGAGACCTGGTAGAAGGGCTCGAAGATGCGGGAGAGCTCCTCGGCCGGGATGCCCGCCCCGGTGTCCCGCACCTCGAAGCGCACGGTCCCTCCGTCCTTCTCGGCGCGGAGGGTGACGGTCCCCCCCGACGGGGTGAACTTGAGGGCGTTGGCGAGGAGGTTGCCGAGCACCCGCTGGACCAGCTCGCAGTCGGCCTTCACCCGGGGCAGCCCCTTCGGGACGGAGGTCTTCAGCTTGACGCCGCACCTCTCCGCCTTCGGCTCCAGGCCGGCCGCCGCGGGCCGGACGAGCGCCTCGACCTCCGCGTCTTCGAGCTGGATGGGGAAGGGCCCGGCCTGCAGGCGCATGGCATCCAGGATCCCGTCGATGGTGTCCCAGAGCCGGTCCGCGGACTCGAGCGAGGACTCCATGTACTTCTTCTGCGCGGCGGTCAGGGGGCCGGCGTTGCGGTCGAGCATCATCTGGAGGCTCGCCTTGATGCCGGCCAGCGGGTTCTTGAGGTCGTGGGTCAGGCTCTCGACGAGGCGCCGCTTCATCTTGTCGAGCTCCCCCAGCCGGTGCGCCATCTCGTTGAACTTCAGGCGCAGAAGCCCCAGCTCGTCGCGCCGGGCGTCTTCCGGGAGGCGGAAGTCGAGGTGGCCCGCGCTGAGCTCGGCCGTCGCCGCCGCCAGCTCCTCGATGGGCCGGGTCTGGGCGCGGGCGACCAGGAAGGCGGCGAGCAAACCCAAGACCATGGAGAACACGCCCACCTGGCTCAGGACGAGCATCGTCCGGGCGAGGCGTCCGCGCACCTGGGCGTCGAGCTCGGCGGCGTCGTAGCCGATGCGCGCCAGCCCCGCGCCGCGGCCGGGGAGGCGGACCGAGCGTGAGACCTGCCAGACCCCCTCGGCCACGCCGAAGGCGTCCAGGTTCCTCTCGCCGATGCGGGTCGGGTCGGAGTGGGCGAGGATGCGGCCCCCCGCGTCCATGCAGTCGGCGTGGCGGACCGCCGGGAGCATGCCGAGCGCGACGAAGTACTCCCGCGCGGTGCCCCAGTCGCCGGTGACCATCGCCTCGTGGCACTCGGCGGTGGCCAGCTGCACGCTCTGCATGGCCTGCTGGTACATGAGGCCCATCTCGGAGCGGCGCTCGATGTAGTAGTACGCCGCGCTGAAGAACACCTGGCTGAGCAGGATGAGGCTCAGGATGACCAGCGAGAAGCGGACTCTCAGTCTCATGAGATGGTAGAGTATACCTCAATGGCATCCATGCAAGGGAGGCGGCCATGGTTTTGACCGCGTCGTTCGACCACATCGAGGCTCACGTGAAGGACGTGCCGGCCTATTGCCTCTTCCTCGTGAAGCTCTTCGGCGGCGGGCGCCACAAGGTCGTGGACGCGGCCGGCACCGCCATGTTCATCAGCCCCGAGGGCCTCTGCGTGGAGGTCAAGAAGCGCGCCGTTCCCTCTCCCCCCGCCGCCTCGGGCATCTGCCAGCCCTGCCTGCGCCGCTCCGGCGCGAAGAGGTTCATCGAGGAGGAACTGGGCTTCCCCATCGACAGGACGGCGGAGAACGCCTCGGGGAAGGTCTACTTCTTCACGGACCGGGAAGGCGTCGTCTGGCACCTCAAGGACTACGCTCAGAAGGACGAGTTCGTCTCCTGGTAGAGCTTCTCCAGCATCTTTAAGACCGCGTCGTGCACCCGCAGGCGCTCCGAGATGGGGGCCTTCATGGTGCTGGTCTCCACGACGACCACGGACTTCCCTCCCGGCCCCGGGCGCCTCGCCCCGTCGACGAGGATCTCGCGGGCCGCGATGAGCTCGTCCACCGAGCCGTCCTGCACGCCGGAGATGACCCCGCCGACGATGATCTCGTCGAAGCTGGTCTGCCCCGTCAGCTGGACCGGATAGCCCAGGCGGTCCATCTCGGCGATGATGGCCTTGGCCGCGGGGTCCTGCCGGCCCTTCGGGCCTTGGGAGTAGAGGTAGCCTTTCGCGATGGAGTCGTCCTCGTGGAGGTCGACCGAGAGGACCGGCGGATAGTCCTTGGAGAGCGCGAGCACCTTGGCGGTCAGGGCGCCGGCCTGGGCGGACGTCGCCTTCATGGCCCGGGGCTTGCCCGCCTTGTCCGGGAGCAGATGGTCGCTGTCGCCCACGCTGTGCCCGGTCCCCGAGCGCCCTTCCGAGTCCGGGTAGCGCCAGGCCTTCACGTAGCCGACGGGGTTGCAGAGCGGGAAGAGCACGACCGGGATCCCCTTTCTTGCGAGGGCGTCGAACTTCTCGATGTTCTGGGCCACCGCGTTGGGCGGGGCCGGCTCCTCGCCGTGGATGCCGGCCAGCACCCAGAGGGCCGGGCCCTTCTTCTTCGTGCGGAACACGCGCGAGGGCAGGCCTCGGTCATCGAAGACCGTCTCGACTTCCCAGCGGCCCGAGCGCAGGAGCGTGTCCTGGGCCTCGAAGAGCTTCTCGATGGGGAGCCGGCCGTCCGCCGAATAGGTCTTCATCGTGTCCTCCTGGCGGGAGCACGCGCAGAGCGCGGCGAGGAGCAGCAGGGCTCTCATCGGGGCAGGCTCTCCAGGAACCTCGCGACCCCGCGCTTGAGCGCTTCGCCCAGCCTCTTCTGGTTGGCCGGGTCCTGCAGGAACTCCCGGCTCGCGTCGAGGTCGCCGATCTCCATGAGTACCCGGTAAGGGGCGGCGTTCACGTTCTCGTCGATGCTGTAGAACGCCAGCTTGCCGGTGGCCCTGCAGCGGTAGTCGTTGCGGCCCGTGGAGCTGTCGAGGTGCGTCCCGCGATCCTGCAGGTCGGTCGCGGCCGCGACCTCCTCGAGGAGGAGCGCGGCCAGCCGGCGGCTCTGCGCCTCGTGCCTGTCGCCGTCGTGGACGTAAGCCCAGACCGCGTGGCGCTTCGTGCCGCCGTTGTTGTGCACGCCCACGAAGACGAGCGGCTTGAGCGCGTTGGAGAGGTCGAGCTCGTAGGCGTAGCCGGACTTCCTCCCCCCGACCAGCGCGGAGGTGTGGGCGATGAGGGTGTTGGTGCCGGAGTCCGCGTGGTGCAGGTTCTTCACTCCGCGGCTCCAGACCCTGTGCTCCTGAAGTGCGGGCGCGGCGGCCATCGCGGCGTCCACGATGCCTCCGCACACCGCGGACTCGTCGTAGGCCTCCCCCGTGTCGGTCTGGTGCGAGGGCTGCCAGACCAGGGTCGCCGATGAGATGCCGACCGCCGCCGCCAGGATCCCGATCATGTCACCCTGCCTGGAGGGCGAGCCCTCCCCAGTCCTTGCCCTTCAGGCGGAAGAAGAGCAGGCCCTGCCGGCTCTCGCCGGGGGCCAGCGTCCCGCCGCGCAGCAGGAAGTCCTGGTAGTCGAGGTCCAAGGTCTTCTTGACCGGGTTCCATACCGCATCCCGCTCGGGAAGGGACAGGAATTCCGCGGGGATGGGGCCGTTCCCTCCATAGTAGACCGTCGCGGCGATGGCGGCCAGCACGGCCGTGTAGCCCACCACCACGACGGTCGTGTTGTACACGTTGGCCGCGACCGCGGGCCAGTGAACGCCTTCGAGCGCCTTGGGCAGCTCCGCGGGCGGGATGGGGTCGAGCACGCCGTCGGCGCTGTGGAGCGTCCAGCGCACGGCGCCGAGGTCGGCGGAAGCGGAGCCCTCGTTGCGCGCGCGCACCAGCACGGGCACGAAGCGCGCCTTGAGCAGGGCCTTCATCGCCTTCCCGTCGTGGGCCGAGGGCTCGTAGCGCAGGCGGATGCTCTGGAGAGCCTTGTCGAACTCGCCCTTGGCCAGGCGCCGGAAGAAGGCCGAGAGGGGCAGTTCGGAGGAGCGGTAGACGAAGCAGTCCGCCAGGATGTCTCCCGCTCGCAGGCCGCCGGAGACCGCTCTCTCCTGGGGGGCGAGGGCGGCCTTCTCCCGGTGATGGGTGTAGAGGCACGCCTGCAGGGGCAGCAGCGCGGCGAGGAGCAGCCCCCGCCTCACGGGCGCTCCTCCTCGACCACGAGGTAGTCGACCGGGGCCTTGGCGGGGATGAGGCGCACCCCGATGGGGTCGAGGGCCTTCTCGAGGGCGCCCTTCTTTCCGGCGTCCCAGACGATCTCGAAGTCGAAGCTCTCCTTGGAGCCGGTCTTGTCGAAGACGGGCCGCTCGAGCTCCCGCTCCAAGCCCGAGGCGAGCCAGCTTAGCGGGGTGTTCTTGTACTTGAGGCTGCCGGAGCCCTTCTTCCCCCCGCCCCCCATGACGTCCGTGTCGGCCGGCTTGCGGCGGCCCGGGGCGGGGCCGGCCCGCATCACGAGGCGGTAGACGTCCACCGTGCGGGCCTCGCGCCGCGCCTTGTGCGGGAAGAGCGTCTGCAGGGCCTCTCCCATGAGGCGCCGCTTGCGCGCTTCGTCGGCGCCCGCGGAATAAAGGAGGACGTCGCAGCGCTCCAGCGCCCGGGTGGAACGGAAATCGACTCGCCCCCTGCGCCCCTCGTAGGCGTAGGCCGCCATGTCCTCGAAGGTGATGCCGAACTGCTTGAAGAGGCCCGGGCCGTATTTGCCGCCGTCGGCTCCGGGCCGCGTCGGCGAGACGCGCACGAGGAGGGCGGGCAGCGGCTCCTCGTCCTGCAGGCCGAGCATGGCGCGCAGGGCGGCCGTCTCCTTCTGCGCGTCGGTGGGGGCTTCGATGAGAGCCCCGGCCAGGGCCTTCTCGAGGGTCTCGGCGTCGAGCATGCCGGGGTAGGTGTCGGCCACCAGGCGCCCGCCGGCGTCGACGATGAAGGTGCGGGGCACGGCGCGGACGCGGAAAGCGTCGTAGGCGCGCTTGGCCAAGTCGAGGCCCACCCAGCCGCGCATGGGCCGGCCCTTGAGGAAGGCGCGCACGGTCTCCTCGTCGTCCTTGGTCACGGAGAGGAACACGACGGGCCGGTCCTTGAAGCGCTCGGCGAGGTCGTTGAGATGCGGGATGGCGTCCACGCAGGAGACGCAGCCGGTGTCCCAGAACTCGAGCACGACCGCCTTCCCCTGGAGGCTCTTCCAGCCCTCGAATCGCTCGACCGGGGCCTGCAGGACCTTGTCGAGCTTGAACTCCGGGGCCGGCCGGCCGACGACGGGGGCGGAGCCCTTGGAGCAGGCGGCCAGCAGGAGCAGGGCCGGGAAAAGCAGGCGCGGACTCACGCATAGAGCATAGCCCTTGAGAGCTCCCGCTGGCAAGGCTTCGAGGAAATTGCTGAAATCCTGGGAAGCCATGCGCCTCCCGCTCAAGACCGCCGCCCTCGCCCTCGCCCTCGCGCTCCTCTGCGCGCGCCCCCCCTGCTTCGGCGCCGCGAGCATCGGCGGGCAGGACGGCGGGCTACTGCAGGTCTTCGACAGCGCCGGCAACTCGATCAGCGCGATGAGCCTCTTCGACGGGCAGAACACTTCCCTCCGGATCACCTATATCGACGGAACGGGCAGCCTGCTCTGGGAGCGCACCCACTCGGACGGCTACCAAGAGCACGCCAATGCGCTCGCCCTCGACCCCCGCGGCGGCATCCTCTTGGCCGGCATGCGGCTCTGGCAGGGGAGCCGCTACTTCTGGATGATGAAGTACTCGCCCTCGGGGGACTATCTCTGGGAGCGCTCGGACACCACGGCCCCGGGCTGCGAGGCGTCCTACGCGGCGGCCAACGAGGCGGGCGAGGCCTGGGTCGCCGGCTCCTGCGTCCTCAGCGACGGCAGCTACCCCGCGCGCATCCTCCACCTGGACGCCTCGGGCGACACGCTCTGGTTCCAGCAGATCTACAACCTGGGCCGCAACTACGTGCGCGGCCTCTCCGTGGACGGCCTCGACCGGGCCATGCTCGCCCTCGCGGTCCAGGGCGGGGCGCTCTCCTCGTGGGGCGGGATGAGCATGAAGACCGTGATGTACGACCGGAGCGGCACCAAGCTGACTTCGGATATGCCATGAGAGCGCTCCCCGCGGCCCTGCTGGCCTTCGCGCTCCCCGCCTCGGCGCAGATCCAGGACACGGGCACCTTCACCTACCTGCTCGACCGCCCCTGGACGAGCATGGACCCGGCCCGGACGGCGGAGGCTTCGGATTTCCTGCTGGCCGGCAACGTCTACGAGCCCCTCCTCGCCTTCCTGGGCGAGCGGCAGTCGGAGGTCTTCCTCCCGCTCCTCGCCGAGGACATCCCCTCCCATGAGAACGGCCTGCTCTCCGAAGACCGCCTCGTCGCGGCCTTCCCCGTGCGCAAGGGCGTGCGCCTGCACGGGGGCTCCGAGCTGAGCGCCGAGGACGTGCGCTACTCCTTCCTCCGGGCGATGATCTACGCCGACGAGGGCTCGGCCGCCTCCATCCTGCTCGGCCTCCTCGCGGGGCGGCCGGACAGCCCGGACCCCCGCGTCCTGCCGGCCTCGGAGCTCAAGGCCGCCTTCGATGCGGTCGAAGCCCGCAAGGGGGCGCTCGTCCTGCGCTTCAAGCGCCCCGTCCCGCTCCTTCTCAAGCTCATCGCCTCCATGCCCGTCATGACCTCCAAGGACTGGGCTCTCGCCCAGGGCGACTGGGACGGGAGCGAGGCGGACTGGTACGCCCGTCTCGCCGAGCGGCCCGCGAAGAGCCCCTTGGACGCTCGCATGAACGGCACCGGCCCCTACCGGCTCGAGAAGGCGGACTCCGGGGATGCTTTGCTCGCCCGCCACGAGGGCTACTGGCGCAAGCCCGCGGCCCTGCGGAGGGCCGCCCTGCGCGTGGTGCCCAGCGCCGGGGAGCGCATCCTCCGCCTCGAGGCCGCAGACGCGGACGCCGCGGACATGGAGGACGCCTTCGCCCGCCGAGCGAAAGGCTACCCGGGCATCCGCTGGGCCGAAAGCCCGCCGCTCGGGCGCCTGGGGAAGCTCGTGCTCTTCAACCTCCGCGTCTCCAGCGCCTCGCCCTTCGTGGGCTCCGGCGTGCTGGACGGGAAGGGCCTGCCGGCCGATCTCTTCGCCGAGCGCGCCGTGCGCCAGGCCTTTTCCTTCCTCTTCGACTACGAGCGCTACCACCGGGAAGCCCTGGGCTCCTCGGGCCGGCGCACGGACGGCCCGTTCCCGCCGGCCCTCCTGGAGACCGCGGCCAGGCCGCGCTGGAAGAAGGACCTCGCCCGCGCGGCGGCTCTTCTCAAGGGTGTCCGCGGGGGCGCTCTCTGGAGGAAGGGCTTCGTCCTGCCCATCGCCTTCGACGCCGGCTCCCCCGCGGAGCTGGTCGCGGCGAGGGTCCTGCAGGCGGGGCTCGAATCGCTCGGCCCGCAGTTCAGGGCGCGCCTCCATCCCATGGAGCGCGAGCGCCTGCGGCGGGAGCTGGACGCGCGCACCCTGCCCTTGGCGGTCGCGGATTTCAGCGCGGAGATCCCGGACCTCGCCGCGTTCGCCTACCCGCTCCTCCACAGCGGAGGCCGGCTCGCCCGGCGGCAGGGGTACTCCAGCCCCGGGCTCGACGCTCTCATCGACGAGGCGGCGTCGTCGGAGGATCCCAAAGCCCGGCGCCGGGCCTGGGCGAAGGTCTTGCGCCGGGCCCAGGAGGACGTCCCGCAGATCTGGACCTACTCCCCGGCCGAGTTCGAGGCCTGCCGCGCGGGCGTGAAGGGCTGCGGCAACGAGGAGAACGTCGCGGGGCTGGGCTTTTTGGGACTGCCGTACTTCTACGCTTACTCCGAGTAGACCCGGCGTCCTTCCAGATAAGTCTCGAGCACCTTCACGGCCTTGAGCTGGTGCAGGGGCGTGCGGTACGGGTCGCGGTCGAGCACGATGAAGTCCGCCGGCTTGCCCGGCTCGAGAGCCCCGGCGTCCAGCCCTCCGGCCAAAGCCCCGCCGGTCGTGTAGCAGCGCAGCAGCTCGTCGAGCGGGAGCGTCTCTCCCGGCAGCCAGGCCTGACCGGGCCCCTCCTCCAAGCCCCGACGGGTCGCACCGACTTGGATGGCCTCCCAGGGGTTCATGGAGCTCACCGACCAGTCGCTGCCGCAGGCCAGCAGGGCTCCGGCGCGCAGGGCCGAGCCCAGGGGGTAGAGGCGCGCGGAGCGCTCGGGCCCCAGCACGGGCTCGGTGAGGTCGGTGATGTAGGGGTCGCGCCAGGCCCAGAGCGGCTGGAAGCCGGCGGCGACGCGCAGGGCCTTGAAGCGGGGCAGGTCTGAGGGGTCGATGAGCTCGAGGTGGACGATCTCGTGCGTCGGCCCGCCAGGGCCGTTGCGCCGGCGGGCCTCGGCCACCGCGTCGAGGGCCATGCGCACGGCCCGGTCGCCCACCGCGTGCACGTGGACCTGGCAGCCCCGGCGGTCGAGCTCCGAGGCCGCTTCATCGAAGGCTTTCTGGTCCCAGAGCGCCGTGCCGAGCCCGCCGCGGCCGACATAGGGCTCGAGGACTGCGCCGGTGCGGGCCTCGAGCACGCCGTCGGCGAAGATCTTCCCCCCGGTCAGGCGCAGGAGCTTCCCTTGATGGCGCGCGCGCAGGGCCTCCAGGTCCGGGACGCCGCTGGAGGGGTCGAGCTGGAAGGAGGCGTCGACGCGGGCGGTGAGCTCTCCGCGGCGCTCGAGCTCGGCGTAGGCCGCGAGCGTCTTCTCATCGGCCGCCGCCTCGTGGAGCGCGGTGAGTCCGAAGCCGGCCGCCATCTTGAGGGCCCGCCGGGCGCCCTCCATCAGCTCCTCTTGGCTGTTTTCCGGGAGCAGGCTCTCCACCAGCGCCATGGCCTCCTCGCGCAATACGCCCGAGGGCTCGCCGCCGGGGCCGCGCTCGATGCGCCCGCCGGGCGGGTCGGGCGTGTC
>DMEZ01000047.1 GCA_003450735.1 Elusimicrobiota bacterium | reverse complement strand
CTTCTAAGCAGGTGATACAGGTTCGATTCCTGTCGGGGGTACCCTTATTTCGGGGCCGGCTCGGCCAGCTTCTTCTTGCCCTTCTTCTCCAGCTGCGGGGCGCACAACTGGACGTCCCGGCACGTGCACAGCGAGAGCAGTTCCGCCTGCTTGTCGTCCACGGGAAGATGCTTCTTGAACCACGCCTTCCATTTCTTCAGGCTCTTCTTATGCTGTTCGACGAAATAGGCGTCCATCGCCGGGAGCGCGTCCATCGTCTTGGCCGGCGGCCTCGCGTTCGTCCCGGCCTCGTAGGCCGCCTTCCCGCAAAGGCAGGCCGCCCAATCCGTCGCCACGTCCGGAGAGCGGCTCGGGTTGAGCTTCCCGTACACGATGTCCTTGAAGTCCCGCAGGGCCTGCGCATCCGAGCAGGAGAGCGTGGCCGTCCCCGTCGAGACGGCGATCGGCACGGCCAGGAACGCGCTAAAGAGGATGTTCATGGCTCTTATCCTACACCAATTAAGAGCTAGAATCCTCCCGATGGCTCTCCTTCTATCCTTCCTGCTCGCCAACGCGGCCGCCCAGGACCTGCCCAAGGACCCCGTCGAGCAGAAGATGGTCATCGGCGAGGAGGAACAGCGGGGGACGCAGGAGATGGAGCGCGCCCAGGAGCTCATGGAGCGCCTCAAGGCCCTGCGCGAGCGCCACGCCCAGGACGGCGACCTCGCCCGCTACGAGCGGGAGCGCCAGCCCGTCGTCGCCGAGCTCTGGAACCGGCTCGAGCGCATCATGAACGTCCGCACCGACATCAAGCTCATGCACACCAAGGCGGGGATCATCAACGCTCTCAGCGTGGCCGCCGACTTCAGCGAGGGGAAGTCGAAGCACGCGGAGGGCGTGGTGGGGACCCGCATGGTCCAGTTCACCCGGCTCGTCGGCTTCGACCGCCAGCTCATGGACAGCCAGGACCGCGTCACCCAGGCCCTCAAGGACGAGAGCGCCTTCTTCCGCAACGAGCAGGAGAGCGCCCGACAGAGAAAGCGCCTGGCTCTCCTTGCCGGCGCCGCCTGCCTCGTCCTCGCCGCCGCTGGGACGCTCCTCGTGTTCAAGCTGAGAAAGGAAGGATGAGCTTCCTCCTCGCCCTGCTCCTCCTGCCTGCCGCCGCCTCGGACCTGCCCCGGAACCCCATCGAGCAGAGCATGGTCGTCGGGGCGGAGGAGCAGCAGGGCTTGGACGCCCTCCTCTCCGGCCAGAACGTCCTCGCCCGGCTCAAGACCCTGCGCGAGCGCTACTCCGCGGATGGCGACCTCGCCGGCTACACCCGGGACCGCGAGCCCGTCGTGGCCGAGCTCCACGCCTCCTGGGCGCGCCTCCTGCAGTCCCGCGAGGACATCAAGCAGACCCAGACGACCCAGCAGATGTTCAACGTGATCAGTTTGGCCGGCGCCGCGCGCAAGCAGGCCCTCACCGGCAAGAAGGCCGACCCGAACATCCCCGGCCCGAGGGTCGTCGAGATGGGCCGCATCATGGACCTCACGCGCCAGCTCGGCGAGGCCCAGGGCCAGGTCTACTTCGCCATCAAGGAAGAGGAGGCCTTTCTCGCCGCCGAGCAGGAGCGGGCCCGCCACAGGAAGCGCCTGATGGCCCTGGCCGCGGCCGCCTTTCTGATCCTCGCCGCGGGCGGGGCGCTGTTCGTTTGCCGGCTGAGGAAGAAGCTCTAGAACTTCAGGTTGGGCCGCAGCAGGATCTGCGATTTGTCCAGCGTCCGGTGCTCGGCCACCGTCCCCGTGTACTTGCCCGTGCCGCGCCAAAGGTAACCCACGCCCATGCTCAAGGTCAGCTTGTTCTTCTTGAGCGGCCAGTTCTTCTCCACCAGGATGCTGTGCTGAAGGGGCGTGAAGTCCTTCCGCGAGAAGTCCGCCTGGTAGCTCACGGCCGCGCTCAACAGCCACGACCACGGCGTCTTCTCGAAGTCCACCCGGTCGCGCCGCACCCCGAAGTAGAAGACGTCCGCGATGTCCTGGTTGTTGTGCAGCTTCGCGCCGCCGCGGAAGCTCCAGCTCATGCTCTTCTTGTCCGTCTTGAAGAGCCCCTTCACCTTCGCCTCCACCTCCACCCAGTTGTCCGGGAAGAGCTGGCTCTCCATGAGGTGGTAGTTGCCGCAGCTCGCCAGGTAGCCCACGTAGCCGATGTTCCGGTGCCCCAGCGTCTCGCGCCCCTCGAAGTTCACCACCTTGCCCAGGAAGGCCGAGAAGGCGTAGGGCTCTTCGAAGCCGGCCGTACCCGCCTCGATGAGGTTCAGGGTGGGGGAGAACTTGAAGCGGCGGTAGATCTCCTCGTCGCCGCTGCGGAGGGCGACCCCCGCCAAGGGCAAGGGGTTCACGCTCGCCTCGAGCAGGAGGTAGCGCGGCACCAGGGCCCGGGCGAGCATCTCCCGGTAGGTGTCCGCCTCGTCCTTCTCGACCTGCCTCTCCACCGCCCCTTCCGAGAAGGGGATGGTCACCATCACGTCGCTGTAGTAGGGGTCGAGCTCGAGTTCGGCTTCCGGCTTGCCCAGGGCAAGAGCCGTCGCCGGCGCCAGGAGCAGCGCGAGGAGGAGTTTAAAGCTCAGGGCTTCTTGGGAGCCGTCTTCGCCGGCTTCACCTCGAACTGCGCCGTCTTCACGAGGTGCTCGAACTCGGGCAGGGCCTTGTCGTACTCCCTGCCGAGGCCGGCCAGCTTGACCACGTACCAGCCCTTCGCCACCGGGACGAGGAGCACGACTTCCCGCATCGGCCCGGCGAGCCTGTCGCCCTGCTTGGTGCGAAGGGTTGCGGTCTCGGTGAAGGCCAGCCGGCGCGCCTTACGGCCCGCGACGTCGGCGGCGACGTCCGAGTCCAGCTTCTTGAGCGAGGGCACCTGCTCCAGGAGGCTCCTGGCGAAGTCCGCCATCGTGGCGGGGGACTCCTTGCCGAAGGGGTAGCGTTCGAGGGTCAGCTTCACCTGCTCGCCGGCCTTCCCGGGCGGGGCGAGGCGCAGGGCCTGGATCCCGTAGCTCTTCTTCCAGTCGGAGGGATACTCCACCGCGTAGTCGCCCTTCGGATGGGCGAAGCGCGCGTATCCGATGGCGGCCCAGGCCGAGGCCGCCGCGCAGAAGGTTAGGAGCGCCAGGGAGGAGCGCCTCATTGGACCAGGTACTCCCCGTCCACCGAGAGGATCAGGTCGTGGGGGGACTTCCCGTTGGTCTTGTTCCTCTTATCGAGCCACTGCACCTCGGACTGCATGCGCTTGAGGCGGAGCTCCTTGATGATGACTTGCTGGTTGTAATAGGCGAGCATGCGCTGGTCTCCGCTGAGGTCGTTGGCGGCCTTCTCGACGGCCTTGTCCTGGCCGCGGGAGGAGGCGCCCACGCGGGCCTCCTGGAGCCTCTTCTCGGACTCCGCCGCGCGCTCCTTGGTCTTGTCCCTCAGCGCGCGCAGGGCGGCCAGCTCGCGCGGAGCGCCGAAGTTCGGGTCCACGGCCTCCCGCAGCGGCAGGCGGCCCATGAACACGCCCTCATGGAAGCGGCTGTAGCCGTAGCCGAAGGCGATCTGCTGGGCGAAGTCCGCGGGCCCCTTGTCGTAGGCCTTTCCCAGCTCCTCGCCGGAGCGGATGAAGCGCCGAGTGTCGTCGCTGTCGCTCTCGCGCATCTCCTTGTACTTCTCAGGAGCGGCCTTCTCGATGGCCCGGGTGTAGAGGACCCCCGTCTTGAAGCTGCGCATCTCCGAGTCCAGGGTGTAGTAGCGGCCCACGTACATGTCGTAGATGTGCTGGAACTCGTGGGTCAGGACCTCGCCGGCGACCAGCGGGTCGGCGTCCTTGATGTCGGCCGAGACCGCCACCATCTCCGGCCGGTCGTAGTCGCCGGGGACGGCGTAGCCCAGCGCGCCGTCCATCTTGGTCACGACCACCTTCTTGCCGTCCCGGATGAACTGCACGACCGTCGGCAGGATGTGGCCGAGCTCGGCCTTGGTCTTGTCGTCGGCCCGGCTGAGGACGGAGTACATCGCGATGAGGCTGGGGTGCGCGTCCTTGGGCACCTCGTTCTTGTACAGGAAGGTCTCGAAACTCTTCTGGTCGGCGAGGGCCGCCTTGACCTCGGGCGATCCGAGCATCTGGAGGAAGCCGCCGCGTTTCTCGGGGGCCAGGTAGTCCTTCGGCTTACCCGAGCCGCCGGGCGAGACCAGGTCGCCCTCGCCCGGCCGCTTGCCGTCGAACATCGCCTTCCAGTCGATGGCGCCCAGGTCCGCGAACTTCTTGGCGAGGCCGCTGACCTTTTCAAGGGCCGCCTTGAGCTGTTCCGGGTCCTTGAGCTTGCGCGCGGTGCTGACCGCCCCGACCGCCTTGGCGATCTCCGCCCCCCAGACCGCCTCGAGCAGCTCCTGATCCTCGAAGCTGAGCCAGTCCGCGCTCATGAGCGTCTCGAACTTCGTCTTGAGGAACGCCTCGCCGGCGGCGAGCTTCTGCTCGCGCTTCGCCGGCTCGAGCTTCTTCCACGACTCGGGGGTCTGGCCCGCGAGGCCCTTGCGGGTCAGGAACAGCTGGTAGCGGAAGAAATGCTCGTGACCCGCGGCGCCCTCGCCCCAGGCGGCCGGGTCGAACGAATACGGCTCCTCGATGATGCCGGAAGAGCCGGCGCGCAGCCCGCGCACCGGCTTGCTGATGGGCTCTCCCACCAGCACCTGGGCATAAGAAAGCCCCGCCGGGAGGGCTAGGGCGAAGACAAAGATATACGCGACCAAGGTTCGGGACATGGGGGTGTCACCTCGTCTGCATATTAGTGTAAGGCCCGCGCGGCTTTTTGTCAAGGAAAAAACGGCTAGAACGTGAGGACCGCCAGGGCGGCCAGGGCGCACACCACGGCCCAGAAGAGCCGCCCGGGGTCGTTGCGCTTGCGGCCGGTGGACAGGAAGAAGAGGGTCAGAGCGCCCAGGGTGGCGCCGGCCATGAACTTGGCGAGGATGGCCTGGGAAAGTTCGAAGGAGAGCCTGGGGACGGCGCCCGAAGACATCGCTACTTCTTTTCTTCCAAGTCGGCCTTGCGCGCCCTCTGGACGCAGGCTTCCCAGGCGTCGTAGTCGCGCCCATCGTGGTTCTCGCCGGAGAGCATCTTGAGCGCGGTCAAAGCCATCTCGTGGTTGGAGGAGTTCTTCGTCCGCAGCAGCTTGAGCACCTGGGTGCTCCCGCTCTGGAGCAGGAAGCGGCGGTAGAGCGGGTGGTTGGCGATGCCCAGCATGACCGCGAGGGCGCGCGTGCGGTCGTCCACGGAGGGGTAGTCCATCACCTGGGCGATCTTCTCGACGGGGACGCTCACGTCGGACTTGTAGACGATGATGTCGGAGAAGACCCGCATGGCCGCCTCCCGGACACGGTCGTCGGGGTCGCTCAAGCCCAGCTCGGCCGCCTTCGAGACCTCGATGCCGTCCTTGAGGTAGGCGAGCAAAACGAGGGCGTCGGCGCGCTTCTGCGCGTCGGCGTCCTCCCGCATCACCTGGAGCAGGAGGTCCTTGTTCTTCGGAACCTTCTCGATGAACTGGTCCTGCAGGGCGCCCAGCTCGGGGGTCGCCGCGCCCCAGGTGCAGTAGAAGGCGGGACAGTCGACCCGGTCGGCGCTGATGGCGCTGCGGCGCGCCAGGTCCCAGCCCAGGTTGTAGTAGTGCTTCCACGCCGCGAGCAGGCCGGCCGGGTCGGGCAGAAACCCCGCGGGCGCCGCTCGGAAGGGCATGCGCGCATCCTTGGCTCCGTTCTCGACCACGTCGAACACGACCACGACCCCGCCGTCCTTCGGGGCGGCGACCTTCTGCATGCGCGCGTAGGCGAAGCCGCCCAGCTTCAGGATCTCGCTTTCGAGCTCCTTCTGCTGGGATTCGGCGGCCCGGCGCGTCGCCTTGGTCTTGCCCGCGTCCAGATAGAGGTAGCGCTTGACCTTGGGCTCGAGCTTCTTGAGCTCGGCGTCGGTCAGCGTGGAGGTGCCGTACACTTCGATGTCCTGCAGGGCGGCCGAAGCGGCGGCCGGCAGGGCCAGGAGGAGAGCGGCCAGGAGAGTTCCTTTCATCGCCATAATAATAGAAAATTTCCGTCATGAATCCATTCTCCATCCGCGGCGGCGAGGTCTTCACCTTCACCGTCCCCTTGAAGGACCCTTTCGTGACCGCGCTCGGCTCCAAATCCGAGACGACGAACGCGGCCGTGCGCCTGAGGCTCGCCGGCGGGGCCCAGGGCTGCGGGGAGGCCTCGAGCTCCATCGTCATGAAGCACCTCTCGGCGCAGGCCCTGGCCCAGGCCCTGCGCGGCCTGCTCTCGCGCCTGCGCGGGCGGGACGTCCGCGAGTTCGAGCCTCTCGCCCGGGAGGTCTGGCGGCTCTGCCCCGGGACCCCGGCCGCGGCCGCGGCCTTCGAGTGCGCCGCCCTCGACGCGCTCACGCGCGCTTTGGGCGTGCGCATGGTCCACTGGTTCGGGGGGGCGCAGGACTCCCTCGAGACCGACCTCACCCTCTCGGCCTGGCCCGCGCCGCAAGCCGGCGCCGCCGCGGAGAAGGCTCTGCGCGAAGGCTTCCGCTGTCTGAAGATCAAGGTCGGGACGAAGGACAAGGACGCCGACCTCGAGCGTGTGCGGGCGGTCGTCCTGGCCGGGCGCCGGCGGGGCGTACGCCCCGGACTCATCCTGGACGGCAACCAGGGCTTCACGGCCGAGGGGGCCCTGCGCTTCCTCGAGCGCTCGCTCAAGCTCGGGGCCAAGGCCGTGCTCTGCGAGCAGCCCCTGCCGCGCGAGAGGCTCAAGGAGGCGGCCTGGCTCTCGCGCCGCTCGCCCGTCCCGCTCGCCGCCGACGAGAGCGTGCGCTCGCCCGAGGACGCCCTGGCCGTGCTCGAGGCCGGCGCGGCCGAGGTGCTCAACATCAAGGTGGCCAAGCTGGGTCTGCGCCGCTCGCTCGACGTGGCCGCCCTCGCCCGGGCGGCCGGCAAGAAGCTCATGATCGGCTGCATGCAGGAGAGCGCCCGGGGCCTCTCCCCCAGCGTGCACCTGGCCTGCGGGCTGGGGGGCTTCTCCTTCGTGGACCTGGACTCGGACGCCCTGCTCGACGAGAGCCAGCCCCGCGGCGACTTCCGCCGCAAGGGGCGGACGCTGACGCTGTCCTAGGGGCCATGGCCGAGAAGCCTCTCTGGAAGCGGCTCCCGGTCATCCTGGGGATCCTCTTCCTGGTCCCGCCCGCCGCCTTCGCCGGCTTCGCGCTCATCGCGCTCTCCCTGCCGCTCGCGCTCGCCTGGACGCTCTACTCGAAGCTCCGCCCCTCGGCCCCGTCCCGATGTCCCGACCCGCTCGAGCTCGAGGCCCCCGACCCGCCGCGGGGCTGACGCGGTTTGATATACTCCTCCCCGGCCCGATGAGAACGCTCCTGCTGCTGCTCGCCTGCGCCGTCCCGGCTTTAGGGGCCGAGGAGGGCGTCGTGCTGGTTTCGAAAACGGCCGCCCTGTCGCCCGTGATCATGCCCGCCTACGACCGCGACACCGGCAGGACGGGGAATATCGGGGAAGTCCGCTGTCTGGATTTCAGCCCGGACGGGATGTTCCTCTTCGCCGCCAGCTACCAGAAGAAACTCATCGACGTCGCCGCCGGGACCTTCCCGAGGGACCTGTCTTGCGGCCCCTGCCGGATCCCCTACACGACGAGCAACTACAACACCGGCGCCTTCAGCCGCGACGGGACCAAGGTCTTGGTGGGGGAATACGACGTCCTCCGGCTCTGGGACACGACCGGAGAATCGGCGCTCCTGTTCGAGCAGAAATCCCCCGGCACCCTCCGTTCGCTCTCCTGGAGCACGGACGGACAGAGCGTCGCCATCGGCGACTACGACGGCTACGTCTTCCTGCTCGACCTCGCCAGCGGGAAGAAGAAGGAGCTCCTCAAGGGCGACCGCAAGCGCGGCAGCTGGTCGCCTGTCCAGGTCGCCTTCGGCGCCGACCCGTCGCTCCCGTCGGAACACTGGATCTTCGCGGCCTCCGAGAAGGGCGGCCTCGTCGCCATCGACCCCAGCGGCCGGCGCGGGCCCAAGACGCTGACCGCCGTCAGGGAGCAAGCCTCCGACCCCGTCCTGAGCCCGGATGGCCTCTACTTGGCGGCCGTGGTCGACAAGACCGTCCGGCTCTGGATGACCGTGACCCTGAGAGAGGTCAAGAGGTTTGAATACGCGGACAAGACCCCCGGCAATCTCTCTTACGGAGGGAACCGGCTCGCCTTCTCGCTGTACCACCCCGATGGCCGACGGCTCGTCGTCATCGAACCGGAGTCGGGCGTCCGCCTGCTCGACATCCCCTTCCAGCATCCCATCACCTCCCTGGCTTTAAGCCGGGACGGGACGATGCTGGCCGTCGGCACCCAGGACGAGCAGGTCCATTACTGGCGGAATCTCGACCTGCTCATCGCTTTCTCTCCCATGGAGTTCAAAGCGGCTTCCAAGCCCGGGGGGGCCCGCGAGGCGGAAACGCTCTATCAGGAGCTCGAAAGCAAGCTCGCAACCATGTCCCTGCCGGAGAAGGGGGAGTTCGAGACCACCACCGAGCACGAGGCCCGGGTCAAAACCGCCAAAGACACCCAGGCTCGGCTGCGAGAGGAATACGAGGCGAAGATCCGGGCCGCGCTGGGCAAGCAGGCCGCGGCGGACGACGCCGTCGAGGCTAAACGGAAGGAGGAGCTGGCGTCTTTCAACAGAAGGATCGGCCCCCTCCGCGCCGCCGACCACCTCCTGACCCTCCAGACGAAGCTCGGCGCCTACGACGCCGACCAGGAGGCCTTCCAGGTCGAGGCCCTAGGCGCCAGCCTGAAGGCCCGCGCCCCGAGGGAGAAGGCCAAGGCCCTTGACCGCGGCGCGTCCTACCTGCTGAAGGTGCGCCTCCGCCGCCAGGACGAAGACTTCCGCCTGGTCTCGGCCGTGCTCCTCGACCCCAAGACCCGCGAGCCCCTGAGCCCGGACGAGGACGTCCCAGCCGCGAAGCCCGCCGCGCAGGCGGCGCCCCCGAAGCTCGAGCTCGCCGCCGTCTCCTTCGAGGACGGCTCCGCCGACGGCGTGCTCGAGGCCGGCGAGACCGGCAAGGTGAAGGTGCGTCTGCGCAACTCCGGGAAGGGCGAGGCCTACGGCGTGAACCTCAAGCTGGAAAGCCAGGCCCAGGGCCTGAGCTTCAAGGAGCGCACCTACGTCGGGACGGTCAAGCCGGGCGAGGAGAAGACGGTCGAGGCCGCCCTCGCCGCCGAGGCCATCGCCGCGGAAGACGAGGCCGCTCTCAGAGTCCTGCTCGCCGAGTCCGAGGGCTTCGACTCCCAGCCGCTCGTCCTCAAGTTCAAGACCCGCCCCCTCCGCCTGCCCAAGCTCGAGCTCGCCGGCATCGAGATCAAGGACGCGGAGGGCAACCGCACCCTCGCCAAGGGCCGGGAGGGGGAGGTGACCCTCGTCGTGCGCAACGCCGGGCGCGGCGCCGCGCGCAAGGTCAAGGCCCGCCTCTCCTCGAAGGACGAGCAGGTCAAGATCTACGGGGAGAGCGAGGCCGACCTCGGGGCCCTCGCCCCCGGCGAGAGCAAGCGCGCGGTCTTCTCCGTCGCGGTCACCCGCCGCTACGCCGGCCCCAACGCCCTGCCCCTCTCGCTTACGCTCTCGGAAGAGCGGCCCGAGTGCGCGGCGGCGCCCGAGCTCGGCGTCGTCCTCGGCGTCGAGTCGTCCGACATCAAGGTGGTCCGGGTCGCGGCCCTGGAGACGGGCTCCGCCAAGGCGGAGGCCTCCATCGACGACGTCCCCGCGATCAAGACGCCCGCCTTCGGCCCGGACGACTTCGGCGTGGTCGTGGGCATCGAGCGCTACCGGGACCTGCCCCGCTCCGAGTTCTCCAGCCGCGACGCCAAGCTCTTCAAGGAATACCTCAAGGCCCTCGGCGTCCCCGAGCGCAACATCGAGCTGCTCATCGACGACCGGGCCACCAAGACCTCCCTGGAGCGCACCCTCGGCACCTGGCTGCGCAGCCGCGTGAAGCCCTCGAGCCGGGTGGTGGTCTACTACTCCGGGCACGGCGCGCCCGAGCCCGCCACCGGCGAAGCCTACCTCGTGCCCTTCGACGGCGAGGCCGAGTTCCTCTCCGACACGGCCTACCCCCTCGAGCGCCTCAAACAGCGGCTTGGGAACCTGCCCGCCTCGGAGGTCCTGGTCGTCCTCGACTCCTGCTTCTCCGGGGCCGGCGGGCGCAGCGTGCTGGCCAAGGGAGCCCGCCCCCTGGTCGTGACCAAGGCCGCCGGCGCCCTCCCCGCCAACATGGCCATCCTCTCCGCCTCGCAAGGCTCGCAGATCTCGACCTCCTCCCCGCAGAAACGCCACGGCCTCCTGACCTACCACCTGCTCAAGGCGGTCCAGGACGGGAGTCCCGACCTCGCCTCCGCCTACCAGGCGCTCAAGCCCAAGGTCGAGGACGACGCCAAGCTCTCCAGCAACGCCTCCCAGACCCCCGGGCTCCAGCCCCCGCCGGAAACGCTCTCCGGCCGCTTCCTCCTGAGGCGCTAGTTGACCCGCGGACGCTCCTTCCTGCTCCACGGAGGCCTGGTCTACGCGGCCCTGGTCTGGGGCGCCACCTTCATCCTGGTCAAGGACGCCCTCTCCGGCGTGCACCCCGTAGCCCTGGTCGGCTGGCGCTTCCTCGCGGCGGCCCTCTGTCTTTTGCCCTTCGCCCTGCGAAAGCCTGAACCCTGGCGCCTGCTCAAGGAAGGCGCGACTCTGGGCGCCCTCCTGGTCGCCCTCTACGTCTCCCAGACGACCGGCCTGCTCTACACGAGCGCCTCGAACTCGGGCTTCATCACCGGCGGCTTCATCCTGTTCGTGCCGCCCACCATGTACTTCTACGCGAAGGAAACGCCGAACCTGGGGCACTGGGCTTCCGTCCTGCTGGCCCTGTGCGGCCTATGGCTGGTGACCGGCGGCATCCAGGGCATCAACAAGGGCGACGCGATGACGCTCATCGCCGCCGCGACCTACACGGCCCACGTCTTCGCGACCGACCGCTACGTGCGCGCGGACGCGGACTTCGTCCTGCTGGCCTTCCACCAGTTCTGGATCACCGGCGCCGCCTGCCTGCTCGGCGGGCTCCTCTTGGGCATCCCCTTGACCGTAACGACGCCGCGGAGCGCCTGGGCCATCCTGTTCCTGACCCTGGTGCCCACCCTCTCGGCCTACTACGTCCAGATGGTCGCCCAGAAAGAGGTCAAGCCCCTGACCGTGTCCCTCATCTTCGCCCTCGAGCCCCTCTTCGCGGCCCTCTTCGCCTGGACGCTGGGGGGGGAGGCCTTCCGGCCGATGGGAGCCCTGGGCGGGGCGCTCATCGTGGCCGCCATCATGCTGGGGGAACTCAGCCGCCTGCCCCTGCTGCGCCGGGACAAAGACCTTCTGCCGATTTGATATCATCCAGCCATGCAGGGAGAACCCCTCCAGAACGCCCTGGCAGTGCTGACGGTGATGGCAGAGGCCGAGGTCGCGCTGCAGGAACTCTATAAGGTCTGCGCCCAGGTGTGGCCGGAAGACCAGCCTTTCTGGGAAGGCATCGCCGCCCAGGAAGCCGAGCACGCCGCGGCCATGAAGCGCATGGCCTCCCTCATCGAAGCCTCTCCCGACGACTTCATCGTGGGCCGGACGTTCAACCCGGTGGCGGTGCAGACCTTCATCCGTGGGATCAACACCCACCGGGAGCGGTTCAGCCGAAAAGAGGTGCCCAAGCGCCAGGCCCTCTTCATCGTGCGCGACATCGAGCAGTCCCTCCTGGAGAACAAGATCACCGAGATCGCCCGGACCGAGAACGCGGAGTACCAGGCCCTCGTCAAGGGCATCGTGGACCAGACCGCCGGCCACCTCGACGTCATCCGCAAGAAGTGCTTCGCGACCCCCGCCTAGGCCTCCCCCCGCGTATTGACCGCGGTCAATGACCGTTCTCAACGGCCTTGGTCATGTTTGAAAGTTGACCGGCGTCCTCAGGGGCGGGGGGGCAAGCTCGCTATACTTGAACCATGATCGAACTGCTGATGATCCTGAGCCTGAGCCCCCTTACGACGGAAACCACCCTGGCCGCCAAGCCTTTCACCACCTGCCAGATGCCCAACAAGTGCGCGAAGGCCGCGCCTGAGACCCAAGTCGCCCAGTTCAAGCCCTGCGTTTGGCCCAACACCTGCGCCAAGCCGGCCCCCGTCACCGCCCAGTTCAAGCCCTGCGTCTGGCCCAACACCTGCGCCAAGCCGGCTCCGGTCACCGCCCAGTTCAAGCCCTGCGTCTGGCCCAACACCTGCCGGGCCGACCTCGGATAATCCAGGCCTTACGAAGTGATTGGAAGCCCCCGGGAACGGGGGCTTCCCTTTTGCGCGGGTATGGTAGAATCCTCCCCGTGGCCTCGCGCTTCTCCACCGACCGCCTCATCGGCTTCACCCTGCTCCTGGCCGCGGCCTGGTTCCTATGGGACACGGTCTTCGTCTACCCCTTGAAGCTGCTGGTCACCTTCTTCCATGAGGTGGGCCACGCCCTCGCCGCCATCCTGACCGGCGGCCGCGTCGCGGGGATCGCCCTGGACCCCCACGGGAACGGGGTCTGCGCCATCGCCGGCGGCAGCCCCCTCCTGATCGCGCCCGCCGGCTACATCGGCTCGATGGCCGCCGGCTGCCTGCTGCTCCTCACCGCCTTCCGCACCCGCCTGGACCGCTTCGTCACCCTCGCCCTGGGGCTGGCCTTGCTCCTGGTCGCGGCCCTCTACGTGCGGACCCTCTTCGCGCTCGCCTTCTGCGCCCTCATGGGAGGCGGCTTCGTCTTCGCCGGCTGGAAGCTCAAGGAGGGGTTCAACGAGCTCATCCTCGCCTTCATCGGCGTGACGAGCTGCCTGGAAGCCCTCTTCGACATCCGCACCCTCGTCAAGCTGGGGGCCTCCGCCAAGACCGACGCGGTGGTCTTCTCGCAGATGGTCCCCCTGCCGCCCGTCGTCTGGGCCGGCCTCTGGGGACTGGTCTCCGTCGCGGTGCTGTGGTCCACCCTCAAAGTCGCGTTGAGGAAGGCTTGATCCCGCTGGACAGGGCCCCGGACGTCTCCGTGCGGCGCCTCCTGATGCTCGCGCCGATGCTGGGCGTTTCCTGGTACTTCTGGCACACTCCCTGGCTCTGGCCTTTGCGCATCCTGGTGACCTTCATCCACGAGATCAGCCACGGCCTCATGGGCGTGCTCACGGGCGGGCGCATCGACAAGATCACGGTGCAGGCGGACGGCAGCGGCCTCTGCTTCGTCAGCGGGGGGATCTACGCCCTCATCCTGCCCGCCGGCTACATCGGCTCCATGGCCGCCGGGGCCCTCATCCTCATCCTGGCCTGCCGGACGCGCTACGACAAGTACGTCTCCCTGGCCCTGGGGCTGGGTTTGCTCGCCATGACGCTCTTCTACGTCCGCTCCATGTTCGGGTTCTGGTCGGGCCTGGCCTTGGGCGCGGCCCTGGCTTCGGCGGGCTGGTGGCTGCCGGACGACGTCAACGATCTCCTGCTCTCCTTCATCGGGACGACGAGCTGCCTCTACGCCTTCTTCGACCTGCGCTACGTGCTGAAGGTGGGGGGAGGGGTCGTCAACGACACCACCCTTTTCTCCCAGCACGTCTTCCCCCTGCCGCCCAGGGTCTGGGCGGTGCTGTGGATGGGCGCCTCCCTGGCCGTCCTCGCGTGGGCTCTGAAGGTCGCTCTCAAGCGCAGCCCCTCTCCGCAAGGGGTATAATCAACGTCCCATGCTGGACAACGTCGGCTTCCTCCTCAGCGAGACCCGCCCCGGCCAGCTCCCCGTCTGCTCCGCCGCGGTCGCCTTCGTCGGCCGCTCGAACGTGGGCAAGAGCTCTTTGCTCAACGCGCTGTGCCGCAAGGAGCTCGCGCGCGTCTCCAACCTCCCGGGGCGCACCCGCGCCATCAACGTCTTCCAGACGAGCCCCGGCCACTGGCTGGTCGACCTCCCCGGCTACGGCTACGCCGGAGGGCCCATGGCCGAGCGCGCCGGCTGGGGCGCCATGATCGAGGAATTCCTGACGGGCCGGCCCTCGCTGCGCATGGTCTTCGCGCTCGTCGACGCCAAGATCGGGCCCACGAAGCTCGACCTGCAGATGGCGGCGTGGCTGCGCGACCAGGGCCTGCCATGGCGGGCCGTGGCGACCAAGGCGGACCAGGTGGGGCCCTCGCGCGCCCAGGGCCGCCGCCGCGAGGCCGCCCTCGCCCTGGGGATCGCGCCCGCCGAACTCCGCTGGACCAGCGCCAAGGACGGGTTCGGCGTGCGCGAGCTGCGCGGCGAAGTCGCGGCGCTGCTGGCCCCTTAGATGCGCCCACGGCCCGACGACCCCGAGGAAGAGTGGTTCGAAGGCCTCAAGATCCCCGCCCGCCGGAAATACGCCAAGCGTCCGCTGAGCGGCCGCGCCCGTGTGCTGAGCGCGGCGGAGGGCAACGCCGTCGTGGCCGAGATCTACCCGAACCAGGCGGCGGTGCGCCCGGAGGGCGGGCAGGCCCGCGTCCTCTGCGGCTACCGGATGGCGGCCCTCGCCTTCGGCGGGAACTCGCGCGAGCGCAGCCCGGTCTGCGTCGGCGACCGGGTCCGGGTGGAGGCGCACGTCATCGTGGGGCGCTGCGAGCGGCGCAACGTGCTCATGCGCTGCGCCCCCAACTCCCGCAACCCCCTCCTGCACGCCGTGGCGGCCAACCTCGACCGCCTCGTGGTCGTGGCCTCGGCGCGGGAGCCGGACTTCATGCACGGCATCGTGGACCGCTTCCTGGTGGCGGCCTCCGCCCAGGGCATCCCCGCGGTCCTCTGCGTCAACAAGTCGGACCTGCTGCCTCCGGGAGCCGAGAAGCCCTGGGCGCACTACGCGGCGGCCGAGGTGGAGCTCGTCGAGACGAGCGCGCTGGCGCCGGAGGGGGCCTCCGCGCTCAGGAAGCTCCTCCTGGGCAAGGCCGCGGCCTTCTGCGGCCACTCCGGCGTGGGCAAGACCTCGCTGCTTCGCCGGCTGCTGGGAGACGAAAGCCTGGGCCGCATCGGGGAGATCAGCCGGGCCACGGGGATGGGCAAGCACACCACGACCGGGGCCGTCCTGCTGCCCGGCCCCGAGGGTTCCGCCTGGATCGACACGCCGGGGATCATGAACTTCGCCCTCGTGGGGGTGGACCAGGGCGCCCTGCTCCCGCACTTCCCCGAGCTCAAGGCCGCCTCGGCGCGCTGCGCTTCGGACTGCCTCCACGACGGGGCGGGCTGCGCTCTGCTCGGGATGCCGCGCTACGGGAGCTACCGGGACATCCTGGGCTCGCTGCCTAAAAAGGTCTAGGCGCTACTGCACCCAGGCGGTGCTGCCCGAGGTGCGCTTGATCCGCGGCCCTTCCGGAGTCAGTACGATCGTGTCCGAGTGCGTGGACTTCTCCTCGTGCTTGATGTCGTTCTGCCGGATGAGGCCGGTCATCAGCGTGGAGTAGGCGGCCTGATAGAGACCCTGCCCGGCGCTGCGGATCTGCAGGTTCAAGATCTCCATCTTCACGGTGTCGAAGGCTTGGAAGGAGTTGCCCAGCGTCTTCTCCATGTCGCCGAGGCCGATGCCCTCGGAGGACTCCCAGTCCTCGGCGAGGCAGTCCAGCACGCCCGCGAGGTCCTTGGAGGCGAAGGCCGCCGCGAACTTCTGGTAGAGCGCCCGGATGGCTTCGACGGCCTGCGGGCCGACGCCCTTGGCGTGCGAGGCCGCGGCCGCCTTGGCGGTCTTCTTGAGCTCGGCCGCCTTGCGCAAGCGTTCGAGCTCGTCTTCGACCGGCTTACGGTTGGGATTCGGCCGCCCGGAGGCGTCCTTGGGCATCTTCTCGAGCGCCCGCTCCGCCAGGGCCTGTCCGCGCTCGACGAGATCGTCGGCGCGGCTCTGCGAATCGGGGCCGCCCGGGAGGGCTTCCAGCTCCCGGTTGAGCTCCCGGAAGTCGTCCAGGGCGTCGCGCAGGGCCTTCGAGTCCTCGCCGTCCTCCGGCTGGACGGAAGCGCCGGAGGGCGGCCCGCTCTGCGCGGCGCCCTTCTCCCGGGCGAGGTCGGCGAGCCTGCCCATGAGCTCCTGCGTCTCCGGCTCGCCGCCGATGCGGGCCTTGTTGGCGATCACCGAGGCTTGGCTCATGAGCGCCTGCATCTGGGAGGGGGAGGCGGCTTCCATCTTGGCTTCCAACGCCTGGAGAGCCTTGCGGGCGGTCTCCTGCTCCTGGTCCTGCCTGGCCTCCGCCGTCGTCTCCCTCAGCTTGGCGAGGTCCACCTCGAGCTGTTGGAGGTCGCCGATGCCGGACTCGTCGCGCTCCTGGCCGTTGAGCTTCTCCAACCAGTCCTTGACCAGGGCCTTGATCCTCTTCTCCAGCGCGTCGAGCGCTGCGGGAGTCGCGCTCGCGGGCTTCGCAGAGATAGCCTTCATCTCCCTCTCGATGGCCGCCTTGTCGGACTTGATGCGGCCGACGAGGGCCGACTTCGCGCCCGCAGCCTTCTTGTCCAGGCCCTCGCAGGCCGCCAGGGCGCTCAGGTAGGCCTTGTAGACGGGGTGGTTGGCGTACTCCTTCTTGTCGTAGTCCTGAAAATAGCGAACGCCCTCGATCTCGGCCCGGATCTTGATCGCCTCGCCCGGAGCGCTGGCGTCGGTCGGATCGATCTTCTTGACCTTGGCCTCCAGATCTCGGTAGACGCCGGCCTCGAGCAGGGTCTGGGTATTCCCGTCGTCCAATAGGATGGCGTCGCTCGGCACGGGCTTGATCTTCTGGGCCGCCGCGAGCACCGCCTGGAGCTCGGCTATAGCGCCGGGCGCGGCCCGGCGCTCGGGCTGGCCCATGCTCCCGAGCGCCGCGGACAGCTTCCCCTGCAGGGCGGAGAGCCGGGCCCTATCCATCCCGCGCATATAGACTCCGCCGGAGCCGTTCGAGACCCTGGTCCGGAGCGCGCGCAGGTCCGCGTCCTCGTCGAGGCTCTTCTCGAGCTTCTCGAGCTTGGCCGCCGTGATCGAGAACGACCGGGCGTACCAGTCCAGGTCGGACACGCCCCTCTCACCGTCGGCCAGGGCCTTTTTAGCCCCGTCGGGTCCCTTGCGGGCCCGCGCCAGCATGTCCTGCAGCGAGCGCGTCCTCTCCGGGACCTCGGCGGCCTTCGCTCGGAAGGGCTCGCCCTGTTCCGGCCAGGGAGTCTGCGCGTAGAAGGAGGCCACGGCCTGGTAGTTCTGCGCGGCGGTCCCGGCCTCGCCCGAGAGGCGGTCCAGCTCCTGGGAGATCTCGCTGAACTCCCGGGTATATTGGGACAACCCCTGCGCGAGGCTCTTCCTCGCCCGGGGCAGGAGCTCGGACTGGTATCGCGACCTTTCTCCGAGCAGCTCCGCCCAGCGACGCAGAGCCTGGACTGAAAAGTTGAGGTCCTGGCTGCCCTTCAACTCCGCGTACGCCCCGTTCGCCCAGCCCTCCACCAGCTCGGCGGAAACCGGCATCTCCTCCACCCCGACGCCGAGCTCGCTGATCCGCTTCGCCAGGCGCGAGGCGTCCTCGAAGAAGCCCATCTCCGCCTTCTCGGCGACGCTCCTTCCCGCTTCGACCACCCGGCGCCAGCGGTTGATGCGGTCGCCGACCACGGAGAACTTGAGCCGGGGGGACTGGGAGAACTTCCTGGAGAAGGCCCGGTCCGCCGGGCCGGTGTCGCACCAGAGGCAGTCCGGGGAGGGCTGGTCCGCGTCCGCTGCCGCCTTCCGAGAGGCCTCGCAGGCATCCCTCTGCTTGGCGCTGGCGTTGATGATCGCTTCGCGGGCCTTGCTGAGCCCGCTGCGGTACTTGTCCAGCTCCGAGCAGTAGGACCGGGCCAGCTGGAAGGCCCTGGCGACGATGCCCATGAGCGACCCTGGAGTCTGAGAGCCCTTGGGCTCGTCCTTGAAAGCGTCCGGCCCGCAGTCGGCGTCCAGGTTGTCGAGCGGCGTCCAGTAGACCTGCGGCTCCTGCACGGCCAGGCCGTCCTTCTGGTAGACCTTGTCGACCTCGACGGCGAGCGAGTCCAGCTCCGCCTGCTTGGGCCCGGCGTAGGCCATCCCGCTGATCCCGCCTTCGCCGCAGGCCGACTTGATGGAGGCCTTGTACTGCTCGTACTCCTTCTCCAGCTTCAGCCGCTCCTCTTCTTCCCGCTGCTTATAGGCGGCGGCGTACTCCCTGCAGAACTTGGACGCGTCGGCCTGCGCGGAGGTGATCTTCTCGAGCAGGGGCGCGGTCCTCATCCTGACCTTCTGGGTGCGCCCGCCGAAGTCGCGCAGGCCGATCTTGGCGCTGTAGAGCGCGCCGGCCGTGTTGTCGCAGAAGACGTCGGCCGGACCCAAGTCGCCCTTCTTCATGGCGACCCTTGCCGCGGCGATGGCCGCGGGTGCCTCCGCGAGCATCTTCTCGTAGGAGGGAATCTTGGCCTCCACCTGCTTCTCCGTGCCCAGCAGGCTCATCAGCGCTCCGAAATCGTTTCCCGTGACCTTGCCCCAGCGGCCGTAGGCGCTCATCAGCTCCTTGGCTTCGTACTGCGCCTTATCCTTCTCCAGGTAGGCTTTCTTGTAGTCCGCCGTCATCTTGAGCAGGCCCACGAGGCCGTCGACCACGTTGGCCTCGAAGGTGGCCGGCTCGCTCGACGCCTCGTCCATGGAGAGCAGGCGCTGGTGGCGCAGGATCGCGTCCATCTTGGATCCCAGGCCGGACTTCCAGTACTTCTTGTAGACCCGCTGCGCGGTCTCGACGTTCGCCGGGAAAGGATCGTCGGCGCCGGAGAGCTCCCGGTCCCTGCAGAGGACCTGGAACACCTCTTCCGCCTGCGTCGCGACCTCGTTGGCCATGGCGGTCTTCTTCATGTCGATGGCGAAGTTCACGGTGGTGACCAGCTGGTCGATGAGCCCCAGCCTGGGGAGCTCCCGCCGGAGCTTGCGCGGGATCTTCTTGTTCTTGAGCAGCTCCTCGTACTGCCCGCGCAGGGTCTCCAGCACGACCTCGTTGATCTCTCCCCGGGAGATCTGCTCCGCGGTCTTCATGGCCGCGTCCATCTGCTCCTTGTACTCCATCAGCTCACCGACCTCGTCGGGCGTGATGCTCTCCTCCACGAACTCCTTCCACTTCTCCATGGGGTCCACGCCGCCCATGTTCTTGTAGTAGTCGTAGGCCTTCTGGTCGACCTCCTCCGAGGTCGCCGCGCCGTTGATCTGGGCGCAAGCGGGGGACGCCAGGAGCGCGGCGAGGGCCGCGCTCAGGAGGGGGGCGGGGGTCATGCGGGCCTCAGTAGAACGCCGGGTTCTGGCTGAGCTGGATGCGGTACTCGAAGACGGCATTGATCTCGACCTCCTTCGTCCTTGGCGCGACGACAGGGGGGACCCGGTAGGAACAGGTAGCCGTCGTGGCCTTGAGCAGGGCGTAGAGCGTCGGGGTCTTGACCGCGAAGACCCGGTTCAGGGTGACCGTGACCGGGCTGTCGGCCGGGATGGCCTCGGCGTAGTCGGCCGCGTCGGAGGAGACCGTCTTGACCGTGTTCAGGTCGCTCACGCCGAGGTCCCGGATGAGGCTGTTGGGCTCCACCACCCAGGTGCAGCCGTCGCTGGGCAAGGCGGGGTCCGGGATGAGCACCGTGACGCTCACCTCGCCGATGTTCATGTCCCGGGCGTGGCGCTGCTGCTGGAAGGTCAGGTTCCGGGCGGTCCCCCGGGTCTCCAGGTTCACGGAGGGGCATTGGGCCGTCGTGTCCCCTGTGTTCATCTGGCAGACGACGCTGATCTGCCCCGTCACGATGTTCGAGGCCGTCTGGTCGGCCGTGGTGTTCACCGTCTGCTTCTGCGCCACCTGCACCGCGTCGCCGCTGTCGGTGACGGCCAGGACCGTGGTGCCCTCGGAGCGGTTCTCCACCGACGTCGCCACCTCGCCGGTCGCGGAGACCCCGAAGATGAGCGGAGCGGCCATCGAGGCGAGCTTGAACTCCTCCCCGTCCCGGACGAAGCTCATGTTGCTCGTCGAGCGGTCGGTGAGGACCTTCCCCGAGGTGCGGGACTGCACCCGGCGGGTGAAGGTGAACTGCACCTGCACCGTCGCTCCCACCTTGGCCGCGCGCAGGATGGAAGGCTGGATGTCGATGCTCGCGAGGTTCGCGAAGTCGCTCTCCAACCCCTCCAGGAGGGCGGCTCGGCTGCCCTCAAAATCGTCGGAGACGCGGGCCATGAAGCCGTTCCTGTCCTTGGCTTCATAGAGGTCGAGCAGCTTGTTGAAGAGGGCCAGGGCCTCCTCGCGGCTCTTGTCCGGGCGCACCACGAACCTGAAGGCCCCGGACTTGGGGTCGGAGGAGCGGCCGGTCGTGTCCAGGGCGCGGACCTGGAACTCGTACTCCCGCTCCAGCACCGGGGCGGCCTCGAAGATGAAGGCGCCGGAGCGCTCGACCTTGGCCTTCTCGAAGTTGACGCCGCCGTCGACGCTGACGAGCACGGCCCCGATCGTGCCGCGGGTGGTCTCGGCCTTGCCGCGCACGGTCAGCTTGCCGCCCTTGAGCTCGTCGGGATAGAGGACCATCAGCTCCACGAGGTCCTCCATCTCCCGGCCGGCCACCTGCAGCTGGGCGATCTCGGGAGCGTTCTCGTTGCGGGCGAAGTCGTACCAGGCGGCTTCGGCCGGAGGAAGGAGCAGGGCGGCGGTCAACAGCGTCGCGAAAAGCGTGCGCATCTTAGAGCCTCCAATTCCAGTTCAGCTTGACGAGGTGTTCGGCGTATTCCTTGTTGGCGTCCGAGAAGCCGTAGTGGACCAGGTCGTAGCCGAGGTCCACCGTGCTCTCGGCCGGCCACTTGGGCTTCATCCCGACGAAGGCGCGGGCCCGGGTGGTGCGGGAGTCCATGCCCGTGTAAAGGTTCATGTCCGTGAAGTCCAGCTCCGCCCCGGTCTGCAGGCCGCCCGGCTTCGAGAAGTCGACCCGCGCGCTGGCGCCGGACTGCAGGTCGTAGCCCAAACTCACGACGTTCTCGGTCTCCCGGCGGCGGCCGGACAGGGTGGAGTTCATCGACCAGCTCTTGGGCAGGCGGCGCCGGTCGGAGAGCCGGACCTCGTAGAGGTAGTTGACCGCGCGGGTATTGCGGGCGTGGTCGCGGTCGAAGGACGGCTCGAAGAGCAGGCGGCCGCGGACCGCCTTGGTGAGCTGGTCGGAGACGGTGAGCTGGAGGCGGTCGGCCGTGCGGTCGCGGGTGAAGTTGCGGGTGTCCGTCTGCGAGCGCCGCCAGGTCAGCGAGGTCTCCAGCTCCTTGCGTTCGAACAGTTTCGTGCGGGTCGCGCCGAGGTCGTAGTTGGTGTTCGTCGTCCGCGTCCTCAGCTGGGCCCCTTCCAGGTTGTCGTGGCTCAGCGAGAACTTGGCGAAGGCCTGCCAGACCTTCCTCAGGCGGCGACTGAGCTGGAGGGTGTAGCGCCGGCGGTCCTGCGAGGCGCTGCCCGCCAGCGGGACGAAGCCCGACGAGACGTTCTCGAACTGGGCCAGGAGCCGCGTGCCCAACGGCGTCCCCTGGAGGCGGAAGCGGTTGGCGTGCCCGTGGGTCTGCGCCTCGGCGGCGCCGAAGGGGGAGGTCTGCGTCAGAGCCGCCGCGTGCTCGCCGTCCAGGGTGAACAGGCCGAGGCGGTACTCCCAGTCGAAGGCCCCCACGTTCTGGTGGTAGGCGGTGTCGCGGTTGACCCTGCGGATGGGGTCCTCCTTATCGTCCTGCACCAGCGCCCAGTTGAGGCCCAGACGGTATTTCTCGCGGGAGAGCTGGGCGCGCGCGCCTCCGCCGTAGCGGTCCATGGGCTCGGTCGGGTCCTCTTTATAAAGGAACTCCCACTGCGTGTCGAAGCTGCCGGCGGCGACCCGGACGTAGTTCTCCTCGTCGCGGAAGTTGCGCTGATAGGCCCCGCCCTTGAGCAGCTGGCCCATGGAGTACTGGGACATCACCGCGAAGTAGTCGCCCAGGGAGAACACGTGGCTGGAGCTCTTCACCTCCCCGCTCAGGGTCTCGATGGACATCCCCTTCTTGTCCGCGAGCTGGTCGTTGGTCAGGCGCGGCCGGAACTCGGCGCCGGCCCGCCAATCCTCGCTCAGGCTTTTGCGGAAGAGGAAGGCGGGCTCCTCGATGATGAAGGTACCGTTGCGGTAGAAGCTCGCGCCGCGCCCCGCGCCGGTGACCTGGGTGAAGCGGAGGGTCGTGCGGTTGTCGAGCTCGAGCGCCTTGGGCGCAGACTGGGCGTGAGCGCCGGCCGTCAGGACAGTCAGCAGGAACAGGGTTCTCATCGAGCTTCTCCTCGACCGGGATCCGAGCGTCCGGGGATATTAGACATCTGGAGCGGGAGAGTCAATGGGATACTTGTTATAATCGGCGTGTGAAGGCCCTGCTGCTGCTTTTCACCCTCCCGCTCGCGGCCCTCGAGAGCCCCTTGAGCCTCTCGGACTTCCAGGGGAACTTCCTCTCCGTCACCAACCGCTTCAACGGAAGCGTCGATTTCATCCACCTCAAGAAGCTCGACCGCGGCGGAGGTCTCGTCTGGGAGAACTCCCGCAACCCGCTCGGGGTCGACCTGAGAGCCTCCGCGGTCTCCGTCGACCCCGCCGGGAACCTCGTCATCGCCGCCCTGCGCGGTTCGGGCCCCAAGGCCCTCCTGAGCGTTTTGCGCTACCGCATGGACGGCCAGCTCGACTGGGAGCGCGACTACGACGATGGGCAGCGGAACGTCCCGACCGCCGCCGCCATCGACCGCGAGGGGAACATCTACCTGGGAGGCAACGTCCTGCGCGGGGGGCGCTCCATCGCCAAGCTCTGGAAGCTCGACCCCTTCGGCACCGTCCGCTGGAGCCGAGAGTACGGCGACGTCGGCAACAACTACGCCTCCCAGCTCCAGCTCGACATCCGAGGCAGCATCCTCCTCGGCGTGGAGGTCTACTACAGCCAGACCGCGGTCTCGGGGCAGTACACGCTCGTGAGCGTGGAGTACGACCCCGAGGGCCACCAGGTGTCCGTGCGATGACCTCCCTGCTCTTCGCCCTCCTCGCCCTGCCCCTCTGGGCGGCTCCGTCCTCGGACTCCTTCATCAGCGCGGACGCCGACCGGGTCTTCACCTTCGACCCCGCCGCGCTCTACGACCGCCAGAGCTTCGCCGTCGCGCTCAACCTCTTCGAGCCCCTCGTGGTCTTCGGCACGGACACGGCCAAGAGCTCCTTCCGCCCATTCCTCAGCATGGAAGTGCCCACTCGGGAGAACGGGCTCCTCTCGAAGGACGGCACCGTCTACGCCTTCCCCATCCGGAAGGGGGTGCGCTTCCACGACGGCGGCGAGCTCACCCCGGAAGACGTGCGCTACTCCATCCTGCGCTTCATGCTCCAGGACCGGCCCGGCGGGCCGGCGGCCATCCTGCTCAAACCCATCCTGGGCGTCTACTCGACCCGCAAGCCGGACGGCGCCCTCGCCGTCCGATTCGAGGACGCCGACAAGGCCGTGCGCGTGGAGGAAGAGAAGGTCGTCATCACGCTCAAGGAGCCCTACGAGCCGTTCCTGAGCCTCCTGGCCTCCTGGCCCTTCATCCTCTCCAAGAAGTTCGCGGCCGCGCAGGGGGACTGGGACGGCACACAGGCCTCCTGGGAGCGCTTCAACGGCCTGGAGCCGCGCACGGCGCCCCTGCGCCGGCGCGCCTGCGGCACCGGGCCCTACCGGGTCGAAACGAGCAGCACGGCCGAGAACCGGGCCGTCCTGACGCGCCACGACGCCTACTGGCGCGGCCCGGCCCCGCTCAAGACCCTCGTCTTCCACCAGGTCGACTGCGAGTTCGCGCGCCTGAGCATGCTCCAGACCGGCGACGCCGACACGGCCGACCTGAGCCGCTCGAGCCTCAAGGACGCCGCCGCCGAGCCGGGCGTCCTCGTGCTCGACGACCTGCCCAGCTCCTCGGTCGGGCCCGTCCTCTTCTTCAACTTCAAGGCCGACGCGAAAGACAACCCGGCCCTCGGCAGCGGCCGGCTCGACGGGAAAGGCATCCCGCCGGACTTCTTCAGCGACCCCGATGTGCGCCGCGGCTTCGCCTGCGCCTTCGACTACGACCTCCTGCTCAACTACGCCCTGCGCGGCAAGGGACAGCGCGCCGAAGGACCCTTCCCCTTCAAGGCCTTCGGTCTGCCCGCCGGCGCCCCCGTCTGCGGGCATGAGCCGGAGAAGGCCCGGGAGCACCTGAAGAGGGCCTTCAAGGGGGCTCTCTGGAAGAAGGGCTTCCAGGCCGAGCTGGCCTACAACGCCAACGACTCGGTGGCGCAGGCCGTGGCCGAGATCCTCTCGACGGCGCTGCGCGAGCTCAACGGCGCCTTCTCGCTCAATCCCAAGCCGACCTGGAAGTCCACCCTGGAGCGGGAGTCCCTGCGCCGCCGCCTGCCCCTGTTCATCTCGGGCTTCGAGCCGGACTACCCCGACCTGCACTCCTACGCCTTCAGCCTGCTCCACAGCGCGGGGCCCTTCCCGCTCGCGCAGGGCTACTCGAACCCGAAGGCCGACGCCCTGGTGGATTCGGCGGTCCGCCTCTCGGACGAGGCCGCCCGCCTGAAAGCCTACGCCAAGCTCCAGGCGCTCTACAAGAAGGACCTGCCCCAGCTGTACTTCCACTACCCCGTCGCCTACCGCACCGTGCGGGAGGGCGTCTCGGGGCTGAGGAAGGACGACAAGCGCCTCGACCCCTTCAACCTGCACAACGCCTTCTACTTCTACCGGATGAGCAAAGAACCGCGGTGAGAGCCCTCCTCCTGCTGCTCGCATTGCCGCTCTGCGCCTGCGTGGGGGCCGGCAGCGATGAGGTCGGCGTCCCCGGCATCCAGGTCCCCTGCCAGGGGCAGGGGCAGGCGTGCAAGACGAGCGGCGACTGCTGCGGCACGATGCTCTGCTCGGGCGGCTCCTGCTCCGGCGGCTCCTGCTCCGGCAAGGGGACGGCCTGCTCCGCAAGCTCCCAGTGCTGCAAGACGCTGACCTGCGAGACTGGCGTCTGCTCGGACGGCTCCTGCTTCGGTCGGAGCGCGCGCTGCTCGAGCTCCACCCAATGCTGCGGGACGCTCACCTGCGGCCGGGCCGGCTACTGCGAATAGAGAGGACCCGATGAACACCGAGATCGCCCTGCTGGCCTGGACCGCCGCCGTGCTCGGCGTCACCCACACCCTGCTCGGCCCCGACCACTACATCCCCTTCGTCGCGATGGCGCGGGCCTGGAAGTGGTCCGCCGCCAGGACGGCCTTCTGGACGTTCGTCTGCGGGCTCGGCCACGTGCTCAGCTCGGTGCTGCTCGGACTGGCCGGACTCGCCCTCGGTTCGGCGGTGGGGAAGCTCGAATGGATCGAGTCCCTCCGCGGGGAGACGGCGGGCTGGCTGCTCTTCGCCTTCGGGCTCGCCTACGGGGCCTGGGGCCTGAAGAGGGCTTTGCGGGGGGAGGCTCACACCCACGCCCACGCGCACGAGGACGGGACGGTGCACTTGCACGGGCACGGGCACGAGGCGGCGCACGTCCATGCGCACGCCGACCCCGCCTCGCCGGACATGACTCCGTGGATCCTCTTCACGGTGTTCGTGTTCGGCCCCTGCGAGCCGCTCATCCCCCTGCTCATCTACCCCGCGGCGAAGCACTCCTTCCTCGGCGCGGCCGTCGTCGCGGCGGTCTTCTCGGCGGCGACGATCCTCACCATGCTCGCGACGGTGCTGGCCTTGCGCCTCGGCGTCGAGCGCATCCCCTTCGGCCGGCTCGAGCGCTGGTCGCACGCGCTGGCCGGCCTCGCGCTCGCCCTCTGCGGCGGCGCGATCACCTTCCTCGGGCTTTGACGGGATCCTAGGGTTTCGAAGCCAGGTACGAGCCCAGGCCGGGCACGGCCCGGGTGAGGGCCTTGAGCGCCACGGGGTTCTCCTCCAGCCACTCCGCCGCCTGGGCGTCCGACATCAAATTCCGTACGACCGCCGGGTCGCGGAGAGCCTGGGTCACGCCGGGGCTGACGAGCATCTTGCGGGCGATGGGGCTTAAGACCAGGGCGCGCGCGGCGCGCGGGTTGCGCATCGCGGGAGTCGATAGGAAAGCCCGGACGAGCGGGCGGCTGCCGAGGATCTGGCGAGCCACGGGGGGGCTGTTGAGCGTGACGCGCACCAGCGGCGAATCCATGTAGGCCTCGACCTGCTTCTTGTTCTCCAGGAACGCGAGCAGGGCGCGCGGGCTGTGAAGAGCGGTCGAGGAGGCCAGGAAGCGGGCCGGCGACCGGCGGAGGGCCGCGAGGACGCCGCTGCCGAGCGCCCAGGTCTCATGGCGGACGCTCACGAGCGCCCTGGGGGCGGGTTTGCGGGGCGGAGGCGCCGCCTGCTCCACGCTCTTCGTCTTGAGCATGCCCTGATAGGGGATGGGGAGCGGCGAAGCGGCGGGAGCCGGCGCCGGAGCGTCGCGCATATCCGGGGGAGGAGCCGGCGGCAGGGGCTGGACGTAGTCGAAATCGAAGCCCTTCGCGCTCCGGGGCGGCAGGTGCGAGCCCCCGGGGCTGGAAACGACCGTCCAAGCGACGAACAGGGGCGCCGACGAGAGCCCGAAGACGCTGAGGACGCCGAGCAGCTTCCTCATGCTCTCAGGATAACCAGAGCCGCCGCGCCGGGCATGGGCCGCTGGGCTTTCGCGAAGGCGGTGCGTAAGACCCAGGTTCTGAAGATGTAGAATATGCGCATGGAGCCCGACCTGGCGGACCCCAAGACGAAGCGGGTGCTCATCGTCGACGACGACGTCTCGGTGCTCACCCTGCTCGAGATCCTGGTCCACCGCGACGGATTCCAGATCGAGACCGCCGAGTCCGGCGACCAAGCCCTCCAGCGGCTCGAAGGCAAGCCCGACGCCGTCGTGCTCGACCTCGTCCTTCCCGGCTCCACCGACGGCTTCGGCATCCTCAAGCTGCTCGCCGAGAAGGGCGGCCCGGTGCCGCCCATCATCGTGGTGACCGGACACTCCGGCTCGAAGGCGGTCGACGAGGTCGAGAAGAACCCGCTCGTGGTCGCGCTCATCCGCAAGCCCATCCATCAGGACCTGCTGCTGGAGACCCTGCACAAGGCCTTGAAGACCCGGCGGCCTCCGCCGCCCGGGCCGTACGTCAAGAAGAGATAGCCGCTATCTGGAGACGAAGCCGCGCCCGGGGACGACGAAGCTGCGCCCGTCGGCGCAGTGCACGGTGTCCTGGAGCCCGTCGGGGCCGGCCTCCACGACCAGGTAGTGGTGGAAGCGGTCCTGCAAACCCATGGGGTAGAGGGGGGAGCCCCCGCCTCCCGTCAGCACGTAGCGCACGCCGCCTTCCTCGCGCACGCCGAAGGCGTGGATGTGCCCGAAGTACACCCGCTCGACGCGTCGCCGGCTCATCAGGCGCAAAAACTCGGAGGAGCCTTCCTTGAAGCCGCCGTAGCCGCGCCAGCGCCCCGAGAAGTCCTTCCACACCTCGAGGTCGGCCGGCGGCACGTGCGTGAACACCACCGTCCGGAGGTCCGTGTCCAGGACCTTCTCCAGCCACAGGAACTGGCGGCGGGTCAGCCGGCGCGCGCTGGTGTCGAGCACCGCGAAGCGGTAGCCGCCGCGGTCGAAAGCGTAGTGGGTCTTCCCGAACACCGAGCGGAAGAGCTCGCAGTCGGCCTTCCCGTGCGGATAGCGCCGGTCGTGGTTGCCCAGGACGGGCAGATAGGGCGCGGGATCCCGGAGCGAGGAGAGGTCGTGCAGGAGCCGGAGGTAGTTGCGCACGGAGCCCCGGCTGACCGCGTCCCCGAGCTGGACGCAGAAGTCCACGCCGCGGGTCTGGAGGTCCGCCCACTGGGCCTGGAAGGCGCCGGGCACGGCGAAGAGCGCGCGGGTCAGCCAGTAGCGGCCGGGCTCCGCGTCGCCGAGGACCGCGAAGCGGAAGCTCTCGCCGGGGCGGCGGGGGGAGGCCGCCAGGCGCGCAAGCTGGCCGTCCGTCTTCCAGGGAGCCGAGAGGCGGGCGAGGCGGATGCGCTCGGAGAGCCGGCGGCGACGGGTCTCGTGGAAGTCCGAATACACCACCCGGTCGAGGAGGCGCTCAGAGAGTTCCGGGCGAGGCCAGCAGGCCGGATCGACCCCGTACTGGAACCAGTCGATGGAAGACGGCATAGCTTAGATAGTGTAGCGGACGCATCCGCCCGCGTCCATGCGACTTCAGTGCTGCATCTCGGAGGGGCCCTCGCGGCCCGCGATGAGGCCGGCGGCGAGGGCCTTCACGACGGCTTCGGTGCGGTTCTTCACGTCGAACTTCTGGAAGAGGATGTTGAGGTGGTTCTTGACCGTCTTGACGTTGCAGCCGAGCTCCTCGGCGATCTCCCGGTTGCTCTTGCCCATCCCGAGCAGGGCCAGGACGCGCATCTGCGTGCGGGTCGCGGTGCCGAGCGGGGTCTGGACGGTCTGCATGCGCTGAAGGCGGGCGACGGCCTTCTCCATGACGGGCTGGGGCAGCATCGTCCCCTGCTCGGCGAAGCTCTTGAGCGCCTTGACGAGCTCCTGCGGAGGGAGCTTCTTGGACAGGTAGCCGTAGGCGCCCGCCTGCACGGCCTCCATGACGTGCATGTCGTCCTGGAAGGCCGAGAGCATGAGGATGCGGGTCTGGGGCAGGATCTTGAGCACCGCCCGGGTCGCCTGGATGCCGTTGAGGTTGGGCAGGCCGATGTCCATGAGGATGACGTCGGGCCTGAGGGTCTTGGCCTTCGCGAGGGCGTCGTTGCCGTCGCAGGCCTCGCCGACCACCTCGATGTTCCGCTCGCGGGAGACGAGGTCCTTGATGACGTCGCGGAAGAGCGTCTCGTCGTCGCAGAGCATCAGGCGCAGCTTCTTCTTCTTGGCGGCAGGCATCTTTTCCATCATAGCAAAAATGCCGCCGGGGGTCAGAGGCCCACGGCCTGGAGGACGCGCACGATGTTGCGCACGTCGGGCAGGGCACGGTGGTGGGAGCCCTCGAGCGGCAGGCCGAGCTTGTGCAGGGCCTCCTTCATGCCGCAGGGCGCGCAGCCCTTCTTCCCGCCGAAATGACGCTTGAGGTTCAGGTGCTCTTCATCGAACGGGTAGCCCACGCCGTGCTGGCGGCAGTCCTGCTCGAGCTGGGCCTTGTCGTAGGCGCCCCAGGAGGCGAACAAACACTCCCCGGGCAGGGGCAGCCAGCGGGCGAAGCGCGCAAGCGCTTCGGGGAAGAGCGGGGCCGAGTCGACTTCCGCCTGGGTGATGGTCGTCAGCCTCGTGCAGAACTCCGAAAGGGCGGGGCTGCGGACCGGACGCACCAGGGACTCGAACTCCCGCAGGGGGGCGAGCCCCTCCCGCGCTACGAGCAGGGCCCCGATCTCGATGATCTCCTTGTCCGGCCAGCGCTTCTCGCCTTCCTGCCAGCAGGTGGCTTCGAGGTCCACGACGCACAGATAGGGCTTGGGGGCCATCGACGGTATTTTATATAATGTCAGCCGCATCCCAACAAGATCACCGGAGGAGGAATGAGCACCCGCACCATGGACTACAAGGTCAAGGACCTCTCGCTGGCCGAGTTCGGAGAGAAAGAGATCGAGATCGCCCGCCACGAGATGCCCGGCCTCATGGCTTTGCGCAGCGAGCACAAGGACAAGAAGCCGCTCAAGGGCGCCCGCATCGGAGGCTCCCTGCACATGACCATCGAGACGGCGGTGCTCATCGAGACCTTGGTCGAGCTGGGCGCGGAGGTCCGCTGGTCCTCCTGCAACATCTTCTCGACCCAGGACCACGCCGCGGCGGCCATCGCCAAGCGCGGCATCCCGGTGTTCGCCTGGAAGGGCGAGACGGCCGAGGAGTACGACTGGTGCCTCGACCAGACCCTGCTCTGGCCCGACGGCAAGGCCCTCAACATGATCCTCGACGACGGCGGCGACCTCACCAACGTCGTCCACGACAAGCGGCCGGAGCTGCTCAAGGGCATCCACGGCATCACCGAGGAGACCACGACGGGCGTGCACCGGCTCTACCAGCGCGCCGCGAAGGGTACGCTCAAGTGCCCGGCCATCAACGTCAA
>DMEZ01000004.1 GCA_003450735.1 Elusimicrobiota bacterium | reverse complement strand
ATGGGGAACGAGAAATCCCCGATATGGAGCGCCCCGTCGTGGATGCTCATCGGGTTGGCCTGGGACCAGAGCCGCACCTGCGCGGCGCCGGTGTCGAGGAAGGCCTTCGCGTCCCTCATGTCCGCCTGGAACACGCGCTCCCCGTCGCTGAGGACGACGCTCTCCACCCGCGTCTCCTGGCGGTCGAGGGAGACCTGCATCCGGAGGTCCTTCCCGCTCATGCCCGGCATGTCGAAGACGCGGTAGCGCGAGTTGAGCGTGTCGTACTCGATGAGGCCGTTCTCGGCCGCGGCCAGGAAGACGCCCCGCTCGGGGGTCTCGACGATGGCCTTCACGGCGAAGGGCAGTTCGCCGGCGTCCCGAAGCACGGTCTCGCTGCCCTGCCACGACTTGCGCCACACCCGGGTGCCCGCGTCGGTCTTCTGGAGGTAGAAATCGTCGCCGTAGGCGCGCAGGCCGCCCACGCCGCCGAACTCATTGTAGACCTCTTCCTCGGACACCGGCACCCGCACCAGCTGGTCGCCGATCCAGTAGATCCGCGCGCCCTTCACGCGCAGCATCACGCCGGACGTCGGCTTGCCGTTCTTGCCCGGGACGGTCAGGGCCTGCAGGTTCTCGGCGCCCTCGACCTTCAGCTTGCTCTCGATGACCTTGGTCGCCTTCTTGCCGGAGAGGTTCCAGCGCTGGAGCAGGCCGCCGGCCACGACGTAGACGAAGCCGCCGTCCGCGCTCGCCGTGAAGGCTTCGACCTTGCCGGCGGCGGGGGAGACCTTCACGGTCTTGCCGGCCTTGAGGTCCTGGAAATAGAGGCCGCCGGCCTTGTCCAGCCAGAGGAAGCCGTTCTCGACCTTGGCCGCCTGGCGCACGCCGGTCTTGGCCTGCCACTGGGAGCGAGCCACCTGGTCCTCGCCCCGCTCCTCGGACTTCATCGTCCAAAGCTGGCCCGCGGCGTCCTCGACCTGGAGGTCTTCCATGAATGTCCAGTCCCCTTCCGAGGCCAGGACTTCGGGCTGGCCGGTCTGGTAGCGGGCGGCCGCGTCTTTCTGCTGGGGGCCCTGCGCCTTGCGCCAGACGGGAATGACCTCCGGGAGGGGGATCTGCGGAGAGGACGCGAGGTACTGCTCCCCGCCGGAGCGGGCGAGCCCGCTCTTGGCGGAGGAGAGGCTCCCCTCGACCGGTGAGGGAGCGGCGCCCTTGGCCTTGCCCCCGTCGAAGAGGCGGGAGAAGGCGCGGCGCAGGGCGGAGGGCTCGGCCTTCGCCTGCTGTTCGATGATCTGGCCGGTCTCCTGGAGCTGCTGATTCGCGGATGGAGCGGCCTGCTCTGAGGCTGCCTTGGCCGGGACGGCAGCAGACGCGGCCGGAAGAACGCTCTGGAGGATCGGAGCCGCCGCGACGGGAGCGGTCTTCGCCGCAGGAGCGGCGAGGACCTGCCTCTTGACGGTCGGGCCCTGCACGGAGGGGAGGCCGGCGCCCGGCGTCAGGGTGAGCCGGGGCGCGGACAGCTGAAGCCCGCCGCCGGAGGCGTTGAGGGCCCCGGCCGACGCGCCGGCAGCGCCGGCGCTGCCGGCTGGAGCGGTGAGCGTCCCGTTCGTGAGAGTCTGGGCGAAAACGCTCGAAGGGAGTATGAACGATAGGGCCGCCGACAAAACGGTCGCTGTCTTTTTCATGATGAAGAGATTAGTAAGTAGCTCGAGACAGCGTATGCGGCGATGGGCCTACTTGGGAGCGATTAAACGGCCCAAGACAGCGGGGGGTCTAGGGCCTAGGAAGCCTAATCGTCGTCCATGGAGCGCTCGTAGATCGAGGTGCGGTTGCGGCCGTGCTCCTTGGAGTGGTAGAGGGCGGTGTCCGCGCGGCGGATGAGGACGGCCTTGTCCACGCCGTCGTCGGGATACTGGGCCACGCCCAGGCTGATGGTGACCTTGACCGGCGACGCCTGTCCCGGGAAGTCGAAGGCCTCGATCTTCCTGCGCAGGCGCTCGGCGACGCTGAAGGCCCCGTCGTGGCCGGTCTCGGGCATGATGATGGCGAACTCCTCGCCCCCGTAGCGGCAGGCCACGTCGAGGTTCTCGCGCAAGGACTCCTTCACCAGCTGGGCCGTATGCTTGAGCACGAGGTCCCCCTGCGGGTGCCCGTACTGGTCGTTGAAGGCCTTGAAGTGGTCGATGTCGAACATGATCAGCGAGAGCTTGGCCGAGTAGCGGCGGGCCCGCGCGACTTCGTCGTCGAGCCGGATCTGGAAGTAGCGGTGGATGAAGAGCGTGGTCAGGCCGTCGGTGATGGACTCCTCGTAGAGGCGGGCCTTGTTCAAGGTCACGGCCGCCTGGCTGGCGAGGACCGCCAGCAGCTTCATGTCGTCCTCGCTGAAGGGCTCGCCGCTCTTCTTGTTGACCGCGTTGATGCAGCCGAGCACGCTCTCGCCCATCTTGAGGGGGACGCAGAGCAGGGTGCGCACCTTCCGCTCGCTCTCCTCGTTGCGGGCGAAGCTCTTGAAGCGGGGGTCCTGGCTTCCCTCGTTGACGATGAGGGGCTCGCCGGTCTGGGCGACCTGCCCGGCGATGCCCTCGCCCTTGGGGATCCTCACGGAGCGGGTCTCGTCCATCTTGATCCCGCTGACGACCTTCACCTGCAGGTGCTCTCCCGCCTCGTCGAGCAGCATGAGCGAGCCCCTCTCGGCGTCCAGGGCTTCGAGCGCCTTGGCCAGGATGAGCTCGAGCAGCTTGTCGGTGTTCGAGATGTAGTTCATCGCGTTCGACACGTTGTAGAGCACCGAGATGTTGTGGGTCATCCGGTTGAAGGCGCCCGCGAGCTGTCCGAGCTCGTCCCCGGTCGGGACCTCGATGCGGTGCGCGAAATCGCCGACCGAGACCGCCTCGACGCCCCTGACCAGCACGCCCACCGGGCCGAGGATGAGGTTCTCCAAAAAGCCCGAGACGAGGATGCCGAGCAGGACCGAAACGACCAGGATGGCCAGAACCGTGTCGCGGGTCCGGCGCAGCTCCGCATGCAGGGCGTCCAGCTTCAGGCCGACCCGCACCAGCCCGTAGCGGCTGGTGCCGATGACGATGGGGGCGAAGACGTCGATGACGTCCCTGCCCGCGACGGCGAGCTGGCGCGGGGCGGTGGAGACGACGACCAGCTCGTCCTGGAACGAGTCGTACGACTTGCCCTCGGCCGCGTGGCTGCCGCTCTCGTCGGAGGCGGCCACGCAGGTCCGGCTCCCGTCCTCGAAGAGGTACACGTACGCGATCTCGGGGTCCCGGCGGACGTCGTCGACGTAGTGGGAGAGCTCGCTGAAGTCGTTGGTGGCGACCTTGTCGGCCGAGGCGATGGCGAGCGCGCGGGCCAGCAGGACGCCTTTGTTCTCCATGGCCGCCGTGATCATCCGCCGCTCGCGGCGCAGGAAGGTCCAGCCGACCCCGGCCATGACGACGATGATCATGCCCGAGACCGCGAGCATGAACTTCCACTTCAGGCTGAGGCGTCTCACTCTTTGATCAGCGGAGCGGCGGCTCCGCCGCCGGAGAGCTTCTCATGCAGGCGCAGGTCTTCCCGGACGGAGTCGTAGTCCGCGTCGGAGGCCTCGACGAAGCCCTCGACGTTGCCGGTCCTGTCCAGGATGGCCTTTCCCTCGGGCTTGGAGGCGCTGAGGGCGAGCAGGGCGGCTTTGAGCTTCCTGACGAGGGCCGCATCGAGCCCCTTGCGGACCACGATGGGCTCGCTGGGGATATCCTTGGTCTTGGCCAGGACGACGACGCTCTTGCGCTGCTGGGGGGAGGCGAGCTTCTCTCGGGCGTCGTCATAGACCGCGCCCGCGTCGAACTTGCCGAGGAACACGTTGTAGACCACCTTGTCGTGCCCCTTGATGCACTGCGCCTTGAGGTCCTTGTCGGGGTCGACGCCCGCCGAGAGGAGCATCACGCGGGGGTAGAAGTACCCGGAGGCGGAGCTGGGCTCCGTGAAGGCGAAGGTATGGCCCTTGAGGTCCTGCAGGGTCTTGATGCCGCTGTCCTTGCGGGTCACGATGATCCCGCGGTAGGAGACCTCCCCGAAGCGCTTCACCTTCAGGATGGCCTCGCAGCCGCTCTCGTCGCGCGCCTTGGGATAGTTGAGCGTCCCGAACCAGCCCACGTCGATCTTCCCGTCCTTCATGTAGCGGGTCAGCTCGTCGTAGTCGGGGGTGAGGACGAGGCGGACCGAGCCGACGCCGAGCTTGCGCTCGAGGTAGCGCATGAGCTTCTCGTGCCCGGCCACCATGTCCCGGGAGTTCAGGAAGGGGATGCGGCCGAAGCGGATGACCGCGGGCTTCTCCTTCGCGGCGGCGGGGCCGGCCGCCAGGGACAGGGCGAGAGCCCAGGCCAGGGCGAGGCGCTTCTTCACGCCGGTATGATACAAAATGGCTAGAGCCGGGGCCGGGGGAGGCGGAAGGCCTCGCGCACGGGCGCGTACCAGTCGCCCTCGAGCCGGCCGACCGTCTTGAGGGCCTCGTGCGAGAGAGCGCCTTCCGCGTGGACGAACACCACCCGCCCGAGGACCAGCGTCCCGCCGATGGGGCCCTCGCTGACGCTGACGAGCCGGGAGAGCTCGCACTCGAGGCTCACGGGCGACTCCCGCACCCGGGGGGGCTTGACCCGGGCGCTCGGGGCCGGGGTGAGGCCGGCCTTCTCGAACTCGCTGACGCCGCGCGGCCATTCCGCCGAGGTCTCCACGGCCTTGCGCGCGGTCTCCTCGGTCACGATGCTCACGACGAATTCGCCCGTCTCCTCGATGTTCAGGAGGGTGTCCTTCTTGCGGCCCTCCTTCGTCCGCGCCGGGGCGAAGCAGAGGGTCATGGGGTTGGCCGTGACGCCCGTGAAGAAGCTGAAGGGGGCCAGGTTGAGGCGGCCCTCCCCGTCCTGCGTGGACACCCAGGCGATGGGGCGCGGCTGGATGAACGAGGTGAGCAGGGCGTAGCGCTCTTTTACCGGCAGGCTCTCAGGGTCGATGTCCACTTTTGAGATAGTTCAGCTCGCGCTGCTCCTTGGGCGCGCCGACGCGGTTCCGGAGGACTCCCAGGACGGGGACCTCCAGCTCGATCACGTCGCCCGGTCTGAGCCACAGCCCGAGGTCGAGGCCGCAGCCCTTGTGAAAGGTGCCCGAGCCCAGCACGTCCCCCGGGTGGAGGGTCTCGCACTGGGAGGCGTGGGAGAGCATCAGCGGAAAGCCCCAGTACTGGTCCCTGAAGTGCCCCTCGGAGACGGTGCGCCCGTTGAGGCGCACCGTCATCGCGAAGTCCCGGCGCGGGTCGGCCTCGTCGGCGGTCACGAGGAAGGGACCGAAGGCGTTGGCGAAATCCTTGGCCTTGCCGGGCCCCATGAGGTTCGCCATCTCCTTCTTCTGGATGTCCCTCGCGGAGAAGTCGTTGAAGAGCATGTAGCCGAAGAGGTGCGAGGCCGCCTCCTCGGGCGAGAGGTCGCGGCCGCGGCGGCCCACCACGCAGGCGACCTCGCACTCGAAGTCCAGGCGCCGGGTAAACCAGGGCCAGGGCACCTCGTCCTCGGGGCCGTAGATCTCCCGGGGGTTCCCCTTGAAATAGGCCGGTACCTCGTACCACGACTTGCCCAGCGGCTCGCCGCGGCGCTCGGCGGCGGCCTTGGCGTGGTCCTCGAAGGCGAAGAAGTCCCGCAGGGAGGCGGGGTCGGGCAGGACGGGCCGCAGACGCACGGACGCAAGGGGGAGGAAGCCGGAAGGCGGCGCCGATCCAAGCAGTTCCCGGGCGGCGGGAAGCAGTTCGTCCGAGCGCTCGAGGAAGGCGCGCATCGTCGAAGGGATGCGCCCGCCCGAAGCGGCGGCCAGATCGAGGACGCGCTCTCCGGAGACAACTCCCAGGCGCTCCTGCTCCTTCCCCGGCGGCACGAAGGTCGCGAACCTCATGCCCCCATGGTAGGAATTCGCCGGCCCCTCGGCAAATAGGCCCTAGGGCCCAGATCGGCGTCTAGGTCCTTTGGGTCTTGATTCTGCGCCCTAAGACCTATATGGTATTCGTGAGATGAGCCCCGGGAAGCTTTGGAAGAAGCATAAAGGTCGGGCCCTGCCGGTCGAGACCGGGGCTTCGGCCGCCGCCCCCATCCCCGAGCTCAAGAAGAAGGAGGAGGAGAAGAAGGGCGGCGCGGTCTGGCTGAGTTCGGGCGCGGGCTCGCCCGGCGTCCTCGTGCGCGGCGCGGGCTCCATCGCGTCGGGGGGCCCAAGCGGCCTGCTGGGGAGCGCCCGCATCGCCCAGGTGCTCGCCAACAGCTTCGGCCGCGCGTCCTGGATCGGAGGGCTCTTCGCCTCCCCGATGGGCCCCCTGCTCGTGCTGGGCGGGATGCTCTCGCCGGCTCTCTTCATCGTGGGCGCCCTCGCGGTCTCAAGGCCGGGCCTCACGGCCCGCGACGCCGCCACGAGCTCCGCTCCGGTCACGACCTTCATCCCCGCCGCCAACAGCGCCCTCACCGCGGCGACGCTCCCGGCCGACCCGCTCTCCCTGGCCGCCAAAGCCAACAAGGGCTTCTACGAACCCGGCCAGGCCCCCGAAGCCGCCGACGCGCCGGCCGAGACTCCCGCCTCCGAAGGGACGCCGGACGCCCCGCCCGCGCCGCAGGCGCCGGACATCTCCGCCCTGCTGGGCCAGCAGGAGACCAAGAACGCGAAAGGCCTCAACCCGGACGGCTTCATCCAGAAGATGACGAGCGACCGCTCCAGCCCCGGCGGCCTGCCGGCGGGGGCCAAGCTCAAGGACAGCGGCATCCAGATGCAGATGGCCGGCGGCGGCTTCTCGAAGCCCATCGCTTCCCGGGGCGGCAAGGTGCAGGCCTTCGCCCGCCAGCCCCGCCCGCTCACGCTCAAGAAGATCTCCACGCGCAGGGGCCGCGCGGCCCGCGCCATGGGCCAGCTCAAGCTGGCCGACAACCTCTCCCAGGCCGGCGCCAACAACGTGGGCGAGACCGCCCGGCAGTATTCGGCCGACGCCTTCGACCAGCAGAGGTCCGCCGGCGTGGGCACCGGCGAAGCGGGCGTCTCTCCCGACCCGAACTCGGTGGTGCCGACCGGCACGGCGACGGGGGCGCCGGACGTCACGGACATCGCCCCGCCGGTGCAGGGCGAGAACGCGACGCCCTACCAGGACAAGGTCGACGACGCGAAGAAGAAGACGAACATGGCCATGATGCTCATGATCATGGGCGGCATGCTCATCGCCGCCGGCATGCTCCTCACGGTCATGGGCATGATGAAGATGCAGGCGGGCCAGATGAAGATCCAGATCGGCCAGATGATGATCTCCATCGGCAGCGCCATCCCCTTCGGCCTGGGCGCGGGCATCGTGGCCGCCGGGCAGGCCATGGTCACGGCGGGGACGGCCCTCGTCACGGAAGGCCAGCAGATGCTGATGATCGGCATGGGCATGATCGCCGCGGGCGGGGGGATGCTGGCGGCCGGGCTCATGATGGCGATGGCGGCCAAGGGCCAGGGCGACGCCATCGACAAGAACTACGGCCAGAAGGACCAGGGTCAGGTGATCGACGAGTGCGCCGACCAGGCCGTCAACAAGGAGAACTGCCGCCCCTCCACCGTCAACCAGCCCGGCAACACGATCCAGGAGGACGTGGCGGCCGAGCGCAACGCGACCTACTCCCTCGACAACGGCGAGCCGGTCAAGTAGTCCTTAAAGCTTCCCGACGACGTCTTCGGCGTCCTTCCAGTCCGGCAGGGCCGGCTTGGACCAGTTCGACCACAGCTCCAGCAGGGGGTTGTTGAAGACGAGGGAGATCTGCATCCGCATGCGGCTCGAGGCGCCGGCCGGCTCGAGGTCCACGCGGAAGAGCAGGACGTGGCCGCGGAACCAGCCCGGCTTCTCGCTGCGGCAGGCGAACAGGAAGGGCGGCCGCCACTCCACCACTTCCCACGGCACGAGTCGACGGTCCGGGTTCCCCGCTTCGAAGCGGCAGCCCAGGCCGGAGCCCTGGACGCCGCGCACGACGAGCTTGCGGGCGGTGCCCAGGGACTCGTCGGCGGCCGAGCGCGCCTGCTCGGCGAGGCGCGCCCACACCTCCTCGGGCTTGCGCGGGATCTCGGCGGTCTTGTCGAAGGCGATCATCGCGGCTCAGCCGGGCCGGCGCAAAGCCGAGACGTCGGACCCGTAGAAGAGGAGCACCTTCCGCACGTAGGAGCGGGTCTCGGGGCGGAACTTGGAGCGGCCCATCGCGCTCGGGCCGGCGTTATAGGCGGCGATGATGCGCTGGAGCATCCACGGGGGGGCGTCCTGCAGCGCCACCCCGTTCATCTTGTAGCGCTTCCAGGCCTCGCGATAGAGGTAGCGGATGTACGCCGTGCCCGCGGCGATGCTGCCTTCCGGCTCGTCGAGCCGGGAGGCGCCCAAACCCATCATCCTGGCGGTGGAGGGCATGAGCTGCATGAGCCCTCTCGCCCCGCGCGGGGAGCGCGCCTGCGTCCGGAAATCCGACTCGGCCGCGATGATGGCCTTGACCAGGCGCGGGTCCACGCCCTGCCGGGCCGACTCGGCTAGGATGGCCGCGTCGAAGCGGTCGATGCGGTCGAGCTCTCCCATGAGGCGCTTGAACTCGAGGCGGAAGGGGCGGGTGGGCTCCGGCGTCGGGACGATGAGGAGCCGGCCCGGGCCGGGGATGCCCTTTATCGTCAGGGCGGGGCGGCGCTCGACGGACTGGGCCGGCGGCAGGCGGTAGCGGATGTGCGGCTCGCCGGCCGGCAAGCCCAGCCCGGCCGGCGTCCCGGCCAGGGCGACGAAGATAGGCGCGCCCGCCGTCGGTCTGGACGGAGGCTGGCTGGAGGTCTGGGCGTGGGCGGTGAGGGCGGCGGCGAAAAGACTGCCCCAGACGAGTGACGTACTCGTTGTCGGTCGCAAGGCTACCATTATAGCAAAATATGATACCCTCCCGACAGGAGGAAGCGCATGAAAGCCCTGGTCAAGAAGCGCCCCGAGAAGGGACTCTGGATGGAGGACGTCCCGGAGCCCGGCATCAGCGAGAACGACGTGCTCATCAAGGTCCTGCAGACCGCCATCTGCGGCACCGACGTCCACATCTACCAGTGGGACGCCTGGGCCCAGAAGACGATCCCCATCCCGATGCACGTCGGCCACGAGTTCGTGGGCGAGGTCGTCCGGATCGGCAAGGCCGTCGTGGGCGTCGAGCCGGGCATGCGCGTCTCGGGCGAGGGGCACATCGTCTGCGGCCACTGCCGCAACTGCCGCGCGGGCACGCGCCACCTCTGCCCCAACACGCGGGGCGTCGGGGTCAACCGCCCCGGCTGCTTCGCCGAGTACCTCTCCATCCCGGCCGTCAACGTCTTCCCCATCCCGGAGGGCATCTCCGACGACGAGGCCTCCATCCTCGACCCCCTGGGCAACGCGGTGCACACCGCGCTCTCCTTCGACGTGGTCGGAGAGGACGTGCTCGTCGCCGGAGCCGGCCCCATCGGCATCATGGGCGCGGCCGTGGCCCGGCACCTGGGCGCGCGGCACGTGGTCATCACCGACATGAACGAGTACCGCCTCGACCTCGCGAAGAAGCTCGGGGTGAAGAACGCGGTGAACATCGGCAAGACCACTCTCAAGGAGGTCATGAAGTCCCTCAAGATGACCGAGGGCTTCGACGTGGGCCTCGAGATGTCGGGCAGCTCCGAGGCCTTCCGCGGCATGATCGACTCGATGAAGAACGGGGCGAAGATCGCCCTGCTCGGCATCCTGCCGACGGACACCCACATCCAGTGGGACCAGGTGATCTTCAAGGGCCTCTCCCTCAAGGGCATCTACGGCCGCGAGATGTTCGAGACCTGGTACAAGATGTGCGCCATGCTCCAGAGCGGCCTCGACATCAAGAAGATCGTCACCCACCGCTTCCCGGCGGACCGCTTCAAGGAGGGCTTCGAGGTGATGAGCGCGGGGCAGTCGGGCAAGGTCCTACTCGACTGGAGGTAGGCCGCTATGCCGTCTTTCGGCGCACCTTCTCCAACTGCGCGACGTCGGCCAGATCCTGCTCGCGCTTGAGGGCCTGCTTGTTCCGGATCAGATCATCAAGTCCGATGTAAGCGACCGTCTCGCTCCCGTAAGGGGATGAATTCCAGGGAACGGCTCGTAGTGCAGGAAAGTCGGGAGAGGGACGTATCGAACTTTTGACCGGGGGTGTGTGAGCTCGTGGGCGGCGTGCCTGAGCAGGGTCTTCGTCCCGAACATCCAGAATCCGTAGGTTCGGGACGTCCAAAACCTACGTCCAAATCTTCCGAACGTCGTAGATTTGGACGTATCGAACCTACGCCGTTTGGAAAGTTCGATACGACGTCTGGATGTTTTGGACGAGGTTGAGCCTCTGGTTTGTCGTGTGTGCTCGACCGAGCTGGTCCCGGTGGCGGTCCCCTTCGCGCTTAGGCGCTACGGGGACTGCGGAGAGGAGAACGGCATGCCGCTGTCATCATGAACGACTACGAGCTGGTACGTCTCCTGAGGCATCTGAAGCTGCCGGTCGACTTCCCCAAGACGGTTCCCGCGAGAAGCCGTCCTCCGCCGGATCCGTTCGACGACTGCGGGCTCGACCCGCGGGTCGAGCTCTACGAGGGCATCGACGCACTCCCGGACTACAACGGACCCCAAGGGTAGGCCGGGCTCTGCCCGGGTACGGCTCCGGGTCGTCCTGGACATGGTAAAGTATACCTCATGCGACGCTGGAAGCTCGCTGTCGGCACGGCGGTGGCTGTGCTGCTTGCGATAACGGCCATTATGGTCCGCGCTGAAGAGCCGAGGGACGACCCCACTCAGCTTAAAATCCCCACATCACCGGCTCTAACAACGGACATACGAATGGGGGAAGGACAACGAGGAGAAGCGAATGAAAATAACCCATAGGATTGCAGTTGCGGTTTGCACTGGTGTAGTGCTGTCAGCAAATCTCGCCGGATGTAGCGGCTTACATCTGCCAGAGTCCTATGGATTCTATGCACGTGATGGTTCTCGGCTGATAAGACTTGATGATAAAACGCCACAGACTGAGCGGGGCAATCTTGCTCCTTCAGCAACGCTTATTATTTTTGACCGGCGTCTTTCGATGGCAGCCGTAAAACCCGAGGAGATTGCCAAAATATTCGTACGCCGCTATATTCGGTTCAATGTTGATCAACAACACGATCAGAGTGGTGCCCCCCCAGTTGATTTTATAATTACCCGTGCAGATTCTTTTGGCGTTTTTGGTTCTGCGCTTGATTGTTTGATTATCCCGATCAAGGGACAAACGGAAATGGTGGAGGTAAAACCTAAACAGCCTCTGCCAAAGGGCCTGTACTATTTAATTTTTGATAATGAGAGGATACCCTTTGGAGTTGGAATAGGTAGCACTCAGGATAACCAAAGCGAATTTAGTGGCGCCGTGGATCGCTACAATGATTCGCTCACTAAGAAAGCCGCCTTCTCCTGGGACTCATGGGTTAAGGCAACTTTGCGCGGTCCCGGCTCCGATAACCATCATGGCGGGGATGTGGTCGATGAAAAGAACTTCGCGGATGTTACGAAATTAAACGCCATGATTGATGGGTGGAAAAAGGACTTTGGTGACAAAATTAATAGAAAGGATTTTCCAGAGTGCGCAAAAATTGTCCGCAGGTTGAAATCATTCGACCCTCAGGATACTGCGCACTCAACACAGCTTGGAGCTGCACTCGCTGGCGCTGCCCAAGAATTTCTTGGGAAGGACCCACAGGTTGCCGTGGCGCTGGCTAATAGAGCCCTAATGGTTTCCCCGGATGACATGGCTGCGAAGAAGGTAAGCGATGCGGGCACGCATATGATTAAGGATTGGAACGATCAGCAGGATTTGCAAAAAAAGAATTGGCTAAAAATCGCCAATACCGATGGGAAAACGGTGGCTAAATACCGCTACCTCGAAAGCACATACGATAGTAAGCCTGCCCTGGTATTTCGTATTACTGAAAGATCATTATTTTACGGTGATAAGAGCGGCCGGGGAAGAAAAATCCAGCTGCAAAATATTTATTATGCAGGCTCATTAGGTGGAAATAGTGTGAGGATAATAGCCGATGGTCTCCAGGGTTCTGGTTATTTTGATTTTCTGACGGAGAAGGAGCGCGTCGCTTTTACTAAAAGTTTGTCAAAAGCAATGATGAAATCCAACTCGACAGTTGGTTCCGTTCATCGTTCAGTTGAGGGCGATAATATTATTTTCACGGTTGATGTGGAGGGCGCGGCCTGGTCGCCTATTATTAAACTCCCGGATAATTACGCTAGCGTGGTCATGGAAACGCCCGGGTTCTATCGGCGAGGAATTATTAAGCCAGATGGGACCATTAAAGCGTGGGACGTTTATGATGGGTTCAATCCGAGTTGGCCTTCTGGTCAGAAACAATTTACAGTGTCGGGCGAACAGGGCCGAGGACCAAGCCACCTAAAGTTTACGGTGACATTACCGTAAACGGATAACTACAACGAAGAGAGGCCGCATACCTCCTGGGAGAATCAGACGCCCAAAGAGTTTCGTGAGGCGTTTTTGGGTAAGCTCGAAAACGGGATAGTGGGAGCGGCAACGACATTCTCTGGGGACTCAGCTTAACAACGGACCTCAGAATGGGGGAAGGTCACTTTAACCCATGAAAGGATACCGAATAAGTTTTTGCATCGATGGTTCCATAAGCTAACCCCAAATCCAGAGACAAATCAAAGGGGGGTTTTAGCTGAGTTGCATTTAAATTCCACGAATCCATTGTTTCCGCCATTACTTGGTTCTTGCTATCGGAAGTGATGTCTGTTCTCATTGAATGAGCAATCTGCGTTTCATTTCCCTCGCTGTCGATCAGCCAACCATTCACTACTTCCAATGATGTGGTGACTTGAGAGTCTATCGAAAGGAACACGCGGGTGCGACGATTATTGCGACGGACAGAGTCCACCGTGACGACAAGAGGCCCAGCCTTCTTTGTTTGCTTCTCAATCGAGTCATTTGGATTGGAAGCTTCAGTCCGTGGTGTTTTGGAAGCGGATGCTGTATCTGCTGACGGAGAAATGGCGCTTCTCCCCGCAGTGGCCGCCGCGAGTTTGGACAGATTCGGGCCCTTCTCCCCGGCAGAAACCCCCACAACGGCATCTTCATCGCCCAGCAAGTCCGGTGTCTGGGTGCGGCCGCGCAGCGTGGCATCCAGGGCGTCGGTGGCATAGCGCCACAAGTCGCCAGCCGTCAACGGCACTTTCTTCCCTTTAGCCGCCCAACCCCGAAGCCCGCCAAGCACCAGATAGCTGAAGGCCGGGCGGGAGGCTCCGGGCAGAGCGCCTGCGAACTGATTGCCCTTAGCCGCCGTCAAAACCACCATCCGAGGATACATCGTCTTGGCCGCGCTCACGATCACCAGAGGCTGGAGGCCTGAAACTATTGTCGCGCCGTCCTGCCCGCGGCCAGAGAAGCATGCGTCGAGCACTGCGACGATGGTCCCCGCCTGACTTTGGTTCAAGGCCTTCAGAAGCTCCTGGCGCCTCAAACCACGCGCCTCCAGGCTATCCGCCTTCTGCTGTGCGTCCACCCCGACCAACAGGCCGTCCTTGCCGTCCGCGCTTGGCGCTCCGTGGCCCACGAACACGAACCAAAGCGTCCCCTCCGGGCCAGCCCGGCCCGCCATCTTGCGCGAGGCATCCAAAATCTCCTCGCGCGTTGCGTCATCGTTAGTCAGGAATTTGACGTTCCGCGCCGGTACGCCGCGCGTCTCGGTCAGGTACTCGTACCACTGCTTGGCGTTCGACTTGGCGCCGGGAACTCCCGGGACTCTGAGATAGTCCTCCACGCCCACCACCACAGCCGCGTCATTCTCCCCGCCTCCGATCGCCCGCGCCGGGTTGGAGAGGTCAGGCCACGATGTCTCCTGCGCAAAGCTCAGCGAGGTCCAAGCCAACAGAAAAATCCACGCAGCCATATGGTCTCCTTTTTTGGGCGGGATAAGGGGCAATCCGTACGGCACAAACGCCCCCGGCCACTTGGGAGCAACCCTCGGCAATCATACATCATAGGGCTCCCGGAAATTCGAACCGCCTGCTCAATATGTTAAGGTAAAGCGGATGCCCCGCTACGCCGTGACGGGGAAGTGCGACGATTTCCTCGCGCTCATCGCCGAGGCGGAGAGGACGCCGGGCCTTCCATGGAAGCCTCCGTGGCTTCGCTCCCTCTGCCTGCCCTTCCACCTGGCCGGCCGCTCCCTCGAGGGCACTGCCAGGCTCTCTCCGGCGCCCGCGTTCTTCGCCTTCCAGGACTTCGTCCTGCGCCAAGTCGCCGGCGCCTGCGGCGGGCTCCCGTTCGACGAGGAGGGGATGAGGCGCGCGGAGCGCCTGCATGACGAGCGGAGAACGGCAGCGCCCGCTCTCCTCTGCCTCATGTCGCACCCCCTCGTCGACGATAGGGAGACAGGCCTCATCGTTGAGATGGGATTAAAGCGGTCGCGATAGCACGGGAGCGGGTCCGGGGGTGTGTGAGCTCGTGGGCGGCGTGCCTGAGCAGGGTCTTTGAGGTTGAGCCTCTGGTTTG
>DMEZ01000082.1 GCA_003450735.1 Elusimicrobiota bacterium | reverse complement strand
CTTATTCACAAACGGCTGAAAATTCGACCCATACTTGATGCCGTAGGGCGGATCGATATACACCATCTGCACCTGCCCAGCTAACCCCTCTTTCTCAATCAAAGAGTTCATGACCAGCAGAGAATCCCCCGCGATCAGCCGATTCGACCAATTGTGCGAATGCTTGTAGAAATCCAGCGCCTCCCGCAAAGGCGGATTCTCCCGCGGCGACTCGAACAAAGGAAGCTGCATCTGACTGAAGCCATCGCCGTTCCTCTTGCGGACGGCCTCCATGATCGTCTTCGGATCGATCCGCTCATGGACGTGCAAAGGGACCGTCGGGACTTCAAACGACGTATGCTCCATCTTGCCGGCCCACTCCAGCCGAGGGTCGAGATGCGGATCGAAGGCATACGTTTTTTTGCCCGCTTCCTTCTCCGTAACGGCCGTGACCAAGCCGACCGGCGGGTTGTTCGCTCGTGTCTTCCCCTTATGGTCGTACTGCTCGATAGGCTTCTTATGAGGCTCTGCATGCTTGTGTCGTGCCATGGTCACCTGCTCCCTGCGGACTGGTGCCGGCACTATAACATGCTACAGGCCAACATATAAAGATGGCTTATGCGCTGTTTCAGGAGGTATCCAGATTCCCTACTATGACGGAGCTTGAGCTCTGAGAATTTCGACATCTACGCCTTCATCGGGAAACGCATCCGCGAAGAGCGGCAGGCGCAGGACCGGACGCTCGAGGACGTCGCCTCGGCAGCGGGCACCGACCGGAGCTTCCTTCAGCAGATCGAGACCAACAAACGCAAACCCAGCATCATCAAGGTCTACCACATCGCAACCGCCCTCGGCCTCACCCTGGACCAGTTATTCAAAGGCTGCCGCAAACCCGCCATGGCCGACCCCGACGAAGTCTTCGCCCGCAAGGTAAGCTCCCTGGTGCGCGAAGCCGGCCCCGAGAAGCGCGACCTCGCCCTGCGCGTCCTCAAGAACATCGTCAAAGCCGACTGACCTCCCGCCAGGGAACTTTTCCACCCCCTCATACGTACTTGTGGGCAGGGGCCCTTTCAGGCCGGCCCCTTGCACATAGCTATAACATAGCTATACTATATGAGACTCGAAGAAGACCCCTTCCTGGGAGACTGGCTCGAGGGATTCGCCCCCTCGAGCGAGGCCTTCGACTGGGATGAGGGAAACCAGGGGAAGAACCTTCGGCATTCGATAACAGATGCCGAGATCGAATCCTTGCTATGGAGAAGAGAATTCACCTTCGCCGGCCGCATCCTCGAACCCGCACACGCGGAATGGCGGGGTTTAATCCTTGGTCTTGCCGAGAATGGCAGACTCTGGGCTCTGATATTCACACTGCGGCAGGGACGCATCCGGCCGATCTCCTGTCGGCCCGCCCGGGACACCGAACGGAGGCTCTATGAAGCGCGCATCAAGCAAGAAGAAGGCGGAGGAGCGTGACCTTCAGGTCGAGGAGTTCTTGGCGAAGGACCTGGGCGAGGACATCGAGAAGAGCGGCTCGATGGTCGTCATCCGCCCCAAATGGCGGAAGATGGCGACCTCCATCCTCCTAAACCGCGATCTTCTCGAAAAACTGCGGGAAAAAGCCTACAAGCGCGGAATCGGCTACCAAACCCTGCTGAAGATCATCCTCTACGAGCACGTCGACAAGTACTGACCCTTACTTCTCCCCCGCCTCCATCGTCCGGGTCACGAGGAGCCGCCAGGCCGTCCCGTAGCGGGAGACGCTCGTCCAGAGCGCCTCCTTGCGCAGGGCCCGCCCGTCCTTGGAGAGGATGAAGTACGTCCCGCTGCCGGTCTCTTCCTCGGCGATGCGCGGCCCCAGGGCGTCGAAGATGGCCTTGCGGGCAGCGCCCTTCTCGGTGTCGTAGAGCGCCGTCCCGTCCTTCTGCACGGCCCAGACCTCCGCGTCGCTCGTCTCCACCGCGCCCGCGATGGTCGTCAGCAGGAGGAACTCGGGGCGGAAGAGGATGCTGACCGAGCCGGCGAACTTGCCCTCCGGCGTGAGCACGGGCCGCTCGAAATCCACGGCGTCGGTGCCCTCCACCGAGCGGAACACCCGGCTCAAAACGGGCTGCTTGGTGTTCTGCAGGCGCAGCACCTGCTCCTGCTGGCCGATGAAGACCCCTTCGAAGATGGAGTAATCGGAGGGCTCGACGACCTGCATCGTCCCCTTGTCGTCGACCACGGCGCAGTCGGTCGCTTCCGGGTGCTCCCGGCACAGGCGCCTCACCGCCTCGCGGGCCGCGGGCCCGATGCCGGATTTCGCGACCTCCTCGGCGGCCGACTGGAGCCCCGCGTCCATCCTCGCGAGGAGGGCGTCGAGGGCCTTGCGGATGGAGTCGAGGGCGCCTTGGGCCTGCTCGCGCGTGCGGATGGCGGCCCCGGGGATGGGGACCTGCTGGCCGAGCGCGAAGCACCAGCCCGTCATCCGGGACTCCTTGAAGACGACGGTCTTGCTCTGCCCCTTGAAGTCGTAGCGCACCGTCCCCGCCTTCCGCGAGAACATCTCGGCGATGGCGGCCGCAAGCGAGGGGCTCCCCTCCATGGCGGGGAAGCCGAACATGAAGCGGCGGTCGCGGTGGAGGGCCGAGCGCCCCTTCGAGTCGACGGCGTAGAACACCGCGTCCCGGGGCAGGTCGGTCTTCTCGTCGACGAGGCGGGCGATCTCGTCTAGGAAGAGCGACACGCCCACGGCCCCGATCACCTTCTTGTTCTTCTTGACCGGGACCGCCACGACCGCGGCCGGCCGCGAGGTCGTGCGGCTGATGACGAGCTCGCCGACCACCGGCTCCCCCTCCATGAGGCGCGGGAAGTAGAAGCGGTCGTTGACCTTCCGGGCCATGAGCCCCTTGTCGGCGGTGAAGTAGACGCCGTCCGGGCGCACGTACCAGAGCACGCCGTTGAGCGTGCCGGCGGCCGTCTGGAAGAGCTCGCGCATGTTGTCCCACTTGCCGCTTAGGACCTCGTCGGTGGCCGCCAGCAGGCGGACGGTCCCGTAGGTGCCGCGGATGCGCTCCTCGGCGATGGTCATGATGGCCGAAAGCAGAGGTTCGGCGCCGATGCGGAAGGACATGGTGGACTGCGCGGCCGCGGCGGGGGTCTCCTGTGCTTGGGCTCCCGCGGCCAGCAGGCCGGCCAACACGGCCGTCGCGATGCTCATTTCCTCTCTCCTTTGTCGAAGCGCAGTTCGTGGAACTCCGGCACGTAGCTCTTGCTCTTGACCAGCGTGAAGACCACCCGCCTGCCCCCCTCCTCGGCGAGCTCGGGGTGCTCCTTGGCCGCGTAGCAGAACTCGTCCTTCGCCAGGTCCTCGCACTCGAGGACCGTCGAGGGCGCGCTCCAGGGGCCCCAGGGCTTCGGGGCCGTGCGCATCAGCACGGTCTGCAGGGCGGAGTAGATCATCAGGTACTTCTTGAGATGGTCGTTCCAGGAGACCGACAGCTCGGTGACCCCGTCCTGGAAGAGCAGAGCGGCCTCCGAAGGCAGGGCCTTCCACGCCTCCCCGCCGGCAAAGTAGCGGTAGGCTCCGAGGTCCTCGATGGCGTCCGGGCGCACCCGGGCGAGGAACTGGGCGTAGGCGCCGGGGCCGGTGAAGCCGCGGCCGTAGAGGTACAGCCAGCCCCCGTCCTCGAGCACCGCCCCGCCGTAGGCCGGCTCGACGTCGCTCCAGAAGACCGTGCTCTCGCCTCGGCGCAGGCGCCGGTAGGGGCCCGCGGGCCCTTCGGAGACGGCCAGCCCCTGCCCGACCGAGGCGAAGTGCCACATCCCCGTCCCGTAAGCCTGGATGAGGGTATAGTAGACGTAGACCTTGGCTCCGACCCGGACCCCGTGCTGGGGCCAGAGCCGCCGCACGCTCTCGAGCTCTCCCGGCTCGTGGGCGATGAGCGGCCTGGGCCAGCCCTTGTCGTCCCGGAAGTACTCCAGCTTCCCCTCGAGGGAGGCCGCGCTCGTCGCCTTCAGGAGCCCGTACGCGGAGCTGGGCATGCCCCAGAGCTTGTCCTTCCCCTCGGGCAGGGTCTCTCCGACCAGCGTATCGCCGAACGTCCAGAGCGCGCCGCTCTCCAGGGGGATGGAGTACGCGCCATCCTGCCCCAGGATGGGGGCGTTCTTGGCCTTGTCGAAGAGCTGGCCGACCTTGCGGACAGTGAAGGAGCTCTCCTGGGCCTGGAGGGACGTGCTCAACAAGAGCGCGAGCGCCAACGTCATCCGTCTACTCTACCCCTGCGCCGCTCCGCTGTCAAGCTGTTGCAAAAGCACGCGATTTATTGACAAACTCTGGCCTATGGTCGGCTTGCACGCCCTGGCTGAGCACGAGCGGGGCCTGGTGTTCCGCTTCGGCAAGGTCGTCCGGGTGGTCGGACCCGGGACGGTCTTCGTCTGCCCCCTGCTCGAGACCCTCGTGCCCGTGGACACCCAGCCGCAGACCCTCTTCATCCCGGAGCAGGACGTCCCGACCCGGGACAAGGCCCTGCTGCAGGTCGAAGCGGAGGTGGAATACCGCGTCGCCGACCCCGCCAAGACGGTCGCCCTCGTCGAGGACTACCCCTCCGCCATGCGCCTCTTCTGCGCCATCACCTTCCGCAGCGTGATGATGGAACTCGACCGGGACTCGATCCTGAAGGACACGGAGAAGGCCGAGCTCCGCTTCCGCGAGCTCCTCACCACGACCCTCTCGCACTGGGGCATCGAAGTCTCCTCCGTCCGCATCCACGCCTAGCCGGGCCCCCCGAAAGTCCGGTCGAGCTCCAGCAGGATCGAACGCAGCGCCGCCTTCGCCTCGGCCCCGGCCCCCGCGGGCGGCCGACGGGCCTTGGATGAGCGCTCCTCGAGGTCATACCAGCGTATCTCGAGATCCACGGCGTCGGCTTCATAAAGGAAGCGCCCGTCGCCCGAGACGACGCCGTAGACGGGGTTGAAGGAGGAGGCCACGAGCTGGGGAGGCCGCGGGTTCGGCTCGACTGCGCGGGCCAAGAGCGGCCGGCCGGCCAGCCGACCGCGGCGAGGCGGCTCGCGCCCAAGGAGGGCGTAGAGCGTGGGGGCGATGTCGATGAGGAACGCGGGGCCCTCCTGCGCGCTCAGCCCGGCCCGCAAGCGCTCCGGAACGCGCAGGATGAGCGGGACCTTCAGAACCTCCGGGCGCACCGTGCTCGCATGGCCCCAGCGCCTCCCCTCGCCCAGCAGGTCGCCGTGGTCGGAGGTCAGGATGAGGACGCTGTCCTCGTAGAGCCCTTCCTTCTTCAGCTTCCCGATGAAGCGGCCGAAGCAGGCGTCGAGTTCAGCGAGCCTGCCGGCGTAGGCCGGATCGACGCCGGGCCGGCGCAGCGCTTCTTCCTCCTCTCGCTCCATGACCGAGAAGTGCAGGTCTTCCGCCCGGGTATAGACGAAAGCGGGCGGCCCCGTCTTGAGCCTGGGCAGGCGCCGCTCCACCTCGCCCAGCGACCGGCACAAGGAGAAGTCCGCGATCGCGTCCTTATCCAGGGGCTCGTCGCCGGGCAATGGGCGCAGGGCGTCCCTGAGTTGGGGCCCCATCGAGACCCACCGGCGGTAGCCTTCGCTCTCCAGCAGAGCCTCCAGGCTGTTGAACGGGGCGAAAGGCACGATGGGCTGGCGGTGCGGCAAAAGCGAGCCGGCCCAGATCGACGGTTCGGAGAGGCCCGTCCCCGCGTAGGCCGTGAAAGCCCTCCTGAACAGGAGGCCTTCGGCCGCGAACGCGTCCATGGCGGGGGTGGACCGCGCGGCGGTGTTGTAGGCGCCGACGTAGTCCTGCCTGAGGCTGTCTACGGCGATGAGGAAGATGTGCGGCTTCCTGCCCGCGGTCCTCCGCAGGACGCGCGGCTCCGGAGGGCGGACCGCGCCGGCCGGAAGGTTCGTGCGCGCGCGCAGGAAGGCGAAGAGGTCGCCGTCGCCCGCCCAGAGCCCGAACACGCGGCGGGCGGCGCGGAAGGAGGGGTCGGCCTCGGCGTGGGCGCGAAGGACGCGCTCCATCTTCGCGCCCACCGAGGGCTTCAGCCAGGCCAGAGCAGTCGCCCCGACGGGGAAAAAGACGCCGAAAGCCAGCGCCGCGGCGAGCGCGGGCCGGAGGCTGAGGCGGAACGGCGGCCGGGCGTTGAAAGCCGCGGCCAACAGCGCCCAGGAGGCCAGCGCCGCGAGCGTCTGGAACAGTCCCCCCCAATCCCGGCGGGCGAGCCATGGCGCGCAGAGCGCGAGCAGGACGGCGGCGCTCAACTGCAGCCAAGGCCGAGCCGGCCTCCGGGCGGCCCCCGCCCACGCCGCCGTGAGGGCGGCCGCGGCCCAGGCGGCCAGCGCCGCCGAGGCCGCCCCGAAGAACGCCAAGGCCGGGAAGACGAGCTTCCAGAAGACGAGGAAGAGCGCCGCCCAGACGCCGGCCGCCGCGAAGCGTCCCCGAGCGCAGGCCCAGAGCGCGTAGAGGAGCAGGAAGAGGAGCAGGTGCAGGACGAGGCTCCAGGCCAGGGCCAGCGGCCCGCCCCCCTGCCGCCACGCGGCTGGAAGGGAGAACAGCGCCCACGCACAGGCCGCTGAGGCCAACGCCGCGGAGAGCATCCGCTCCGCGTCCGCTTCGAGCGGCTCCGGCTCGGCCTCATGGACGGCCGACTCCCAGACGAAGAGCGGCAGCCAGAACAGGAACGCGGCGGCGAGGGCTCCGGCGCCGCTCTGGAGGAGCGGCATGGGCCGGGCGAAGAGCAGGACAGCCGCCGCGGCGTAGAACGCGCCCGCGGCCGCCGCCGCCCGGCCCCGGGGCCTGAGCGCCGCCAGCGAGGCGCAGGTCAGCGCGGCGAAGAGGGGCAGGTGGAAGCCGACGAAGAGGGCGGCCCAGTCCGGATAGAAGCGGGCTTCCACCCAGGCTCGGCTCACGGGGTCGTGGCAGAGCAGGGCGAAAGCCGAACTCAGCAGGCACCACAACGTCCAGCCGGCGCGCAAGGCCCCCGAGAGGAGCGGTCTCATCGCGGCATCCCCCGCGCGTAAGCCTGCGCCCGCCGGCGGGCCTCCTCCTTCCTGCCGAGAGCCCAGGCGGTCTTGGCCCCCAGGGCCAGGGCCCCCAGGTTGTCGGGATGCTCCTTCAGGACGGCCAGGATGAGCCGCTCTCCCTCGGCCGCGCGTCCCTGTTTGAGCTTTACCCGCGCCAGGGAGATACGCGCGCCCAAAAACTCCGGCGAGCGGCCGAGCCGCTCGTAGGCCCGTGCGGCCTCCTCGAAGCGGCCGGCGCGCTCGAGGAACATCCCCTGGTTGTAGAGCATCTGGATGTTGTCCGGAGCGACCCGAGCGCACCACTTGTACGCCTCCCGGGCCTTCTCATGCTCCCCCAGCATCTCGTAGGGCAGGGTAAGGTGCGTGCAGGCCAGATGCGGGAACGGCGCGGTCTCGCGGATGCGCTCCCCGACCTCGGCCTCGGCCTTCCAATCCCCCAGGGCCTGGTAGGCGTTGCCGAGCTGGATCAGGTAGGTGAAATCATCCGGCGCGCGCTCGAGCAGGGCGTTCAGGCGTCCGATGGCCTCCTCCGGCCGACCCTCCCGGACGGCCGCGACGCTGCGGCCCCAGAAGCCTTTGCCTTCGAACGGCGAGAACACCGCGGGGGAGTGGGCCAGGAGCGCGCCCGACAGGTAGACGACGGCCAGGAGGGCCAGGGGAGGTAGGAGACGCACCGGCGCGGATTATATCAGTTTGCCTTCGAGAGCCTTCCCGGAGGCCGCGTCCTTCTCCAGGACCGGCAGGTGGACCGGCAGGGTGAAGCTGAAGGTCGAACCCTCGCCCAGGCGGCTCTCGAGATGCATCGTCCCGCCCTGGATCTCCACGAGCGAGCGCGAGAGGGCGAGGCCGAGCCCCGTCCCCTCGGCGCGCTGGCCGGCCGAGCCGGCCTGGCAGAAGAACCGGAACAGCCGTCCCTGGTCCTCCTCGGGGATGCCGGGGCCCGTGTCCTTCACGCTGAACACGGCGTAGCCCGCATCGTCGCGGCGGCCGGCCTCGGCTCGGACGACGACGCTCCCTCCCTTGGGGGTGAACTTGATGGCGTTGGAGATGAGGTTGGTGAGCACCTGGACCACCCGGCGCGGCTCGGCCGAGACCTCGGGGCAGCCTTCGGCGGCTTCCGCGTCCAGGCGGATGCCCCTCTTCTTCGCCCAGGGCTGGAGGCTTTCGACCGCCTCTTTCACGATCGCGGCGGGGTCGGCCGGGACGGGGAAGAGCTGCATGCGCCCGGCCTGGATCTTCGAGAGGTCGAGGATGTCGTCGATGAGCCCCTTGAGCCTCTCGGCGTTGCGCATCGCCACGCCCAGGCACGTTCGGGCGTCGGGGCCGAGAGCCTGGGATTCCTCTTCGATGAGCTCGAGCGCGCAGCGGATGGCCGTCAAGGGCGCCCTCAGCTCGTGCGTCAGGTAGGCCGCCGTCTTCTGCTCGAGTCCCGTGTCCATGGTCCCTCCGCCCACACCCTCAGTATGCGCGGGAAAAGACCTAGAACATGAAGAGATTACGAAGGGTGACGGAAGTCACCCGGGACTACTCGCCTTCGCCCTTCTCGCCTCCCTCGGGCTTCTCCTCCGTCTTCTCGGGCTCGTCGGTTGAGACCTCGGCCTCGGGCTTATCCTCGGCGGGCTGGGCCTGCTCGACGCCCTCCTCGGCCTCCGGTTTAGGCTTCGCCTCGCCTTCCGCCCCCTCCTCGTCCTCAGGCTTGGGCTGGGGCTTCGGCTTCGCCTTGGCCTGCCAGGGCCGCCGCTTGCCGGGCTTCTTCCAGGACTTCTTCTTCTGGGGGGCGCCCTTCTTCTTGGGCTTGGCCTTCTCCTTGTCCTTCTCCTTCCCCTTGTCCTTCTTGTCCACGGTGGTGGGCTGGCCGTGTTCGTCGAAGATGTAGTGGCTGGCCTTCTCGCGGGCGGGGGCGATGTACTTGGACTTCTCGTAGTCGGTCGGCTTGGGCTCCGGCGGCTTCTCCTCGTCCTGCGCGGCGATCGGGGCGGCGAGGGAGAAGAGGAACACGGCGCAGACGGCGAGAGCGAAGGAGCGCAGGGTCATGAAGGCCTCCGTTTCGTGCGTTGGACACCGGCAGAGTGGAGAAAGATCCGCAGCAGATCCTCGGCGATCGTCTCTTCGCTCCGCAAGCGGCCGCGCGCGCGCAGGCGTTTGAGCGCGCGCTCCGAGCGCTCGGACAGGTGGCTGAAGAGCACGCGGCGCGCGCCGGAGCGGCGCCCGAGCTCGAGGGCCTGCTCGACGCTCAGGTGCCCCGAGGAGCGCTCCCGGCCGCCGAGCGAGCACTCGAGCACGAACAGCCCGGCCCCGGCGGCGAATACCGCGAGGCCCTCGTCGAAGGCGGTGTCCCCGCTCAGGCAGAGGCTCCCCTCGGGCGACTCGAGCCGGTAGGCCAGGGCCTCCGTGGTGTGCGGCACCTCCCGGCAGACGAGCCGGAAGGCCGGCCCGCTGACGACACCCCCCTCCTCGAGCTCGCGCGCCTGGATCTTCCAGCCGCGCGGCCTCAGCCAGGGATGGTGCGCCCGCCCCAGCCGCTCGAGGAAGGGGCAGAAGCCGCGCGGGCCGAACACCTGGAGGTTCCCGGCGCGGGGCGGCGTGGAATAGTTGAGGTGGAAGAGCAGGGCCGGCAGGTCCCCGACATGGTCGGGGTGCCGGTGCGTGAAGAAGGCGTGCGTGACCTCCTCCGGTCTCAGGCCGGCGCGCGCGAGCTGGCGCAGGCAGCCGAACCCCAGGTCGAAGAGGAGGGTGCCCGAGCGCAGACGCAGGGCGTAGCCGGCGGGGGCCCGCGCGGCAGGCCCCTTCGAGTCGAAGCCGCCCGAGCCCAGCACGACCAGCTCGGCCTTCACTGGCGCCTCTTGGCCGAGAGGGTGGCGCCCACCTCGACGACCTTCACCTTGAAGGTCAGCGTCTTGCCGGCGTAGGGGTGGTTGAAGTCGAGGGTCACGCTCCGGCCGTCCACGGACACCACCCGCGCCACGCTCAGGCGCCCCTGGCGGCGGCCCTGCACGCTCGCGCCAGGCTTGAGCTTCCAGACCTGCGCCCCGAAGCGCGCCAGGGGCACCTTCTTCACGGCGTGCCCGTCGGGCAGGCCGTAGGCCTTCTCGGGCGGGACGACGATGGTCTTCTCCTCTCCGGACTTGAGCCCCACCACCTGCTCCTCGAGCCCCTCGATGAGGCGGCCCCGTCCGGGCCGGAACTCGATGGGCTCGCGTCCGAAGGTCGAATCCGCCTGCTTGCCGTCCACCTCGAGGACGTAGTGCAGCTTCACGAGCGAGCCCTTGCGCACCTTCGGCGTCCCCTCAAGCAGGCCGCAGCCGGCGGCGATAAGCAGGCAGGGGAGCAGGACGGCGGCAAGATGTTCACCGCTCCGCCGTCCTCGCAGGCGCTCAGGGAAGCCGAAGAGGACGGGCAAACTCACCGGCCGCCTCGGATCCACGCGTTCGCCCTCTTGCGCAGCTCCTCGCGCTGGACGCTCCGGTAGGGACCCAGCCGCTCGAGCAGCCTCGGCAGGCCCTCCCCGCGCAGGAGCAGGGCCGCCCGGACGACGCGCCCCGGGTAGAGCCGATCCCCCAGCTGGCCGAAGCGCCCCCCGGCGCGCCACTCGACTCTTTCGAACTCGAGGCCGCGGAGGTCGAGGAGGTCGGCGACCTCGTCCAAGCGGACGGTCTCGGAGGAGAAGCCGAGGCCGTCTTCGACGCCCGCGTAGAACCGCCAGGGCTCCTCGGAGAACAGGTAGAGTTCCTGCCCGAGCAGGGAGAGGGCGCCCTTGGGCGCGCGCCAGGGCGGCGGAGGCGCGAGGCCTTGGCGCCGGGCGGCGTCGACGAGGGCGGCGCGGGAGCGGTAGATCCTCCCGCCCTCCTCGTAGGCCGCGCGCAGCTTCTTCGAGAAAGCGGGATCGAGGGCCGCCTTCTCGACGGCATAAGCGAGGGCTTCCTGGTGAGCCGCCGCCTCCTCGTCCACGGTGGGGATGGGGGAGCGGATGCCGGCGCGGCGGCGCTCGCGCACGAAGAGCAGCTCGTACTCCTCGGAGGTCAGGGCCGGGGCGAGCTCGGAGTCCACGACGATCTCGCCCCCCTGCCGGGAGAAGCGGACCGGGCTCTTCTCCACCTCGGCCTCGCTCAGGCCCGAGAGGCGCCTCTCGACGACCGGGACTTCCGCGGTCTCCGCGAGCAGGCGGCGGCCGGCCTCGACGCGGGCCATCTCGAGCTCCGTCTGCCGCAGGGCCTCGCGCAGCTCCCGGGAGACCCTGCGCGGGACCCCGATCGTGCCTGGAGAGGCGGGGAGCTCGTTGCTGAGCGAAACCTCGCCCTGGGCGCCGGCGCGTCCGGGGAGAAGGAAGAGGAGGAGGGGCAGGAGGGCGTTCACGTCCCGGCTAGTAGACCATCATCTTGAGGCAGAACACCGACCCGCCGGATTTGATGAACTCGGACACGTCCACCTCGGCCACACTCAGCCCGAGCGCCTTCATGTGACGGACGGCGTTGTCCGCCCCTTTCTGCACCACGGCCGTGGAGTCGATGACGGCGGCGCTGCAGGCCATCTTCTCGACCGCCTCGCGCTCGTCGACCGCCAGCACGACCGGGAACATGCGCAGGATGATCTCGAGGCTCTCGGGAGAGAAGGCCGGCGAGTAGATGAGCACCGCCTCCGGGGTGAGCGGGCAGAAGCAGGTATCGAGGTGCGCGAAGCGTTCGTTGACCAGCTTGAGCAAAACGACCGGAGCCTCGAAGGCCTGGGCGAGCGCGCTGTACACCTCGGGGTCGGTGCGGAAGCCGTGCCCGCCCCAGAGCAGGCGCTTGCCGGGATGCCAGAGGCAGTCGCCCATCCCCTCGAAGGTCATCGCGGGGTCCGAGAGGCGGGCGATGCGGTAGCCCTCGCCCTTGAACCACTTCTCGAAGTGGACGACCTCGCCTCGCCGCGCGGGATGGCGCATGTGGCTGAGCATGCAGACCTTCTCCATGCGCGTGGTCAGGCCGACGAAGGTCTGGTTGGTGACGAAGACCATGTCCTCGTAGCCGGAGACGGGCGGGATCACCCTGACCGTCTTGCCGAGCTTCTCGAAGACGCTGCGCAGCTCGTCCCACTGCATGCGGGCGCGCGCCTTGTCCACCCGGCCCACGCTCTCGGCCATGTAGGGGTTGCGAGGCTCCGAGACGTCGTAGAAATCCGGCGGGCACATCAGAAGGGTGGAGGGCGTCGGCATGGAGGGGCAGTTCTTGATGGAGAACCCCTTCAGCTCGTCGGCATGCGCGTAGATGCGGGTGTTCATGAGGACTCTTCAGCCAATATACTAAATTTCCTTTTTAGGGAAAGTTTTTACGGACGAACTCTTCCGACGGCCGCGCCCCCAGAAGCTCCGGCGCGAGGAATTCGAGACGGAGCGGGCGCGTCCTGTGCCGCAGCGGCAGGAGGAAGACGGGCCGTCCGCGGGAGAGCACGCGGGCGGCCAGGAAGCGGAAGAAGCGCGCGCGCCAGGGGGTCTCGCGGACGAACTCCTCTTGCAGGACCGAAAGGCGCGCCCGCGCGGCCTCCTCGGGCCAGCCCAGGGCGCGGGCGCAGGCCAGGAAGGCCCGGCAGGCAGGCTCGCAGAGCTCCCCCCGCTCGGCCAGCGCGTAGGCCCGCGGCCGGGTGAGCGTCTCGCACAGCCAGAGCTCCATGAGCCGCCATGCGCTGCGGCGCAGGCCGCCCGCGGCCGTGCCCGAGCGCAGGAGCTCCCGGAACGGCTCCTCGCGTTCGAGGAGCGAGAGGGCCTGCGCCAGCGGCCGGCTCCCGGGGCGCTCGCGGCAGAGGCGGTTCACCGCCTCCCGCGCGGCGTAAAGGATGCGGCTCGTCACGGGCACCCCGCCCGCGAGGGCCATCGCGAGCTCGCCGCCCTCGCGGAGGGCCTTCTCGATGCGCGCGGCCGCGCTCGTCCAGGCGGTCTTGGCCATCAGCCGGCGGCCGAGCGGGCCGCGCAGGTGCGCCTGCCGGTCGAGCCCCAGGTGGTAGTGCCCCATGAAGCCCGCGTAGAACTGCTCGGCGGCCGCCCCGAGGGTGTCCAGGGCGAAGAGATCCACCCCGACCATGAGCAGGGGCCGGGAGTCGGGCCCCCTCAGCCGGCGCAGGGCGAGCAGGGCGTGGCGGGACATCTCCACTCCGAGCCCGGTCTCCTCCTCGTTGACGAGCGGGTGGGACATCAGGCACAGGAGAGCCGGAGGGGTCCTCACGGTCTTCAAGACCTCCGCGTGCGTCCGCTCGGCGCGCCGCATCCCCTCCTCGTCGAAGGGGAGCCCCCCGTGGGCGCCGGCGATGGAGCGCAGGACGCGGTCGAAGAAGGCGAAGAACGGGCCCGGAGGGCAGAGCCGGGCCGCGCCCTCGACCGCCCGTCCGGCCAGGTTGAGGGGAAAGAGCGACGCCTGAAGGAGCGGAGGCTTCCAGGGCTGTGCGGCGCAGGCGCGGGACTCCTCGGCCTGGGCGATGAGCGAGACAAAATCGTCGCAGCGCCCCGTCGGGGAGTAGCGGGACATCCGGCTTACCTTAACATATTGAGCAGGAAATGATATTCTCGGGCGCGATGCTGAAGCTCTTCCTCGCGCTGTTCGCGCCGCTCTGCTGGGCCCAGCCCTCGGCCTCCGTGACCGGCTACGTGGTGAAGGTCGAGAGCGCGACGGTCTACCTCGAGTTCGGAGAGTCCCAGGGGATCCGGCCGGGCCAGAAGTTCACCCTCTTCTCGGAGGGGGAGGAGCTCAAGCACCCGGTCACCGGAGCCTCCCTCGGGCGCGTCCAGAACCTGGCCGCCGAGGGGACCGTCACCGAGGTCCAGGAGAAGTACTCGGTGGGGGCGCTCTCCACCGCCGTCCAACCGCTCCCCCAGGGCCTGAAGTTCAAGCTCGCCCTGACTCCGGCCCCGTCCGCTGCCGTTCTCCGCTCGGACGGCCCCACCGCGCCGTCTGGGAGCGCGGTGGGGCGCCCCCCCCTTCGCAAGAGCCCCTTGCTCGACCTCGAGGCCGTGGATCTGGCCTTCGGCGACGTGGACGGCGACGGGAAGGCGGAGGCCCTCCTGGCCGCCAAGGACGCCGTCGACGCCTTCAGCGTGGACGAGTTCAAGCCCGTCTGCCGCTTCAAGGACAAGGCCACGGCCGTGCAGTTCCTCTCGCTCGACGCCGAGGACCTGGACGGCGACGGCCGCGCCGAGGTCTTCGTCACCCTGAACAACTCCTTCTTCGGGCGCGTGGAGACCTACGCGCTCGCCTGCTCCTCCGGCGTATTCCAGAAGGCGAAGACCCTTCCCTGGATGGTCCGCCGCTTCCAGGACGGGACGGGCTCCGCGCTCGCCGCCCAGCAGCTCAACGACGACGGGACGTTCCCCTTCGGCTCGCTCCACCGCCTGCGCTTCGAAGACGGCCAATATGCCCTCTCCAAGGAGAAGCTGGGCTTCCCGCGGGTGGAATGGCTCTACGGCTTCGGCGCGGCCCGCGACGGGGAGCTCGTGTTCCCCTACTTCCTCACGATGAACAACCGCATCCGCCTCCAGTTCGACAAGAAGAAGCACTGGTCCACGAAGGAGGCGTACGCGCAGACCTCCAACCGCATCCGCTGGCGCGAGCGCCTGCTGCAGTTCAATCCCCGCATCCTCGCCAAGAACGACGGGAACGCCCTCGCGGGGCTCTACGTCGTGCACAACGTCCCCCGCTTCGGCGCGCTCTCCGACGCCTTCGGCTCCTACACGGGCTCCGAGCTCCACTTCCTGCGGTGGGGCGGGATGAGCCTCGCGTCGGAGTGGAAAACCGACCTGCCGGGCTACGCCCCCGGCCTGGCCGACGTGCCTGGCCGTCCCGAGCTCGGCGTCGCCGTCGTGGGGGCCAACGGCAAGACTTCCGTCTGGTTCTTCCCCCGCTAGACCCGGGTGCCCAAGCGCAGGAAGCCCCGCGCCTCCGGCTCCTCCGGCCTCTGGAAGGCCCTCCTTCTCCTGCTCCCGCTCTCCCTCGCCGCGGCGGCCTATTTCGCGGAGAAAAGCATCGGCCCGCTCCTGGCCGGGGACGTCTCGGGAGCCTACCCGACCCGAATCTACTCGGCCCCCGTGCGCCTGCGCGCGGGCGAGCCCCTCTCCCCCCTCGAGCTGAAGGCGCGCCTCGCTCGCCTGCGCTACGTGGAGGTCTCCACCCCCTCGGCGCCGGGACAGTACCGCCGGGAGGCCGCCCGCTTCCTCATCCACCAGCGCGGCTTCTCGAACCCGCTCCAGCAGGCCCCGCAGGCCGCGGTCGTCGTGGAGCTCGAGAAAGGGCGCGTCCTCGCCGTGCGCTCCGCCGACTCCTCGCTGCCCCTGGTCGAGACCCTGCTCGAGCCGGAGCTCCTCTACGAGATCTCGGGCGAGAAGCGCATCCGCCGCGAGAAGCTGAGCGCCGCCGACGTCCCCAAGACCGTCGCCGACGCGCTGGTCGCGACCGAGGACCGCCGCTTCTTCAGCCACATCGGGATCGACCCGCGGGGCATCCTGCGCGCGGCCTTCAAGAACCTGCGCCAGGGCCGCTACGCGGAAGGCGGCAGCACCCTCACCCAGCAGCTCGCCCGCAGCCTGTTCCTCACGACCCGCCGCACCCTCGGCCGCAAGCTCAAGGAGCTCGTCATCGCGCTCTGGCTGGACGCGCGCTTCCCCAAGGACGAGATCCTGCGGATGTACCTGGACACGGTCTACTTCGGCCAGGACGGGCCGGTCAGCATCCTGGGGCTCAAGGCGGCGTCCAGGCATTACTTCGACAAGAGACCCGCCGAACTCACCCTGGGGGAGTCGGCCCTGCTGGCCGGCCTGCTGAGCTCCCCCTACCGCTACGACCCCCTGCGCGAGCCGAAGGCCGCCGCCGAGCGCCGCGCCGTGGTGCTCGCCGCGATGCGCCGCGAGGGCTTCATCTCCGAAGCCGCCGAGCGCCGGGCCGGCGCCGAGCCGGTGAGCGCCACGGTTTCGGGCCGCTCCGGCGGGAAGGTCCCGGACTACGCCGTGGCCTTCGTCCACCGCCAGCTCGAGCGCCGCCACGGGGACGCGGCGCTCATGACGCGGGGATTGAGCGTGTTCACGACCATCGACCCGGCCCTGCAGGCCCTGGCCCAAGGCGCGGTCCGCAAGGCCCGGCACCAGGCCGCCCTCGCGGCCCTCGACCCGAGAAGCGGCGCGATCCGCGCGCTCGTCGGCGGGAAGGACTACCTCCAAGAGCCCTTCGACCGCGCGAGCCTGGCCCGCCGCCAGCCGGGCTCCGCCTTCAAGCCCTTCGTCTACGCCGCGGCCCTGGCCTCCGAGCCGGGCGCGGGGCGCTGGACGGCCGCCTCGCTCCTCGACGACTCGCCGCGCAGCTACCGCACGCCCGAAGGGACCTGGGCCCCGCGCAACCACGAGGAGGTCTACCTGGGCCGAGTGCCCCTGCGCACCGCGCTGGCCCGCTCCCTCAACCTGGCGACCCTGGACCTGGCCGAGAAGCTCGGCCCCAGGGCCCTCGCCGAGTTCGCCGGCCGCCTCGGGGTCTCCGGCCCCCTGCGCGAGGAGCTGGGGCTGGCGCTCGGCTCCTCCGAGGTCACCCTGCTCGACCTGACGGGCGCCTACTGCGCCTTCGCCAACGGCGGCGCCCGCGTCGAGCCCTACGCGGTCGAGGCGGCCGTGGGGCCCGAAGGCGAGATCCTCGAGTTCCACACCCCCTCCGCCCGGCCCGTGCTGAGCCCGGAGGAGGCCTACCTGATGACCGACCTCCTGCGCGAGACGGTCCGCTCCGGCACCGCCCAGGCGCTCTCGCGCCGGGGACTGGGCGAGGCGGCCGGCAAGACCGGCACCACCAACGACGGGAAGGACGCCTGGTTCGTGGGCTTCATCCCGGGCCTCGTCGCCGGAGTCTGGACGGGCTCGGACACCCCCCGCAAGCTCGGCCTGACCGGGGCCAAGGACGCCCTGCCCGTCTGGGCGGAGTTCATGGCCTCCGCCTCCTCGGGCGCGGCGCTGGGCTCCTGGCCGCGGCCGGAGGGCCTCTTGAGCGTGGAGGTAGACCCGGAGAGCGGTCTACGTGTAAAATCAGGATGCCCCAGCCGCCGCTCGGAACTCTTCCTGGCCGGGACGGAGCCCAAGGAAGACTGCCCGCTGCACTCGAGCGGTCTGACCGGCTGGCTGAAGAAGGTGTTCTCAAGCCGCAAGGCCCCGCGCGGGCCCGGAGCGAAACGATGACCTCGTCCTGGACCTCCCTCCTCTTCGCCGCCCTGCTCGCCGCGCCTTCGCCGGCGGCCCTCTTCGGCCCCAAGCCCTTCGGCGTCCTGCTGCTCGGCGAGTCCGGGGGCGAGGGATGGGATAAGACGGTGGCCGAGGTGCGCAAGAACCTGGGCACGAACATCCCGGTCGAGGCGGCCGCGGGGGAGCCCAACGCCCCGGACATCCGGCGCGCTCTCGAGAAGCTCAAGGCCGCGCGGGTCGAGAAGATCGTGGTCGTCCCGGTCTACCTGCGCACCGACGAGGAAGCCCTGGAGCTCGCGCGCTACCTGCTGGGGATCATCAAGTACCCGCCGGACTCCTACGTGAAGGGCTCGCGCTCCCATGTGGGACAGTCCATCGTCGACCGCGCCGTCACGAAGAAGGGCCGCTTCCCGCCCATCTCGATGACCGCCGCCCTCGACTCCGACGCCGCCCTCGCCGACGCCCTCCTCCTGCGCGTCAAGGAGCTCAGCCGCGAGCCGGAGCTCGAGTCGGTCGTGGTGGCCGGGAAGGGCAGCGACGACCGGGCCCGCGCCGAGGCCATCCGCTCGGTGCTCCGGCGCCTGGGCAAGACGGTGGCCAAGCTCGGCAAGTTCAAGGAGGTCCGCGCGGCGCTCGTGGCCCCCGCCGCCGCCAAGCCCCGCGACCAGATGCCGGACTTCACCCAGCAGAAGTCTCCGGCGGGCCCGCCCCCGCCCCCCGGAGGGGAGCTGCGCGAGGCCGTCAAGGAGCTCTCCCGCGGCGGGCGCGTCATCGTCGTGCCCTTCCTGCTCGAGCCCGACGGCACCGAACGCGCCTTCAAGAAGACCCTTGAGAACTTCTTCATCCTCTGGAACGGCAAGGGGCTCCTCCCCCACCCGCGCATCACGGCCTGGATCCAGCTCAAGGCCGCCGAGGGCCGGAAGTACCCGGACATGGCCAAGGAGCGCGACGAGGGCCAGGCCGCCAAGCCGCCCGAGCGCAGCAAGGTGGTGCGGTAGGCGTCCCGAATTCCTACAATCTCTTCAGAGAGGGACTTCATGAAGAAAGAGATCCGCGTGCTCGACAAAGGCTTCGTACGCCTGCTGGACACCTTGGGCGGGGACGCCGGCGTGGTGAACGCCGCGCGCGTCTCCTACGCCGGCACCTCCAAGGGGGAGGCCAAGGATCAGGCGCTCATCGCCTACCTGCTCAAGCACCAGCACCTGACCCCCTTCGAGCACGCCGTCCTCAAGTTCCACGTGAAGTGCCCCATCTTCGTGGCCCGGCAGTGGTTCCGCCACCGCTGGGCGTCCTACAACGAGGTCAGCTACCGCTACACCCAGACCGCCGAGGAGTTCTACGTCCCCGAGACGTGGCGCCGGCAGGACACGAAGAACAAGCAGGGCTCCCTGCGCGCCGAGGGCGTCGACCAGGCCGAGCTGACGAAAGTCTACCGGGGCGCGCTCGAGCGCTCCTTCGAGGCCTACAAGGCCCTTCTCGACGCCGGCGTGGCCCGGGAGATGGCGCGCATGGCCCTGCCCGTCGCGCTCTACACCGAGTTCTACTGGACGATCAACGCGCGCAGCCTCATCAACTTCCTCTCCCTGCGGGCGGACGCGCACGCCCAGTCCGAGATCCAGGCCTACGCCGAGGCCCTCGCCTCCTTCTTCCAGGAGACGATGCCTTGGACCTACGCCGCGTTCCTCAAGCACCTCTGGAAGGGCGAGAACGCGCGCTTCGGCTCGGAACGCGAGAAGCTATGCGCCTCCTCGCCCTCGTAAGCCTCTTCGCCTTTCTGGCTCCCTCCGCGGCCCTCGCCCAGAAGGTCGGCGAGGTCCGCCGCGGCCCCTTCCGCGCCGTCGTGCGCGCGCAGGGGACGGTGGTCGCCGAGGAGCTCTCCCACATCGACTCCACCATCGAGGGGCGCATCGAGATGGTCGACGCCGCGCCCGGCGACTGGAAGGACGAGGACGACGACCTGGCCACGCTGGCCACCCTCGAACTCGCCGCGATGCTCGATGCCAAGTCGTCGAATTCCGCCGGGATCATCAAGGACCGCTGGCAGAAGGTCTTCAAGCCGAACTCCGTGCGCTGCAGCGCGCGCTGCTACGTGACCAAGGCCTTCGCCAAGCCGAAGAAGGTCGTCAAGCCGGGCGCCGTCCTCTTCGAGGTGGCCAAGAAGCTGCGCCTCATCGGCCGCATCCGCGCGGGCGACGCGAAGTGGATCCGGGAGGGCCAGCTGCTGACCTTCTGGGACGCCCGCAAGCCCGGCGACAAGCGGCAGGCCCGGGTCGAGAAGCTCTTCCTCGACGTGCAGGGGCAGAAGGTCTCGCCCGGCGCGAGCTTCTCGGTCCTGCTCTCGCCCAAGCTCTTCCTCCCGCCCGGCACCGAGTGGGAGGGCGAGATCGTGGTCTCGGACAAGAAGTCCACGCTCAAGGTGCCCACCTCGGCCCTCCTCCGGCACGGCGACGAGGTCTTCCTCCCGGTGCGGGTCTCGACCGGCATCACCACCTACGAGGAGACCGAGATCCTCTCCGGCGTCTCCGAGCGCGCCCGCTTCCTGCTCCTCGACCCGGACAAGATGGGCGCCTTGAAGTCCTACGAGCCCGAGCCCCTCCCGCCCCCCGACCCGAAGAAGGAGAAGCCTGCCAAGACGCGCAAGGAGCGCAGGCCTCGCGCCGAGGAGGACGAGCCCGAGGAGACGGAACCGCCCGCCGAGGAGTCCGGGGCCGACTACCCCAGCGACCTCGAGTAGCGCCGGCTTTGAAGAACAAGCGCGTCTGCCTCCACCTCCACTTCGACCTCCCCCCGCGGGAGGACCCCTGGCTGGAGGAAGCGCGCCCCGACCCCGCCCAGGCGCCTTGGCGCGACGCCCTCGAGCGCTATTTCCACTCCTGCCTGGGCCCCCTCCTCTCGCCCTGCCTGCTCGACGAGGACGGACGGCCGCTCGAGGTCTTCGACACCCTGCGCTGGGCGAGCTTCAGCTTCCCGGCCCACCTGCTGGCCTGGCTGGAGCGCGAGGAGCCCCGCGCCTACCGGAGCGTGCTGGAGGCCGACGCGGCCAGCCTCAAGGCCTGGGGTCACGGCAACGCGGCGGCCTGCCCGTACCCCTCGCGCCCCCTGCCCTGGGCCTCCACGGCCGAGAAGCGCGCGGCCCTGGCCTGGGGCCTGGAAGACTTCCGCCGGCGCTTCGGACGCGAGCCCGAGACCCTCTGGCTGCCCGAAGGCCTCGCCGACGAGGAGACCCTGGCTTTGGCCGTGAAGGCCGGCTTGCGCCTCGCCCTGCTCTCCCCCGCCTGCGCGGCCAAGGTGCGCAGCCCCGGCCAGGAGGCCTGGTCGCTCACCGAACCCGGCGCGCTTGAGACGACGCGCCCCTACCGCTGGCGCTGCCCCGAGGGCAGCCTGGCCCTCTTCCTCTTCGACGCGCGCCTCTCCGAGTCGGCCGAGGCGGGCGTGCTGACCTCGCCGCTCGATCCGGCCGCCTCCAGGCCCGGCCGGCGCCCCCCGCAGGCGCGCACCGCCCTGCACGGCGGACGGCGTCTGGCCAACCGCCTCGTGGACCGCTTCCGCGCCGACGACTCCCACGAGACGATGCTCGTGGCCGCCCCGGCCGAGGCGTTCTCCCGGGAGCGCTTCGGCGCCGAACGGGCCCTGGCTTTCGCCTTCGACGCGCTCTCCAAGGAGACCGCCTTCTCGGCGGCGAATCCGGCCCTCTGCCTCGACCTGTTCCCGCCGCCCGAGGAGCTCTCCCTGCGCCCTCTCCCAGGCCCCCCCGCGCACCCCCTGCGCAGGAGCCTCGCGCGCCTGGCCGAGGACATCGACTCGGCCCTCGAGGCTCCGCTGCAGCAGCTCTTCGGCGAGCCGGGCGGAGCGAAGGAGGCCTGGATGGAGGCGCGTTTCGGCGAAGATCCGCACGCAGTGCAGGTCTTCTTCGACCGCTTCGCGCTCCTGCACCCGACGCCCGAGGACGCCCGCTCGGCCGTGCGCCTGCTCGAGTGCTTCCGCCGTCGCGTCGAGATGACCGCCTGGCCCGGCCCGCAGGCCCTGGCCTGGGCCGCCTTCGCCCTGGAACTGCTCGAGCGCGAGACCGGGGCGCACCGTCCCTTTCCCGCGGCGGAGGAAGCCCTCCGCGAGGCCGTGAGCCCCGAGGCCTTCGCGGCCCACGCGGCGGTGCTGGCCCTGCTGGACCTCCCGCGCCTGGCGGCCCGCGCCGAGGCTTTCGAGACCCAAGTCGAGGCCCTCGCCCGCCGCGAGCTGCGCCGAGGCCGCGCCCTGCACCGCCTCGGCGTCTTCCGCGTATCGCTCCACCGCCGCCGCTTCCACGAGGATTCCGCCTTCCTGGCCGCCGTCGTCCACCGAGGCGGGCGCAGCCTGGAGTGCCGCATCCAGCCGGCTTGCGCAGACGAGTCGGATCCGGAGCTCGCGCGGAGGCTCGAAGAGGCCTTTGAGACGGGCGACGACGCCTTCACCGCGGCGGCCGACGAGGCTTTCGGCGCCGCGCACCGGGGCCTCGACGCGGTCCTGAGCCCGGAGCGCCGGCAGGCTCTTGACGCGCTCTCCCCGCCGCCGGGCCCGCGCGGCGAGGCGCTCGCGCGCTGGCGCGAGGCGGCCGACAGCCTCGAGAGGACGCCGGACGTCCTGGTCTTGGCCGAGGCTCTCAAGGCCGCGCGCAAGGCGGGCCTCTCCCCCGACAACCTGCCCGACGCGGAGCTTTTGCGCCGGCGCGTGCGCCGGCTCGCCTGGGCCTTCTCCGACGGCGAGGAAGGGGCCTGCGTACGGCTGGTCCGACTGCTCGAGCCGGCCGAGGCCGGCGGCCTGCACCTCTCGCTCTGGGAGCTGGAGGCCTGCGCGGTCCAGGGCCTGCGCCGCCTCGAGACCCGCCCGGACGAGGCCGAGACGCTCGCTCGCATGCTGGGACTCTCGCCCGCGCTTTTGATGGTCCAGCCGCCGCTCTTGAAGACGGGAAAGACCGGAGACCACCGATGATCACGAAGAAGATCCACCTCAACAGCGAGCAGGAGGCCGTCCTGCTCTTCGGCGAGCAGGACAGCCACCTGCGCCGCATGGAGACCGAGCACGGCGTCGAGATCTTCGTCCGCCACGACCCCGAGGGCCGGGACCTGCACCTGAGCATCCGCGGCGTGGCGGGGAAGGTGCAGAAGGCCTTCAAGCGCCTGAGCGAGCGCCTGGACGTCATCCGCTCGGGCCGCGCGCTCCCGCCCGAGGAGGAGCGCCATCCCGGGGACCTCTTCCATGAGGAGGCCCCGGACGACGCGGTGCTGGTCACGGCCTACGGCAAGGTCATCAAGGCCAAGACCCCGCACCAGCACGAGTACTGCCAGGCCATCACGCACGGCGACATGGTCTTCGGCATCGGCCCGGCCGGCACGGGCAAGACCTACCTGGCCGTGGCCTGCGCCCTGCGCGCGCTCAAGGCGCGCGAGGTCTCGCGCATCGTCCTGACCCGGCCGGTGGTGGAGGCGGGCGAGAAGCTGGGGTTCCTGCCGGGCGACCTCTACGAGAAGGTGCATCCCTATCTCAAGCCGCTCTTCGACGGGTTCTATGACATGCTGGGCCCGGACAAGTTCCGTCTCTGGCGCAACGACGAGCTCATCGAAGTGGTGCCGCTGGCCTACATGCGCGGCCGCACGCTCGAGAACGCCTTCATCATCCTCGACGAGGCGCAGAACACCTCCATCGAGCAGATGAAGATGTTCCTCACCCGCATGGGCAACGGCTCGCGCGTCGTGGTCACCGGCGACGTGACGCAGGTCGACCTGGTCCACGGCCGCTCGGGGCTCATCCTCATCGAGGGCATCCTGAAGGGGGTGGAAGGCATCTCGTTCGTGCACTTCAAGGAGGAGGACGTGGTGCGCCACCCGCTGGTCAAGCGCATCATCCGCGCCTTTGACCAGTGGGAGAAGAAGAAGTGAGGATCCTCCTCCTGGGCCGCGCGCCGAAGGAGGCGCCCGAGCTCCGCCTGCTGGCGAAGGCCGCGAGGGC
>DMEZ01000056.1:43737-47712 GCA_003450735.1 Elusimicrobiota bacterium | reverse complement strand
CTCGAGGAGTCCGTGAACATCGCCTCCGACTGGGCGGCCGCGGCGCTCGCCCGCTGAGCGGGTTTTTCAGAGCAGCGCCAGGATGACCGCAGCCAGGAAGAGCGCCCGCGGGCCGAAGCCCCCCAGGAACGCCTCGAACTTCCCCTGGCGGGGCCTGGAGGGCCCCCCGAAGCGGATGGTCAAGGCGTTGCCCGCGTAGCGCGGGTCGCCGCTCCTCACCGTGAGCAGAGGAGCGGAAGAGGGCGGCGCACAGCCCAGGTCGAGCTTCGAGTAGCCGCCGCAGGCGGTCAGCGACGCCACCCTGCCGGCCGATGCCGGCGCGGCCAGGGAAGCCGCCAGGAACAGGCTAAGCGCCAAGGCCCTCATACCCTCTCCGCGAAGAGAGCCGGAAGGCCGCCAGCTGGATGAGGATGGTGAGCAGGAAGATGGGCGCCGTGTTGGGCGGCAGGAGATGCCCGCCGAAGTAGAGTCCCGGGCCTTCCTGACGCGCCGGGGCCTCCCGGGCCCATACGTCCAGGTTCGAGGACGAGAAGCCCATGCCGATGCTCAGCATCCCGTGGCCGTCCGGGTTGCGGACGAGGCTCACCGTCGTCAGGCTCAGGATGAGCAGGACGGTCTGCAAAGCCAGCGTAAGCAGGAAGGTGTTCCGGGCGGCGTGGGCCGTCACGAGCCGCTCGCGCTCATCCTGCTCGCGGAAGCCCGCCAGGCGGGAGAGCAGGGACTCCCGGAACTCCTTGTAGAACAGGAGCGCCGCGACGCAGTAGGCCAGGCTCAGGACCCAGGCGAAGCCGAGGTTGTTCATCACCCCGTAGAGCCCCCCCTCCGGCATCGTCCCGCCGTTGCGGGTGATCCAGTAGACGAAAAGCAGGGAGCAGGGCGAGAAGCAGACGGCGTAGCCGACGATCCAGCGATGAGCTCTCTTCAGGTGCGCGCGCATCTCAGTCCTCCAGAACGAAGACGTCTTCCACCGGCTTGCCGAAACAGCGGGCGATGGCGTAGCCGAGTTCGAGGCTCGGGAGGTACACCCCGTTCTCGATGCAGTTGACCGTCACGCGCGTGACGCCCACCTTCTCGGCGAGCTCCTCCTGCGTGAGGTCCTTCTCGGCGCGCAGGACGCGAAGGCGGTTGGCGATCTTGAGCTTCGGGGGCTTGGGGGTCATGTAATGTTTACAATACTAAGTGTATTGTATACATTACATCCTGTCAAGAGGGAGGAGGGCGGATCGGTCTTCAGCAAGGGAACCGAATCCCATGCTGATACGTAATCGACCAATATTTTTGGAACTATTCGGAATAGTGTGGGTCCCATCGAGAAAACGCGGTTCAATCCCTGTCATGTGATCGGGGCATCCGGCCTCGCGCGTCTCTACGAGGGCACACGACGGGGACCAGACTATCCCCGGGGATAGTCGGAACCTCCTGGCGGCCGGCGGCGGCCGCTGGGCCGCCGGCCGAAGCGCTCTCCTTCGTCCTATCCTCCGGCGGGGTGACTAGGTGGCCGCTTAAAGGGGCCATGCTTGCAGACTTCCACACTATTCCGAGAAGAACCTTAAATCTATCTACGGCACTGTCGGGGGATTTTAGTCGGCCGGGGCGGGGGGATCGATGTTGCCCTGTTTCTGCGCTTCCCCTATCTTGTACACGCTCTCATAGCTCTTGGAGCCGAGCTTCAACTTTACGGTAAAGGAATTCTCGCCTTTCATGACGAGGATCTCGCGCTTACGGCCGATGAACTCGATAGAGACCTCGTTCTCACCCTGCGTCATCGTGAGATAAGGCACTTTCTTCTTGTTCTTGGCCACGACCGAGGCTATCTCTATCACATTGCCTTTCCGCAGGATCTCGTAATGGGAGAACGGCCTTCCCATCGTGTCGACCAGACAGGTAATAGGCACGCTCACCGCTCCCGATTCCGGGTCCAGGCCCGCTCGCACGTCCAGGATCTTCTTCGGGTCCCGCCAGTAAGGCACTTTAAAGACCGCCGCGCCGGCCTCGAGGACGATCTCTCCGGCGGGAGAAACCTCCTCCCCCGTCTCCCCCTTCAGAACGCTCCTGGCGGAGAGGGAGCCCGTGGAGAAGGTTATCTCGACACGTTCCCCTTCCCTGTGGATGACCGCTCCCCCCTCTTTAAGCTCCGCCGTGTGCACCAGGCGGCCGAGCTTTTCGTCTTCGAAGAGCGCCTCATAGGTCGCCTTGCCGCCCTGCCTGCCGTAAGAAATGGAGCCGAGCGATTTTTCGGCCTTGAAGAAGAGAGGCGGCTCCCCGGGTTTGAGGTACAGGAAGTCCCCTGCGAACGCATACGTTTTAGGCGCCGGCACGAACCCCCGCGCCGCCTCCGCCGTGACGGTGATATTCTCGTTTTTATCCAGGCCGAGCCAGGAAAGAACATTGAAAACGATGTTGCGGTTGTAATCCACGAAGATTCCGTTGCCTATCTCTACACCGGCAAAACTGAAGGGCGCCGGTTCGAGGATGGGTTTTGAACTCTGAATGGGTATGTGTTCCGACCAAGTCCCCTTGCGTTTCTGCGACAAGGCCAGCGGCTCCTGGACATCGGCGAAATCCCCCGACGGTATCATATGGGGGGCCAGGACCAGCCGCAGGGCCTGCGTATCCACGGCGAGCTTCATTACGAAGGGGTCGAATTCCTTGGTTCCAGTCGCCTCGACCGCTCGCCCGGCCAGGAGGAATGCAGCCACGATCGTCCAGAGCGTTCCCCCCGTGAGCTTTTTTGCCGGTTTTCTTTCCACGTTTGTCATATTCCCGATCCTCTTTCCCGTCTTTTCCAGACACAGACCGACTCTTTGAACGAGCGTCTGCCGGGGCTCCTCCAGGTCGGCCGGGGAGGGGCGAAAAAATCATAAAAACATCCCATTTTGGGATTATAGATAAAATGGCCGGCGGGGAGAGGGGAGGCGGTTTTTTAAAATTTTGATAGTGTCCCATAATCGTACACGATCTCACGCCGGCGAGACGCTTGCGGCAGACTCTCTGACGACGCATCGCCCCTGAAGGTCGAGTAGCTTCGCCCAGTACTGAATGCTCGGTCGAACTCGTGCCCGTGGCCGTCCCGTTCGAGCCCGAGAACCAGATCGACCCGCTGGTCGACCGGTACGAGGGCATCGATTCACTGCCTGACTACGACAGCGCGTAGGGCGGCGTTCGCCCGGACACTGGATCTGCACGGCTTCAGCCGGCACCGGACAGTCACGACTCAGCGCGTGTCCGGCGGACACCCGCCCAGGAGGAAGTCGCCCCAGCACATGACCCGGACCTCCGGGACGCCCTCCGCCGCGCGGGCACGCGAACAGAGCACCAAGGGCTGGAACTCCGGGTATCTGCGGCAGAACTCCAACTGGGCCGCGATGGCGGATGGCGAGTGGGCTGATTTTAGTTCAATCATAACCGAATGATTATTCGACTATAACTGATTAATATCCAGCCTTTTCAAGCCCTGAGGGCCGCTCAGCCCTTCTTCGCCTTGAGCGCCATCAGCACCTTCTCCGAAGTGAAGGGCGGCTGGAAGAGCCGCACTCCCACCGCGTCGAAGATGGCGTTGGCGATGGCCGGCTGGGGCCCGTTGATGCCGATCTCCGAGACCGACTTCGCCCCGAAGGGCCCGTCCGCCTCGTAGGTCGGGATGAGGATCGTCTTGAAGGGCGGAGCGTCCGCCGTCGAGAAGATCTTGTAGCCCCGGAAGGAGGGGTTGATCATCGCGCCCGCCGGGGAGAAGACCATCTCCTCCATGAGGGCGTAGGAGAGCCCGTTGAGGACGGCCCCGTCGTTCTGCCCCTCCGCCAGGGTCGGGTTGACCGCGGTGCCGCAGTCCACCGTGGACACGTAGTCGAGGACCTTCACCTCCCCCGTCTCCGTGTCCACCTCGACCTCGGCGAAGTGCGCCGCGAAGGGCGGCGGCGAGCTCTGGGCGACGTGGGAGGCCGTGCCGATGATCTGGTGCTGGTCGTGGTAGTAGAA
>DMEZ01000056.1:0-43558 GCA_003450735.1 Elusimicrobiota bacterium | reverse complement strand
GGCTTCTCGTCGAGGATCTTCGCGGCGACCTTCACGATCTGCTCGCGAGCGTGCAGGGCCGCCTTCTTCACCGCGTTGCCCGAGATGAAGGTGGTCGAGGAGGCGTAGGCCCCCACGTCGAAGGGCGTCAGGTCGGTGTCGGAGGAGAGCGTGATGATGTCCGTCACCTTCACGCCGAGCGCCTCGGCCGCGATCTGGGCGAGCACCGTGTCCGAGCCGGTGCCGAGGTCGGTGGCGCCCATGAGCAGGTTGAAGGAGCCGTCCTCGTTCATCTTGATCGAGGCCGCGGCCATGTCCACCTCGGGGATGCCCGAGCCCTGCATCAGGCAGGCGCAGCCGATGCCCCGGCGCTTGACGCCGCCCTGGCTCTTGAGCTTCTCCTTCTTCTCGTTCCAGCGGAAGGCGGCCATGCCCTTCTCGATGCACTCGTCCATGCCGCAGGAGCCGATCTTCTGCTCGACGCCCTCGCGCCCCTCGCCCATGGCTTTGAACACCGGCGAGCCCTCGCCCGAGCGGATGTAGTTCTTTTTGCGGAACTCGATGGGGTCCATCTTCAGCTTCTCGGCCATGATGTCCATCTGGCTCTCCCAGGCGAAGAAGCCCTGGGTGGCGCCGAAGCCGCGGTAGGCCCCGCCGACGGGCAGGTTCGTGTACACCGAGCGGCCGAGGAAGCTGTTGTTCTTGGCCTGGTACATGGGGATCGTGTGCGAGCCGGAGCACATCATGACGGTCAGGGAGTGGGCCCCGTAGGCGCCGTTGTCGCAGTAGACCTCCATGTGAGCGTCGGTGATGGTCCCGTCCTTCTTCGCGCCGGTCTTGAGGCGGATGACGAGCGGGTGGCGCGTGCGCGAGGAGATGAAGGTCTCCTTGCGGTTGAACTCGATCTTGACCGGCCGACGCGTCGCCAGGGTCAGGGCCGCGCAGACAGGCTCGAGCAAAACCTCCTGCTTGGAGCCGAACCCGCCGCCGATGCGGGGCTTGATGACGCGGATCTTCTTGACCGGGAGCTGGAGCACGCGGGCCGTGATGCGCCGGCAGTGGAAGGGCACCTGGGTGGAGGTGCGGATGACGAGGCGCCCGTCGCCGTCGAAGTAGGTGATGGTCACGTGCGGCTCGAGGGCGCAGTGCTGGGCCCACTGGGTCTTGTACCACTGGTCCACCACCACGTCGGCCTCGGAGAACCACTCCGATTCCTTGACCTCGAAGTCGAACTTGGCGCAGATGTTGTGCTGGGCGTCGGGGATGTTCTTCGAGTCGTCCTCGTCGTGGATGATGGGGGCGCCGTCCTTCATGGCCTCCATCGTATCGAACACGGCGGGGAGCATCTCGTAGTCCACCCGGATCTTCGAGAGGGCCTCCTCGGCCGCCTCGGGCGTCTCGGCCGCGACGGCCGCGATGCGGTCGCCCACGTAGCGCGCCTTCTCGCTCAAGACGAGGGTGTCGTAGGGCGAGGGCTCGGGGTAGCCCTGACCGGCGGTGGTGTGCCGCACGCGCGGCAGGTCGAGGTGGGTGAGCACCGCGAGCACGCCGGGGACCTTCTTGGCCGCCGAGGTGTCGATCTTCTTGATGCGGGCATGGGCATGGGGGCTGAAGAGGATCCGGCCCGTCAGGAGGCCCTTCACGTCCACGTCGTCGGTGAACTGGGCGGTGCCGCAGGCGAGGCCGAGCGCGTCGATCTTCTCCACGCGGTGGTTGACGACCGTGAACTCGCGCTTGTCGGAGACGTTCTTCATGCCTTCCTCCCCTTCTTGGCGGCTTTCAGCTTCTTGGCGGCGAGCAGGACGCCCTCCACCTGCTTGACGTAGCCCGTGCAGCGGCAGAGGTTGCCGTCGAGGGCGCGCCGCACCTGGGTTTCGTCGGGGTCGGGGTTCTCGTCCAGGAGCGCCTTGGCGGCCAACACCATCCCGGGGATGCAGAAGCCGCACTGGACGGCCCCGGACTCGACGAAGGCCTGCTGGATGGGGTGAGGCTTGTCCGTCGTGCCGAGGCCCTCGATGGTCACGACTTTCCGGCCGTGGGCCTGGGCCGCGAAGAGCATGCAGGAGAGGGCCGGCTTGCCGTCCAGGAGCACGGTGCAGGTGCCGCAGTCGCCGTTGTCGCAGCCCTTCTTGGCGCCCTTGTAGCCTTCCCGGCGCAGGGCGTCGAGCAGATACTCGCCCGGGGCCACCGAGAGCTTCTTGTCCACCCCGTTGATGTTGATGACGACGGCGATCTTTCCGTCCACCGCCTTGAGCACGCCGCGTCCCTTGGTCTTAGGCATGTCGGGTCTCCTTTATCCGTTGAAAGCTTCCAGTAGGCAGCGCCGGACCAGCACCCCGGCGACCTCGCGGGCGTAGGCCTTGCCCTCCGCGCCGCCGGTCAGCTCGCTCAGTTCCGCGACGGCTTCCCGCTCGGCGAGGCGGGCCGTCTCCTCTGAGCAGGGCTTCCCCTCGAGAGCCGCTTCGGCCCGCCCCAGGCGGGCGACCCGGGGGAGGATGGCGCCCATCGCGAGGGCGGCCCGGCGGCAGACGCCGGCCCGCTTGTCCACGGCGACGACGACGTTGACGTAGGACTCCCAGTCCGTCTTGGTCGTCGAGAGGCGCTCGGCCGCGCAGGCCAGGTTCTTCGTCGAGGCGGGCACGCGGACCTCGGTGAGGAAGAGCTTCCGGCCGAAGAGGTGCATGACCTCGGGCTTGAGCAGGTCGGCGAAGGGCAAAACCTTCTCGCGCGCGCCGTCGAGGCAGACCGCGGCGGCGTCCAGGGCGAGGAACACCGGCGGGAGGTTGTTGAAGGGGTGGGCGCGCACCACGTTGCCGCCGACCGTGCCCATCGCCCGGGCGAGGGCGTTGGAGCCGAAGCCGGCCGACTTGGCGATGACCCCGCGGGCCCAGCGCTTGAGCAGCGGGGAGGCCTCGAGCTCGGCGATGGTGCAGAGGGCGCCGATGCGCAGGCCCCTGGCGTCGGCTGAGATGCGCTTCAAGGGGAGGTCGGTGATGTCGATGACGGCCTCGACCTTGGGGGAGAGGGTGCGGGTCAGCCGCGTGCCGCCCGCCACGATGAGCCCTTTGTCCTTGAAGCGCGCCATGAGGCGCGCGGCCTCCGCGGCGGTCGCGGGGAAGCAGAACTGCTGGATGTTGTTCTTCATTCGAGGACTATCCTCCGGATATCGGGGGGAAGATGTGCAGGACGTTCCCCTCCTTTAGCTGGACCTTCTTGAGGGCTTTGCGGTCAAGGATCTCGGAATCGAGGGTGAGCAAAAACTCGTTGCGCACGACGCCGTCCTCGCCGAGGAGGACCTGGGCCATCCCGGGGCCGCCGGCCTCCACCACGCGCAAGACGAGCTCGTCGGCGTCGCGGGCCTCGATCCAGAGCTGGCTCTTGTTGAAGCGGTGGCGCAGGGTCGTGTACAGCTTGACGAGGACCTGGGGCATCTAGGCGGCCTTCTCGAGCATCTCCCGGGAGAGCTTGTTGGCCTTGCGGGCGAGGGCCAGCTCGTCCACCGTCTTCAGGCGGCCGTCCTCGACGACCATCCGGCCGTTCACGAAGACGTGCTTGGCCTTGTGGGAGGCTCCGCAGAAGAGCACCGAGGCCACCGGGTCGCTGCCGCTGCCGGCGAAGTCGATGCCGGAGACGTCGAAGAGGGCGAGGTCGGCCGCCTTGCCGCAGGAGAGTTCGCCGATGTCCGTGCGCCCCAGCACCTCGGCGCCGCCCCGGGTGGCGGTCCAGAGCACGTCGCGCGCGGGCATGGAGGCCACCCCGGAGGTCACGCGGGCCACCAGCATCGCCATGCGGGCCTCGAGGAGCATCGCGCAGCAGTCGTTGGAGGCCGAACCGTCCACCCCGAGGCCGACGGGCACCTTGTCGTCGAGATACATCCGCAGGGGCGCGATGCCCGACCCCAGGCGCAGGTTCGAGCTCGGGCAGTGGGCCACGCCGGTGCGCGTGCGGCCCATGAGCCTGGACTCCGCCTTGTTCATGTGCACGCAGTGGGCGAACCAGCTGCGCCCCCCCTCCAGCCAGCCCACGGACTCCATGTAGGCCAGGGGCCGCTTCTTGTGGAGCTGGAGGCAGTACTGCTCTTCGTCGAGGGTCTCGGCCAGATGGGTGTGCAGGCGCACGTCCCACTTTTCCGCCATCCGGGCGGAGAGCTTCAGCAGTTCGGTGGTCACGGAGAAGGGCGAGCAGGGGGCGAGGGCCACGCGGGTCATGGCGAAGGGCTTGCGGTCGTGGTAGGCCTTCACCAGGCGCTCGGAGTCCTTGAGGATCTCGTCTTCGGTCTGCACGACGTCGTCGGGCGGCAGGCCGCCCTTGGACTTGCCGCGGGACATGGAGCCGCGGCAGGCGTGGAAGCGCATGCCGAGGTCGGCGGCGGCCTCGATCTCGGTGTCGATGAGGCGCGCGCTCCTGCCCTTGGGGAACAGGTAGAAATGGTCGGAGCTCGTGGTGCAGCCGGTGAGGAGGAGCTCGCCCAGGCCGACCTGCGCGCTGACGTAGACGCCCTCCGGGGTGACGTGGCGCCAGACCTCGTAGAGGTAGAGCAGCCAGTCGAAGAGCTTGGAGTCCTGTACGGCGGGCAGGTTGCGGGTGAGGATCTGGTAGAGGTGGTGGTGGGTGTTGACGAAGCCGGGCAGGACGACGCAGTTTTTAGCGGAGAGGGTCTTGTCGGCCCGGACCTTGAGGTTCTTCCCCACCGCCTTGATGACGTTCCCTTCGATGAGAAGGTCGCCGCCGGCGAGCTCCTCGCGGGCGTCGTTCATGCGGGCGATGCGCAGGGCGTCCTTGATCAGGAGGGTCTTCATGGGTTCTGTGCGGGTATTCTACACAAAACCGCGGCGGAGGGAATCCCAACATATCCTAACGCCATCCCAACATCGCTGTTATATCGCGTTGAGATTCCATTCTTTGGCCGAGAAGCCGGATATTTGTACTGACGAGGACGGTTTATCCGGATAAACTTACCGCATTAGGACGATTATCAGCGACTCTATACGGATCGTTTCAGACGGCGCGCCATCCCCTCGTAGATCTCTCCGTCGCGCCGGAAGCCGACCTTCAGGACGAGCACCGTGACGGTCTTCCCCGAGATCTTATAGATGACCCGGAAGCCGCCCACCCTCAGCTTCCAGTACCCGAAGAGCTCCCGGCGCAGCGGCTCTCCGTACTGCTCCGGGGCCACGGTCAGCTTCTTCCTGATGGCCTTGAATATCTCGCCCCGGTCGCGGGCGTCCAAGCCGGGCAGGTCTTCCGAGAGGACGAGCGGATGGAACAAGACCGTCCAGGTCACAAGGAGCGCTTCTCAGCCTCGTCGAGGGGGACGAACCCCGAGGCGTCCGCGGAGGCTTCCCTCGCGCGGGCCTCGAAAGCGAGGAGGATGTCGGACGCCCTCTCGACGGCTTCTTCCATCTCTTTGTATCTCTGCGGCTCCATCATGACCGCCACGGGCTTGTTGTGCTTCTCGAGCACTACGCAGGTTTCATGGAGCTGCCGCAGGATGGCGTCCAAGCTCGTCCTCAGCTCGGATACCGCCGCGAAGGTCGTCCGTTCTTTGACTATTCTCATGGGTTCCAGCCCCCATGGATAGCATAGCATGGCTTCCATATATTGTCAATATTTTTGTCTTTTTATTTGTCTTTTAATCTGTCGATTAGTAGGCCAGCCCCCCACAAGTACGTATGTGGGCCCATTTTGGTTCCATTCAAATCAAGATGCGGCTTACGCGCAGGCCGTTTTCATGGCATAATATCCGCCCATGAGCCCCCTCAACGACGCCGAGAAGACCCGCTACGATCGGCAGATCCTCCTCCCGGGATGGGGCGAGGACGGCCAGGAGAAGCTCAAGAACTCCACCGTCTTCATCTCGGGCGCGGGCGGCCTGGGCAGCCCGGTCTCCCTCTACCTCGCCGCGGCCGGGGTCGGACGCATCCGCATCTGCGACGACGGTGACCTGGAGCTCTCCAACCTCAACCGGCAGATCCTCCATTCGGACGCGGGCATAGGGAAGAAGAAGGTCCTCTCGGCCCAGGAGCGCCTGAAAGCGGTGAACCCCTCAGTCGAGGTCGTCCCCCTCCAGGCCCGCATAGAGGCCGCCAACGTCGCCGAGCTCGTCGGGGACGCCGCCATCCTGCTGGACTGCCTCGACAACTACGCGACCCGCCACGTCCTCAACGAGCACTCCGTGAAGACCGGCGTCCCGCTCGTCCTGGGCGCCGTCCACGGCCTCTGCGGGCAGCTCTCCTTCCTCCACCCTCCCGAGACCCCCTGCCTGCGCTGCGTGTTCCCTCACATCCCGGCCCAGAAGGTCTTCCCCGTGATCGGGGCGACGCCCGGCGTCGTCGGCGCCCTCCAGGCCATGGAAGCCCTGAAGTTCCTCACGGGGATCGGCGAGCCCCTCGCGGGGCGGCTGCTCATCTTCGAAGGGGAGACGATGGAGTTCCGCCAGGTGCTCGTGAAGAAGGACCCGGCCTGCCCGGTCTGCGGGAAGCCTACCAGGCCGTAGGCCGGTAGTCCTTCAGGAACAGCCCCCAGGCGTGCCGGCCGCTCAGGAACCCGGAGAACACCGGGTCGCAGATCCGCGCCGCCCCGTCCACGATGTCGAGCGGCGGCTGGAAATCGTGCTCCTCCCTCTTGCGCTCCGCGTGCCGGGCCGGGTCCTCGTCCGTGACCCAGCCCGTGTCCACCGCGTTCATGTGGATGCCGTCCTTGGCGTAGTCCGGCGCCGAGGTGAGGGTCAGCATGTTGAGGGCGGCCTTGGCCATGTTGGTGTGCGGGTGCTTGTCGGTCTTCGTCCCGCGCGAGAAGCTCCCCTCCATCGCCGAGACGTTGACGATGTGCTTCTCCCGGCCGGGAGTCCTCAGCATCAGGGGCTTGAGCCGGGCGCAGAGGATGAAGGGCGCGACCGAATTGATGAGCTGGAGCTCGAGCATCTCGGCGGTCGAGACCTCGGAGAGGGTCAGACGCCAGCTGTTCTTCGCCCGCAGGTCCACTTGCTGGAGGTCCGCGTCGGTCTTCCCGGCGGGGAAGGCGCCCTCGGCCAGGTCGGCGGGGCTGAAGCCGTACTTCGTCTGCGAGAGCCGCGCCGAGTCCCAGAGGCCCGCGCCCGGCCCGCCGGGGTGCCGCAAAGCCAGCTCCGTCGGATCGAGCTTGTCCTCGGCGAGCGCGGGCTGGCTCAGGGCGGCCTTGAGGGCGTGGTGGCTCTCGAGGAGGGGCAGAGCCTCCGCGGAAACCCCCGCGGCCTCGCTGGCCAGCAAGTGCGCGTAGAACGCCGGGGGCCTCCGCACGGTCTGGGCCGCGTTGTTGAAGAGGAAATCCAGCCGGTCGAGCCGGGAGTCCAGCCAGCGGCAGAAGATCTCCACGCTCGGGGAGTGCCGCAGGTCGAGGCCGTGGATCAGGAGCCGCCCGCGCCAGGAGGCGAAATCCCTCTCCCGGGAGTAGCGCAGGGCCGCGTCGTGCGGGAAGCGGGTGGTCGCGACCACCCGCGCCCCCGCGCGCAGCAGCATGAGGGCCGCCTGGAAGCCGATCTTGACCCGGGCCCCGGTGATGAGGGCCGTCCGGCCGGAGAGGTCGGCCCTCTGGGAGCGCTTGGCGTGATTGAAGTCCCCGCAGGAGGGGCACATCGAGTCGTAGAAGAAGTGGACCTGGCGGAAAGGCTTCTTGCAGACGTAGCAGTCCCGGGGCTCTGAGAGGGTCCGTCCTGGGTTCGTCTTCCCATGTTCGAGGGCCGGCGGGATGAACACCTCGGCCTCCCGTGCCCTCCGGATGACCGAGGAGGCCCGGACCTGCCGGTCGGCCGAGAGCTTGCGCCGCCGGTCCTGGGCCCGCAGTTCCTTGAGCAGCTTGACCGACTCGGAGCGGACGGGCAGGTTGACCCGGCCGGCGGCCTTCAGCAGGGCAGCCCGCGTCTCGCGAGGGAGACGAGCAAGCAGGGAGCGGTCGGCCACGACCGCCTCGAGCAGCTTGACGCAGCGCTCGAGCTCTTCGGGGGTGACGTCCGGCCCTTTCATCCAGGAAAGTATACTCCAAATCCGCTGTTTTTGAGGTACAATACCTTTGAGAGGTGGCCTCCATGAGAAAGCTGCTCCGGTGGTCCGTGCCCGCCGTCCTATCCGCCTTCCTGCTGTCCTTGAGCCTGAACGCCCAGACCGTCGCCCCGGCCGACCAGCCTTCCGCCGCCGACCTGACCCAGACCCACGGCAAGGCCGTGAAAGCGGTCAAGGCCAACAAGATGCTCGGCGTGCGCCGCATCGAGCCCGGCAAGGACGTCGAGCCCAAGTTCAGCGACCCCGTGCGCGTCGACCTCCTCCTCAAGATCATCGAGAACGTCTACTACGGCCGCCCCCTCCAGTTCCCCAAGGACGGCGTGGTCTTCAAGAACAAGGAAGGCCGGCTCCCGCCCAAGGACCTGGGCTACTACCACGAGTACACCGTCCTCCCGCCGGCCGGCGCCACCCGCACCATCACCGTCGGCGACCAGGAGTTCGAGATCTCCCCGCCCCAGGGCACCCGCGGAGCGGAGCGCCTCATCATCGGCGGCGGGGAAGTCGCCTACTACTCGCCCGACCACTACAAGACCTTCATCCAGCTGACGATCCTTCGTTGACGCCTCCGTTCGAAGAGCTGCTGTCCGCCTGCGGGCCCGAGGTCGTGGAACTCGGGCCCGCGGCGGATGCGGCCGCCCTGCGCGCACGGGCCCGGGCCCTCGGCTGGCGCTTCGTCGAGCTCGACGGGAACGCGATGAAGGACAAGCCGGCCTTGATGGAGGAGTTCGCGAAGAAACTCTCGCTCCCGGACTACTTCGGCCGCAACTGGGACGCGCTCGGCGACTGCCTGAGCGACCCGGAGGTGTTCGGCGGGGAGACGGGCTGCCTGCTCGCGCTCTCGGGCCCCGCGCCGGCCGAGCTCGAGACCCTGCGCTCGGTGCTCGTCGACTGCGCCCGCTTCTGGCGGGAGCAGAGCCCGCCCAAGGCCTTCAAGGCCGTCCTGCTGCCCTAGGCCTTTGGCCCCGCCTGCCCCTAGGCCCTCGGCTCCGTGAACGCCTGGGCCCTGCGGGCCATACTGAGAGCATGACGGCGGCCCTCCTCGCCCTCCTGCTCTTGGCCCCGGCGGCCTCCGCCCAGCTCGTCGTCGCCTCCGCCGCCGACGTGCCCTCCATCGACGGCTCCGACACCGGGAACGCCTCGGCCGCCCCGGCCGCCCCCGGGGCGGGGATGCATCGGGTGCGCCTCCTCTCGGGCGAGGTCTTCCTGCAGGCGGGGGCCGTCCCCGCCCTCCCCGAGGATCCCTCCGACCCCTTCCGCCGGGACCTCGAGCCCCTCTACGACGAGCGTCAGGAGCGCGCCGTCATCGCCTTCGTCGGAGTCTCCCAGGGCCTTTGGCGGGTCTACGACCTCGAGGGCCGGATGGTGCGTCTCTGGGAGCAAGGCCTCGAGAAGCCCCTCGTCGACCCCATCTCTGTCCTGGCCGGAGGCGTCGTCGCGGGTTCGGCCGCGGGCGCGGTCGGCGCCGGGCTCCAGGCCGCCGCGCGGAGCCTGGTCGGCAACGCGGCGGCCAACGCCCTGTTCCGGCGCTTCCTCAAGAAGAAGTCGTCCTTCCTGGATGAGGACCTGCTCGCCGAGCTCCGCAGGACGCGTCGGCAGGTCGCCGGCGCCGAAGGCGGCGCCGGAGGCGGCGCCGGAGGCGCCGTGCTCGCTAAGGCCGGGCCGCCGCCGCGTTCTTGAGCAGCTGGCGCATGGGCAGGGCGTCGAAGAGGAGGACCATCCCGCACTCCGCCGAGGACGCCGCCGAGGTCATGTCCACGCGCAGGACGATGAAGGCGTTGCGGGCCTTGGCCGCGGCCAGGACCCGGGCGACGGCCTCGGCCTTGGGGCCCCGGAGGAAGCGGGGGCTCGAGAGGATGAGCGAGATCTTCAGGGAGTTGGCCAGGACCTTGAGCACCCCCTGGCCGAGGATGTTGCTCAGCTCCTTGAACACCGCCGCCTGAGGGTCGGGCAGCTTCGCGAGGACTCCGCCGCTCGCCTTCACGACGGCCTCGGTCAGGCGGGCCGCGCATTGCTCCGGGAAGAGCACCAGCACGTCGATGGGCAGGAGGGACTGCGAGAACAGGAAGGCGCCCACACAGGAGGAGGCCTCCCTCAAGAGCGACGCGCCGACCAGGTCGGCCGGGACCTCTTCGACGCTGGAGGTGACGAGGTTCCAGGCAGTCCCCGAGAGCCGGCCGAGCTTGTCGGAGACGAGCGCGACCCCTTCCTCGGTGAGGCGGGCGAGCTCGGCGCGCTCGGCGTCGCTGAAGGCGAGGGGGCTCACGGACGCTTCCCCCCGTCCAGCAGCCGGAGCAGGGCCGCCAGCTTGGCCTGGTCCACCGGCTTGACCAGGAGCCCCAGGGCTCCCAGGGTTCGTGCCTGGGCGACGATGCGGTCCTGGTCGTTGCCCGAGATCATGACCACGTTCGCCCGGGGGTTGGCGCGCCGGATCTCGCGCAGGACGGCGAAGCCGTCCATGTCCGGCAAAGACAGGTCCAGGGTGACCAGGTCGGGCTTGAGGGCCTTGAAGCGCTCAAGGGCCTGCTCGCCGGTCTCCGCCTCCCCCACGGGCTCATGGCCCATCTCCCGGACCATCTCCTGGAGGATCAGGCGGTACATGTCGGCGTCGTCGACGATGAGCACGCGCAGAGCCATCGCTGTGCCGACATGATAGCCTACTCGGCAGGCCCGGGTCTAGGCCGGCAGGAGCTCCTTGACCATCTGGGCCAGCTTGGCGGGCTCGATGGGCTTCTCCGCGAAGCGCGCCACGGGCAGCCAGGCTTCGTCGCGGTCCTTGTCGGAGAAGCCGAGTTTGAAGCGCTCGTTGATGGCCGAGAGGATGATGACCGGGATCCTGCCGGTGACCTTGTCCTTGCGCAGTTCGCGCGCGAGGTCGAAGCCCTCGGAGGGGTTCTCCGGGAACATCACGTCCAGGAGGATGAGGTCGGGCTTCGCGGCCTTGACCTTCCTGACCCCGTCGGCGGCCGAGTAGAGCGCCTGCACCTCGTAGCCGTGCGCCTTCAGGATCATTCCGAGGGACTCGACCATGTCCTTGTCGTCGTCGATGATGAGCACTTTCTTCATGAGGCCTCCTTGCCGGGTTGCGACTTGGGCAGCTTGATCCAGACCGTCGTCCCCTTCCCTTCAGGGCTCTCGAGCCAGATCCGTCCGCCGTGGATGTCCATGATGCGGCGGGAGATGGCCAGGCCGAGGCCGGTGCTGTTGGGGTTCATCTCGACGGCCTTCTCGCTTCGGAAATGCTCCAGGAAGACCTTCTCCAGGTGCTCCTTCTTGACCCCGATGCCGTGGTCGCTCACGCGGATCGTGTAGCATTGAGGGCCGTCCTCCAGCTCGACGCGGATCCTCGTGTCGGGGTAGGAGTAGGCCACGGCGTTGCCCAGGACGTTGTTGAGCAGGACTTGGACCTGCTCCAGGTGGGCCTCCACGTAGCAGCGGCCCTTCGGCACCGCCTCCAGGTCGAATTGCACGTTCTTGTCGACGGCCTGCGACCGGAAGCGGACGACCGCTTCGACGAGTGCCCGGCCCAGGTCGAAACGGGCCGTCGCGACATCCTTGCTCGATGAGAGGTTCGTGAGCTGGATCATGTCCACCAGCATCCTGGAGAGGGTCCCGCAGCGCAAGTGGATCTTCCGGAGGATGTCCCTCAGTTTGTCCGGCACCTCGCCCGCGTAGCCCTCGAGCGCCACGTTCACGTAGCTCTGGATGGCCGCGAAGGGCGCCTTGAGCTCGTGGGTGGTGACCAGCATGTAGCGCGTCTTCTCCCTGTCCATCTCCGTGAGCTCCCGGATCTTCTGCTCGAGCTGGCGCTCCCGCATCCGGAGGCTGTCGGTGATGGTGGAGACCAGGTACCAGGCCGCGAAGTACACGAAGGCGATGCCGCCCAGGATGTAGAAGTCGTAGGCCCCGGGCGCATGCGGCTGATACTGCGGGAGGATGAAGTGCGTCTCGGGGATCGCCTCCGCCCGCAGGAGCATCTGGATGGTCAGAAGGATGCCGACGGAGAGCGCCGTGTGGAAGAAGCTGATGCGGCGTGGGAAGAACAGGCAGGAGAGGGTGTTGTGGAAGAGGAAGAAATAGACGAGGGGCGACTCGAGCACGCCGCACTCGTAGACCAGGAACCCCAAGATCAGGAAGTCCAGGATGATCTGCGCCTGGAGGTTCATCATGGCCATGAGCTTGCCCTGCTCGAAATCCTCGCAGGCCGCCGCTTTCCGGTAGTGGAGCCAGAAGAGGACGTTCAGGACGGCCAGCACGGCGGCCGAGGAGAGCAGGCTCGTCCGGCCGATGCTCAGGTGCGGGATCAGGAGGGGCTTCGCGGCGCCCAGGAGGAGGAGGAGGCTGATCACGCTCATGCGCAGCAGCAAAAACCAGAGCAGGCGGCGGTCGAGCTCGTTGCTCTCCACCCCCTCTTTCCAGACGGCCGGAGCCCGGTCGAGGAACGCGATGGCCCGTTCGGCGAAGGCGCGCATGTCAGCGGTACGCGAAGAGCATCGCGTAGAGGATGCCGAGGATCACGGCGAAGCCCACGCCCAGGGCCGCCCAGGCGAAGACCCGCAGGGCCTTGAGCGCCGCCGGAGCGACCGGGCCGGCGGGCTCCCCGAGCCGGCCGGCGGCCTCGAGAGCCGCGTACTCGTCGGGACGGTCGCGGCGGAACTCGTCCAAGGGGACGCGGCCGGTGAAGACGACCATGTCCATGGGGAACTTGTCCGGCCGCAGATGCGTGTTGAAGAAGTGCACCGTGAAGATGAAGCCGACCGCCAGCAGGGCCTCGTCGCTGTGGATGATGGTGGCGACGTTGATCAGCCAGCCCGGCAGGAGGCGCGTGAAGAGCTCGGGGAACCAGAGCAGGAGGCCGGAGGAGCCGATGATGGCGATGCCCCAGAAGACCGCGAAGTAGTCGAACTTCTCCCAGTAGGTCCAGCGCCCGTAGCGGGGCCGCTCCCCGAGGCCCAGATACCACTTCATCGTATCCCGGAACTCGAAGAGGTCGCGCAGGGTCGGCAGCATCGTGTCCGGGCCCAGCAGGAAGCCCTTCCAGCCGCCCGGCGCGGTCGTTCTCCGCTCGCCGGCCCCCGAAGGCGCTTGGAAGCCGGAGGGGGCGGGCGCAGCACGGAAGCGCCGATAGAGGTCGAAGAGGTGCGAGGCGAAGAGGCCGAACATGACCACCGCGGCCAGGCGGTGGATGAGCCCGGCGCTCTCGAAGCCGCCCAAAACCTGGGAGAGGAGCTGGGCCCAGCGGGTGTAGGAGAACTTGAGCATCATCCCGGTGAGGGCGAGGATGATGAAGCTGAGGATCATCACGATGTGCTGGACCCGGTAGAGCAGGGGGAAGCGCACGTAGTGCGGCTCGGAGGGGTCGTAGGGCCGGGGCGGATGCCGGCGGCGCATCTGCAGGGAGCGCGGCAGCCACAGCAGGGTGTGCAGGCCGAAGAAGCCGAAGGTGCCCGCCAGCAGGGCCGTCATGGCCCAGAAGGTCAGGAAGATGAGCGGATATTTCTTCGGGTTGTGGTGCGTGGCGTGGCTGAGATAGCCCGCGAAGCGGCGGGTGGCGCCGGGGTGGCATTTCCGGCAGGTCTCGACCACGTTCTGCCGGCTCAGGCGCGAGCGCGGATCGTCCGTCGGCAGGACGTCGTGCGCGCCGTGGCAGTCGTGGCACTTGGCGGTCTTCGCGTAGCCGAGCTGGGACACCTTGCCGTGGTAGGTCTCGAAGTAGGTCTTGGAGACGTCCTGGTGGCAGCGCCCGCAGCGGGACAGGACATCGAGCTTGAAGCCGGCCTGGTCGGTGCGGCGGATGGTGTGGGCGCTGTGGCAGTCGTTGCAGCCGGGCAACTCCTTGCCCTTGTTGGAGGCGGAGGGGGCGTGGACGCTCTGGGAGAAGGCCTCGTAGACGCCGTGGTGGCACTGCGCGCAGGTGGAGGCCACGTTGTCCTTGTGGACGCTCGAGGCGGGATCCGAGGCCGGCTGGACGCGGTGGGCGGTATGGCAGGAGGTGCAGGTGGCCGTCACCGTCAGGCCGCTCTTGAGCAGGCCCTTGCCGTGGGCGCTGTCGGTGAAGTGCTTGAGGATCTCGCGCTCGGAGCCCTTGTAGCGCATGGCGGCCTTCTCCCCCTCGCGATGGCAGCGGGCGCAGAGGGCCGGGACGTTGGGCGGGTAGGTCGCGGACTTGGGGTCCTTGCGGCCGAGGACGCCGTGGGCGCCATGGCACTCCACGCAGTCCGGAGCGTTGGGATCGCCCTTCTCCAACAGCTTCCCGTGGACGCTCTCGCGGTGCTGGGCGACCTGGTCGCTGTGGCAGGCCGCGCAGTCCACCTTCTTCACCGTCTCGCAGGGCCGCCTCTTGGAGGCCATCGCGCCCGCGTGGCACTGGGCGCAGGCCGTCTTGGCGTGCATGGAGCCCATGAGCTTCGCCGGGTCCACGCTCATGGAGCGTCCGTTCCGGGCGCGCAGGCCGCTCTGAGCGTGGCAGCGCAGGCAGTCCCGGTCCGACATCCCCTGGTCGTAGAAGACCTTGCGCGCCTTGTGGGGCTGGTGGCAGTCGGCGCAGACGGGCACTGCGTCGGGCTTCTCCTGCCAGAGCTTCCCGTCGATGACCTTGCGGTGGGTCTCCTGGATCTCGGCGTGGCACTTCTGGCAGGTCCCCGCGATGTTCTTGCGGGCGATGCTGGAGCGCGGGTCGGTGTGCGGCAGGATCTGGTGGGCGCCATGGCAGGAGGCGCAGTGGGCGGAGACGCTCAGGCCCTTCTTGAGCAGGCCTTCCCCATGGATGCTCTCGGAGTAGTTCTCCAGGATGTTCGACTGGTGGATGGGCCTCTGCTTGGCGGCAGGGGCGCCCTCGCGGTGGCAGGAGCCGCAGACGTAGGGCACCTTGATCGGCGCGACGGCGGAACGGATGTCCTTGACCGGCAGGATGGCGTGGCCGCCGTGGCAGTTCTGGCAGCGGGGCGCGAGCTTGTCCCCCCGACCGAGCGCCTTGCCGTGCAGGCTGTCCTGGAAGAGCTTGAGGGGCTCCGCGTGGCAGGTCCCGCAGTCCACCGCGGCCGCGGGCGGATGGGGCAGCTCCTTGCCGGCGAGGTCGGCGTGGCAGGCGACGCACTGGAGCGGCCCGTGGACGGAGGCCGAGACCGTGGAGCCGTCCACGAAGAGCGGGACGGTCTTTCCCCCCCGCTCGGCCGTGAAGCCGTCCTGTCCGTGGCAGCCCAGGCACTCCGCGCTCTCCTGGGCCCGCGCAGCTCCCGGCGCAAAGGCCAGCGCGGCGGCCAGAAGCAAGGCTCCCCTTCCCATGGTCACAGCGGGAGGAGTGTATCAATTCAGGACTTACATGTAAATTGCAAACCTGATTGATATGTCCTATAATAAGCTCCTGCGGCGGCGCAGCGAACGATCGGATGGTTGCCCGCGAACGCCCTCCGCGAGGTGAAACGCCATGTTGCCGAACATCGGGTACGGGGAGATCCTCCTCATCGCCATCGTCGCCATCCTGCTCTTCGGGGCCAACAAGATCCCGGACGCCGCCCGCGCCCTGGGACGCTCCGTGAACGCCTTCAAGTCGGGCCTCCGAGAGGGGACGGACGCCCCTGAGAAGGGCTCCGAGGACACCGCCTCCAAGAAATGACTTCGTCGGGTCGGAGGCTCACCCTGCTCGAGCACCTCGAAGAGCTGCGCCGGCGCCTGCTGGTCTGTTTGGTCTGCGCCGCGGCCTGCGCCTGCTGGGTGTTCCCGCATTCCGGCGCGGTGATCGACCGGCTGGCCGCCCCGGCCGGCAAGCTCGTCTTCCTCTCCCCCGCCGGGGCCTTCCTCATCCGCCTCAAGATCGCCGTCTTCGGCGGAGCGTTCCTGGCTTTGCCCATCCTCCTCTATCAGGCCTGGAGCTTCGTGGTCGAAGGCCTCACGGACGGCGAGCGCCGGCCCCTGCTCTGGGTTTTGCCGGCGGCCTACCTGCTCTTCGCCGCGGGCGCGGCCCTGGCCCTCTTCGTCGTCGTCCCGGCGGCCCTGCGCTTCCTGCTGGACTTCGGCACCCCGACGCTCCGGCCGCTCATGAGCGTCGACGAATATCTGGGGTTCTTCTTCTTCATGGCCCTGGCCTTCGGCCTCCTGTTCCAGCTGCCCATCGCCCTGCTCTTCCTCCACCGCATCGGCGTGGTCACCCGCGCGGGCCTCTCGGGCTACCGGCGCCACGCCTATCTCCTCGCTTTCGTCATCGCCGCGTTCCTGACCCCGGGCCCCGACGTGTTCTCCCAGTTCGTCCTGGCGGTCCCGACCATCCTGCTCTATGAGGTCTCCCTGCTGGCCATGGCCCTCTCCGAGCCCAAGGCGGCCGCCCCGGCCCCGCTCCCCTTATGAAGGATATCCGACACCTCACCCACGTCCTCGCGGCTTTCGTCCTGGTGACCGGAGCGTTCCTGGTCATCCGCTCCCTCGTCAAGCCGCACAGCTACGGCGAGCTCGGGCGCTACCGCGCCGACGCCGTCGACGAGATCAAGGCCCTGCCCTTCCGCTACGCCGGCAAGGCCGCCCAGCCGCGCTGCGGGGCCTGCCACAAGGAGCAGTTCCAGGCCAAGAAGGGTTCCTCGCACCGGAACATCGGTTGCGAGACCTGCCACGGAGCGCTGGCCGCCCACGCCGAGAAGCCCGCTGGGCCTAAGCCGCGCAAGCCGGCGGAGAGCGAAGTCGTCGCCTTCTGCCTGCGCTGCCACGCGAAAGACCCCTCGAAGCCGCCCAGGTTCCCGACGGTGGACCCGCGGGGGCACAACCCCGACACCCCGTGCGCGTCCTGCCACCCGCCGCACGCACCCAAGCTCTGATGAGAACCCTCTCCCGACGCCTCTTCCTGAAGGTCTCCGCGAGCGCGGCGGCGACGCTCGCTCTCTCCAAGCTCTCCACGGCCCTCGCCTGGGCCGAGGGCTTCTACCGCGAACCCCCGTGGAAGCGCAAGAAGCCCTACTGGGGCTTCGGCGTGGACATCGAGAAGTGCATCGGCTGCGGACGCTGCGCCGACGCCTGCAAGACCGAGAACGACGTCCCCCGCGAGCCGTTCTTTTTCCGCACCTGGGTGGAGCGCTACGCCGTCTACAAGGACGGCCAAGTCGACGTGGATTCCCCGAACGGCGGCATCGACGGCTATCCCGCCCTCCAGGACCCCTCGGCCCTCGCCAAGTCCTTCTTCGTCCCGAAGCTCTGCAACGGCTGCGAGAACTCCCCCTGCGTGCAGGTCTGTCCGGTCGGCGCCACCTTCAAGACGGAGGACGGAGTCGTCCTGGTGGACAAGGAGTACTGCATCGGCTGCCGCTACTGCATCCAGGCCTGCCCCTACGGCACGCGCTACTTCCACCCCGTGCTCAAGGTGGCCGACAAGTGCTCGATGTGCTACCACCGCCTCAAGCGCGGGCTGGACACCGCCTGCGTCGAGGTCTGCCCCACGGGCGCGCGCCTCTGCGGCGACCTGAGCGACCCCGGGAGCGGGATCTCCAAGTTCCGGGAGAACAACAAGGTCCAGGCCCTCAAGGTGCACATGGGCACCGAGCCCAAGCTCGTCTACAAGGGCATGGACAAGGAGGTCCGCTGATGGACGCCTCCCTCTCCCACGCCCTCCACGAAGTCCTGGGCAAGGTCGTCGGCTTCATCTATCCCAACGAGATCGAGCTCCAATGGAGCATCCTCATCGTGCTCTACCCCTACATCACGGGACTCGTGGCCGGGGCGTTCATCCTGGCATCCCTCGAAAGGGTCTTCAACGTCGCGGCGGTCAAGCCGACCTACCGTCTCGCCCTGCTGACGGCCCTGGCCTTCCTCATCGTGGCCCCGCTCCCCCTCAACCTCCACCTGGGACATCCGGAGCGCGCCTTCAACATCCTCTTCACCCCCAACCCCAGCTCGGCCATGGCCATGTTCGGGTTCGTCTACCTGTGGTACCTCATGGCGGTGCTCCTGCTCGAGGTCTGGCTGGACTACCGCAAGGACATCGTCGGCTGGTCGAAGAGCGACCCGAACCCCGTCAAGCGCTTCCTGTACCGGATCGGCTCCTTCGGCGTAGACAACGTCTCCCCCCGCTCGCTCGAGATCGACGACAAGCTCGGCCGCGCCATCACCCTCATCGGCCTCCCCTCGGCCGTCCTCCTGCACGGCTACGTGGGCTTCATCTTCGGCTCCATCAAGGCCAACCCCTGGTGGTCCACCCCCCTGATGCCGGTCATCTTCCTCTTCTCGGCCATGGCTTCCGGCATCGCCGCGGTGCTCCTGCTCTACATGGTCACCTCGGCCCTGCGGCGCCGGCCCGTCTCCATGGACTGCCTGGACACCATCGGCAAGTACTTCCTCACGGCCCTCATCCTCGCCTTCTCCCTGGAGATGCTCGAGACCCTCCAAAAAACCTACGAGGCCGAGGAGCACTTCGACATCCTCTCCTTGATGGTCGAAGGACGCCTCTACGTCAGCATGGTGCTCGTCCAGGTCGTGCTGGGCGCCCTGACGCCGATGGCTCTCCTCTCGTGGGCCCTGGCTTTGCGCCCGAGCGAAGGCGTCCGCAAAGCCTTCTATGCGGCCTCCGCGGTCCTGAGCCTCATCGGGATCTTCGCCATGCGTTGGAACGTGGTGATGGGCGGCCAGCTCTTCTCGAAGAGCCTGCGCGGGTTCACGACCTTCAAGATCGAGCTCGTCGGCCGAGAGGGCCTGCTGGCCGCCGGCGTGGTCCTGCTTTTGCCGTTCCTGATCCTAGCCGTCCTGCTGTACTTCCTGCCCCCCTGGGAGCCTGAGGGCTCCCCCGCGGGCTCCAAAGACTAGGGCTTACTGGTCGGGGTGGCACCCCGCGCACACGGACTTGAGGTCCTTGCGCAGGGGCGCCTTCTTGTGGGCTCCGAGCTCGTGGCACTGCGTGCAGGCGGCCAGCTCGGAGTGGGCCTTATGGGGCAGGGTCTTCCCGAAGACCTTCACGGTCTCGGCCGGCACCTTCACACCGACCTTCTCGTGACAGAGGGTGGCGCAGTAGCTCCCGGAGATCAGCGGGGACGCCGAGGCGTCCGGCAGGTCGGCCTTGAGCAGGCCGCCGGCCCCGGCGAGCGCTTTGTCGGCCCGGCGGAGGACGTCGGAGGCGAGGTAGATGTTGTGCTCTCCGTGCGAGTCCTTCACGAACAGGACGTAGCGCTCCGCCTTCGAGACCGCGGAGGCCGCCGAGGCGCGCTCCTTGCCGGCCGGGGCCTTGGCCAGGGCGGCCTTGGCGGCGTCGAGCTTCGCTGAGACCTGCTTCAGACCGGCCTGCAGCTCCGCGCTCGTGCCCTCCCAGATCCCCTTGAACTTCAGGCCGTGGCACTGGACGCAGGCCTTCTCGGCGGCCCGGGCCGTCTGCCCCGAGAACTCCGCGAGGTGCCCGTCGGGCTTGGCGTCGAAGTGGCAGCCGACGCAGTCCACCCGCGCGAGGTGCATCGGGCTGGGCATGTCGGGCAGACCGAGCGGCGCGGCCTTGCCGGTGTACATCTCCAGCTGGCCGGCGTGGGTGCCCTGGTGACAGTAGGAGCACTCGAAGCCGACCGCCGGGGGGTGCGGCGCGGCCGGCTGCTGGGGCGCCGCGCCCGGCGCGGGGAGGCGCGAGCCCCGCCCCTCTGTGAACCCGTGGCGCATCTCCTGGTGGCAGTGCAGGCAGGCGATGTTGTGCTTGGTGACGTGGTTCTCGTGGAGGAAGGGGGTGTCGCCGTAGCGCTCGAGCTTCTCGGGCTGGTTGTGGCAGGTGAAGCAGCGCTCCTTGGGCGCCTCGCCCTTCCCCTGCACCGCCTCGATGTGGCAGTTCACGCAGGAAACGCCCTGCCGCTGGACGAAGTCCTTATGGTTGTAGCGCATGTTCCCGAGCTGGAAGGTCTTGGCCGGGAGGTCGTGGCAGGCCAGGCAGCCGGCCACGGGCTTGAGGCCGCGGCCCTCGCCCTTCCCCTTGAAGTGGCAGAGGTAGCAGGTGTCGTAGGTGACCTCGATGTGGCTGCCGACCATCACCTGGGAGTGGCAGGACACGCAGCGCAGCTGCCGTCCCCGGCGCACCCCGATGAGATGGGGCCGGTGGTCGAACTTGATGCCGGTCTTGGATAGGACCTTCCCTTCCAGCAGGCGCTGGGAGTGGCAGCCGGAACGCAGGCAGGAAGAGTCTTCGACCTCCGCGAAGGGCTTCGAGGAGTAGGTGCGTGTGACGTATTTGGCCACCTGGGAGAAAGCCTGGAACTTCTTCCAGAGCAGGGTCTTCGGCGCGGCCGGCGGGTAATGGCAGTCGATGCAGGCGACTTGGTTGTGCTTCGAGGCCTTCCAGGCCTTGTAGTAGGGCTCCATGATGTGGCAGGAGTTGCAGAAGGTGGGGCTCTCGGAGTACTTCACCCCGCCCAGCAGCAGGCAGAAGGCGACGAGCGCCCAGCCGCCGAGAAGGAGATAGAAGCGCCGGCTGAACCGGACCTTCAGCGGGCCTTGGAAATCCGCCTGGACGCCGAGGGCTTCGAGGAGGCGACGGAGCATGGCCGCCTCAATCCGAGCCGGTGCGGTCGGAGAGGCGGTCCTCGCGAAACTTGGTCCTTCCGATGAGCCACGCCCAGTTCATCGGGTAGATCTCGGGGTCGTAGACCACCCAGTAGAGGTGCCAGACGAAGATGGCCGCGCAGGCCAGGACCGCCTCGAGGTAATGGACCACGCGGCAGACGTCGAGCACCCAGAGCGGGAAGTGGGCGAGGGCGAAGTTGTGGAAGATGAGGACGCCCCCGGAGACCACCATGACGATGGAGCCCCAGACCAAAGCCCAGTACTCCGCCTTCTCGATGTAGGAGAAGCGGGGCAGGAGCGGCCGCTCGCGCAGCCAGCCGAGGTTGTAGCCGACGAGCTTGAAGGGGTCGTAGAGGTCACGGACGGCCGGGAAGAGGGCCCGGAGGCGCCCGCGGCCCTCGCGGGTCAGCACCATGTAGCCGAGGTGGAAGAAGCCCAGCAGGATGAAGAGCAGGGCCATGATGCGGTGGGAGAGGAGACGCGCGTGGTCGCCGCCGATCCACAGGAAGGGCGCGGCCCACCAGCTCTGCGGGAACTTTAGCGCGAAGCCGCTATAGGCCAGCAGGGTGAAGGAGAGCATCAGCACCAGGTGCTGGGCGCGCTCGTTCAAGGTCAGCATGACCTCCTCTTCCTCGCGCAGAGGAGCCAGGGGCCCCTTGGCCAGGGCCTTTCGCGGCAGATCCAGGGCGTTGTGGAAGAGCATCCCCAGCAGGACGAGCGGGATCATCACGTAGTAGAAGAGCCGCGCGTAGTAGGCGGCCCGGCTGCCCTCCCCGGTGCCGGCGAGGGCCTCGTGGACTTTGAGCGACGCCAGGCGGGCGCCGGCCCCGGGGTGGCACTCGCCGCAGGTCTGGGCGAGGTGGGAGGGGTGGATGCGGGAGGCCGGGCTGCTTGAAGGCAGCACGTCGTGCCAGCCATGGCAGGAGGCGCAGTTGGCGACCTCCATGTTCCCCGCCTTGGAGGCGAGGCCGTGGTAGGAGCCCGCGAAGGTGCTCACCCGGTCAGCCGGGATGTTGAACTTGGCGGAGAGGCGTTCGGATTCGTGGCAGGAGGCGCAGGTCATCGCGATGACCGCCTTCGAGGTCGTCGCCCCCTTCTCGGCCGGACGGCGGATGTTGTGCTCGCCGTGGCAGTCGGTGCAGCCCGGGGCCTCGCGGATGCCCTTGAGCAGGCCCTGGCCGTGGATGCTCGTCATGAACTTGGCGCTCTCCTCGGCGTGGCAGCGCCCGCAGGTCTTGGGGGTGTTCTCCGGCGAGATGGGCGTGGCGCCCTCGACGGCACGGCGGATGCTGTGCGCGCTGTGGCAGTCGGCGCAGGCCGCGGCCTTGGGGTTGCCCTTCTTCTCGGCCTCGCCGTGGACCGTGGCCAGGTAGGATTCGGTCCTCGAGCGCCCGTCGGCCAGGGGCATGGCCGGCTTCTCGCCGCCGTGGCAGCCGCCGCAGAGGGCGGGCTGGTTCTTCCGGAACGCCTTCGACGCCGGGTCGGAGACCTTCTTGGCGTCGTGGCCGCCGCCGTGGCAGCCCTCGCAGGCCTGGGTGAGGCTCTTGGCGCCCTTCAGGAACTTCTGGCCGTGCTCGGTCCCCTTGAGGCCGGAAGCCGCCTCCTTGTGGCAGCGGCCGCAGTCCACCCGGCCGGGCTTCTTGGGGTGCGGAAACTCGGCGGCGTCCTTGTGGCAGTCGGCGCAGGCGAGCTTCTTATGCGCGGAGGCGTCGAAGGCGTCGAGCCGGGGCTTATTGGAAGCGGCGTCGGCATGGCAGCCCAGGCAGGTCTCGGCGTCCGCGGGCAGGGCGGACGCCGGGCGGGCTCCGGCGAGGAGCGCCGCGGCGAAGAGGGCCAGCGGGATGAAACGGTTCATAGGCTTCAAAACAGGGGCCGGCCGAGCACCGGACCGCTCTTGGGAGTCCGGGATGCGCCTAAGGAGGACCTCCCGTGGGAGCGCCCTACGCACCGCCTCGGCCGGCCCGAACGTCGTTCCTCTCCTCCTTGCACGGCATGGGCTGGGAGGGTCGCGGGGACGTCTGGACGCCGCCGCCGGAGCAGGAGAGTGTTGCTCCGTTACGATGACGCCCTCCCCAGTCCCCCCGTGTGGAGGACTCCTGTCCCACGCCCTCCCAGCCCAAATCCTGCGTCATCTTCCTCAGAACTTCGCGCTGAGCGACGTCTCGACGACGTTCACGCGGCCGTTGTTGCGCGAGTCGTTCTTGTCCGACCACTGGTTCGTCCGATAGCCCAGCTTGGCGCTGAAAGACTCGAACATCTCGGGGTGATACTCCACTCCGAAGCCCAGCTGATAGATGCCGACGTTGCTCGGCCCCAGGTCGGTCACGTCGCCGTGATCCTCGCCCGCTACCTGACGCTGGACCGCCGCGGGGATGTTGACCGGGATCCTGAGCACCGAACGGGTGAACGACCCCTGCCCCTTGAGGGCGATGCCCTTGGGGAGCGCGACTCGGACGTTGCCGCCCAGGGTGTCGTTGATCTCCTTATAATACATCCCCGGGTCGTGGATCAGGGTCCGGAGGTAGGTGTTGTTGCGCGAGACGTAGTTCGTCGCCCCGAAGTATCCTTCGGAGTAGGTTCGCGCGTTCTCATGCTGGTAGTCCGCCCCCAGCGAGACGAACTTGGACATCCAGCTCAGACCCGCCATGTAAAGGGCCTGGGTGCGGCTGCCCTTCATAAGGTTCGACATGTTGTTGCGCTCCTGAAGATAGTTCACCGCTCCCAGGAGGCTGAGGTTCTTGGGCAGGGGCACCGCAAGGCTCAAGTCCGCCGTATCCTGCCAGTTCGGCAGGGCATCGAACACCGGACGGTTCGCGATGAGGCGCTTGATCTCGGCCTCGATCTCTATGTCGAGAGGCAGTTCGTAGGCGAGTCCCAGGCTCAGGATATGCTTCGTGTCCTGGGCGGCCATCACGGTGGCCTGGGTGTTGGAGCTGACCACCAATCCATCCTGATAGATGCCGGCGGTGTCGAAGGGGACCACCGGAGCGCCGCGGCGGGTGTTGTACTCCAGCCGGTAATTGCCCTTCAGATGGGCAGGGCCCAGGCGGTAGCGGGCCTGGAAGTCGCCGCGGAAAGTGTTCTTGTCCACCTGGCTGTCGTCTCCCGTCCCGCGGCGCTCGTCGCGCGTCAGGAACTGGTTCTCGCGGACGAGCGTCCCGCGGGAGTAGAGGCGTGCCGTGAGGGACAGGTCCTTCGCGGGCGCGAAGGAGCCCGCGAGAGATCCGCTGTAGGTCTTCACGCGATAGCCGTTGAACTCGTTCTTGCGGTCGCTGTTGGCCAGCGTGCCGGTGAACGCCATGGTCGGCGACGGGCTGCAGCGGAACTTGACCTCGTTGACGTTCCACTGGGTGCTTTGGATCCGCGGCCTTGACGGGTTGGTGATGATCACGAGCTGGGAGTTGTCTTCGAAGGTGCGGTAGAGGTGCTCATAGTCCACCCCGGCTGTCTTGCCGACCTCGACCTGGGCGCCGGCGGCGAAGTCCTGCGTCGTGTTCCGGATCTGGCTGGTCGCCGCCAGCGGCGTGCTTGCCAGGCGGGCCGGCGCGTCTCCCTCCTTGTCCACGCGCCAGTAGTCGAAGAACAAGGAGACCGGCGACTGGGTCGGCAGGGTGAACCGGTTCTTCAGGTCGTACGCCTGCCTCTGGAACCAGAAGTCCGAGTTGAACGCCCCTCGGTTCGCGATGACCGGATTGGGATAATAGGCGCCGTTGAGGCCGATGGCGCTCCAGGTGAAGGGCTGGCGGTGCATCAGGGAGTCGTACTCCCCGCTCATGCGCCAGGCCTTGCCCAGCCCGAGCTGATAGCCCACGCTCCCGTCGTAGGTGTTCTGGTAGTCCGCGCCGAACCCGAAATAGCCCTCGTCGCTGCCCGTGCCGAGGCTCAGTTTGCCGGCGGCGCCGCTGTTGTCCCAGTTGTACTTCGCCTTGCTCCGGGTGAATTGGCGCCCGTCGTACTCCATGACCAGCCCGCGGTTGCCCTTCAGCTCTCCCGTGTAGAAGACGGGCTCCACGCTGGCCGAGAGGAGAGGCTCCGCTCCCGCCGGAACGGCGAGGAGGGCGCTGAGGACGCCTGCGATCAGGTTCTTCATCTTCATGTTCTCCCGGGGGTTCATGGTCTAATCCTTCAGGCCGGCCTTGCGGTCGGAGCCGTGGATCTGGTTGTGGCAGTCCGTGCAGCGGCTGCGCTGCTCGAAGGTCTTGGTTTTCATGGCGCTGACATTGTTCGTGCTCTCGGTGTGCGGCCACTTGTGGCAGCGCAGGCACAGCATCGGCTCGCCCTGCTTGAGCAGGGTCGCGTTGGCCGAGCCGTGAGGCTTGTGGCAGGTCGTGCACTCCTCGACCACCGGCGGGTGCTCGTGCATGAAGGGGCCTGCCTTGTCGGCGTGGCACTTGAAGCAGGTGTCCTCGACGGTCTCCCCCCTCAGGTTCCCGGAGACCCCTCCGTGCGGGTTGTGGCAGCCCGCGCAGGTCATCCTGCCCTCGATGAGCGGGTGGTGGGAGGCCAGCTGGAGCTCGCCGCGCTGCTTCTTGTGGCAGGTTAGGCAGGTCTCGACCCCGTCCTTGGCCAGGTTCTTCTTCTGGTCGCCGTGCATCGTGTGGCACTTCGCGCAGGAAAGGCCGCCCTGCTTGTGGGAACTGGTGCCCCAGAGGGTCAGGTTCTTCTGCTTGTGGCAGGTCAGACAGGTCTCCGACTGTTCGGCGGCGGACTGATCCTTCGGGTTCTTGATGGTCGCGAAGCCCGGGCTGCTCTTGTCGCCCGCGGCGGCCGCGTGCAGGGAGCCCGGCCCGTGGCAGGTCTCGCAAGCCTTGTCGAAGGGGACGCCCTTGGCGGTCGACATGGCCTTGGTGTGCAGCTTCTTCTTCACGTCCCGCTCCGCGTGGCAGCCCAGGCAGGTCTCCGAGCCGACGGGCTCCGCCTCGGCCGCGAGGGCCCGGCCGAAGCCACCGGCGAGGAGAACGGCGGCGAGAGCTCCTTCGATGATGCGGCGATGGTTCATGCGGATTCTCCTATGAGGGTCATCCCCTGGATGGATACGGCCTGCGCCTTGCGCCGGGGACGGCGGTGCACCCCGTCGAAAGCGGTCTTGCCCAGCTCGCGCACGCATTCGTTTGCGGCCTCTTCGCAAAGGGATTCCGCCGCGGACTTGTCCGCGGCCTTCCGCTCCATGATATCCTTCACCACGCCCTCGAGGTGGCTCAGGTCGTAGAGGTACACCCCGGGGATCTCCGCGCAGGCCGCCTCGACGTTGCGCGGCAAACCCAGGTCGATGAGGAAGAGCGGCCGCTCGCGCCCCTGGACGATGCGCGCGAGCTCGGCGGCGCGGAGGAGAGGCTCCCGGCACGACGACGAAAAGACGGCCACCTCGACGCTCTCGAGGCTCTCGAGGCCCGCCTCGAAGGTCACGGCCTCCCCCCCGAGGGCCTGGGCCAGCGCCTGGGCCCGCTCGAGGGTGCGGTTCGCGACCAGGATCCGCTTGAAATCCTTCGCGGCCAGGTGCTTGACCACGGCCTCAGCCGCCTGTCCTGCGCCGACGACGAGGGTCCGCCCCTTGGCGCCGCTGCGGAAGATGCGGCTGACCAGCAGGGCCGCGGCGCCCCCGATGGAGTGGATGCCGTTCTGCAGGCCGGTCTCGGCCCGGACGGCCTTGCCGGCCGCGACGGCGGACTGGAACAGACGATTGAGCGCGCGGCCGGTCCTGCGCAGGGCGTGGGCCGCCTGATAGGCCTGGCGGGTCTGTCCGAGGATCTCGCATTCGCCGATGATCCAGGAGTCCAGGCCGCAGGCCACGCGGAAGAGATGGCGCGCGGCCTCGCGTCCGAGCTTCATGCGCAGCAGGGCGGCGGTCTCGGCGCCCGCGCGCCAGGAGAACCAGGAGCGCACGGCTTCGGCGGCCGCGCGCGGATCCCGGGCGGCGCCCACGACCTCGACGCGGCTGCAGGTGGAGACGAGGACGACCTCGTCCAAGGCCGCCTGCTCCTTGAGCTCGGCCAGGGCCTCCGTCAGCTGGGCCGGGCTCACGGCCGCCTTCTCGCGGGCGGCCGGCGGCGCTTCGATGTAGCTGAGGCCCACGACGAAGAGGTTCTCGGCGTTCATGAGAGGCTCACAGCCGGGACCGACGACCACACGTAGCGGCGGCTCCCGCAAACGGCCAGCCTCACGAGCGGCCGCTCGGAGCGGTCCCAGCCCGGGAACCGGGCCGGAGAGGCCGTCCGCTCAAGCTTCCGCTCTTCCTTGTATACGCTGCGGCAATGATGCATCAAGTTCTCTTGCTAAGTATGTTGATAGGTTTAAATCATAAGATTCAAGCATGCCCCAGGATCTGCTTATAGGTCTCGCACGACGCCCGCACCTCGGCCGCGCACTTGCGGACCTCCCAGCACCGCGTCAGCTTCATCACGCTCTTGGCCCCCTCGATGTTCAGGCGCCTCTTCTGGATGAGGTCCTTGGCCGCCTTCAAGCGCTCCAGATCGCAGCCAGAATAGAAGCGGTTCTTTCCCAGGCGAGTCGGCTTGACGAGCCCCTTGCGCTCCCAGATGCGCAGGGTGGCCGGACAGACCTTGAGCAGCCGGGCGACGACCCCGATGGTGTAGACCGGCTCGTGGTCCGCCGCGCTCCTTGCTTCGGGCTTCTTCTTTACCATTCTCCGATTCTGCACATGTAATATGATATATCATATCACCTATCAATCATGTTACATGTTGGGATAGGATACAACTCAAGCGGCGCGCTGTCAAGGGCCTAGGGCCGGCTGGGGGAAGGCGGGAGGCGCAAAGCCAGCGCGGCGACGGCGAGCTGGGAGAGGATGAAGGCGGCGAGCCAGGCGAAGGCCTTATCCATGAAGCCGTAGGAATGCAGGCCGACGCCCAGCATGTTCACGCCGAACCACGAGAAAGCGGTCAGGGCGCTGCCGAGGACCGCGAGCGCCATGACGCCGCGAGCGCCCGCGGTCCGGGTGGCGCGGGCGTGCAGGATGAGCGAGATCCACAGGACGATGAGCAGGGCCCCGTTCTCCTTGGGGTCCCAGCCCCAGAAGCGGCCCCAGCTCTGATCGGCCCAGATGCCGCCGAGCACCGTGCCGACGAAGCTGAAGAAGAGCGCGAAGCAGAGCGCGCCGTAGGTCATGCGCTCGAGGGCGCGGCCGGACTCCTCGTCCAGCGGAAAGCCCAGCGCGCCGCGCAGGATGAAGACGTGGGCGAGCGCCCCCGCGAGGAAGCAGCCCCCGTAGCCCATCGTGATGGTGACGACGTGGGTGGTCAGCCAGAAGTTGGAGTCCAGCACCGCGCTCATCATCTCCATCGTGTCCCCGCCGGCGGAGAGGTGATGCGCGATGATGAGGGTGGCGAAGCCGACCGCCGAGGCCACCGCGGTCGCCGCGCCACGGGCGCCGTCTGCGCCCGCCGCCTTGCGGGGGCGCAGGTCGAAGAGCAGGCCCAGGAGGACCGCCGTCCAGCCGACGAAGACGGCGGAGGAATAGAGGTTGGTCACGGGCGGCCGCCCGTGCACGAGCATCCGGGCCAGCAGCCCCCCCGTATGGGCCGCGAAGGCGGCGCCCATGAGCGCGGTGCCGGCGCGGGAGAGGGCCTCGGGCCAGAAGAGCCACGACGCGCAGGCGAGGAGCAGGGCGGCGAGGTAGAGGGCCATGCCCTTGCCGAAGGGATCGTAGCGGCTCACGGCGGCCTCGCGCGCGGCGGCGGCCGCGGCCTGGGCCGGGAGCTCGGCGCGCCAGCGGGCCACGACCTCGTTGAAGCGCGGCGCGTCCCCGTCCCGGTAGGCCTTGAGGATGCGGGCGTAGGCCAGCGCCCCGGGGTGCGTCCGGCCCGACTCGAAGGCTTGGAGCAGGCCCTCCCCCACGCTGGCCCAGCCCCCGTCCACCCGCGGCGGCAGGGCCTGGAACAGCGCGTCCTCGGCCAGGAGCTGGGAGCGCTCCAGGATGGGCATGATGCGCTGGAGGGTCTTTGCATCCCGGCCGCCGTGCCGGTGCTCGTGCAGGGCCCTCGCGACCGCGGGCGCGTCCTTCTCTAGGAGCGCGATCTCGGCGGGGAAATCGGCCGCGCCGGCGGGCTGCAGGGTGTTCCGGAGACGCCGGTAGAGGTCGAGCCGGGCATGGAGGGCCAGGACCGCGGCCTGATAGCGCGAACGCCGCGCCGGCTCTATGGACTCCGCCCTCTCGGCCTGGGCGGCGACCGCGGCGAGGGAAGGCTCGAGCTGCCGGAAGGAGTAGTAGCGGCCCTTGCGCTCGAGGTCCAGCAGGCCGAGCACGTCCGGGTCGTCGATGACGAACGCCGGGAGCTCGTCCGCCTTCTCGGGGCGCGCCGCCGCCTCGAGGGCCCACTCGACCGGGCCGAGCCGCCGGCGTCCGTCGTAGACCGACTGCTTCCCGCGGAGGAAGAGCAGGGAGGAACGGACCACGGTGTCGATGGGCTTGAGGCGCCCCTCGTGCAAAACCGGGAGGCGGCCGAAAGCAGCCAGGTCGAAGCCCTTGGTCCGCGGCGGGAGGAAGGCGAGCGCCAGCCAGAGCGCGGCCGCGCCGAAGGCCAGGGCGGGGAGGCGCGGCCTCACGCCCTCTCCTCCCGCCTGAAGAAGACCCCGGCGAAATGGACGAGCAGTCCGAGGCTTGCGAGCAGGCAGGCGGCGTAGGGGATCAGGCGGCCCGGGTTGTCCACCACCTGCAGGATGGAGAGGCGGTCGTCCTCGCCGTAGCTCGCCTGGTAGAAGGACTTGCCCCCATGACGCAGGGGGTTGTTCATGGAGATGATCGCGCCCCGGTCCTCGCCGCCGGCGGCGTCCTTGAGCCGCACGCGGCTCGAGAAGCTCTTGGGGATCGTTGTGCCCGGGTAGACCTCCCGCTTGAAGTCCTCGAGGGTGAGGGTGAAGGGCAGGGGGTGGCGCTCGGCTCGCAGGGACAGGAGGTACTCGCGCCCCCCCGCCGAGAAGCGCCCCTGGGCCGGCTCGGCCCTGGACAGCAGCCAGGAGCCCAGGCTCCGCCCGCCCTCCTCGGCCTCGATGAGCGCGGCCGGCTGGTCGGCCTCCTCGTCGGAGGAGACCCGCGGCACGCCTCTCGCGCGCCCCCCCTCGAGCACGGCGTTCGGGTGATACTCCCTCACCTTGAGCGAGAACGGCCAGGCGGGATGGCTCAGCGTCCCGCGCCGGACCAGCGCCTCCTCGCGCACGGAGAAGACCTCGTCGTAGCGCGGGTCGGAGAGGGAGATGACCGCGAGCTCCGAGCGGCGGGACGACTCGGTGAAGTCCAGCGTCTGTCCCTCGCGGAGGGCCATCCGGCTCTCCACGGCGAAGAGCCCGGCGGCGAACTCCCCCAGCACCAGCAGGAGGACGCCCGCGTGGGCGAGCCAGAGCCCGGGGCGCTTGGCCGGCGAGATCCGCGCCGCGAGCGCCGCCGCGAGGTTGAGCGCGAGGACGGACCCGAGGAGGGCGCCGCCCGGAAAGAGGGGCACGGCCGGCCCCCCGGGGTGCGGCCGCCAGAGGAGGGCCCAGCTGCGGATGTCCTTCGCCACCGCGGCGAAGGCGCCCAGTCGGACCTGGTCGAAGGTGCACAACAGGACGACGGCCATGAGCAGCAGGAGGCAGACCATCGTGACCTGCATCGAGGACAGCACCCGCAAAACCCTCTTCCAGGGGCTCACGAGGGCCTCAAGCTCCTGACCAGCTCGAGGAAGGCGGGCTTGGCGGAAGCCGCGCCCTTGGCCGGCCCGGTCAGCTTGACGAACCAGGTCTCCCCATTGCGCGAGAGCACGGCGGCGAGCAGGCGCGTGTCCGAGCCCGCGAGATCCACCACGACGGCCTCGCCGGCGCCGGTCTTCACCTTGACCGAGGTCTCGGCCAGGCTCTTCTCGCCCTCGAGGGGAGGCAGGCCGATCTGTCCGCGCCAGCGGTTCACGTTCGCCAGGACGCCCATCGCGCCGCCTTCCAGCACCACGATGGAGGCGTCGCAAAGCCCCCCCTTCTCCGGGACGTCGAAGCTGGCCAGGCGCATCGAGCTGGGCGCCTTCTCCCTCCAGCCCTTCGGGACGCTCCAGCGCAGGGCGGCGGCGCGCCCGCCGTGCTCATGGGCCGCCCCGGCCGGGGCCTCGCCGGAAGAACCCTTCGGCACGCGGTAGGATGTCACGTCGGGCCGCCCGCAGGCGGCGAGAAGGAGGGCGGCGGCGAGGACGGTCGCGGCTGAAGGTCTCACAAGCGGGAGTATCCAATATGTGACTATATTTGTCAAGTTTATGTCAGCGCCTCGGCGAGGGCGCGCCGCATCTCGGCGGCAGATGGGAAGCGGCGCTCAGGTTCGACCGCGACGGCCTGGTCGAGGACCGCCGCGAGCCTCTCGGGCAGGCCGGGACCGCGCCGGCTCAGCGCCACGGTGCGGCCCTCGAGCACCGCGCGGAAAGGGTCTCCCCCCTCGAAATCGTACACGTAGCTTCCCGTGAGCAGGGTATAGAAGGTGGCCCCCACCGAGAACACGTCGGAGGCGGGCTTCGCGTACATGAAGTTCAGCAGCTGCTCCTTGGGCATGAAGCCGAGCGTCCCTCCTCCCGAGTCCGGAGTGGAGATGCCGCTCAGGCCCGCCTGCAGGAAGTTCTTGGCCAACCCGAAGTCCGAGATCTTGGCGTCGAAGCCGCCCGCGCGCCGGACGAGCAGGATGTTGTCGGGCTTGAGGTCCCGGTGGACGATGTTCAACTGGTGGGCGTATTCGAGGCCCGAGAGCACCTGGAGCATGAGGGGCGCGGCCTGCTCGAGGGGCAGGCGGCCGCCGCAGCGCTTCATGAGCGCGGACAGGCTCCCCCCGTCGCAGTACTCCATCGCGAACCAGAGGTCGTCTCCCGAGCACCCGCTGCCGTAGAAGGCGACGACGTTGGGATGGCGAAGGCTCTTGGTCGACTCCACCTCCCTTTGGAAGCACTCCCTCTGCTTCCTTGATAGATGGCTGTCCATCACGGACATGACCTTGAGCGCCGCGGGCTTGCCGTCCTCCGGACGGCGCGCGAGGTAGACCAGGCCCATGCTGCCCCGGCCGAGCTCCCCGGCGAGCTCGTACTCGCCGATGCGCCGTGATCCCGGCGTCGGTCTCGCGGGAGGCGGCGGCTCCGGAGGCTCCGGCGGGGAAAGGTGGACCCGCACCTCCGCCGTCCCCGCGAGCACCGAGTCCCCGTCCTTGAGCTCCACCGTCTCCGCGCGCTTGGCCGCCTCTTCGGCCGTCTCGTCCGGCCGCCGGCTGCCGCAGCGCGCGCCGTTGACGAAGGTGCCGTTGCGGGAGCCCAGGTCGCGCAAAAAGCAGCGCGGCGGGGCGATCTCGATGAGGAAGTGGCTCGCGGAGAGGTAGGGATCGTCGGGCAGGGAGCAGTGGCATTCGCCGGAGCGGCCCAGGATGAAGACGTCGGCGGCGGCGAAGGAGAAGGAGCGCAGGGGCTTGCCGCCGCAGAGCACTTCCAGAACGAGGGCCGCAGCTCCCATGCTAGGCGCCCAGAGGCTTGCGCTCCAGGAAGGCTCCGCCGGGGGAGCCCCCGACCGGCTCGCCGGAGCGCACCAGCGGACGGCCGCGCAGGAGCACGTCGCGCACCCAGGCGCGGACTCGCCGCCCCTCGTAGGGGCTGTAGTCCACGTTCGCGTGATGGGTCTTCGCGGAGAGGAGGCGCGCCTTCCGCGGGTCGAGGACCGCCAGGTCGGCGTCGGAGCCGGGAGCCAGGCAGCCTTTGCGGGGGTAGAGGCCGAAGAGCCTGGCCGGGTCCGCGCTGACGAGTTCGACGAAGCGGGCCGGGCTCAGGTCGCCGCGCTCGACGGCGTCCCAGAGCAGGGGGAGGCGGGTCTCCACGCCCGGGGCGCCGTTCGGGATGCGGCTGAAGTCCTTTCGGCCGAGCTGTTTGGAGGCGCCCCGGCCCTTCCGGTAGTTGAACGAGCAGTGATCCGTCGCCACGACCTGGAGCCAGTTTTGGCGGAGGGCGTCCCAGAGCCTCCTCGGGTGGCCTTCCGGCCGCAGGGGCGGCGACATCACGAACTTGGCTCCCTCGAAGCCGGGACGCCGGTACTCCCGGTCGCTGAGGAAGAGGTACTGCGGGCAGGTCTCGCCGTAGACCCGCAGGCCCCGCTCCCGGGCGCGCCGGATCTCCCCCGCCCCTTCGGCCGTCGAGACGTGGACGACGTAGAGGGGGCAGCCCGTGACCTCCGCGAGGACGATGGCCCGATGGACGGCCTCGGCCTCGGCGGCCGGAGGCCGCGTGAGCGGGTGCCAGCGCGGGGCGCGCCGGCCCTCGCGCAGGGCGCGGCGCACGAGCACGTCGATGAGGCCGCCGTTCTCGGCGTGCACGCTCGCGAGGCCGCCGATGTCCTGGAGCCGCAGCATCGCGCGCGCGATGGCGCCGTCGTCGAGCATCAGGCGGCCGGGATAGGCCATGTAGAACTTGAAGCTCGGGCAGCCGGCCCGGACGGCCCAGTCGAGCTCCCGGAGGCGGCTCTCGGGCAGGTCGACGACCGCCAGGTGGAAGCCGTAGTCGACATGGCAGCGTCCCTCGGCCTTGCGCCGCCACTCCTCGAGCGCCTGCTTCAGCGGGCGGCCCCGCTCCTGCGTGGCGAAGTCGAGGATCGTGGTCGTCCCGCCGCAGGCGGCGGCCAGCGAGCCCGTCTTGAAGTCGTCCGCCGTGGTGGTGCGCCCGAAAGGGAGGTCGAAGTGCGTGTGGGCGTCCACCCCGCCCGGGACGACGAAGCAGCCGGAGGCGTCGAGCGTCCGCGCGCCCCGCTCGTCGAGCTTCTTCCCGAGGGCGGCCACCCGGCCCGCGCGCACGGCGATGTCGGAGCGGGCGAAGCCGACCTCGGAAACGAGCGTCCCGCCCTTCACGATGAGGTCGAATCCCATGGGGTTTACGCCCGGCCCGTCAGGAACGCCCGCAGGAGGTTGCGGGAGACGGCCATCCGGTAGAGCCGGGTGGAGCGGACGTCGTCGATGGGGCTGATGTCGGAGGAGAGCGCGGCGCAGGCCTTCTCGATGGTCTCGGGGGTCAGCCGGCCGCTGTGGAGGCACTCCTCCACCGACCGCAGGCGCCGGACGGTCGGAGCGACCGAGCCGAAGGCGATGCGGCAGCCCAGCACGACGCCGCCCCGGCCCAGCCAGAGGAGCCCCGCCCCCACGGCCTTGGAGATGGTCTGGGCGAGTCGGGAGCCGACCTTGCGGAAGAACTGGCGGGCCGGCGGCTGGGGCAGGAAGGGCACGTCGATGCGCTCGATGAGCTCGCCGGGCCTCAGCGCCGTCCTCTTGACGCCGGCGAAGACCTCGAGGATGGGCAGGGAGCGGCGGCCCTCCTTGGACACCGTGTGGACGAAAGCCTCGTACACCGCGAGAGCGGGGAAGCTGTCTCCCGCCGGGGAGGCGTTGGCGACGTTCCCTCCGAGAGTGCCGCGGTTGCGGATCTGCACGGCTCCCACGGTGGCGCAGGCCTCGGCCAGCAGGGGGAGGCGTTTGAGGAGGACCGGGTGGCTCTCGATCTCGGAGTGGGTGGCCAGGGCGCCGATGCGCGCGCCCTCGTCGGTGACCTCGATGCGGCGCCACTCCTCCAGCCGGGAGAGGTCCAGCACGGCCCGCCCGTTGAGCCGCCCCGAGTTCCACCCGACCATCAGGTCGGTGCCGCCGGCCAGGGGCAGGGCGTCGGGGTTCTGCGCGAAGAGGCGCACCGCCTCGGCCGGGCTGGCCGGGCGGAAGACCCGCATGCTGAAGGCGTCGCCGCGCATCAGGCCTTCTTCCTCCTGGGCTTGCGCGGGGCCTTGGCGGCCTTCTGCACCGCCTTGACGATGTGCTGGTAGCCCGTGCAGCGGCACAGGTTCCCGCCCAGCGCGCGGCGGATGGAGAGGTCGTCGGCCTTGCCGCCGGCCTTCAGGTGCGCCGCGGCGGCGAGCAGCATACCGGGGGTGCAGATGCCGCACTGGGCCCCGCCCTCCTCCAGGAAGGCCTTCTGCAGGGCGCTCAGGCGCTCCGGAATGCCCAGGTTCTCCACGGTCTCGATGCGATGCCCATCGGCCTGGCAGATCGGGATCAGGCAGCTGTTGACGGGGCGGCCGTCGAGCAGGACGGTGCACGCCCCGCACTCCCCCTCGCCGCAGCCCTCCTTGGTGCCGGTGAGCGCGAAGTCCTCGCGCAGGACGTCGATGAGGCGCTTGAAGGGGTCTCCTTCGAAGATGCGGCGCGCGCCGTTGACCTCAAAGTTTATCGTCATGCAGGGCCTTGCAGATCTTCTCCGGCAGGATAGGCAGCTCCGTGAACCAGCGTCCCGTCGCCTGCCTCAAGGCGGCGGCGACAGCCGGGGCCGGCGTGTCGTTGGGCAGCTCCCCGATGCCCTTGGCGCCGAACGCCCCGTGCTCGTAGGGCTTCTCGAGGAGGACCACGTCCATGGGCGGGGCGTCCATCGAGGTGGGGATGACGTAGTCCGTGAAATGGGGGTTCACCATCACGCCGCGCTTGTAGACGGGGTTCTCGGTGAGGGCGTAGCCGAGGCCCTGCGTGAGGCCGCCGATGATCTGCCCTTCGGCGAAGAGCGGATGGATGGCGCGGCCGAGCTCGAAGGCGGTCGTCACCCGCGTGACCTTCACCTCGTAGGTGAGCTTGTCCACCTCGAGATCCACGACGACGGCCGCGTAGGCGAAGCTGCCGTAGGCGTCTCCGCGATAGGTCTTCTCGTCCCACTGCTGGCCCGGCGGGCGCTCATACTGGCAGATCACCTCGCGGGAGGGCCGGCCGTCCAGGAACCGGCGGACCGCCTTGAGCCAGGCGGGGCGGGACTTCGGCACCTTGCCGGCGGCCTCCTCGAGCTCGGCCTTGAGCTGGCGCGCCGCGCGCTCGACGAGCCGCCCCACGATCATGGTCGTGCGGCTGGCGACCGTCGGCCCGCTGTTGGGCACCTTCGAGGTGTCGGGGGTCTCGGTCTCGACCCAGCCATAGGGCACGCCGAGAGCGTCGGCCGCGATCTGGGCGAAGACGGTGGCCTCGCCCTGGCCCATCTCGGTCGAGGCCGCGAGCACCCGCACGCCCCCGTCCGCGTCGAGAGCGAGGCCGGCCTTGCTGGCGTAGAAGACCTCGCCGCCGCCGGTGAAGCCCGCGCCGTGGTAGGCGAAGGAGAGCCCTGTCCCGCGCCAGGTCGGGTTCCTGGATCTCTTGTTCCAGGCCGCGCACGCCTTGCGCTTCTGGGCGTAGCGGCTCCGCCTCAGGCAAGCGTCCAGCGCATCAGCGGCGCCCACGCTGTGGCGCAGCACCTGCCCGGTGGCCGTCGAGGAGCCCTCGCGCAGGAGGTTCCTGCGGCGCAGTTCGGCCGGATCCATGCGCAGGGCTTCGGCGATGCGGTCCATGTGCAGCTCGGCGGCGAAGAGGGTCTGCGGGACGCCGAAGCCGCGGTAGGCCCCGTTGGGCACGGAGTTCGTCGCGGCCGCCCGCGCCCGGATGCGCACGTTGGGGCAGGCGTAGGCTCCGGAGGCGTGGATGGCCCCGCGCGAGAGCACGACGGGGCTCATCGTGGAGTAGGCGCCCCCGTCGAAGAGCACGTCGATGTCCTGGGCGAGGAGCCGCCCGTCCCGGGTGAGGCCGGTGCGGTGGCGCACGACCGCCGGGTGCCGCTTGCTGGTCGAGGCCATGTCCTCCGGGCGGTCGTAGATGATCTTGACCGGACGCCGGGACTTCCAGGCCAGCAGAGCCGCGTGCCCGCCGATGACCGAGGGGTAGTCTTCCTTGCCGCCGAACGCTCCGCCGGTGACCGCCTGGATGACGCGCACCTTCTCGGCGGGGAGGTTGAAGAGGAGCATCAAGGCCTTGTGGACGTAGTAGGGGCACTGCATGGAGCCCTTGGCGACCAGGGTGCCGTCCGGCTCCAGCCAGGCGGCCATGCCGTTGGGCTCGATATAGGCCTGCTCCTGGTGCGGGACGCGGTACTCGCCCTCCACGACGATGTCGGCGGCGGCGAAGCCGGCGGCGATGTCGCCCTTGTCGATGCGGACGTCCTTGAAGAGGTTGTCGGGCGCGCGCAGGACGGCCTTGAGGGCCACCGAGTCCTCGGGGGTGAGGACGGGGTCGTACTCCTCGTAGTCCACGGTGATGTGGCGCAGGGCCTCGTAGGCCTTCTGCCGCGAGGGGTGGGCGACCAGGAGGATGGGCTCCATCGGGTGCATCACCCGCTCGCCGACCAGCAGGGGCTGGTCGGTCTCGATGTGCTGGACGGCGTTCTTCCCGGGGATGTCCCGGGCGGTGGCCACGGTGCACTCGTCCCAGGGGAAGCTCGGGTCGAAGGAGACCTTCTTGATGCGGCCGAAGGGGATCGTGGAGCGCAGGGTGACGCCGTGGAGGCAATCCGGGAAGGAGAGGTCGTCGATGAACTTGGCGCGGCCGCAGAGCTTCTCGGCTCCCTCTTTGCGGATGACGTTCGTCCCCACCGCGGGCATAGGCGCAGGAATTATATGATATCGGAGTGCAGACCGGCAGGGCCGTCTCCTACTCGTTCCTCCTCCTGGCGGCCGGGGCCTTCCTGCTGTTCTCCCCCTCCCTGTCGGGGGACTTCGTCCTCGACGACCCGGCCTATCTCGCCATGAATCCGGCCTTGGGCTCGCCCCGGGCCTTCTACGACCCGTCCGTCCTCACCGCCGACCCGGAACAGCAGAGGATGATGTACCGCCCCCTCACGGCGCTTTCTTTCGGGCTCGGAGGGACGAACCCCTTCTGGCACCACCTCCTCTCCTCGCTCCTGCACGCGGCCTGCGGCTGCGGGGTGTTCTTGCTGGCCTTGGAGCTGCTCGGCGGCCTCGTCCCGGCCATGGGGGCGGCCCTGCTCTTCCTCGCCCACCCCGCCCAGGTCGAGAGCGTCGCCTACCTGAGCGGCTCCCGGGCGGGCCAGCTGTCTTTGCTTTTCTCCCTGCTCGCCCTGCTCCTGCACCGGCGCGGGAGGGCGTGGGCGGCCTGGGCCGCTTTCGGGGCGGCCCTGCTCTCCAAGGAGAGCGCCTTCTTCCTGCTCCCCGTCCTGGCCGCCCACGACCTGGTCTATGGGGAGTTCCGTCTCCGGCGCTGGGCGCCCTTCCTGGCCGTCTTCGCCGGGTTCTGGGGCCTGCGCTCCCTGGTGCTGGGGCAGAGCGCCCAGCGCGGGCTCTGGGGAGGCGGTCTCGCGGAGCACCTGAGTTTGAGCAGCCAGGGCCTCTTCCATGACCTGCGCATCGCGCTCTGGCCCTCCGGCCTGCGCTCCTGCTACAGCTTCCCGCAGGTCCCCGGAACCGGCCTCGCAACGCTCGCGAAGGCTTCCCTGCTCCTCGGCGGGGCGGCCCTCTCCATCGCCCTGGCCCTCCTGCGCCGGCCCGCGGGCTTCGCCCTCTGCTGGTTCTTCGCAGGACTTTTGCCGGTCTCGAACCTCGTCCCCATCGATGCCCTGGCGGCGGACCGGTTCCTCTATCATTCCCTCGTCGGTCTGGCTTTACTCTGGGGCCTGGCGCTCTCGCGTATGAGGCCCCTCTGGGCGGCGCTCGCCTCGATGGTTTTGGCCGTGCCGCTCGCTATGCGCTCGCTCGAACTCCAGCAGGCCTGGCAGAGCCCGCTGGCGCTCGACCTGCACGCCCATGCCGCCGCGCCCGAGGACCCCTGCACCGCGGTCAACCTGGCGTCCCACTATTTCAATTGGGGGATGCTCGACCGGGCCGAGAGCCTCGCTCGGCGGGCTCAACGCCCCGGCGTCAACGCCCACATCCGGGCTTCGGCCGAGTCGCTCGAAGGCTTCATCCGCATGAAGAGGGATGCGAAGGCCCCCTATCGCCGTTAGGCTGCTGAAAAAGCTGAGGAGGCCCTTTAGAGCAGCGGGTTCGAGACGACGCCGTCGGCCAGCTTCGGCTCGAACCAGGTCGATTTGGGCGGCATCACCTGGCCGTCGTCGGCCACGGCGATCAGCTCCTCGAGAGACGGGGGATACAGGGCGAAAGCGGCTTTCATCTCGCCCGAATCGACGCGCCGTTCCAGCTCCTTGAGCCCTCGGATGCCGCCCACGAAGTCGACGCGGTCGGATTTCCTCAGATCCTGGATGCCCAGCAGCTTGTCTAAAACCAGGTCGGAGAGCACGCTCACGTCCAGCGAGAGCACGGGGTCGTCGGTCTTCGGCAAGGCGGCGGCTTTCGGCTTCAGGGCGTACCAGCGCCCGCCCAGGTACAAACTGAACTCCCGGCGAGCGGCGGGCTTGGCCTGGCCGCCGGCCTCCCGGACATCGAAGCTTTCCTTGAGCTTCGCCAGGAAAGATTCCGGGGTCATGCCGTTGAGGTCCTTGACGACCCGGTTGTAGTCCCAGATCCGCATCTCGTCGACGGGGTACGCGACAGCGAGATAATAATTGTACGGCTCAGCCCCGGTATGGGCGGCCCCGCGCTGCTCCATCATGTGCTTGCGGACCCTGGAGGCGGCCGCCGAGCGATGGTGCCCGTCGGCGATATAGACGGCCTCCTGTTTCTCGAACGCGTCCACGATGGCCCGGATATCGGCCTCGTCGTCCAGGACCCAGAGGGTGTGGATAACGCCGCCCATCCCCTCCACGGAGAACTCCGGGGCCTCGCGGGTCTTCTTGCTCAGGAGGGCGTCCACCTCCGGGATCTGCTTGTACGCGATGAGCCCGGGGCCGGTCTGGGCCTTCACGAAGCGGATCTGCTTGGCCCGGTCCTCTTCCTTCACCGGGCGGGTGAACTCGTGCTTCCGGATGCGGTTGGCATCGTAGTCCTCGATGCACGCGCCGACCACCAGCCCGGTCTGGACATGCGCGCCCATCTGGAGCCTGTAGACGTAAAAGCAGGGCTTCTTCTCACGGACCAGCATGCCCTTCTCCAGCATCGCCTTGAAATTGTCGGCCGCCTTCTGATAGACCGCGTCCGAATAGACGTCCACGCCTTCCGGGAAATCGATCTCCGCCTTGGAGACGTGCAGAAAGCTCCCGGGCTTCCCCGCCGCGAGTTCCCGGGCCTCCCTGGAGTCCAGGACGTCGTAGGGGGGCGCGATCACGTCCTGCGCCCGGCCTTTCGCGGGCCGGACGCCGCAGAGCGGACTGAACAAGGGGAGTTTCGCCATGGGGTTCGCCTCCGTGAAGCGCCAGCCCGGACTCCCGCGGAGGGGAGTCCGGGCCCGCGCATCGCTACAGCTTGTCGCCGTTGACGGCGTGCGTCCTCTTGCCTGTGAGCAGGTAGTCGGCGATCTGCTCGGCGGCCTGCCGGGCCACGGTGACCTGCGCATCCTTGGTGGAGGCCGCGATGTGGGGCGTTGCGATCACATTCTCCATGCCGAAGAAGATGTGCTCGGTGGCCGGCTCCTTGACGAAGACGTCGCAGGCAAGCCCCGCGACCTGGCCGCTCAGGAGGGCCTCCTTGACGTCGGCCTCGACCATGATGCCGCCGCGGGCGCAGTTGATGAGGCGCACGCCTTTCTTCATCTTGGCGATGGCTTCCTTGTTCAGCAGGCCCTTGGTGGCCTCCCGCATGGCCACGTGGTACGTGATGAAGTCGGACTTCTGGTAGAGCTCGTCCAAACCGGCCATCTGCGCGCCCAGCTTGCGCGCCCGCTCAGCCGTCATGTTCGGGGTGTAGACCAGGACGTTCATCTTGAGGCCCAGCGCCCGCTCGACGACCACGCCGCCGATGTTGCCGCAGCCCACCACGCCGAGCGTCTTGCCGGTGAGCTCGACGCCTTCGAACTTCTTCTTCTCCCATTTGCCCGCGTGGGTGGAGGCGTTGGCCTGCGGGATGTGGCGGGCCAGCGCCATCATCATGGCGATGGCGTGTTCGCCGGTGGATACGGTGTTTCCGAAGGGCGTGTTCATGACGACCACTTTCTTCTCGGTGCAGGCGGGCACGTCGATGTTGTCGACGCCGCTGCCGGCCCTGGCCACCGCCTTGAGGTTGGCCGCGGCCTCGATGAGGTCCTTCGTGAGCGTGGTGGCCGAGCGCACGATGATGGCGTCGAAGCCGGCGATGCAGGCTTTCAGTTCCTCCGGCTTCATGCCGGTCTTGACGACCGGCTCAAGGCCCCGCTCCTTCAGGATCCGCTCGCAGATCGCGTCGGCTTTGTCGGCGATGAGGACTTTTTTCATTTCACCAGCTCCTTTGAGTATTCCTTCGAGACCGCGTCATAGGCCCAATCCAGCCAGTGGGTGAGGGCTTCGACATCCGAGGCTTCCACGGTGGCGCCGCACCAGACGCGGATGCCGGCGGGAGCCTTGCCGTAGGAGTTGATGTCGTGGGCCACCCCTTCCTTGTCCAGCAGGGAGGTGATCTTCTTGGCGGCCTTCGTCTTCTCCTCGTCGCCGAGCTTGGTGAACCAGTCCGCGGTGATCTTGAGGCAGACGGAGGTGTTGGAGCGGATCTCCTTGCTCTCGGCCAGAAACGCCACCCAGTCGGACTTCTCGACCCAGTCCTCAAGGACTTTCAGGTTGGACATGGAGCGGGCGATCAGGCCCTTGCAGCCGCCGATGGACTCCGCCCACTTGAGGGCGTCCAGGGCGTCTTCCACGCAGAGTAGGGAGGGCGTGTTGATCGTGTTGTATTCGAGCTCGCCCGGCTTCAGCTTGCCCTCGGCGGCGAGGCGGAAGATCTTGGGCACCGGCCAGGCGACCTTGGGCGCTCTCTCCTCCATGCGCTGGACCGCGCGGGGCGAGAGGATGAGGACCCCGTGAGCGGCTTCGCCGCCCAGCACCTTCTGCCAGGAGAAGGTGATGACGTCCAGCTTCGAGTAGTCCAGCTCCATGGCGAAGATGCCGGAGGTGGCGTCGCAGAGGGTGAGGCCTTCCCGGTCGGCGGCGATCCAGTCCAGGTTCGGGACCTTGACGCCCGAGGTGGTGCCGTTCGCGGTGAAGACGATATCGTGCTTGGGGTCGGCCTGGCTCAGATCCGGGATCTTGCCGTAGTCCGCCTTGAACTCCCGGACTTCGGGCAGCTTGAGGTGCTTGACCGCGTCGGTGATCCAGCCCTTGCCGAAGGATTCCCAGCCGAACAGGTCGACGGGCCTGGACCCGAGCAGCGTCCACATGGCCAGTTCCACCGCGCCGGTGTCGGACCCGGCGACGATGCCGATGCGGTAATCCGCGGGCAAGCCGAGGATCTTCTTCATCTTGTCCGAGACCTCGTTGAGCCGGGCCTTGCCTTCCTTGGACCGGTGAGACCTGCCGACGAGGGCGTTCTTCAAAGCGTCGACGGTCCAGCCCGGCCGCTTGGCGCAGGGGCCCGAAGAGAAATTCGGGCATTTGGTTTTCAGGGTGGGTTTTTCCATTGACGTCCTCCTTAAGTTCCGGCCGGTCAGACCTCTCTGGGGGAGGGCCCGCAGCCTCTATGACAGCCTGTGTCTCCCCCAATAGTATCATGTTGGGCCCTCCGAAGCACACCGCGCGCCCTCGCCGCGAACTCCGGCCTCTCCAGGCCAGCCCTTCCCCCGCCCTCGCATTCAACGCTATAATGACGGCATGATCGGACGCAGCGACTCCCAGAGCGGCTTCTTCGGCGACTTCCTCTACGACCAGGTGCTCCCCCAGGACCACCTCCTGCGCAAGCTCAAGGAGCTCGTCGAGGCCGGGCGCATCAACGAGGCCTGCCGCGGCCTCTATTCGGAAACGGGCCGCCCCGGCTGGGAGCCCGCCCTGCTCTTCCGGATGCTCTTCCTCCAGCACCTCCACGAGATCTCCTCCCGCGACATCGAGGAGCAGGTGAATCTGAACCTCGCCTTCAAGTGGTTCGTGGGCCTGGAGGCCGACGCCAAGGCCCCGGACGCGACCACCCTCGCCTCCTTCCGCGAGCGCCTGGGCCCCGAGCGCTTCAACGAGCTGACGAACATCCTCCTCGACAAGGCCCGGGAGAAGCGCGTCCTCGTCGAGAAGCTCTTCCTCCCGGCCTCCGACCGCGTCAAGCTCCAGGGCGAGACCTACCGGGTCCGCAAGGACGCCCCCCGGGAGGCCCCGAAGAACGGCGCCTCCGCCGGTTGGCTGGGCGCGTTCCTCAAGAGGCTCTCCGGCCTCTTCGTCGGGCCCGAAGACCCCCAGCCCAAGCTGAAGCTCTAGCCTCGTGGTCCGCTTCCACCTCAACGGAGTGCCGCGCGAGTACGCCGGCGACCCCTCCCGCACCCTCCTCCTCTTCCTGCGCGACGACCTCGGCGTGATCTCGGCCAAGGACGGCTGTTCCCAGGCCGCCTGCGGCGCCTGCACCGTCCAGCTCGACGGCAAGGCGGTCCTCGCCTGCGCGACGAAGATGTCCCGGCTCGAAGGGCACTCGGTCACGACGGTCGAGGGCCTTGCGCCCGCCGTCCAGAAGACCTTCGCCGAGGCCTTCGCGCAGAAGGCGGGCGCGCAGTGCGGCTTCTGCATCCCCGGCATCGTCATGCGGTCCGACGCCCTGCTCAAGGAGAGGCCCGCGCCCTCGCGCGAGGAGCTCGCCAAGGCCCTGGCCCCGCACCTGTGCCGCTGCACCGGATACGTCAAGATCGTGGATGCGATCCTCCTCGCCGCGAAGAGCCTGCGCGAGAACGTCCCGCTCAAGCCGCGCGAGGGCTCCGGCCGGGTCGGGGAGAGCCTCCCCAAGCTCGGCACCCGGGACGTCGCGCTCGGACGCCGGCCCTTCGCGCACGACCTCGCCCTGCCGGGCATGCTCCATTGCGCCTTGAAGCTCAGCGAAAAGCCTCGAGCGCGCCTCCTGCGCCTCGACCTCTCCGAGGCCCTCAAGGCCGAGGGCGTCGAGCGCATCCTCACGGCGGCCGACGTGCCGGGCGAACGCCGCGTGGGGCAGATCGAGCAGGACTGGCCGGTCTTCGTCGCCCCGGGCGAGGAAATCCGCTACTGCGGCGACGTGCTCGCCGCGGTGGTCGCGAAAAGCAGGGACGCCGCGCGCCGGGCTGCCGCTCTCATCAGAGCTGAGTTCGAGGACCTCGAGCCGGTCTGCCGCCCGGAGGACTCGCGGGAGACGCTCGCCGCAAGCCGCATGTCCAAGGGCGACGCCGAGGCGGCCTTCAAGGACTGCGCCTTCGTCGTGGAGCAAAGCTACCGCACCCAGCTCATCGAGCATGCCTTCCTGGAGACCGA
>DMEZ01000070.1:79674-94808 GCA_003450735.1 Elusimicrobiota bacterium | reverse complement strand
CAGCTCCAGCCCGCGGCTCCCGCTCCGGCCCCCGCGCCGGTGGTCCAGCCGAAGCCGGCTCCGGCTCTCGTCCAGCCGCCTCCGATCCAGGCACGACCCGCTCCTGTTGCGGAGCCGGAACTCGTTCAGGTGAAGCCCCCGGAGGAGAAGCCGAAGACCTTCGCGGCTCTGCCCGCACCCACGCCGCCTGAACCTGACGACCCTAAGATCCCCAAGGACCAGGTCCGACGGCTCGCGTTCCTGTTCGCGTCCGGCCAGCGTCCGGCCTTCAGCGCATTCGAGAAGTTCCTCAAGACCGTCGCGCTGAAGGTGTCCAAGAAGCCCCTGCAGATCCGCAGCCAGGCCACGCTGGAGGTGCCGGAGGGCGCCTCCGCCGCGGCCGTGCTCGAGACCGTCAAGGCGTCCGGCGCGGTCGGGGCCGTGGCGTTGTTCTCGACCCTGCCGGAGGCCCAGGTGCGCGAGATCGAGGAGGCCTTCGCCAAAGAGGATTTCTTTTTCCGGATCGTCCCGCCGGACCAGGCGCAGAAGCGGACCTACTCGATGGACATGACCTTCGAGATCATGCTCCTGAGGGCTGGCTAGGATGCTGACACGCTGGGCGATCCGGCCCGCCGCCACCCCCAAGGACCCCCAGCGCCGCCTGCTGCTCGTGCAGGCGTCGATGACGGACGTCCAGGCGCTCATCCGCCGCGTCGGAGCGCTCTGCGGACGGCCGAAGAAGGAGCGGGACGGGACGAAGTACAACTTCAGCTTCTACCTTCAGGAGATCGGCGAGGCGGGCCTCTCCGAGCTCCGGGCCGCGCTGAATGCGATGAACCCCAAGGCGGAAACGGAGGACAACCCGGCTCCCGCGCACACCCCCTCGCCCGCGCCGATGGGACCGCCGAAGGCGGCGTCCCCTCCGGCGAGCGGAACAACGGCATCGCCTCCGGGGACTGCGCTTCCAAGTGTGCCGCCGCCTGCTCCCGCCGCCGCGCCGGGCAAGGAGTTGGCCGGAGCGGAAGGCATCTTCGGAGCCGCGCCTCCAGGGCTGGCCGGCTTCGGCACGCCCTCCAAGCCGCCCTCGCCCATCCCGGAGATCAAGACCAAGCCGCCGGTCCCGCCGGCGCCTGTCCGCTCGGAGGCCGGGGACGGGCTCATCTCCCTCTTCGACGAGAGCGGCCGCACCCCGGCCCCCATCCCCATCCCGGCCCCCGCTCCGGCGGCCCAGATCCCGCTGGCCCCGCCGCCGGCCCCGATCCAGCTGCCGCCGGCTCCCGCTCCCATCCAGCTGCCGCCTGCGCCGGCTCCCATCCAAGTCCCTTCCATCCCCGCGCCGGCGCCCGCTCCCGCCCCCGCGCCGTCCGGCGGGATGACCCCGGGCCTGCAGGCCCTCGCCGCGAAGCCGGTCTGCGGCGCCTGCGCGGAGCTGCGGCCTTGGACGACCCTGGACAACTTCCTGGTGGGAGCCTTCAACCGCTTCTCCCATGCGGCGGCCGCCTCCGCCGCCTCCAACCCGGGCGAACTCTACAACCCGCTCTTCCTGTACGGCGTGCCGGGGACGGGCAAGTCGCACCTGCTCCAGGCCATCGCGCGCCAGCTCGCGAGCCAGTTCCCGGACCAGAAGCTCTGGGTCACCTCCGGCCCCCTCCTCTCCACGGCGGCCCAGGTGGCGGTCGAGACGGGGCAGCAGCAGGCCCTCCAGCTCTTCGCCCAGCAGGCCAAGGCCCTGCTCATCGATGACGTGCACCTGGTCGAGGCCGTGGACGCGACCCGCGGTCTCCTGACCGAGGTGCTCCACCAGTTCCTGGACAATCGCAAGCAGGTGATCATGACCTCGGCCTACGCGCCGAGGCTCCTGGGCGGCTTCGAGCAGGCCTTGGGGTTCCGCATCGCGGCCGGCTGGTCGGGCGACCTCAAGGTGCCGGGCCCCGACAAGCAGGGCGACATCCTCCTCCGCTCGGTCAGGGAGGCGGGCTTCGAGACGAGCCTCGACGAACTGACGCCCCTTCGCGAGATCATGGGCAGCAGCCTCTCCGAGCTCGACTCCCACGTGCGCAGGCTCCGCGTCCTGAAGGCCCTGCGCCAGAAGACGGGCCAGGACACGAGCATCCCCGAGATCATGAAGCTCGCGATGACCCCGGAGACCCCTTCCCAGGCCTCCACGGCGGAGGAGGCGCAGGCGGCCTTGGCCCTGCCTCCGACCTCGGCCGAGGGGCAGGCCCCGCTGGCGCTCGGCTTCCCGGCCGGCACCGAGGCGCACGCCCGCTGGGCCCTGCGCATGATCCAGGAGACGGCCGCACAGAACCACTGGTCGTTCCAGTACCGCGCCGGCCCCCTCATCCCCTACGATCCGAACCAGGTGTTCGGGACGCCCTTCCACCTGGCCGCCGAGATCCGCCGCCAGGGGGTGCCGGCCGCCCTCGTCCTCGGCCCGACGCCGGGCACCGACCTGGCCGGGCACGAGAACGAGTTCCGCCACGCGGTCAGCCACCTGATCGCCGACTTCAGCGTGCGGCTGTCCTGGGTCTCCTTCCTGAGCATCAAGGACCCCTTCGGCCACCTCAAGGCCTGCCTGGACATGGAGCCCGGCGCATGACCCACGAGTGGCTGGCCGCTTTCATCGCCGCCGCGGCAGGCACGGCGGCCGTGTACTGGGCGATGCGCTTCCGGACGCTCCTGCCCCTCGAGCTGGCTCTGCGCGGCGAGCGGGAGAAGACCCGGGAGATGGGCGTGTTCGCGCGGGAGCTCTTCGAGGAGCAGACCGCCGCGGAGACGCCGCAGATGCTCGCCGAGGCCCTGCAGTACGGGGCGGACCGCTTCCTCCATCGCTTCGGGGGCGTCCACCTCTTCGCCTGGCGGCGCTTGGGTCTGCAGGGGGCTTTCTACGGCGAGAGGGCCGACCTCGCGTTCCGGACGGGGGTCCTGGCCGCGGCCGAGCCCCTCGACCTGGAGCTGCCCGAGGAGCTCTGGGAGGAGCTCTTCCGCGAGGAAGAGACCCGGATCTGGAAGGGGGACATCCCGGAGGGCTTGAAGGCGCGCTTCGCCGGCCGGGGGCTCAAGTCCCTGCGGCTGAGCCCGTGGGGAACTCCCGGCAAGATCTGGGGTCTCATCGGGGCGCTGGACGCCGATCCTCGGGGACAGGGGCTCGCGGAGTGTTCGGAGGCGCTGGACGTCTTGACGGCCTACTGCTGCCAGACGGCCGCGCGGACCACCCAGCTCCACGAGCACCGCAGCGCCCGGGAGCAGCTCGAAGGAGGGCTCAGTTTGACGCTGCAGAAGCTCGATGAGACGAACCTCCAGCTCATCCGTAAGGCGAAGGAGATGAAGACCGTCCAGGAAGTCACCGACACCATCTCGGAGCACCCGGACCAGCCGGACGTCCTGGGGGCCATCGCCGCGACGGTGGCCAAGGCGCTGGAAGCCGACGTCGCCGCCTTCCTCCTGCTCGACGAAAACCAGGGCGAGCTGGTCACCCAGCCCGGGGCGCACGGCCTCCACGACGACGAGGGCGCGCTCTACCGCATCTCGCTCCAGAACGAGATGGCCTCCTCGGTGCGCGTGTTCCGGACGGGCCAGCCCTTCATCACCGGGGACGCCCAGAACGACCCCCGCGTGCTCGCCCACTACGCGCGCCTCTGGCGCTGCCACTCCCTCGCCGTCATCCCGCTCAAGATCGAGTCGCGGCGCATCGGGGTCATGCGCGTGGGCAGCTTCCGAAAGAACTTCTTCAGCGAGGAGCACCTCCAGCTGCTGCGGGTCATCGCCGAGGAGGTGGCCGTCCTGGTCGAGAGCGCGATGATGACCCAGCGCCTCGCCGAGATGAACCGCCAGCTCGCCCACCTGCACCGGCTCAAGGACGACTTCGTCTCCACGGTCAGCCACGAGTTCAAGACGCCCCTGACGACCATCTCCGGGTTCCTGGCCGTCCTGCTCGCCGACGAGGCCGGGCCCCTCACCGCCGACCAGCGCAAGTTCCTGACCTCCTGCAAGCGGGCCTCCGAGCGCTTGACGATGCTGGTCATGAGCCTCCTCGATCTCTCCAAGCTCGAAGGCGGGCTCCAGATGGATTTCGTGCCGGTGGACCTCGCCGAGCTCGCCCGCGCCTCGGTGGAGAACCACCGCTGGGAGGCGGACAAGAAGAGCGTGGTCCTGGAGCTCCAGCCTTCCAACGGCCTCCCGCCCGCGCACGGGGACACCAAGTGGCTCGGCCAGGTGTTCGACAACCTGATCTCGAACGCGATCAAGTTCACCCCCGAGCGCGGCTGCGTGAGCGTGGCCGTGGAGAACAATGGGGAGTGCCTGCGGGCCTGCGTGCGCGACTCCGGGGTCGGCATCCCCCTGGAGGACGGGCAGAGGATCTTCGAGAAGTTCTACCGTGGGAAGAACCCCGGGAAGGTGCGGGCGCCGGGGACGGGGCTGGGGCTGGCCATCTGCCGCTCCATCATCGAGAAGCACGAAGGGAAGATCTGGTTCGAGTCCGAGCCGGACAAGGGCTCGAGGTTTTACTTTCTGGTGCCGGTCTCCAGAGAGACGAAGGGCAAGGAGGAGGGACACGATGAAGACGATTAGGTGGGGGACGGCCGCTCTCGCGGCCGCCGTGGCGCTGACGCTGGCCTGCTCGAAGAGCTTCGTGAAAGGCGGCAAGGTCGTCAACGACATCGAGCAGAACATGGTGACGAGCAAGTTCATACAGTCCATCGGGATCGGCGGCGCCCCGGCGGACGCGCAGTCCGACACCCAGCGCAAGGCGCTCTCGCGCGACGCCGCGATCGTGAAGGCCCAGTACGAGCTGCTCACCCTGGTCAAGGGCGTCGAGATCGAGGGCGGCATCACGGTGTCCCAGGCGATGGAGAAGGACTCCACCCTGGAGGCCCGCGTCAAGGACACGATCAAGGGCGCCGAGATCATGCGCTCGCAGTTCACCAGCGACAACGGCTGCCTGGTCACCCTGCGCCTGCCCAAGAAGCGCCTTGAGCAGATGATGGGCGTGAAGTTCAAGTAAGGCGATGCGCGTCTGCTTGCTGGGCGCCGCGGCCCTCGTGGCCGCGGGGGCTCTCCTTGCCTCTTCGGGCTGCTCGAACCGCCTGAAGCTCGCCAAGGGGGAGAAGGGCGAGGTCGTGAAGGCCGAAGGCTGGGCTCCCATCGACCCGAAGGACGCCTACGGGACGAAGCAGAGGGCCCTGGCCGAGGCCCAGCGCAAGGCCGTCGAGCGCGTGGTCGGGGTGTACATCTCGGCCAAGTCGAGGGTCAACCAGGCCGTCGAGGTGGACCAGAACATCCTGGCCAACGTCGGCGGCTACGTCCGGAAGTTCGAGGTGCTCGACGAGCGGGAGGAGGAGGGCTTCCATAAGACCCGCATCAAGGCCGTCGTGCTCTACGAGAAGGTCGGCCAGGACCTCAAGAAGGCGGGGCTCATCCGCCCCGAGGCGCCTCCGGGCAACCCGAAGGTCGCGGTGCTGCTCCTGACGAAGGGGGAGTTCGCCCGATCCACCGAGGGGCGGGCCGCGCAGGGCGTGCGGCGGGCGCTCCTGGAGCTGGGTTTCCAGGTGGTCGAGCTCGGCGAGGGACAGCCGGCTCTGCGCAAGAGCACCGATACCGCGACCGCGGTCTCGGTGGGAAAGTCGCTGGACGCGGACCTCGTGATCAAGGGGGAGGCGGAAGCCTACGCCCTGCCCCGCGACCCGCGCCTGGGCGGCTTCATCTCGTACCGCGCCCGGGTGACCTTGGAGGCCTTGAAGCCCGCCACCGGCGAGGTGGTCTCGAGCAAGGTGCAGGAAGCCTCCGCGCTCGACCCCTCGGCGGAGCTCGCGGCGGGGAAGGCCTTGGACACGACGGGCTCGATGGCCGGCGAGGCGATGGCCGCGGAGCTCACGCAGCTCCTGGGCCAGCGGGTCAACATCGCCCTGCGCGCGGCCGGGATGAAGAGCCTGGAGGAGGTGCGCCGCTTCGCCGACGACGTCCGGCTGCTGCCGGAGGTCGCGGCGGTGACGCTATCGAGCTACGAGGGGGAGGAGGGGGCGGTCTTCACGGTCACCGCCGAGAAGATCACCGCCGACCAGCTCGCGGCGGCCATGCTGCTGATGAGGAAATACGCGATCACGGTGGGCTCCGTGACGCCCTACGAGCTGAGCGTGCATGTGCAAGGCCGTCCGTAGCCTGCTGCTCGTCCTGAGCGCCGGCGCGGCCGCGTGCGCGCCGAAAGCGCTCGTCTATCAGGCCCCGGACTTCGCGGCCCGGGCGCCGGCGTCGGTCGCGGTCCTGCCTTTCGACAACGCCACGACCAGCCTGCTCGGGCCCGTGCTGCTGCGCAAGAAGGTCGCCGAGAGCCTGCGCGGGCGGGGCTGGCAGGTGAAGGGGGAGGAGGAGACGGATTCGGCCCTCCAGGCCATCGGGCTCACCGACGGCGGCCAGATCAACGCCTTCAAGCCGGAGGCGCTGGCCCAGGCGCTCTCGGTGGACGGGTACTTCTGGGGGAGCGTGGAGCGCTTCTCGTATCGGAACGTCGGCTTCTTCAGCCAGCGGGCGGTGGAGCTGACCTTGAAGCTCGTCGAGCCGAAGAGCGGGGAGAGCCTCTGGGAAGGCCAGGGCCAGGGGCTCACCGTCCGCATCGAGACGGACAAGAAGGAGGCGGGGAAGGCTTTCGTGGAGGGGCTGGCGGTCCAGGCCCTCGAGACGATGCTGGGGAGCCCGCTCGTGCTGGAGTCGGATGAAGCCGTTTCAAGGCTCTTATCGAGCCTGCCAGGGAGGTAGGGATGAGGATGTCCAGAGCCGTGACGCTGCTGGTCTGCGCGGGGGCGCTCTGTTCGGCCTGCGGGCCGAGCACGAGGATCCGGAAGGAGCAGGCGGTCACCGCGACCGAGACGGAGAAGGTCAAGTCCAAGTTCACCGGCCCCAAGCGGCGCATCGGGGTGGTGGAGTTCGAGAACAAGTCGGCCTACGGGCAGCGCCTCGGCACGGCCGCCTCGGACATCCTCGTCACCGAGCTGAGCAAGACCGGCAAGTTCGTCGTGGTCGAACGCGACAAGCTCAACAAGATCCTCGATGAGCAGAAGCTGCAGTCCACCGGGGTCATCGACCCGAAGACGGCGGTGGCCGTGGGCAAGGTGCTGGGCTTGAGCGCCATCGTCACCGGTTCGGTCTCCGAGTTCGGGGTGAAGACCGAGGGCACCGAGATGATCCTCTCCCAGAGCAAGAACCAGATCGCCGAGGCGACGGTGGACATCCGCATCGTGGACGCGGAGACGGGGCAGGTCCTCTTCGCGGACTCCGGCCGCGGGACGGCCAAGAGCGGGAAGCGCACCGTGCTGGGCTTGGGCGCCCGGGGCGGCTACGACGAGACCCTGGAGGGCAAGGCTTTGCGGGCCTCCATCGCCCAGTTCACCGAGAACATCGTCTCGCAGGTCAACAAGAAGCCCTGGTCGTGCCGCGTGGCGAGCGTCAGCGGCGGTCTGGTCTACATCAACGCCGGCCCGAACATGGGCATCGAGAAGGGCCGCCAGCTCGACTGCTTCCATCTGGGGCGCGAGATCCTCGACCCGACCACGGGCCTCGTCCTCGGCAACGAGGAGGTCCCCGTCGGCCGCATCGAGGTCACGGGGCCGCTGGGCGACACGGGGGAGGGCTCCATCGCTCAGATGACGCAGTCCCAGGGGACGGCTCTCGTCCCCAAGGACATCTGCCGGCTGGTCGATTAGGGTTTGTAGCGGCCCCGTCCCGTCATCATGGCGGGACGGGCCGCCAGCCGGCGCTGCAGGGCCTGGGCGATGAAGAGGTGGCCCTTCTCGGAGGGGTGCACGCCGTCGCCGGCCAGCTCCGAGAGTTCCGCGGGCGTCAGCTTGGCGAATTCCGGGTAGAGGTTGACCGTCTCCAGGCCGGCCGCCCTGGCCGTCCTCTCCACCTGCCGGTAGGCGTCCTCCAGCGGCTTGAAGTCCATGCTCTTCAACAGCGGGAAGATGGCGAACAGGACGGGGGTCCCCGTCTTCCGCTGATACTCTCCCAGCCCCTCGATGCAGCGCGCGCAGGCCGGCCAGAATGGCCCCTGGGGGTCATGGATGGCCATCGTGTAGTCTTCCGTGCGGCCCGGGTTCTGCGCCGGGCCGAACTGCTTGAAGCCCCCGCGCAGGCGGAAGACGAGGGGGGAGAGCTTGGCGACCACGTACTTCACCAGGTAGAGCCTCTGCTTGACGAAGTGGTAGGCCCGGTAGCGCCACGCGATGCGCCCCGTCGCGATGTCCAGGCCGAAGGGCACCCGGGCGCCTTCCGGGTCGTTCATCACGTAGCCGACCAGGACGAGGTCGGGGCTGAACTTGTCGGCGAGTCCATTAAGGAGAGCGAGCTCCTGGCAGGTGGAGTAGCTGGGCACCGAGGTGTTGATGCTCTGGACGCGCTCGAAGCCCTTGGGGGGGGCCGCGTCGAGCAGGCGGCCCAAGGACTGGGTGACGTCGTTCTCTTTGGCGCTGTCCCCGTAGAGCACCGAGTCGCCCAGGGCGAGCAAGCGGAAGGTGCCCGGGGGCTTCTCCATGGGATACTCAGGTCCCCGGAAGCCCCATTTGTTTATATGGAAGCGGCCGTGCATGGAGCAGGCGGTCATGTCCGGCACCAGCTGGTAGCCCACCCCCGGGATGGAGGAGGGCTCGACAAGCATCGTCTGCGCGTCGGGCAGGAAGCGGACCAGGAACTCGAGGGCCGCGAGGGCGAGCAGGGTCGAGCCCGCGATGAGGGCCAGGACGAGGCGGCGCGAGGGGGGCTTCTCCATCGGTTCGGATTCTACAACTTTGATGGAACTTTTTAGGGCCCACATACGTACTTGTGGGTATGCTCTCCAAGGTCTGGTCGGCGGCGGTGCGCGGGATCGACGGCTTCCTCGTCGCGGTCGAGCTCGATCTCACGAACGGCCTGCCCTGCGTCAACACGGTGGGCCTCCCCGACAGCTCGGTGCGCGAGGCCCGCGAGCGGGTGGTCTCGGCGGTGCGCAACTCCGGCTTCGAGTTCCCCTGCCGGCGGGTCACGGTCAACCTCGCCCCCGCTGAACTAAGGAAGGGCGGCACCCAGTTCGACCTGCCCATCGCCCTGGGGACCCTTATCGCCTCGGAGCAGGTGCTTCCGGACACCCCTTCCGAAGGCCTCTGCTTTCTGGGCGAACTCGCTCTGGACGGCTCGGTGCGGCCCGTCTCCGGGGTGCTCGCCATGGCGTCCTCGGCTCGCGCGAGGGGGCTTCGCGGGGTGGTGGTTCCGCGGGCCAACCTGGGCGAGGCCTCCGCCGTGCCGGGGCTGGAAGCTTACGGGGTGTCTTCCCTCAAAGAGGCCGCGGAGGTGCTCCGAGGACTCCGGGAGAAGAGCGTCGAGGAATCAGTCCCGGAGTCCGTCCAGCAGGAGGAGTTCGACCTCTCGGAGGTGCGCGGCCAGGCGCTCGCGCGCCGGGCCCTCGAAATCGCCGCGGCGGGAGGGCACAGCCTGCTCATGAGCGGCCCGCCCGGCTGCGGCAAGTCCATGCTCGCTCGCCGGCTCATCGGCGTCCTCCCGCCCCTGACCCAGGAAGAATCCCTGGAGGTCACCCGGGTCTACTCGGTCTGCGGCCTGCTGCCCGCCGGCGCGGGGCTCCTGCGCAAACGGCCTTTCCGCGCCCCGCACCACACGGCCACCGCGACGGCGCTCATCGGAGGGGGCGGCAACGCCCGCCCCGGCGAGGTGACCCTGGCCCACCGCGGGGTGCTCTTCCTCGATGAGTTCCCCGAGTTCGGCCGGGACACCCTGGAGACCCTGCGCCAGCCCCTCGAGGACCGCACGGTCACGGTCACGCGCCTGCGCGAGAGCGCGGTGTTCCCCGCCGAGTTCACCCTCGTCGCCGCGATGAACCCCTGCCCCTGCGGCTACCTGGGGCACCCCAAGCGTCGCTGTCTGTGCTCGGAGCCCGTCATCCGCCGCTACCGGGGGACGGTATCGGGGCCCATGCGCGAGCGCATCGACCTGCAGGTCGACCTCGCTCCGCTGCCTTTCGGGGAGTGGGGCTCGGCGAAGCCCGGAGAGCCCTCCTCGGCCGTCCGGGAGCGCGTTTTGAAGGCCCGCGCCTTCGCCTCCCGACAGGGGCGCTCGAAGCCCAACACGCTCTTGAGTCCGAAGGAAGCTCGGGAGGCCTGCCGGATCGACTCGGAAGGCTGGAGCCTGCTTGAAAGCCTCTCCCGGCGGAGCCTCTCCCCCAGGAGCCTCGACCGGCTTCTGAGGTCGGCCCGGACGGTCGCCGACCTCGAGGAGAGCGGCGCCGTCCGGCGCGGACATCTGGCCGAAGCGGCCGGTTTTATGGGAAAATGGGAAACACTATGAAGAAATGCATGATGGCCCTGGTTTGCCTGCTGGCCCTCCCGCTCTTCGCGGAGGAGAAAACGCTCAAGGAGTCGGCCCACCATACCGTGGTGCCCCAGGACACGATGTGGGACCTCGCCATGCACTACTACGGCACCCACTTCAAGTGGCGGCGCATCGCCGAGGCCAATCCGGCCCCGAACGTGAAGGACCCGCACTGGATCTACCCGGGCCAGGTGCTTCTGATCCCGGCCGATGAGCCGGCCGTTGAGGCTGCGGAGCCCGAACCCGCGAAGGAGGAGCCGCCCAAGCCGCCTGAACCGGCGCCGGCCCCCGCTCCCGCCCCGCCGCCCAAGCCCGTGAAAGCGGCGGCGCCGCCGCCCCAGCCCAAGTACGATCCGACCCGTGGAGACGGGATCACCCTCCCCGACTCTCTCTCGGCCCGGATGCCGGATGGGATGACCGGGCAGAGCCCCGCGGTCTACCGCATGGTCATGCCCGCGGGCTGGACCGCGGACGGTGAGATCCGGGAGATGGAGGGGGGGCGAGACTCCATCGTGTTCGAGGGGCAGCACGTCCACGCCACGCTTTATAAGGAAGCGCGCAAGCGTCAGCGCCTGAGCGTCTACCGCCGCGCCGCGCCCACCGAGGCCGATACGGACCACAACGCGATCTATGTGCACAAGGTCGGGCAGGTGGAAGTCGTCCGAAAGCTGGCCAACGGGGTCTACCGCGTGCTGATCGTCGATTCCGGCGACACCATCCAGCCCGGCGACCTGCTGAAAATGGAGGATTGACATGGAGCTCGACCTCAAGAAATGGTTCATCACCCTGGCCGTCATCGTGGGCCTTGGCGTCTATATCAACACCCACTACACCTACAAGGACGTGCTTAAGTTCGCCAAGAGCCATCCGAGCTCCGAATATTCCCCCAAGCTCGAGTACATGGCGGGGATGAGCCAGTACCTCAAGAGCAGGTACCCCGAGTCCATCGAGGCCTTCACCCAGCTGCTTACCGACTACCCCACCTGCCAGTACGCGCCGAAGGCGCTTTTGCGCATCGGGACGGCCTACTCCGAGCAGAGCAAGTGGGAAGAGGCCCGGACCAGCTTCCAGCGCTATCTGGACGAGTACCCCAGCGGGCCGGACGCCGAGATCGTCCGCGAGAAGCATGAGATCATCAAGTTCAAGTAGTCTCCCGGAGGGTTCGCACGCCTTCTCCGAGCTCGTGCAGGAGAAGATGCGCGAGCGCGGCTTAGGGCTGCGGGCGCTCTGCCGGGAGGCGGGGCTCGACCCTTCGTTCTTCTCCAAGGTCCTGGCCGGCAAGCGCAGCCCGCCGGCCGAGGAGGACGCCTTGCGGCGGCTGGCCGCGGCGCTGGGCCTGGATGCGCCGCGGCTCATCGTCGCCGCCGGGCGCATCCCGGGGGAATGGGGGAGGCTCCTGCAGGACGAAAACCTGTTCTGCCAAGTCCACGAGGCCCTCACCGGCCAGCGGTGCAGGCCCGCGGCGCAGCCGCTCCCATCCGTCCATCCCGAACGCTCTTTCGGGGAGGAGCTCCTGTGAACGGGGACGCGCTCCTGCGCCTGGGCGGCGAGGGCTATCCGGCCCTGCTGGCCTCGGTCCCGGACGCTCCCGACGAACTCCATCTGCGCGGGACGCTGAAAACCTGCGGCGCCCTCGCCATCGTCGGCTCGCGCCGCCCGACCCCCTACGGCCGGCGCATGGCCCGCCTCCTCGCCGGACAGTGCGCGCGCCAGGGCATCGTGGTGGTGAGCGGCCTGGCGCGGGGCATCGACACCGAGGCCCATCAGGCCGCCCTGGCGGCCGGCGGCCTCACCTGGGCCGTGCTCGGCAGCGGACTCGACCGGGTCTATCCCCAGGAGAACGCGAAACTGGCCGAGGCCATCGTCCGCGGCGGGGGCGCGCTCCTCAGCGAACTGCCCCCCGACGCCGAGCCCAAGCCCTTCCATTTCCCAAGGCGCAACCGCATCGTCTCGGGCCTTTCCTGGGGCACCGTGGTGGTGGAGGGGGGCCCCAAGTCCGGGGCCCTCATCACGGCGAAGGCCGCGCTGGGGCAGGGCCGCGAGGTGTTCGCGGTGCCCGGGCCCGCCGACTCTCCCATGAGCGAAGGGCCGCTGGAACTGCTCCGCCAGGGCGCGCTCATGGCCCGGGACTTGGACGATGTGCTGAGCGAGATCCCGGCCCTGGTCCAGGACGCTAATAGAGGAAATGAAGAACTTTTATCCTATAATGACACCCCGTCGCCGGGCGTTGGCGCTGGGCTCGGCGCGGAAGAAGGCCGCATCATGGCCTTGCTGGCCGGAGGTTCCTTGAGCTTGGAGGAGTTGTCGGAAGAGACGGGGTGGCCGACGCCCCGGCTTCTGCGCTCCCTGACCGAGCTCGAGGGCCGCGGCCGCATCCTCTCAGCCCCTGGTCAACGATATGCCCGAACGTAAGACGACGAAGAAAAAAACTCCTTCCAAGGCGAAGGCGAAGGCCAAGGCCGCGGTTCCCGCGCCGGAGGCGGGCGGCGCTCCAGCCCCCTCGGGCGCCAGCTTGGTCATCGTCGAGTCGCCGGCCAAGCAGCGCACCATCTCCCGCTTCCTCAAGAAGGGCTACGTCGTCGCCAGCTCCTTCGGGCACGTCCGCGACCTGCCCGAGAAGAAGCTCGGCGTCGACGAGGCCAAGGACTTCGAGCCGACCTACATCCTGCTCGCGCGCACACGCAAGCTTTTGCCGGAGCTCAAGCGCCTCGCCGAAGAGGCCGAGTACGTCTACCTCGCCACCGACCATGACCGCGAGGGCGAGTCCATCGCCTGGCACCTCGTGCAGATCCTCGAGCTGGAGCCCGAGCGCGCCCGCCGCATCACCTTCCACGAGATCACCCCGCAGGCCATCCAGGAGGCGCTCAAGAACCCCCGCTCCGTGGACATGGACCTCGTCCAGGCCCAGCAGGCGCGGCGCGTCATCGACCGCCTGCTCGGCTACAAGCTCTCGCCCCTGCTCTGGAAGAAGATCCGCCGCGGGCTCTCCGCGGGCCGGGTGCAGTCGGTGGCCGTCCGCCTCCTAGTCGAAAGGGAGAAGGAGGTCGCCCAGTTCAAGTCCGAGGCCTACTGGACCCTGGCCGCCCGGCTGGAGAAGCCCGGCCAGCCTCCGGTCTTCCAGGCGCGTCTGGTGCAGTGGAAGGGGGAGAAGGTGGAGCTCAGCCGCACCATCCCCCTCTTCTCCGAGGAGTACCGCATCAAGACCAGCCTCTTCCCCGACCGGGCCGCCCTCGACGCCGTCTCGGCCGAGCTCTCGGGGAAGCCCTTCGACGTGGCCGAGGTCAAGCGCAAGGACGTCCGGCGCCGCCCCCAGCCGCCCTTCATCACGAGCACGCTCCAGCAGGCCGCCTCCCAGCGCCTGGGCTTCTCGGCCGACCGGACGATGCTCGTGGCGCAGAGCCTCTACGAAGGCGTGGACATCGGCGAGGGCGAGCCCGTGGGCCTCATCACCTACATGAGGACCGACTCGGTCTCCGTCGCGACCATCGCCCAGGAGGAGGCCCGCAAGTTCATCCTCGAGCGCTTCGGCGCGGACTACGCCCCCGCCGCGCCGCCGGTCTACACCTCCAAGGTCCGGGGCGCCCAGGAGGCCCATGAGGCCATCCGCCCGACGAGCTCGTCCCGCTCGCCGGAGAGCGTGCGCAAGAGCCTGTCCCCCGAGCAGTTCAAGCTCTACGACCTCGTCTACAAGCGCTTCGTGGCCAGCCAGATGGCCGAGGCGGTCTTCGACACGGTCTCGGCCGACATCCGCTGCGGCGAGGCCCTCTTCCGGGCCAACGGGAGCGTGCAGAAGTTCGACGGCTTCCTGAAGGTCTGGCAGGTCGAGGCCGAGGAGGCCGCCGCCGAGGACTCCGACGACGAGGAGGGCCAGGGCCGCCTGCCGGACATCAACATCGGGGACGTCCTCAAGCTCGAGGGGTTCGAGCCCGTCGAGCACAACACCTCCCCTCCTCCGTCCTACAACGAGGCGAGCCTCATCCGCGCGCTGGAGCGCCACGGCATCGGGCGGCCTTCCACGTACGCCCCGACCATCAAGACGGTCCTCGAGCGCGGCTACGTGGACCGCGCGCCGAAGGACCGCCGCCTCTCGCCCACCGACCTCGGACGCATGGTGGTCGAGAAGCTCCAGGCGCACTTCCCGGAGCAGCTCAGCCTCAGCTACACGGCCCAGGTCGAGGAGCAGCTCGACGACGTGGCCGAGGGCAAGCAGCGCTGGCAGGCCATCGTGCGCAACTTCTACGGCCCGCTGATGTCCGCCCTCAAGGAGGCCCATGTCCAGATGGAGGACTCCCGGGCCAAGCCCCAGGAGAGCGACGAGATCTGTCCGCTCTGCGGCGAGAAGATGCTCATCCGCGAGAGCCGCTTCGGCAAGTACCTTTCCTGCTCCCGCTTCCCCAAGTGCAAGGGCAAGGCCCAGATCGACGCCGAGGGCAAGCGGATCGTCCCCCAGCAGACCGACGAGAAATGCGACCTCTGCGGCAAGGGGATGGTCATCCGGATGGGCCGCAAGGGGCGCTTTTTGGCCTGCTCGGGCTACCCGGGCTGCCGGAACACCTACTCGCTCGACGCGGAGGGGCATAAGATCGAGGGCTCGCGGCCCGTGCTCACCGAGCGCAAGTGCAACAAGTGCAGCAGTCCGATGTGGATGCGGCTGGGCAAGCGCGGCCACTTCCTGGCCTGCTCCGGCTTCCCCAAGTGCCGCAACATCAAGCCGCTCTCCCGAGAGGACGCGGAGGCGCTCGGCGCCAAACCGGCGGGGGCTCCGGAGCCTGAGCCCAAGCCCATCCCTTCCGGCGCCCATGCGCCTC
>DMEZ01000070.1:22996-79488 GCA_003450735.1 Elusimicrobiota bacterium | reverse complement strand
CGAGCGGAGAACGCCCGCGTCCGAGGAGGGCGGCGGCGCCACGTCGTGAGGCTCTGGGTCCAGCGGTTCCTCGCGTACCTGCGGGCCCAGCGAAACCTCTCCGAGCACACTCTCCGGGCGTACCGCGGCGACCTGGCCGTGTTCGAGCGCCTCTGGGCCAAGGGGGGCGGCGGCGGCCCCGAGGCCCTGACCCGACGGCGGGTCCGGAGCCTGCTGGCCTCCCTGCAGGAGGGGCTCGTCGGCCGGAGCAGCCTTTTGCGCCGCATCGCGGCCCTGCGCTCCTTCGTGCGCTTCCTCATCGACGAGGACGTCCTCGCCCGCGACCCCTTCCTCAACCTCCCCATGCCGCGCCGCGAGGCGCGCCTGCCCCGCTTCCTGAGCGAGGCCGAGACCGCCCTCCTGCTCGAGAAGGGCGTCCCGGGAGGGCGGCCCGCCGACCTGCGCGACCGGGCCATCCTGGAACTGCTCTACTCCTGCGGCCTGCGGCGCGGCGAGCTCGCCCGCCTCAACGTGGCCGACCTTGACCTCGTCGGGGGCACCGTGCGGGTGTTCGGCAAGGGCTCGCGGGAGCGCCTCGTGCCGGTCGGCCGGGCGGCCCTCGCCGCCCTCAAAAGCTCCCTCGACGCGCGCCCCGCCGCCCTGTCCGGGGGCTCCAAGCCCCTCTTCCTCAACGCGCGGGGCGGCCGCCTGAGCGACACTTCGGTGGCCGCGATCGTGCGCCGCGCCGCCCGCCGCTCGGGCCTCCTGAAGAGCGTCAGCCCCCATGCCCTGCGCCACAGCTTCGCCACCCAGCTGCTCGACCGCGGCTGCGACGTGCGCACCCTGCAGGAGATGCTGGGCCACAAGAGCCTCTCCACCACGCAGGTCTACACGCACACCTCGCTGGAGATGATCCGGCGGGTCTACGAGAAGAGCCACCCCCGGGGGAAGAAGGAGGCCGGCGAGGACGGGAAGGCCTGAGGACGAATGAAGGACAAGGTCGAGCTGCTGATGGAGGAGACCGCCTGCGACCGGGAGACCGCCGAGCTGGCCCTCCAGCTGTGCAGCTACGACCTGGAGACGGCCGTCCAGACCGTCCCCCGGCTCTTCCAGGACATCCGCGTCATCAAGGGCCGGCTCCGGTGCGAAGGGGAGCCGCTCTACGGGCTGTGGCTGGCCATCCTGAACCTGCGCGACCGCTCGCTTCTGCGCGCGCGCGCCGTGGTCTCCTGCAACCCCGCCGTCTTCGCCTCCGAGCTCGATCAGCACTGGTTCGACTTCGAGGGCCGCATCTACGCCTGCCGGCTGTGGGCCGGCACCCTCCAGGACGTCAGCCAGGAGGCCGAGAAGCTCCTGGAGTCTTTCTTCAACTCCGCCGGGGCGGCCGCCTTCTACGAAGAGAAGGCCCGGCTGGGCCCGAAGGAGTGGGGCCAGCTCAAGGAGCTGCTCTCGCGCCGGCTGGGGGAGTTGGACATCCAGGCGAGCCCCGAGGTCCTGGACATGGGCCAGTTCCAGGAGGTCCGGCCTCTGCCCGCTTCCGACCCGGGCGCCCCGCGCGAGGCCCGCGCCCCGCAGACGCGGCGCCGGACCGGCGAGCGGCCCGCCCGCTCCTCGACGAGGGGCCCGCTGGTTTTGCGCATCGCCCTCGAGCCCAGCCCCGCGGGCCTCGCGGCCGGCGAGCTGCGGGCGGGGGACGTGGTGTTCGCGACCATCACCGATCCGCGGGATGTGGCCCAGTACCTGGCCAAGCTGCTGGGCACCCGCGTCGAGGACGGGGCTCCGTCCATCCCCGCGCCGGTGGAGGCCCTCGAGCGCGGCCAGAGCGACGTGCTCGTGCGCGTGCGCTTCTCGGCCGGGCTCTGCGGCGACGTCTCGGTGCCTCCGGACATCCGCCTGAAGGTCTCCCGCAGGCCTTCGCGGATGCCCTGGTGGAAGAAGATCTTCGGCGGCTGAAGGGGGAACCATGCCTGGACTCGTGGTCGTCGGGGCGCAGTGGGGGGACGAGGGCAAGGGCAAGGTCGTTCACTGGCTCGCCTCCCAGGCGCACCTGGTCGTGCGCTTCCAGGGCGGGAACAACGCGGGCCACACCGTGGTCTGCGGGGGGAAGCAGTTCGCCCTGCACACCGTCCCCTCCGGGATCCTGGCCGACAAGGCCCTCAGCCTGCTCGGCAACGGCGTCATCGTCAACCCCCGGGCCCTGCGCGAGGAGGTCGAGGGGCTCGAGCGCCAGGGCGTGCGCGTGCGCGGCCGCCTGGGCATCAGCCCCCTGTGCCACGTCATCTTGCCCACCCACCTCCTGCTCGATGGCCGCAGAGAGGATGCGGGGCAGGGCATCGGCACGACCCGCAAGGGCATCGGCCCCTGCTATGAGGACAAGGTCGCGCGGTGCGGGGTGCGCGTCTGCGACTACCTCGACCCCCCGCTCTTCCGTGAGCTCGCGAAAAGCCATCTGCGCCTGCACGCCCCGGAGCTCGCCCGGCTCATGCCCCTCGCCCGCGCGCGCCGGGAGCTCTTCCGGGACTACGAGGCCCTGCGGGCGTTCCTCGCCCCCTTCATCGCCGACGCCTCCGTCCTCGTCGAAGCGGCGCTCGAGAGGGGCCGGCGGGTGCTCTTCGAGGGGGCGCAGGGCGCGATGCTCGACGTGGACTTCGGCACCTACCCGTTCGTGACCTCCTCGAACTCCTGCGCGGGCGGCGCCTGCGTCGGCGCGGGCGTGGGCCCCACGCGCATCGGGGCCGTGCTCGGGGTCGCGAAGGCGTACACGACCCGCGTGGGGCTGGGCCCCTTTCCGACGGAGATCGAGGGGCGCGTGGGCCGCTTCATCCGGGAGAAGGGCGGCGAGTACGGCACCACGACGGGGCGGCCGCGGCGCATCGGCTGGCTCGACCTCGTCCAGCTCAAGGCCGCCGCGCGCATCAACGGCTTCTCGCGCCTGGCGCTCATGAAGCTCGACACCCTCTCGGGCATCCATCCTTTGCGCGTCTGCACCGCCTACCGCCTGCGCGGGCGCCGCGTCGAGGGGTGGCCCTGCTCCCGTCGCGACGCCTTCGACGTCGAGCCCGTCTACGAGAGCTTCCAGGGCTTCAGCGGCGACCTCTCCGGCGCGCGCCGCTTCTCGGACCTGCCCGAAGGCGCGCGGGACTACGTGCGCTTCGTCGAGCGCTCGCTCGGGCTCGAGGCCGCCGTGGTGTCGGTGGGGAAGGACCGCGAGCAGACGGTCCTGCGCCGGCCTGGCGGCGCCGCCGGGTTCTGGCGCTGATCCTCGTCGAGAAAAAAGCGCAAGGCCCCACCCCTTGACAAATCAAGCCGTTCTGTTATACTTAGGCAGAAGTGCGTTGCGCGAAACGGCAAACCCGGCGCAAGCCGGGGGCGCAAAGTGCGGGGCCTGCGCCGCGCAGGTCGCCCGGACCGCCGAAGGCAGCGATAACGGGGCAGCTTTCGCCCGGCCTTAGCTTGCTATCTTCGGGATAGAGGGGTAAGATAGTTGGCAAGGCCGGGCTCGTTTTTGCCCATGAAGAACCTGCGAGCCGCGATGAACGCCGCGCAGCCTCCCCGAGAGGGGGGCGTTGCGCGGCGCCGTTTCATGGTCAAGCTCACCGCGGCCCTGCTCCTGCTCGGGCTCTGCCTGGTCGCGGCCCTGCCGGTGTTCGCGGACCCCTGGACGGCCCTTCAGGGCGGCGCGGGCCTGGACGTGCGCGACGACCTCAACCAGCCCGTCTCCCGCGCCGCCCTCGAGCGTCAGGTCCGGGACGGCTCCATGGCGGCGCTCCGCCAGGGGGCCCTGGGGGTCCTGCTCGACCTGCTCGACCGCTCCGGCCTGCTCAGCGAGGCCCTGCGCGGCCGGGCTCCGCGCGCTCCGGAGGAGGACTCCGTCTGCGTCCTGCGCGAGAGCAAAGCCCCGCTCAAGGTCCCGACCGTCCAGGCCGTCCCCGTTTCCCCGGCTCCCGTCCTCTTGGAATCGCAGTCCGCTGGCGCGTCCCGCCGTCTCCTGCCTGTCCCCCTGCGCTGTTGAGATCCCGCCGCCCGGCCCCGGGCTGAAGCCGTTCGCGCCTCCCCCATGACCGTTCACGGAAAGGGGGAGAAGGATCAAGACCGAAGTGATGCCGTGAAGCGCCGAGATGCTACAACCACGCTCGTATATGACGGTCCTATCGTGCGCGGCCGCGCTGTGCGCGGCCTGCGCGGGGGCCGTCTGCGCGCAGGACCCTGACGCCTCCAAGGACAAGTACCAGCTCCTCGTCGAGCAGCTGCGCAGCTCCGCCACGTACGCGGCGGCCGAGAAGGCCCTCATCGCCTCGGGCCCGGACGCCGTCCCGGCCCTGGTGGAGGGGGCCGTCCAGCTGCCCAACCTCAAAAACCGCATGACCGGCCGCATCGCCCGCATCGGCCCGGGCGCGGTGCCCAAGCTCATCGCGCTCCTGGGCGATCCGGCCATGCGCGACACGGCCGGAGGCATCCTGTTCCTGGTGGCGAGCCCCGCTTCGTTCGAACAGGTCCCGGCCCTGCTCGCCTGCGCCCGGCTCCCGGACACCCGTCATTCTTGCGGGATGAGCCTGGCCAAGGTGATGAGCGCGAAGGCGCAGGCGCAGGTCCCGGCCCTGGCGCAAGCCCTGGAGGACCCGGACAAGGACCTGCGCATGTACGCGGCCGCCGCGCTGGGGCAGGGCCCCGCGGCCAAGGACGCCGTGCAGGCTTTGGCCGGCGCCCTGGGCGACCCGGAGGCGGCCGTCCGGATGGCCGCGGCCGCGGCGCTGGGGAAGATGAAAGGGGCGGCGAGGGACTCTTTGCCGGCCCTGGAGAAGCTTGCGGCCGATCCGAACGGCGACGTGGCGGCCGCCGCGGCGCAGGCGGTCAAGGCCATCCAGGGCCCCAAGCCCAAGGGCCCCAAGAGCGCCGGCGGCGCCAAGAAGGCGCCCCGGAAAGGGCGATAGGAGCATGGCAGAGGAACGGACGCAGAACCGCATCCCGGCCTGGCTGATCCCGGCGGTGTTCCTGTCGGGCGCGGCGGGCCTGGTCTACGAAACCCTCTGGATCCGGCTGCTGTCCCTGTCCCTGGGCTCCACGGCCCAGGCCCTTTGCCTCGTGCTCTCGGTCTTCATGCTGGGGCTGGGGCTGGGCGCCTGGGCGTTCGGCCGGCTCGCCGACCGTTCCGAAGACCCCCTGCGGCTCTACGCCGTACTCGAACTCGCCCTCGGGGCATTCTGCGCCTTGACGCCCTGGCTGTTCCGCGCGGCGGGGCCGTTCTCGGCCGCCGCGCTCCTGCTTTCGCCCGCGATGCTCATGGGCGCCACCCTGCCCGTCCTGACCCGATACCTCGCCGGCCGCGGCCTGAAGCAGGGGCAGGCGGTGTCCCGGCTGTACTTCTGGAACACCCTGGGCGCGGCGGCCGGCGCGCTGACCGCCGCTTTCGTCCTCCTCCGGGCGTTCGGCGTCTCCGCGTCCTTGTGGCTGGCGGCGGCCTTGAGCGCGGCCGTGGGCCTCTTCGTCCTGGCGGCTTCACGCGGCGCGCTTCCGGCCTCGCAGGAGCCGGACTGGCGGCCGGCCGAGGACTTCAGGACGGAGCCCGCCGGCGACCGGGCCGCGTTCCGCGTCCTCTTCGCCCTTTCCGGCGCGCTCGCCATGGGCTTCCAGGTGGTCTGGACGCGCCTGCTCACCCTCGTCCTCGGCTCCACCGTCTTCAGCCTGGCCCTCGTGCTCGGCGCCCAGCTGGCCGGCCTCGCCCTGGGCGGCCTGCTCGCCGGTCTCCTGCTCGAGCGTCGACCGCCGAGAGCGGGGACGCTCGGGCTCATCCTCGCGGGCATCGGCGCGGCCTCCCTGGGTCTGCTTGCGCTCTACGCCTGGGCCCCCTTCGCCTACCTCAAGCTCTTCGCCTTGTCCGGCCAGACCCCCCTCTTCCAGGTTCTGCTCTTCGCCTGCGCGTTCGCGGCCCTGCTGGGGCCCTCCATCCTGATGGGAATGACCCTGCCCTGGTTCGCGGACCTGTGCGAGTCGGGTCGCCGGCAGGGCGGTCGGGTCGGGAGCGTCCTGCTGGCGAACACCCTCGGCTCGGCCCTGGGGCCCTGGGCCGCCGCCTTCCTCCTCATCCCCGGGCTCGGCCTGCAGGCGGCCGCGGGCGCCTTGGCCCTGGGGAGCGCGGGGCTGGGCTGCGCCGCGATGCTCGTCGAAGGGCGGAGCTGGCGGCGCTGGGCCGGCTGGACGGCCGCGGCCGCCGCGGCCGGCTGGCTGCTTTTGCCGCGCATCGGGATGGACCTCCTTCATAGCGGGGCGGCGCTCGGAGCCCGCGTCTACCTGCGGGCCGGCGCCGATCTTGCGGCCTGGCGCGGCGTCCTCTCCCAGCGCAAGGAGCTCTTCGCGAAGGACGGCGTCACCGCGTCGGTCTCGGCCTGGGAGCATCCCTCCGGGGTCCGCTCGCTCGTCCTCGACGGCAAGCCGGACGCCACCGACGCTCCCGTCGACCTGGCGACGCAGTACCTGCTGGGCCATCTCCCCGTCCTGGCCGCTCGCCGGAACGCCGACCCGGCCCTGACCTCCGAGCGCGCCCTCGTCATCGGCTTCGGCATCGGGACGACCCTGGCCGCGCTCGCCCGACACCCGGTCAAGGAGATCGAGCTCGTCGAGATCGAGCCCCGGGTGCTCGAAGCGGCGCCCCTCTTCGAGCGCGTCAACCGGGGCGTCCTGAAAGACCCGCGCGTGAAGGTGCATATCGACGACGGCCGGCATCATCTCGAGGGCTCGGACAAGCGCTACGACGCCATCGTCTCGGACCCCTCCTACCCTTGGATCGCGGGGATGACCCACCTCTACAGCCTCGAGTTCTTCTCCGCCGCGCGGGAGCATCTGACGCAAGGCGGCGTCTTCTGCCAGTGGCTGCCCATCTACGGCCTCTCTCCGGAAGCGTTCCGCTCCGTGCTCGAGACCTTCCGCCGCTCCTTCCCGTACGCCAGCGTCTGGCTGCGGGGCGGGGACGCGCTCCTGCTGGGCTCGCTCAAGCCCCAGGGCTTCGACTGGGAGGGCCTGCAGGCGCACCTGGAGTCGAGCGGGGCCAAAGACGACCTCCAGGGCTGGATGCTGGGCGACGCTCCCGGCCTGCTCGCCCACTGGGTGAGCGACGAGGAGGGGCTCGCCGGGCTGGCGGCGGAGGGCTCGGCGCCCGCCGCGCACAGCGACGACCGCCCCGTGCTGGAGTACCTCTCCCGCATGAGCCAGCAGGGCCTCGAGCGGCGCAACACCGCCCTGCTCGAGCGCTTCGCCCGGCCCGTCGGCGGCCATCTGCGGGGGGGGGAGTCCGAGCGGCGCTGGCTGGTGCGCTCCCTGCTGGTCCTCGAGCGCCCCGAAGCGGCGGCCCGGGAGTTCCGGACGCTTCCCAAAGACGACCCCTGGTACGCGGGGCTCGAGCGCGACCTGGGCGAGACTTTCCTCAAGAGGGGCCGCGCCGTTCGCGCGCTCGAGGTCTTTGAAGCCCGGCTCCGGGAGCGCCCCCGCGACCCGGCGGCGCACCTCGACCTGGCGCGGGCCCGCATGGCCCAGGGCGACCAGGACGGCGCGCTCAAGGCCCTGGAGGGCTTCAGCCGCCGCGTCTTCGTGGGCCGCGCGGACCAGGCGGCCGCCCGGGCGCGCAGGGAAGGCCGGCCGGCGCTGGTCTACCTGGCGATGGGCTTCGGCTACGCCGGCTTGAACGAAGGCCGCCAGGCGGCCGAGCTCTTCGCCCGGGTGCTCAAGACGGAGCCGGGACTTTTGGATGAAACGACGCGCGATGAGAAAGGACTGGTGCGCTAAGGCGGCCAAGGCCGCGTGCGTCCTGGGGCTGACGCTGGCCCTGGGGGCGGCGCTCGTCTCCCTGGGCCGCGCGGCCCAGCGCACCATCGCCTACGGCGCCGGCGTGACCGTGGCCTGGTCGGGCACGAGGAACACCGTCTTCATCCCCGGCTGGGGCTACTGGGTCTTCTATAAGGACGTGAACCCCGACCGCATGGCCTGGCGCTGGTCCAAGGACGGGATGGAGTGGTCGGCCGCGCAGGAGGTCTTCCCCTACATGATGCTCGCCCCGGACGCCGCGGCCGGCACCGGCAGCGTCTTCTACTACCAGAAGAACGACAACACCCACTGGGTGTACGCGGCGGCCCCGGACGGCGGCATCGACGTCAACGCCTCGGGACAGACCACGACGGACGAGGGCGACGACTCGAGCGGCAACAAGGTGTTCATCCGCCGCGGCATGCTGACCTCGACGGGCACCATCACCTGGGACGCTTTGGGCATCAAGCGCCAGCGCATGAAGATCACCGAGAACGGCCGCCTCAACTGCCAGGTCAGCGAGGCCGACGGCTGCGGCAGAGGGGTGGGGCTCATCGACCCCATCCCGTCCAAGTCCATCGCCATCTCCTACTCCAGCGGCACGGGGGTGACCAACGGCTACGTCTCCGTCTTCTCGGACGCGCGCCACAGCGCGGGCGACCACATGCCGGCCCTCGTGGGCATCACCAACATCAAGGACGACCTCTCCGACTACCTCGTCCCCGACACCCCCAACGTCTGGACCGTCTGCATGTGCGGCGCGGGCATCGAGCAGTACGACTCGGGCAACACCGCCAACGACTCGCTCACCCTGCCCGTGGCGGTCCCCATCGTGAACAAGGCCGGCGCGGCGACCCTCTACCCCAGGACCCTGGTGGCCTGGCGCCTGCCGAACACGGGCATCAACAACAACACGAGCAACGACATCATAGGCGGCGAGTTCATCTACCGCCTGAACAACACCAACTGGGGGCGCGCGGTCGACACGGCGCTGCCCGCGGCGGGCCTGCAGACCGCCGGGGGCGCCCTGTTGACCCCCGCCTGCAGTTGGATGGGCGTGGGCGGCACGGGCGGGTGCAACAGCGGCTACTCCTCCGTCGGCCTGCTCCCCGCGCAGCGCGAGAGGATCGGCGGGGCGGTCATGGTGCCCGAGCCCTCCACCGGCGTGGTCCACTTCTTCTGGACGGACTCCTCGGGCTCCCTGCGCTACAACCGCCACCTGGCCACCGGCACCTTCCTCTGGGCCAACCGGGCCGCCACCCCCTATCTGGACACCACCTTCCTGGCTTCCTGGGCCGCGACCATCAACGGCAAGTGCACCGTGGCGGACGGCTGCACGCCGACCACCCGCACGCCCATCAACACCGGCGACTACGAGCACCCCATGGGCCAGCCGAGCGCGGCCGTGGTCCGGCGCAACTACCCCGCGGGCAACCAGTACGCCGGCTACGACGTCTACGTGGCCTACGCGAGCACGGCGGGCCTGCACTACGCCGTCTTCCCCGCCTCCGTGACGGGGCAGTTCAACGCCGTCGCCAACGGCCTCACGCACCACCTCTTCTGGCGCAAGGGCACCGAGCCCCCCGCGCCCGACGGCAGCATGTTCGGCAGCATCGACCACCCCAAGCTGCCGACCTACGGCGAGGCGCCCATGCCCCTGCCCATCGTCTGGCGCGAGGGCAACTACGTGCGCTTCGACAAGATCATCACCTCCACCTTCGCCGCCCCGTCCTTCGTCGCCGCCTTCACGACGGAGACCATCACCCTCGCCGGCGTGGGGACGGTCCCGGCGTACCTGCTCCGGCCCACCTACGACCTGACCTTCACGGGGGGCAACCTGGGGAACTTCCGCATCGACTACGACCCCGGCCCGGCCGCCGCCTACAGCTTGGCCGCGTTCAGCGTCCTGAAGGCCAGCGAGACCCAGAGCGAGATCACGAGCTCCTTCACCTACGTCGGCGCCGCCTCGTTCCGGGGGACGGTCAACCTGAGCACCTTCACGAACCCCGGCTACGACTACGACCTCCGCCTCGCCATGCCCGACGGCCAGGAATATCCCGTCCGCTACGACAAGGACGGGAAGGGCAGCGGCGACGTCATCCGGACGATGAACATCCCGGCGCCCACCCTCTCCTCCTTCCGCGACACCACCCCCGGGCCCTTCTTCTCCTGCGGCGCGCTCAACCAGAGCAACGGCACGGACAAGCTCAACTGCACCCTCACCCTCACGGGCGCGAACCTGATGAACTGGACGCAGAAGTTCGACCAGACCGTCCTGCCCAGCACGAACACGGTCTCCCTCAGGTTCATGCGCGCCGCGGACGGCCTCGTCGAGGACCAGATCTGGGTGTCGTCCATGAACTACAACGACACCGCCAACCTCACCGCCTACGTCGTGGTCTCGACCGCCGCCCAGCCCGGGGCCTACCACATGGTCCTCTCGAACCCGGCCTCGGGCTACTACGCGACCACGACCCTGGCCCCGAACGGGACCTTCTACGTCACCCTGGCTACCGCGACCATGACGACCCCCAAGCCCGGCTCCAGCTACGGCTTCGACTGGCTCGCGGGCGGCGTGGGGTTCAACAAGGTGTGGCAGACCACCGTGGCCGCGGCGGACGTGCGCATCGCCTACTACGGCAACGGCACCAACAACCCGCCCACGAAGTGGTGGGACGAGAACCTGCAGATCATGTCGGAGTCCTGGACGAACAAGACGGAGGAAGACAAGTGGATGCCGGCCGTGCTCTCCGCCGGCGCCAGCTATTACTGGTATGGGCTGGGGGTCACCGGAGGCGGGGTCTTCGACTCCGCCAACATCAGCAAGGTCCCCAACGACGGCGTCTACGAGTTCGCAGTCAGGGCGCGCACCAACGACGGGGCCCGCAGCAACCCCTACTTCGAGGACCTCGGGGCCGGGAGCCCGATCTATAAGAGCACGGTGCAGGTGGTCTTCGACCGCTTCGACCCGGTCATCGCATCCTCCCTCCCGGTGAGCGGGGCCACCAACACCGTGGGCAACATCACCGTGAGGTTCTCGGACACGGGCACCGGCGTCGCGACCGCGTACCTGCTCATCCAGGACATCACGGCCAACGTCAACGACGCGGCCCAATGGCAGTCCTTCGACTGGGACGGGAACCTGAAGCTGGCGAGCTTCGGGCAGGTCTGGCTCTCCACCCGCGGCATCGTGTCGGAGAGCAACTGCGGCACCCTCGCCGTGCCGGCGGCCTGCACCCCGGCCGGCCTCGTCTGGGACGCCCCCCAGTCCGACCTGACCCTGAACCTCCAGAACACCCCGCCGGCCTCGAGCATCAGCCTCCCGAACCTGGTGAACAACCACAAGTACCGCGTCTCCTACCGGGTCGGAGACGGGGCCGGCCGATGGGTGGACACCTCCACCAAGACCTATACCGACTACGCCTGCCCCGCGGGGCAGTGCGTGCGCTTCCTCTACGACATCACGAACCCCACGATGACCGTGACCTACCCGGACGCGGCGGCCAACCTCTCGAACACCTGCGCGGCGGCCACCTGGCTCAAGGACTTCTCCAAGGTCGGCGGCAAGGTCTCGGACAACGGGGCCGACCCCGAGGACCCCGTCCACGTCAAGGTGCGCATCATGGAGTACGACGGGACGACCTGCCTGCCCACGGGCAACTACCTCAAGCCGGTCGCCTGCTCGCAGGGCGCCACGGGGTGCACGCTCGACTACAACCCGGCCGACCCCTCGTCCTACTACCGGGACATCTCCGTTTCCATCACCGCGGCCGACCCCACGCAGTTCGACTGGGAGTGGGACCTGGCCGTCGCGCCCCTCGCCGACGGGAAGGTCTACCGCATCCAGGCCTACGACTACGACCAGGCGGGCAACCCGCGCAACACGAACCCCCTCTTCGACAAGTACGTGCACCTCGACCAGAAGCCGCCCACGGTCGCCCGCATCAGCATCAGCACCCAGGGGGTCCGGAACAACATCGCGGCGCCCTACTACAAGGACGGCAGCTTCCTGCGCTCCACGTCCCCCTTCGTCTCCCTCTGGACGACCACCGCGAACGTCCCCGGGGTCTGGACGCCGGTGACCCCGCTCAACAGCATCCGCCTCGACCTCCGGGACTGCGACGCGGACCTCGTCAACAACTGCGGCTCGGGCATCGCCAGCGTGAAATACTACCTGCGCTTCAACGGCGACAGCGGCTCATGGCAGTACGAGGCCGGGACCGGCTGGGTGAACGAGCCCGGCGTCAAGGAGTGGACCAACGCGCTCACCACGACCACGGCGACCAACCTGTACCAGGTGTACGTGGCCTCCAACATCCCCTGGGTGAACGGGCAGAACTACTACATCGAGTTCGAGATCAAGGACAACGCCGGCAACACGGTGACCCCCGCGCCCTCCTGGACGTTCTCCTACGACTACTCCGCGCCGACCCTGCACGACTCGGAGTCGGTGTATCCGGACTTCAACCTCAAGCCGGTCGTGAGCTCCTCCTACACCTTCAAGGTCCTGCCGACCAAGTTCAGAGGCTACGCCATCGACGAGCCGAACGTCATCGGGCAGGTGACGTCCAAGCTCCGGGACGTGCTCATCGGCGTGCGCCGGCGCAGCGACGCCAAGTGGTTCACCGGCACGCCCTCCTTCTGGCAGACCGGCGGGGCCCCGCGCTACGGACGCGCGCCCCTGGACATCAGCGCGAGCACCCTCCTGGAGGACGGGGGCCCCTGGGAACTCTCCCCCCTGGGCGCGGCCGCCTGCGGCAGCAACGCCTGCTTCTGGGACAGCCGCTCGACCGAGACCTATTACACCTACATCTGGGCCCGGGACAACGTCATCCACCCCTGCGCCGAGGCGGACTTCCCCGCCGGCCCCGAGAAGTGCGCCGCCAACCCCTATGAGAACGCCAACTCCTCCTGGGCGCTGATGGCGACGTTCCACTGGGAGACCCAGGCCCCGACGTCCACCCTCATCACCCCGCTGGAGAACCTCTGGTACTCCACGCACACCGGCTACAGCCTGCAGAGCGTCGTCAGCACCGCCACCGACCTGCCCGCCTGGCCCGGCGTCGGCGCGAACAACGACACCCTCTGCCAGATGCCCGGCGGCCCCGGCGTCTGGGGGGGGGCGCCCAACCTCTGCCGCGCGCAGGTGGAGTTCATGGACGTGGACGGCCCGACGGCCGGCAAGTGCTGGAACGGCTCCGCCTTCACCGGGACCTGCCAGAACGTCACGACCGACGACACGAACTGGCTGACCATGAGCGCCCCCTCCCACTCCAGCTACACCTACTCGATGAACACCGGCGGGCTCTGGAGCGCGCTGGCGAGCGGCAGCACCTACCGCGTGCGCGTGCGCGGGAAGGACTCGGCCATGGACGGCAGCACCCTGCAGTGGCTGCCCAACGTCGAGGCCCCCGAGCCCGTGCCCGACCACGCCGGCTGGCTGAGCAACACGCCGACGCGGCAGCCCCGGAACGTCCGCTTCTTCCGGGTGGACACGGGCCCGCCGGTCGTGGTCAGCACCTTCCCCCTGCACGGGGTCACCTACCAGCAGAACGGCGTCCCCGTCATCGCCGGCACGGCGATGGACGTGGCGGAATCCGTCCCGCCCTACGTCAAGCCCAGCACGGGCCTGGGCGACACCTACGTGGCCCTCTGCCAGGACAGCGGAGACCTCAGCACCCCGAATGAAGAAGCCTGCCTGCAGAACCTCACCGGCACGTGGGGCGGGGTCGGCTCGACGCGCAAGTACTTCAAGGCCGCGACCGTGAGCGGGGCCTGGAGCCTCAACGTGCGCAACGTCACCTTCCCGGCGAACACCGAGTTCCACGTCCTGGCCTACTCCTCCGACACGGTCAACAACGTCTCGGCCATCCCCTCGGCCCCCGCCGCCCTCAAGGCCCACATCCGCTTCCGCGTCATCGCGACCGGCGCCGACGTGGTGATCCAGGCCCCCGACCCCAACGCCGTCAACAAGTTCAAGAACCCGGCCACGCTGGCCCTCATCAGCGGCACCGCCCTGGGCTGCGACGGGGTGAAGCTGCGCATCGTGGAGACGGACAGCAACTACGAGTGGAACGGGACGGCCTGGGTGCCGGGCCAGGGAGCGGGCGGAGCCAACTGGGTGCCGACGAACCCGACCCCGGTCTCGGGCGGCAACTGGTCGTGCGGCACGACCGACAACTGCTGGCTCTCCGACTCGCGCGTCAACCACAACTTCCATGTCTACACCAGGCCCTGCAACGGCGGCACCTGCCTCGCGGAGCTCGCGACCGACCCCAGCCACTCGGTCTTCATCGTGGACTCCACCGCCCCGGTCATCACGATGAGCGTCCCCGACGCGGCCCGCACCGGCTACCACCTGGGCGAGCTCGCGACCCTGCGGGCCAACATCGCCGACACCTACACCGCGCCGGGCAAGACGGGCCTGGACAAGCCCACCGTCTATTTCCGCGCCGTCCGCCTCAAGGACAACTTCGTGTGGGAGTTCCCGGGCTCCACCTTCACGGCCGGCGGCACGGACCTCTGCCGCTACGGCTCCTACAACTGCGACCAGGGCGGCGGCCTCTTCGAGTACACCACCACCTACCTCGCCAACGACCGGATGTGGGAGAACGGCCTCCTCTATAAAGTGAGGGCCCACGCGGAGGACTACGCCCTCAACGCGGCCGACGTGTACAGCGAAGAGTTCCGCTACGACGTGGACTACCCGACCGCGGTCTTCACCGTGCCCGTCTCGAGCGCCTACGTGAACACGCTCGGGATCATCCGCGGGACGATGCTGGACACCACGCGGAACGCCGACCCCTTCGCGGAGCCTTCCGGCATCGTCGGGGTGGACGTGCTCATCAAGAGCGAACAGCAGCAGAAGTACTTCGACGGCTCGGGCTTCAACGGCTTCCTCTCCCAGCCCGACCTCTACTGGCAGGCCGCGTCCGTGGACATCCCCGGCGGCAAGTGGAGCTACAACGACCCCCAGCTGGAGGGGGCGCTTCAGAGCGGCCTCTACGTCTTCACCGCCCGGGCGCGCGACAGCGCCGGGAACGTCCAGTACAATTTCAACAACCGGGCATCCTACAACGTCAACGGCTCCTCCTTCACCCTCATCATCGACAAGACCCCGCCGACCATCAGCTTCACCCAGCCCGTCCACAACCAGCCCTACACCCCGGCCAACGCGGTCATCGCGAGCATCAAGGGCGTGAGCGCCGACCCGACGGCGTCCTTGCCGAGCGGCACCTCCTCGGGCCTCCTGCTCGGCGGCATCGACGTCCAGCTCTGGTACAACATCGGGGTCTCCAGCTACTACTGGAACGGCTCCAACTTCGTCGAGAACGTCCTCTCCACCCGCGCGGCCGACGGGAGCCCCTGGGAGATGAGCCAGCTGCCCCTGGCGGCGGACTACCTGGCGCAGGGCGACCGCCGCTACTACGTGAGGGCCCGCTCGCACGACAAGTCCACCCTGGGCGACTTCAGCATCTCCTACGACTCCGGCAACGCGAGCTACTGGGCCTTCGAGGCCGACAAGAGCACCCGGAGCTTCATCGTGGACGGCACGCCCCCCGTCTCCTCCATCACGTCCTTGACCGACGGCCTGTTCACCAGCGTCATCACGAACATCACCGGCACGGCTTCCATGGCGCTCTCGGGCTACAACAAGGTGGAGATCAGCATCACGACCGGCGGCGTCAACGGCCCCTACTGGAACGGCACGGCCTGGACTTTCTCCGGCACGCGGCTCTGGCGGACGGCCAACAAGGTCAGCGAAGCGGACTGGCAGTACCCCACGGGCACGCTGGACAACCTCACCAACGCCTTTTTCTCCCACAACAAGTTCCTCATCACCTGCCGCGCCACGGACAACGCCGGCAACGAGGAGAGCGCCTCCTGGCCGCAGTTCGGGGTGTACTACGACACGGTGCCGCCCTCCATCGCCCTGGGGCGCCCGCTCGGCTCGGGCTCGGAGACCAACCCCTCCTGGGGCAACCAGGCCGCGGACAGCCTCCGGCATCTCAAGATCGCCAGCGGCACGGTGAGCGACCGCGGCCCGCTGGCCTCCGGGATCGATGAGGTCTGGATCGCGGTCTCCTCGGGCACCTCTTCGCCTTATCAGTGGTGGAAGTCCGACACGGGGCAGTTCTCCGTCTCGAACGCCAACATCCAGTGGGTCCAGCTCGCCGACTACGTCCCGGGGAGCGCGTCCTGGAGCACCGCTCCCGTGAACTGGGACACCCTCAGCTTCACCAACAACGCCCAGTACCGCCTCTTCGTCAAGGCCAAGGACGCGGCGGGCGTCTGGTACAACAACACGGCCGTCCCCGCCAGCTCCGTGTTCGACCAGTTCTTCCGCTACGACGTGGCCCACCCGACCGGGACGGTGAGCGGGCCCACCGACGGCTCCAACCAGAATTCGGGCCTGCAGACGACGGGCTTCTCCGGGACGGCCGTGGACACGAACGGCGGCGTGAAGTACGTCTACGCGGCGGTCCAGCATACCGACGGCACGGGCGGGGCGCTGGGCTGGTGGAACTGGGCCAACAAATCGTACGACGCGGCCGTGACCCCGCCCGACGTCCCCGCGGCGCCCTACTGGACGCAGGTGGCCTCCGTCACGGTCTTCGACCAAGCCAGCGGCGTGTCGTGGTCCACCCCGGTCGCGGCCGGGAACATGCTGGTCTCGTCGAACACCTACCGGGTCGTGGCCGCCGTGGTGGACCAGGCGAACAACGCCATGCTCGACCCGGTCGGGGCGGGGAAGGGCGCCTCGTTCCGCTACGACACGGCGGTGCCGAGCGCGGCCGTCACCGGCCCCGCGGTCTATTACAGCAACCAGTTCAACCTGGGCAGCATCCTGGGGACGGCCAACGACGAGCTGTCCGGGGCGTCGGGCCTGCAGAGCGTCCAGGTCATGCTCAAGCTGGAAGCCCTCAACGCCTACTGGACCGGCTTGAGCGTCAACGGCGGCGCCCTCCAGGCCGAGAACTGGGACACGAGCGCCGGCAAGTACATCCATTGGCTCGACAAGGACGGGGGGACGCTCAAGAGCTGGACGAAGAGCTTCCCGCCCCTGCCCTACCCCGACCTCGACTCGCGCAGGTTCCGCCTCTGGGTGCGGGCCACCGACAACGCGGTCAACACGAGCGCTTCGCCGACCGTCGGGGACGCGGGCCAGCTCGCCACCAACGTGACCGCGGAGAACGACCCCGCCTTCGCCTTCGTCTACGACAACAGCCCCGGGGTCTCCATCACCACCTACCCGCCCGTCCACGCCAGATCCATCCCGTTCCGCATCTCGGGCACCGCGGCGGACACCTTCGAAGGGGCTCCGGGACGCAACCCCAGCCTCGTCAACGACCTGCGCGTGCGCATCCGGCGCTCGGACGGCCAGTACTGGAGCCTCGGCAGCGGACAGTGGGTGACGCTCGTGCCGCCGGCCGACTACACCTACTTCTCGAACATCAACAAGGTCGGCCTCAACCCCTGGACTTTCCCGGGGTTCAACGACCTCACCTTCCAGGACGGGTGGCGCTACACGGTCAACCCGAAGACGATCGACGGGGCCCAGAACGAGGAGAACGCCTACTCGACCTACACCTTCATCGTGGACCAGACGACCCCGGTCGCCAAGGTGAGCTACCCGGCGGATGGGGGCTACGCGGGCGTCGCCCTGACCCAGATCCAGGGCACGGCGCAGGACCGCTTCTGCCGCCTGGTCGGCCAGATCGAGCAGGCCAACGCCGCCTGCGTCGCCGACCCCCTGCGCGACTTCGAATCGGGCATCGCCCCTTCGAGCGTGACCGTGAGCATCCAGGACATCAGCGGCACCTGCAACGGCGCGGCCACGGTGCAGAAGTGCTGGTGGAACGGCGCCGCCTGGCAGGACGCCGCCGCCCCGACCTGGTCCACGGCCACCTTCGTCGGGGACTCGAGCGGGACCTGGACCTACAGCTTCCCGGCCTCGAAGCTCATCAGCCCCCGGCAGTACGAGGTGTCGGCCTGGGTGGTCCACGACCGGGCGGGCAACATCCAGACGAACATCACGACCAACACCTTCACCTTCGACACCACGCCCCCGGCCTCGACGGCCACCTTCCCGTCGGGCCCGGTCGGCACCGTCACGACCATCACCGGCACGGCCCGCGACGACGCCCCCGGCGTCCTGGACTTCGTGCTCCTGCGCATCTATGAGAAAACCTGCGACAGCCAGACCCTCTGCCATGAAGGCCAGTACTGGAACGGGACCAACTGGCAGACCGGCGAGTTCTGGGTCCCCGGAGGGGTCATCGGCGCCGTCAAGGAGGGCACGACCCGCTACTGGAGCTTCGACGGCGACACGGTGGACTGGGACAATCGTTCGGATTACATGATCACCTCGCTCGCGCAGGACAAGGCCGGCAACCAGAGGACGCCCGTCCCCGGCGTCCTGACCTGCGACGTCTCCTTCTACATGGAGACGCCCGCGCCCGAGCTCTACCTCGGCCAGCCGCCCTCGCCGGACATGCAGCAGTACCGCTCCGACAACACGAAGGTCACCATCATCTCGGGGACGGGCTACAACCTCAAGGACACGGGCGGCGTGCGCCTGCTCATCAAGCGCCTGACCGAGCCGGCGAGCTACTGGTACGACCCGACCTCGACCTGGGGCAACGATTCCGGGGTCTACACGCCTTTGAACGTGAACACGGCGGTCAACCCGATGACCTGGGGCCTCACCCTCAACCCGCTCTACCACGTGGCCAACTCCTCCTACTCCCTGACGGTGACCGGCTACAACGCGACGGGACAGACCTCCGACCCCGTCACCCGGCTCTACATCATCGACAACGAGAAGCCCAGCGGCTTCATCGGCGTCCCGGCGGCGGCCGCCTGCCCCGGCGCGCCGGGGGTCAACGGCTGTCTCAAGCAGCTGCCGACCATCGTCGGCACCGCGACGGACCCGGCCAACGTGGCCCCGCCCTCCATCAAGCACGCCCGCCTGCGCATCAAGAACGAGGACTCCGACCCCGTCGGCTACTGGAACGGCGCGGCCTTCGCCGCGCCCGTCGTGGACACCGTGCTCTCCTCGACCCTCACCGACACGCCCGTCAACTGGAGCACCGCGACCCTGGCCGACGGCTCCCTCCTGGACGGGGTCAAGTACGGGCTCTACCTGTGGGTCGAGGACAAGGCCGGCAACGCCGAGACGGCCGAGAACGCGATGACCAAGTACCTGTTCGTCTACGACAAGAGGGCCCCGACCGCCTACCTCGTCCACCCCTCCTCGGGCGAGGTCTACTACGACCTGGACCACATCACGGGCGACGCCACCGACCCCGGGGGCGCGAACAGCCCGTTCCGCAAGTCGGACGTCACCAGCGTCACCCTGAAGGTGTCCTACCCCTCCGGCATGTCCTGCTTCACCCCGCTCTCGGGCGGCGGCTTCAACCGCGACTGCGGCGACGCCAACGCCTCGCTCGCGGCGACGGGGACGACCGCCTGGGACTACGCCCACGCGAACCTCTCGGGCAAGCTGACCAGCGGGGCCACCTACGTGGTCTACGTGAGCGCGACGGACGGCGCCGGCAACCCGCAGTCGGGGTTCGGCGTGCCGGCCTCGAGCCGCACCGTCTACGCGGACAGGACCGCGCCGACGGCCGGCTTCACGCAGCCTGATCACAACGCCGCCTACAAGTCCGGCGTCCTGGACGGCGGCAGCGCCATCGCGGGCACGGCCTACGACCCGCAGAAGTCCCTCTACCCGGGCCTGGACGCCCTCAACAACGTGGATTACGTGATCTGGTACCTGCAGGGGCAGACCAGCTACTACTACATCGCCCAGTCCACCACGAACGGCACCTACTTCTCCTCGACCACCTACGAAGAGATGAGCTGGCAGACTCCCAACACGACCGACTCCTGGCACGACTACTTCGACGGCGGCGCCGGCACCACCAAGTGGATCTCGGACCGGCAGTACTACGCCAAGGTCCGCGCCCGCGACCGCGCGCGGCACTACGACGGCACCATCCTCGGCAATCTCTCCACCCCCGCCTCCGAGCCGGACGGGATCAGCCACGTGGCCTTCATCGTGGACGACACCCCGCCCGTCTCCTCGATGACCTGGCCGGTCAACGGGGGCTACGCGAACCTCATCAGCTCCATCACCGGCACGGCCAACATGGCCCTCTCGGGCTACGGCAAGGTGGAGGTCAGCATCACGACCCGGGGCGTCAACGGCCCCTACTGGAACGGCACGGCCTGGGCGTACTCGGCGACGGTCCTCTGGCGGGAGGTCCAGCAGCTCAGCGAGACTCAGTGGGCGTACCCCGGCACCACGGGCGACAACCTCACGAGCGCGTTCGCCGACAACACGAGCTACTATTTCACCTGCCGGGCGCAGGACAACGCGGGCAACCAGGAGACCGCGCCGCCCGTCTTCCGGGCGACGCTCGACACGACGCCCCCGGTCTTCACGGTCTCCCGGCCGACCGTGCCGCCCAATCTGCCCTACTACCCGGCCTACTCCAACCTGAACACCCTGCGCGAGATCAAGCTCGCCTCCGGCACGGTCAGCGACCCGAACACCGTGCCCTCCGGCGTGGCCGGGGTCTGGCTCGCGGTCTCCTCGGGCATCGCATCCCCGTACCTGTGGTGGAACCCGGCCAACGGGCTCTTCGACATCGGCCCCAACGCCAGCATCCAGTGGGCCGCCAGCACCAACGCCTACAGCGCGGGCTCGGGCTGGCAGATCACGCCCCCGGCCTGGGCCGGCGCCGCCTTCACGGACGGGGCCGCCTACACCGTGCACGTCCGGGCGGTGGACAGGGCGGGCAACTGGTACAACGGCCCGAACGTCACCGACCCGAACTCGTCTCTGGTCAAGCAGTGGTTCAAGTACGACACGACCCTGCCCGTCGGCTCCGTGAGCGTCCCGTCCGGCGGGAGCAGCCAGAACACGAGCCTGGCGGTCTTCTCGGGGAGCGCCCAGGACCTGGGCGGCGGCGGGGTCCGGTACATCTACGCCGCCCTCCAGCACACCGACGGCGCGCAGGCCGCCGACAACACCTGGTGGAGCTGGACCTCCAAGTCGTTCATCGCCGCCACCCCGGGCTATCCGCCCTCGTCGGGCGACCAGTACTGGGCCCAGGTCGCCTCGACCACGGTCAACGACCTGGCGAGCCTGTCCTGGTCCACCCCCGTGGTGAGCGGGATGCTCGCCTCCTCGAACACCTACCGCTTCGTGGTCGCGGCCATCGACCAGGCCAACAACGCCCAGGCGAGCCCGCTGGCGGCCGGCGGCTCCTCCTTCCGCTACGACACGCAGGTGCCCCTGGTCAACTTCACCTTCCCGCTGGCGCAGTCCTACAACGCGGCGGGCCTCGCGGCCATGGCCGGCGCCGCCAACGACGAGACCACCGGGGCGTCGGGCCTGCAGAGCGTCCAGATCCTCCTCCAGTCCCAGCAGGTCGGCGGCGGCCTCGAGAACGCCGGCTACTGGAACGGGCTCATGGGCGACAGCATCGCCTCCTGGGACACCGGGGCGGGCAAGTACGCCCAGTGGCGGACGGTCACGCAGAACCCGGACTGGAAGAGCTGGCTGAAATCCTTCCCCGGGCTCACCTGGCTGGACTCCACGCGCTTCACGCTGTGGGTGAGGGCCCAGGACAACGCCGGCAACTGGTCGGCGACGCCCACCGACGGCCAGCTGGACGCCTACGACAACGCCGACGGCAGCGAAGCCCTTCAGTTCACCTACGACAACAGCCAGCCTTCCTCGAGGGTCACCTTCCCGCCCGTCTATACCAGCTCGCCGAGCCTGACCGCCATCTCGGGCACCTCGCGCGACGCCCACGAAGGCTCGTTCAGCCCCAGCCTGGTCAACCAGGTCACCTACAAGCTCAAGCGCTCGGACGGGCAGTACCTCCAGGCGCTGGGGCAGTGGGGCGCCGGCGAGCCGCTCCTCGACTACGTCACCGGCGGGTCCATCAACCCCTGGTACAAGACCGTCGTGGTGGGCCGCTTCGAGGACGGCTACACCTACGATGTGAACTCGCAGGGCCGCGACAACGCGCAGAACTACGAGTCCCCGTACACCACCTACACCTTCACCGTGGACCTCACCACGCCTATCGCGGTGGTGAGCACGCCCGCGGCGGGGAGCTTCATCGGGGCCTCCTTCGCGACCGTCCAGGGCACCGCCGACGACCGCTTCTGCAACGTCGTCAACCAGATGCCCGCGGCCAACCCCTACTGCGACAAGGACAACGCGCTCCAGCCCTCCGTGCCCCGCCGCTTCCAGTCCGGCGTCGCCGCCTCGAGCGTCACGGTGGCCGTCCGGGACATGAGCGGCTTCTGCCCCTCCGCCGCCACCGGCATCGCCTGCTGGTGGAGCGGTTCGGCCTGGGTGGACCAGCTCGACCCGGTCTGGTCCACGGCCACCTTCGTCGGCGACTCGAGCGGCACCTGGTCGTTCGCCTTCCCGGCGGCCCGGATGAACAGCACCCGCAACTACCAGATCTCCTCGCGGGTGGTCCATGACCGCGCGGGCAACATCCAGACCCTCATCACCACCCATACCTACACCTTCGACACGACGCCTCCGGCTTCCTTCGCGACCCTCCCCTCGGGCTCCACCGGGCAGGTGACCACCATCACCGGCACGGCCCAGGACACGGCGCCGGGCGAGCTCGAGGACGTCCTCCTGTCCATCAAGGAGACCGCCTGCGGCGGCAGCACCTGCCACGTCAACAAGTGGTGGAAGGGCTGGGAGTGGGGCGACGACTCGGGCGAGGTCTGGCTGGCCTCCGGCGCCATCGCCAACCACCTGGGCGGCGGGCTCTACGAGTGGAGCTTCGACGCCAACACGGTGAGCTGGGACAACCGCTCGACCTACACGGTCACCGCGCGCGCCCGCGACCGCTCCGGCAACACGAAGACCCGCCCGCTCGGCGACGACATCACCTTCTACCTCGAGACCCCCGCGGCCGTGGTGTTCGTCTCCCAGCCGCCCTTCTCGGCCGACCCCCAGCACTACAACGGGCTGGCCAGCGCCATCAACAACATCTCGGGGACGGGCTACAGCATGAGGAAGACGGGAGGCATCCGGCTCCAGCTCAAGCGCTTGAGCGAGCCCGCGAGCTACTGGTTCGATTCGGCGTCCGACGCGAAGTGGAGCGACACCGCCTCGACCTTCACCCCGGTGGACGTCACGACCACCACCAACCCGATGCAGTGGAACTACACCTGGCTCGGCTCGCCCTACCACGTCGCCAACGCCTCCTACGTGCTCACGGCGACCGGCTTCAACAACGCGGGCCTGCCCTCGGACGCCTCGGTGGAGCGCACCTTCATCTTCGACAGCGTCAAGCCGAGCGTGCTCGTCTCCGTCCCCGCTCCCGCCGCCTGCCCCCTGCCGGGCGGCGTGGATCTGTGCTTGAACGCCCTGCCCACCTTCGCCGGCACGGCGTCCGACCCCACCAACGTCTACCCGCCCTCGGTCTCCGAGGTCCGGGCGCGCCTGAAGGACGAGGCCAACGTCAAGTACTTCGACGGCGACAACTTCGGCGCGGCGGTGATCGACATGGTGGTCTCCTCGACCCTCAGCGCCACGCCCGTGACCTGGAGCACGGCGACCCTGGCGGAGACCCTCAGCCGCATGACGGACGGGGCCAAGTACGGCCTCTACGTCTGGGCCAAGGACAAGGCCACCAACGCCGAGACCTCCGAGGCCTCGATGGCCAAGATCAGGTTCCTCTACGACAGGAACCCGCCCGTCGGCTACCTCGTCCTCCCCTCCTCCGGGGAGGTCTACAACGAGCTGACCACCATCAGCGGCACCTCCGACGACCTGGCGGGGCCGGGCGGCTTCCGCTCGGGCGTGACTTCCGTCTTCGTCAAGATCTACAAGGCCCAGAGCGGCCTCTGCTTCAACGGCACCAACTTCTCGGTAGCCTGCTCCAACGGGGCCGCCTTCCTGCCCGTGACCGGGACGCCGGCGGCCTGGACCTACCAGAACGCCGGCCTCCTCCCCGGGACGCTCCAGGACGGCGCGACCTACGTCATCCTGGCCGGCGCCCGCGACGTGGCGGGCAACGAGCAGACCTCCTTCGGCCCCGTCACCTCGAGCCGGGTGGTCCACTTCGACTACACGCCGCCCACGGCCGGCTTCGTCAAGCCGGTCCACACCCACGCCTACCGCCCCGACGACCTCACGGGCGTCTCCGCCATCAACGGCACGGCCTCGGACTCCCACGCCAACCTGTATCCGGGCGGCAACGCGCTCAACAACGTGGACGTCCTCCTCTGGTACCTGAACGGCCCCACGAGCTACTACTACGTGGCCGCCTCCACCATCAACGGCACCTTCTTCTCCTCCACCACCTTCAGCTCGGCGAGCTGGCGCGCGGCCCAGGACACCAACTGGAACTACCTGATCGGCCAGCCCGAGGACTGGACGCAGGGGATGAGCGACCAGACCTTCCGCGCGATGGTGCGCGCGCGCGACCGGGCCCGGGTCTCCACGAGCAGCGTGGTGGGCAACCTCTCGGCGCCCGGCGTCGTGGGCAAGGATTTCATCAGCTTCATCGTGGACGGCACCCCGCCGGTCTCGGAGGTGCTCTCGCCCGCGCCCGGCTCCTTCATCAAGTCGCTGGCCTCCATCAAGGGCACCTCGAACTGCGACCTCTCGGGGGCCTCGACCTACCACCTGCGCATCATCGCCGACTACGGCGGCACGCCCGAATACTGGGACGGGCAGGCCTGGCAGGGCCAGGTCAAGGACCTGCCGGTCTTCATCGCGGCGCAGAGCACGGGCGCGGTCCTCTGGGAGTACCCCGGCTCCTGGCCCGGGCAGAGCGCCCCGACCCTGCTCGAGGACGAGGGCGCCGTCTACGGCATCTCCATCCAGGCGGTGGACCTCGCCGGCAACGCTGAGCCGGGCGCGACGGCCCAGGTGACCTTGGACAAGCTCGGGCCCCTGGTGGCCATCTCCACGCCCATGGGCGTCTACTTCGCCAAGGACCAGCAGACCTTGCCTCTCCTCCGCGGCACCTCCTCCGACGCTCCCGCCGGGGTGGCCCGGGTGGAGATCCAGATCACCCAGAAGTCCCCGGGGGCCGGCGGCGACGGCTATGTCTGGCGCGTGCCGGGCTGGAGCGTGGCGGGCTCGAGCTGGCACGTCACCGAGACGCCGCTCGCCTGGACGTTCTCCGGGCCTCCGGGCAGCTCCATGACCTGGGCCGACAACAAGGCCTACACCGTCGAGGTCCAGGCCTTCGACAACGCGAACAACCGGGGGGACGGCGTGCCCCGGGACATGGTCTACGACGTCAACAAGCCCTCGAGCGCCATCCTCGTCCCCGTCTTGAGCCAGTTCTACAAGGCGGGGCAGCCGGCGATCCTCAGCGGGACGGCGCAGGACTGGGTCCACACCCCCGCCACCGAGAGCAAGTCGAACATGAGCCGGATCCAGATCGCCATCCTGGACGGCTCGCTCTACTGGCAGGGCACCGTGGGGGCCGGCGGCTTCGCCGCCGCGCCCAACTATCGCGACACCCAGATGACCGGGGACGCGAGCGCCGTCGTCAACTGGAGCTACCCGGCCGGCACCGACACCATCCCGCCCTGGGAGCATGGCAAGACCTACACCGTGAGGAGCCGCGCGGTGGACAACTCCGGCAACGTCGAGAACCCGGAGACCACCAGCGCCTTCACCTACGACGCCCAGGCCCCGGCCGCGACGGTGGCCTCCCCCTACGACCAGGAGTACGTGACGGCCTTCTCCTCCATCACCGGCTCCTACACGGAGCCCGTGCCCCCGACCGAATCGGGCCTCAAGGAGGTGCGCGTCTCCGTCCGCTCCCCGCTGAGCACCTGGTGGGACGGCACGGGGTTCACGACCTACGACGCGAACCTCTCCTGGAGCACCGTCACCGTCCTCGCCGGCTCGGGCTTCGCCTACTCCTCCGCCGCGCTGACCTCCGAGCTCCGGCTCATCGGCAACCCCCGCTTCTACACGGTCTTCACCTACGGGAAGGATAACGCGGGCAACGAGAGCCGCGACCGCGTCTCCCCGCCGGCGGTGGGCGGCAAGGAGATCCGCGTGGACTTCTTCCCGCCGGTCTCCGTCGCCACCAAGCCCTGGGAGGGCGCCAGCATCTCGACCGGCGGAGTCACCCCCATCTCCGGCACGGCCGAGGACCAGACCGTATTCCCGGGCGTCGGGGTCCGGGACGTCTGGCTCAAGGCCATCCGCATCGACAGCCTGGGCGCCATCAAGTACTGGGACGGCTCGGGCAACTGGAGCCTCGACAGCGACCCGGGCTTCTTCCTCCCGACGACCCTGGTGGGGGGGACGGGCAACGTCGGCACGGTCATGAGCCAGGAGGGCTCCCTGCCGGAGGGGGCGTTCACGGACGGCTACATGTACAAGATCGCCCTGCGCGCCACCGACAAGCTCGCCAACGTCGAGTCGGCCGTCACCACGACGTCCTTCCGGCTGGACCGTTCCACCCCGACGGCCGCCTTCAACGTCCCGACGGCCGCCTCGGTGTTCATCTCCTCCACCCTTTTCACCCTCTCCTCGGGCCCGCACCAGGAGACCTACGTCGGCGGGAACATCGTCAGCAGCGTCGCGGTGGTGTACGTGCAGATCCAGGACGTCTCGGACCTGGCCTCCCCGGCCCACGCCATCCCCGGAGGCCTCGCCTATTGGGGACAGAGCGCAGCCGGGGACGGCTGGCAGGCCGGGGTGATCGAGTCTTCGGCAACGGTCTATGCCTCCTCCTGGGTTTTGACGAACCTGCCGCCGAACTGGGTGCGCGCCGACGCCACGCCGGACGGCCGCCAGTACGTCATCCGCGTGCTGGCCAAGGACAACGCGGGCAACCGGGGCACCTTCCCCGCGACGCAGGCCCAGCAGGCGACCCTGGTCTTCGACGGCTCGCGGCCGGAATCCTCCATCACCCTGCCCGGCTACCCCGACGGCGGCATCACCACGAGCTTCAACCTCATCAGCGGGACGGCGAAGGACCTCTACGGCCCGACGAACAGCTCCTCGAACGTGCGGGGGGTCTACCTGACCATCCAGAGCGACCCGACCAACGGCGCGGGCTGCAACGCGAGCGCCTACTGGACGGGGTCGGCCTGGGGCGGCCAGACCCTCCTGCCAACCGCCTACAACCCGGAGACGGGGGAGTGGCAGTTCGTCTCCACCCAGCTCGACGCCAACATGGGCAACGACTGCTACTACATCCTCATCTCGAGCGCGGTGGACTACGCGGGCAACTGGTCCTTGCCGGCGCTGACCAGCGGCAAGGCCGGCTACCGGCGCCGGATCTACCAGCCCCCGCCGGCCGAGACGGCCATCACCCAGCCCACGGCCAACGTGTACTACAACGAGCTCAAGATCATGCAGGGGACCTGCAACGACAACACGACCAAGGTCGAACTGCAGATCAAGCGCTACGACACGAACCAGTGCTGGGGCGGCACCGACGCGCAGGGCTGGTGGGACTGCGCCGCCGCCACCGGGACGCGCGTCATCTATCCTACGGGCTCCGCGGGAGCCCGCAGCTGGCTCTACCCGCCGGGCGACGAGGCCCTGCCGTTCTGGATCAACGACACGACGTACACCTTCAGCTCGCGGGGCCGCAACTCCGCGGGCTACTCGGAGTTCACGCCGAAATCCCTGGATTTCTACATCGACCAGAGCTCGCCGACGAGCACCGTGGTCTACCCGGCGGACAGTTCCTTCGTCAACACCTTCCCGACCATCACGGGCTCGGTGGTGGACCCCGTGAAGGGCTGGGTGGCCTCGGGCCTCAAGGACCCCTCGGGCATCTACGTGCGCATCAAGCGGCTCGACAACGGCCAGTACTGGGACCAGCCCTCCAAGGGCTGGACGGGCTCCAACGTGTTCACCTCGAGCGCGAACTACCATCCGGTCGGCTCCACCTTCAGCTACACGGCCTGGCCGCAGAACCAGGTCTGGATCGACGGCAAGACCTACGAGGTGCAGGTGCAGGCTTGGGACAAGGCCCAAGGCGGCGTCACCCCCAACGTCGAGGACCCCAAGCCGGCCAAGAGCTTCACCTACGACGTCTCGGTGCCCACGGCGACGATCGGTTCGCTCGTGGCCGGGACGACCTACTCCGTCGTGGCCGTCACGGGCACCGTGGCCGACCCCTGGCCGGGGGAGCTCGACCGGGTCTCCATCCTCATCAAGGACCACGGCACGCCGACGGACATCAACGATCCTCCGGCCTATTGGGACGGCACCGGCTGGCAGCAGCCGCTCAACGCGCCCTGGCCCTCGACCAAGGCCGTCATCACAGGCTCGGATTGGGCGCTTGCCAACCTCCCGGTGTTCACGAACGACCACTTCTACACCATCGTCTCGAGCGCCGTGGACAAGGCCGGCAACGCGCAGAGCCAGCAGTATTTCAACGTCAACCTGTCCTCCTTCAGCTTCTTCGTGGACACCCAGACCCCGGTCGTGGGCTTCACCTATCCGCCCAACGGCGGCTACTACACCAACCTCCGCGCGAACCCCTCGGGCTTCATCAAGGACCCCTACCAGCCCAACTGCGCGGGGCTGCACGAGAACTCGAGCGTCCTGATGCAGGCCAAGTACATCGAGGGCGGCACGACCTACTACTTCGACAACGTCAACGCCTTCATCACCGGCGACGACGAGGACTTCTGGTTCTCCCCGCTGAGCTTCACCCCGCAGAGCCCCTCCTCGGCCACCTGGACGTTCTCCAACGGCGGCCTGGCCAACCGCTGGATCCCCGGCAAGTCGTACACGGTCTCGGTGCGCGGCAAAGACGACGCCACCCCGACGCGGAACTTCTCGAGCTCCTTCACGCTTACCAACTTCGTGTTCGACCAGACGGCTCCCTCCGCGCAGGCGACCGGGCCCGCGCCGCTGCGGGCCTATAAGACGGTGAGCTTGACGAGCGGGACCGTGACCGACAACTTCGACGGGGTCGCCTCGGTCTCGCTGGTCCTCTCCTACTACCAGCTCTCCAACGATACGACCTACTACTTCAACGGCACCACCTTCGCCGCGAACGCCTACAGCCACGTCCCCGCCGTCGTGGCCCAGCCCGGCTCGAACAGCACCGAGTGGAGCTTCTCCTCCGCCGCCTACCTCACCGACTGGGAGGACGGGGGGATGACCGACCGCGAGTACCGGGTCTACGCCTTCGCCGCCGACCGCAGCGGCAACGTGCAGGTGAGCGGCTCGACCTTGACCTTCTTCATCGACAACACCCCGCCCTCCGGCACGGCGACCCGCCCGCCCAACGGGGCGAAGATCGCCAGCTCGAAGAACTACTACGGCCCCGCCAACCTCTTGAACGACATTTTGGGGATCGCCGCCGACCTGCCCTCCGCTCCCCCCGGCTACCCCACGGCCAAGGCCTCGAAAGTCGAGGTCCAGATCGTCCGCGAGAAGGGCGGCGACAACTGCACGACGGGCGGCTCGGCCTTCTACTGGAGCGGCTCGGGCATCTGGGTGAGCGATCCGGACACCTGGGTGATCGTCAGCGGCACCGACAATTGGAACTACACCTGGGCCGGCGCGGGCCTGCCGGCCTGGGACGACAACTGCGAGATGACGGTCAGCGCGCGGGCCACCGACCGGGTGGGCAACGTCTCGGAGCCGGTCTCCCAGTACTTCGCCTGGGACAACACCACGCCCCTGGTCTTCATCACGACCCCGGCGGCGACCCACGTCCGCACGAACCTGCCCGTCAACGGCACCGCCCGCGACCCCTACTCCATCCTGGGCGGGCAGGGGAAGGGCTCCGGCATCAAGGACGTGGAGGTCGCCATCCGGAACAACAGCACGCTCATCGCCTCCTGGTGGGACGGCGACGGCTGGGACATCAGCGACACCAACCACGGCAACGGGCAGGGCTGGATCAAGGCCTCGACGACCACCGAGGTCGCGCCTCCGACGGGGACCTCCTTCAGCCTGCCCACGACGACGATCCCCTTCAACTCGGGCACCAGCTACAGCGTCGAGGTCCGCGCCATCGACCGCGCGGGCAACGTGACCGCCCCGGTCGCGACCACGCAGTTCATCTTCGACAACGAGCGGCCGAACGTCGCCTTCACCAACCCGCCGGCCCAGGCCGACCTGACCTTGAGCAACCTGCCCATCATCCTGGGCGACGCGGACGACGCCGTGGACCTCCACCGGGTGGAGCTGCGCATCCGCCGCAACGACACGGAGGCCTTCTGGCAGCAGGGCACCTTCCCGCCGAGCTACAGCATCAACAACCCCGACCTGGCCTGGTTCGGCGCCGCGGGGACCCTCAACTGGTCGAGCGGCACCTGGAACAACGACCCGGGCTTCGAGTTCTTCTCGGACGACGTCAACTACTCGATCCACGCCCGGGCCATCGACAAGGCCGGCAACGAATCCCTCTTCGCGGCCAGCACCTTCACCTTCACGACCAAGCTCCCGATGTCCTACGTCGTGACCCCGGCCACCTACGCCCTCTCCGCCTTCACCAACATCGCCGGGACGGCCTTCGACAGCACCTCCACCATCGACACCAGCCGCTTCTATATCGGCATCCAGCGCCACTCCGACAACAAGTGGTTCGACGGGACGAGCTTCTCCATCGCGCAGGCCAACCCCTTCTGGCGCCAGGTGGTCGGCATGTCCGCGGAGAAGCCCTACAACTGGACGTACGTCGACCTCTCGCAGGGCAAGCTCGACACCGGCGTGGAGTACCACATCGTGACCCAGTCCTCCAACACGGCCGGCAAGGTGGAGGGCATGCTCACAGGCTGGAAGGGCAACTGGTGCACCTTCCCGCCCTGCCGCGACCGCATCATCGTCTTCGACCAGGCGCCGCCCGACGCCCGCGTCGTCTTCCCCTCCAGCGGGGCGGTGCTCAGCGCGCTCGCCCAGATCAACGGGACGGCCGGCGACCAGAACCCCGGGGCCGGCATCTCGGGCATCTCGAGCGTCACGGTGTCCATGCAGGAGGCCTGGCCGGTCGCCGGGGCGTACTGGGACAAGGTCGCCGGCACCTTCACCCTCTCCACCGAGCGCTTCTGGCCGGTGGACAACCTGAACCCGACCGGCGGCAACGCCTACAACTGGTCGATCACCAGCCTCCCCGCCTTCGCCTCCGGCAAGATCTACCGCATCCGGATCAACTCGGTCGACGACACCCGTCCCACCGCCAACGTCCAGACGGAGATCTCCTCGCGCTCCTTCGCCTACGAGACCTCCTTCGCCACCATCACCATCCTCTACCCGGCCAACAACTCCTACCAGAAGGGCGTGGCTTCCATCAGCGGCACGGCCGAGGACATCTTCGGGGTCAAGGTCGCCTCCCTCGCCATCCGGGAGTACGGCGGGGCCTACTGGGACGGCTCCACCTACACCTTCGTGGCCCCGCAGTGGTTCACGGCCCAGGAGCCCCTCTCCGGCGGCCCGGTGAACTTCACCTGGAGCTTCTCCTCGGACACCTTCCGCTTCCAGGACAACCGGCAGTACGAGATCCGGGTGCGCATCACCAACAACGCCGGCCTCACCGTGGAAGGCAACGCGAACACCTTCACCTACGACGACAGCCCGCCGAGCTCGGACATCACCGCGCCCACGCGGCAGAGCCATCCGGCGAACGCGAACACCGTCGGCTTCTTCCTGAACAAGCTCACGAGCGTGACCGGGACGGCGGCCGACCCCAACACCCTGCGCTCGGGCGTCCAAGCCTCGCAGATCTCCCTGCGCGACACCTCCAACAACCAGTACTGGGACGGCACGGGCTGGTTCGCCTACAACCCCAACAACTCCTGGCGCCCGACCTCCTGGGAAGGGGCCTGCGGCGCGGGCAAGTTCTGCCTGGCCTCCGGCCTCCCGCCCGTCAGCGGGGCGGGCAAATTCGAGACCGGCCGAGTCTACGAGCTCAAGGCCCGCGCGCTGGACGTGGCCGGCAACGTGCAGACGAGCCTGCTCGCCGGCGCCACCTTCATGTTCGACCTGCAGGCCCCGCTCGTCGCGGTCAACGCCCCGGTCAACGACGTGGACGTCGCCTCGACGCCCACCAAGTACCTCAACGCCTTGAACGCCATCGCCGGGACGGCCGACGACAACAACAACATCGCCCGGGTCGAGTACCGCTTCTTCAAGGAGATCGGCGCCGGCGGGCAGTGGTGGCACAATTCCGCGCAGAGCAACCCGGGCTTCAATCCCGACAACACCGAGGACGACTCCTGGCAGGTCTCCCTCGACTCCGCGCCCACTCCGACGCTGGGCTGGGGCGCCTCCGACATCCCCTCCTTCCCGGGCAACCCGGGCCGCTACAAGGTCAACACCCGGGCCTTCGACTCCGCGGGCAACGTCCTGACCTATTCGACCGCCTCCTTCACCTTCGACGACGTCCGGCCCGTGTCCAAGTCCTCGAGCGTGGCCGACGGGCACGTCGTCAACTCGCTGACCGCGGTCTACGGCACCGCCTCCGACGGCAACGGGGTGAGCGCCATCTCCATCAAGCTCGAGCGCTCCGCCGACAACAAGTGCTGGAACTGGCAGACCCCCGGCACCTTCACCAACGACTGCAGCTTCTTCGCGCAGGTCGTCCCGAACGGCTCCGCTCCGGACTACACCTGGGTGCAGAACCTGGACTTCCCGCCCCCGAACAACACCTCGGGCCTCGTCACCGGCAGCACCTACACCGTGACCACGCGCGCGAAGGACGTCGCCGAGAACTTCGAGTCCGCGCTGAGCACCTACGCGCTGGTCTTCGACAACCTCCCGCCGGTCGTCTCGGTGGCGACGCCGGCCCCCGCGGGCTACTATGCCAGCCAGTCCGCCGCCGGCAACGGCGTGCTCCTCGGCCTGCTTTCGGGGCCCATCTCGGACACGCCTTCCGGGGTCGCGCCCAATATCGACAACTCCACCTGGGGCGTGCGCATCAACATCTTGGACACCATCACCAACCAGTGGTTCAACGGTTCGACCTTCACCATCCTCGGCGAGCCGTTCCCCGCCTACGTCATCACCGACCACTCGGGCTGGACCGACGGCAAGTGGTACCACTCCATCACCAACCCGGAGTTCTCCTTCGCGGACGGCCACACCTACCGCATCAAGATCATCTCGCGCGACAACGTCAACAACTATGAGGACCAGGCGACCAAGCCGTTGACGAGCTTCCTCATCGACAACACCTTCCCGCAGGCCACGGCCATGACGCCCGGCGGCATCGGCAACACCGAGGTGGATACGGTGATCCTCTCGGGCCAGGCCGAGGACGTCACGCCCCCGGTCGGAGGGCTCTCGCAGTCCTCCATCGCCGCGGCGACGGACGTGCTCCTCTCCATCCGCCAGACCCTCTCGTTCACGAACACGAGCCCGAAGCCCGAGGACTACTACTGGGACGGGAGCGCCTGGGTGCTCAACAACCCGAACATCGGCGATGCGGGCGCCATCTGCACCGCGCCGGGCGTCCCCGCCAACTGCCGCTGGGTGCCCGCTTCCACCTACAACCCGGCCACCCACGGCTGGACCTACACGAAGCTCGGCGGCGATGAGAAATGGCCCCGCGGCAGCGCCTATTTCGTCCGGGTGCGCGCCCGCGACCGCGCCGGCAACCTCGTGACCCCGACCAACCTCACCGGCTCCGGCTACTACTTCAAGGTCGCGGCCCCCGCCGCCACGTTCCTGGTGCAGACCTCCCAGGGGCCCTACACGGCCGGGACGGCGAAGGACGTGACGGTGACCGCCTACGACGACGGGGTCCCGCCGGCGGTCGCCAGCAACTTCACGGGCAAGGTCATCTTCTCCTCGCCCGACATCGGCGCGCCCGAGAGCCCCAACAACGGCCTCCCCGCCGACTACACCTTCCAGCCGGAGGACAACGGCGTCCACTTGTTCCCGAACGGCCTCATCCTTAGGAAGGCGGGCACGCGCGCCATCAAGGTCGAGCAGTCCGGCAAGCCCGCGGTCAACGGCACGATCGGCGACATCGTCGTCAATCCCGACGTCCCCGACCGGCTCGTGCTCGCGCTCCCCGGACAGACCCTCGCCCCCGGCACCTCGAGCGGCCGCTCGGGCGCGGTCTCCATCAGCACGGCGGGCGTCACCTTCTCGGCCTACGTCTACGTGACGGACACGAGCTTCAACGTGACGAGCTCGAGCGCTCCGCCCGACATCCGCATCGTCCACAACGATCCCTACGCCGCCTCCATCGTCTCCAACACCTGGAACAGCGGGGTCATGAACGTTTCCGTGACGATGCGGTCGAAGCGCGGCAATTGGGAAGTGCCGGGGGCCACGCCGAACACGACGCTGAGCGTGTCGGGGGCGGGCACGGTCGGGGCCTGGAACACGGCCACGCTCCCCGTGCAGGCCAACACGGCCTCCCCCAGCAAGAACCTGCTTCTGCGTCTGCCGGGCGAGACCCTCGTTCCCGGCTCCGCGGTCGGAAAGGCCAACGACCCGGCCGTCCAGCAGGCGGCCTCCACCTTCACGGCGACGGTGTACGCTTGCGATGAGTACTTCAACCCCTTCGAGCCGACCCAGGGGCAGACCCCGCAGGTCTGGATGGAAGCCAACACGGAGTTCGCCGCCCTGGACTCCACCAAGACCCTGGTTCTGGGCTCGACCACCTACGACCTCTTCATCAAGGTGGCGTCCTCGAACACCTGGCTCTTCGCGCGCACGGACTCGGCGGGCTACGTCGAGTCCTCCACCCGCGCGGTGGTCGTGCCCAAGCACGAGCAGTGGATCCTCCAGCTGCTGCTGCCCAACCAGGTCTCCAGGCCCGGCTCGCTCAGCGGCACCTCCGGCTCGGTCGTCCCCCTGGAGGCCGGCGTGACCTACTACGCCACGGTGAACCTCACCGACCAGCAGTACAACATCATCTCCGCCACGAGCTCCTGGTATCCGGACGAGATGAAGCTCAAGCCCATGGTGCGGGCGTTCTTCTCGGACGCCAACATGCTCGCCCGGGGCTTCATCCCCGCCTTGTTCAAGCAGCAGCTCGACAAGGGCACCAAGCTCTTCCAGTTCATCCCGGTGACCCGGACCTGTCCCGCCTGCGTGCCCGCGCTCCCGTCCTTGACCCTCCGGGTGGAGGACACGGAGGAGAACTTCACCAACTACATCACCACGACCACGAGCAACATCCAGGTGCTCCCCGGCCCGGTGTCCCAGCTGCAGCTCCTGCTGCCCGGCGTGGTGGGGGAGACCGCCAGCGAAGGCTCGCTCACCGGGAAGACCGGATCCGCGGGGCCCTTCGCCGCCGGCAACAACTACCAGTACACCGTCCGGGCCACGGACAACTACTGGAACCGCACCACGGACGGGCGCAAGGTGGCGCTGGAGACCAACGATCCCTTCGCCACCCTGCCCACGCCCGCGGCCCTCGGCTCCGGACAGCTCGTGTCCGTGGACCTCATCCCGCGCTCGGCGACGACCAGCTTCCAGGTCTCCGCGGTGGACTGGGAGTACGACGCCCTGACCACCCAGGCGGTCTCGGGCATCGCCGTCGCGCCCAAGCCCTTCGACAAGCTGATGGTCCTCCTGCCCGAGGAGGTCTACCAGCCCGGCAAGTCGCCCTACGACCAGGGCTCCACGGGAGGCCGGACGATCCTGGCCTCGACGACGGTGCCGGCCGGCGCGCCCTTCACCTTCACCGTCCGCGGGGTCGACCCGTACTGGAACACGGTCGACGTCTCCTCCGACGTGACGATGACGGCCTCGGACACGCTCGCCACCCTCCCGACCCCGACGCTGGCCCTCGTGCACGGGGTGACGACCTTCACCTACACCCCGGTCCGCATCGGAGGGCACACGGTGTCGGCCACCACGCCCGGGGTCTACTCGAGCACCTCCAACGTCTTCACCGTCGTGGGAGCCCGGCTCTCCGTGCTGGTGCAGGGCGAGACGCCCAAGCCGGGCGACCTCGGCACCGAGGGGCGCCAGGGCCAGCCGGACGGCGACCTCATCGCGCCGGACCCGCAGGAGTTCACGGCGGGCGTCCCCTTCAACCTCACCGTCCGCCTCACGAACTGGAACTTCTACCCGCTCCCCTCGGGCTCGCCGCTGACCTTGACCTTCCACTCCGACGACCCCAACGCCGTCCTGCCCTCGCCGGCCCTGCTCGACGCCGACGGGGAATCCGCCTTCAGCGTGACGCTGGCCTCGGCCTCCGGCGGAGCCGGCTCCAAGGTCTGGGTCACCGCCGACAACCCGGACATCCTGTCCTCGACCTCCACCGCCATCTCCGTGATCCCCAACGCGCCGGCCAAGCTCATCGCGCTGGCCCGGGGCATGAGCCTGCTCAAGGGGAACCCCACCGGCTTCACGGGCGCGGCCGCCTCCACGGTCGCCGGCCATGACTACCCCATCGACCTCCAGGTGACGGACGCCTGGTTCAACCCGGTGACCCTGCTCTCGCCCACCGTCAAGGTGAGCGTGAGCGACCCGTACGTCCCCGCCATCCCGGACCAGACCGTCACGGGCGGCCGGACGACGATCCATCTCGCCTTCCGCTCCAACACGGTCGTCGATCCCATCGGAGGCCCCTGGCAGATCAGCTTCTCGACGGCGGACGGCTCGCCGCTGTCCTCCTGCAGCGTGTCGGGCATCGTGGTCAACCCGAACCAGCCCTACCAGTTCCAGGTGCTCGTCCCGACCGAGACGGCCATCCCCGGCAACCTGGACCTCCTCGGCCGCACGACCGCCGAGGCGGCGCCCGAGTATGCCGGCTCGACCTTCACCATCACCGTCAACCTGGTCGACCAGTTCTTCAACCGCGTCCTGCCCGGCTACAACAGCACCTTCCGGCTCTCCTCGGACGACCCGAACCACAAGCTGGCCGGCTTCGGGAACTTCACGACCAACAACGGCCAGACCATCACGACCCATACCTACCTGGTGACGCAGAGCACGGTCGCGGGCATGGGCTGGACCATCACGGCCTCCACGGCCACCGGGGATACGGTCCAGGCCGGCTCCTCGAGCCGCTTCCTCGTCCACCCCTCCACCCCGGCCAAGCTGGTCATCGTCCTGCCGGGCCAGGAGCGGGCGGACGGCATCGGCGTCTCCTCCGCCCCCCTCACCCAGATCGCCGGCGAGAACATCTACGTCACGATCTTCGCGGTGGACCCGGGGTTCAACTATACCGACTCCGTCCAGAAGGCCAATGGCCTCAAGCTGACCTCCAACGACGGCTTCGCCCAGAGTTCCTGGACGCTGACCATGGTCAACGGCATCGCCGTGGCGACCGTGACTTTGCGCACGTCCGGCGTGCGCTCGCTGAGCGTCATCGACACGAGCGGCGAGCCGCCGCTGCTGGCCGGCATCACCTCCAGCACCTTCACGCTCATCCCGAGCAACCCCTACCGGTTCCGCGTCCGGGTGCCCAACGAGTACTCGGTGCCCGGCTCCACGAACCCCGGCTTCGGCGGCGGGCGCGGAGGCAGCGTGCCCGACCAGCCGGCCGGCTCCACGATGACCATCACCGTCGAGATCACGGACTCCTTCTGGAACCTCACCTCGGGCGCGAGCCAGCAGGTCCGCATCGTGCCGACCGACGAGTACGCCACGGTCCTTCCCTCGACCCTGACGGTGGTCGGCATGGCGCTCGTGGACATCGTCTTCAAGCGCGCCATGCCCAACCAGGTGCGCGCCGAGATGCTCTTCACCCCACCGCCCTGGGGGGACTCCATCGCCACCGACACGAGCAGCGTCGTCAACGTGACGGCCGGCCTCCCGAAGAACCTGCTCTTGGTGCTGCCGGGCGAGGACTTCGACCCCGGCTCGGCCAACGGCAAGCGGGGCGCCCCGCGCACGGACCTCATGGCCGGCGACATCTTCTATCCGCGCGCGGCCATCGTGGACCGCTACAACAACCTGGTCCCGGGCCGCGCCGCCGACATCCGGCTCAAGGAGCCCGCCGGCTTCCCCTTCACCATCGCCTGCCCGACCGCCCCCATCAACACGAGCACCGGCAAGACGGATGAGACGGCCCTGGCGGCCACGCTGGTGGCCGCCGCGACCTGGCATCAGCTCATCGCCGAGGACTACGGGGCCTCGGGCCTGCAGGACTCGCCCTACTCCTCCACCTTCACGGTCAACGCGAACGACCCCTACGGCCTGCAGCTGCTGCTGCCGGGCGAGACCAACATGGGCGGCCTGGGGGTCTATCCCGACGGAGGGAAGGTGGGGAGCATCTCCACGCAGACCGCGGGAGTCCCCATCCGGATCACCGTCAACCTGGTGGACCGCTACAACAACATCGCGATCCAGGTGCCCAACGGCCCGAACGTCTACCTCGTCACCTCCGACACCTACGACGTGGAGCCTCCGACCGCGCCGCTGGCCAGCGGGTCGCTCAAGCTGGACGTCCCCCCGAACGCGGTGACCCTCGTGACCAAGAGCACGGCGGCCTCGATCGCCGTCTATCCGCGCGACCAGCTCGTCGACCACGTCTGCCAGATCGGCGAGCTTTCCGTGGAGTGCCGCGCCGAATCCCCGGCGGCCAGGACGCCCAGGTTCAAGGTGTTCGCCTCGACCGGGGTCGCTCTGCAGGTCCTCCTGCCCGGCGAGAAGGGCGCGCCCGGCAAGTGCACCGTCTCGCCCTACTGCCAGAACCTTGCCGCCGGGGACACCGCGGGGAAGACGGGGGCCCCGACGGCCTTCGCGATGACCGTGCCGCAGACCGCCTTCCAGGCCACCGTCAACCTGGTCGACGCCTTCTTCAACGTGGCGACCGAGATCTCCTCGACCAGCGTCAACTGGGACACGAACCCGCCGGCCCTCATGCCGGAGGTGGTCTTGACCCTGCCCGCCGATTCCCGGGCCGTGCCGCCTTCGCCGGCCCTGCTCCAACTCGGCAACTGGACCTTCCCGATCATGCCGGTGACCGCCATGTCCACCTACAGCGTGGTCGCCTCGAGCACGCCGGCCTCGCTGTTGAGCGTCTCCTCGGCGGCCTCGGCGGCCCTCGACGTCCACCCCGGGCCGGCCCACCACCTGCACTTCCACGACGTGCCCTCCTCCGCGACGGCGGGCGCGCTCATCCACTTCTCCATCTCGGCGCACGACCTCTTCAGCAACCTCTGCTCGACCGGGCCGAACATCTATCTCAGCACGGTGGTGCTCTCGGGCGAGCCCTTCCAGGCGCCCCAGACGCCCTCCTTCTCGCCGCTCGCCGGGGCGTTCGGGCACACCGACTCCGGCTACAAGAGCTACACCAACGAGAACGGCCTCATCCTCAAGAAGGCCGGCTCCCGCTGGATCAAGGCGACCCAGCAGGACAACCCGACCATCCACACCGAGGTGCCCGGATTCTCGGTGCGGCCTTACATCGACGTGAGCCCCGGGCTGGCCGGCGCCGTGGCCGTCAGCCCCGGCCCGACCAACCAGGTCATCAACGTCCGCGCGGGCTCCAAGCTCGCGCCGGGCATGCAGGAGTTCACCGGCCAGCTGGCCGACGTCTACAACAACCCCCTGGTCTCCAGCGCCCCGGTCTATATCCAGGTGGTCGGCTTCAGCGGCTCCTCCGGCTCGCTGGCCTACAACGAAGGCGCGGGCTGGGTGACCGTCGAGTCCACCTACACCTACTCGGACAGCAAGGGCCGCGTCGGCAACAACGGCGACGCCGACAATACGAACCCCCACTGGGGCTATTACGTCTCCCCCGTCGCGGGGAACTACGCCCGCGTCTGGATCGGGACGATGGCGGCTCCCGCCGACCTCGCCCCCTTCATCTCCGACCAGCGCAACCTGTCGGGCACCCTGCTGACCGTGGGCGGCGAGGTCAAGCACCTGGTGCTCACCGGCGTGACCCCCTTCGCCCCGGTCACGGGCGACGCCGAGGGCGGCGGCGAGTTCACGGTCGAGCGCCGCGACGACTTCGACAACCCCACCGACTACGGCCAGACGGACATCCTGCTGAACCTGCCCGCGGGCGAGGTGGACGTGCGCACCCGCGCCGGCTTCAGCCCCGGCATCCCGAACACGCGCAACGGGGACTACGGCTTCGTCGAGCCCAACTCGCCCTACAACTACATCAACTCGATCTCCATCGTGCACGGGATCAAGGAGGCCCGCTTCCGCTACCGCGACAAGATGTCCTCCTACGCCGGCATCGACCCCGAGCAGAACCTGGGCAACGGCGGGCGGCCGGGGCGCTGGACGCTGAACATCGCCCCCACGGCCGTGGACGTCTCCTCGGCGACCTATCTGATGCGCCTCGACCCGCTCACGGCCAAGACCCTCGGCATGGGCAACCCGGTCAACCGTCAGGTCGCGGGCCGGGTCCACGACGTGGGCGGCTCCATGCTGCGCTCCTTCCAGGTCCAGGTGCAGGACCGCTTCAACAACCCGACCGTCCTGGCCGCCCCGATGGACATCCATCTGACGACGGTCGCGCGCCGGGCCTCCACCGTCGACGACGCCTTCTCCTTCTCGGCCTCCAGCGAGATCGCCCCCAACAACCCGCCCCTCTTCGAGGTGCCGGTCACGTCGGTGACCATCCCGGCGCTCCAGTTCGAGGCGACCTTCTACTACCTGGACACCATGGCCTCCTCCTCCTACCCGCCCTCCGAGTCGAGCCGGCCGGTGGTGGGGGTCTACGACCCGGCCGAGGTCCTGCTCTCCTCGGCCCAGTTCGTGAACATCCAGCCCGACGTCATCAGCCGCATCGCGGTGCCGCCGGTGGGGGACATGGGCACCGGCATCAAGGGCGAATTGCTCGCCGGCGCGACCTGCGGGGCCGTCGTCTTCCAGGTCCAGGACCGCTTCGGCAACCCCTCCCCGGTCAAGGACGGCCAGCAGGACACCGGGCTCGACGTCATCGAGTTCTACATCCGCTCGGATTCGCTGGGCAAGACGCAGTTCTCGAGCCCCGACCCCGGCGCCTTCGTCGCCTCCACGGGCATCGCCCGCGTCCCCATCGGCTTCTCGGCGACGGGCTTCTACTTGATCGACACCAAGGTCTCCGCGAGCACGCAGACGCCCTGGACGGTCACGGTCGACACGGTCAAGAACCGCATGTGGACGGTCGCCTCCGGCACCTACACCGTGACCCCCGGGCCGCCGGTCTCCGCGGGCTTCACGACGCCGAACCGCTACCTGATCGCCGGCACGACGGTCCAGCTGAGCACGACCACCCAGCTGCCCGTCGAGACGCCCATCGACGTCGAGCTCTACGACCAGTTCGGCAACGTCACCAAGTCCACCTGGGCCTTCCATACCCTCATGGTGAAGTCGCAGAACTCGGCCACGACCCGCGGCGGACAGGTGTCCACCAAGGAGATCAAGGACGGGAGCGACTGGCGCAAGATCGGCCCCGCCGACTCCCCGCTGCCCATCACCTTCGACATCGGCTCCACGCGCGCCCGCTTCTTCATCTGGGACACCAAGGTCGGAACCACGACCCTCCAGGCCTCGGTGTTCCGCCAGGACGGCTTCGCGATGCCCGTCATCACCCAGCCGCAGTACGTCACGCCCAGCCGGGCCGACTACATCACGATCTACCACCCCTACACCCAGCTCACCCCCCTGCACGTCGGAGACCCCGGCGTCCTGGCCCGGTCCATCGGCGGGAGGATGCTCGGCGTCACCTTGCGCGACAAGTTCGGGAACGTCGCCTCCGGGCACTCGATCAACCGGCAGTACTTCTCGGGGCTCGTCCTCTTCGGCACCTCGGGCTCCACCCTCAACGTCATCCTGCAGGACCTCACCCTCAGCACGACCACGCCGAACTCGCACCTTTTCCTGGGCGAGAGCGACCCGACGCCGGGCGTGTTCACCGGCCTGCAGATCCAGGACTTCATCGTCGAGCAGCTCACGATCTACGCGACGGCGCAGGCCGACACGACCCTCTGGGGCAAGACCCACGACCTGGGCCGCTCCTTCAACGACTTCCTGTACACGCCCGACGAACTCTCCGACGACAACGTGTTCACGGCGGGCGTCGTCGTCTTCCCCACGGACATGGCCCCGGAGAAGAACCCGGATGGGACGGTCCTGGACTCGAAGAAGAACGTCGGGCAGAACCGCCCGGTCATCCGCCAGGGCGACGGCTCCACCCCCTCCTCGCCCAACCCGGTCGAGATGCTGCGCCTCTCCATGTCCGTCTCCCCGCCCACGGCGAGCCACCTCTCCGCCGAGTTCTCCGGCCTGCAGGTCCGGCGCATCGGCCAGCTGCAGCCCTCCCACATCTCGGAGGTCGCCCTCTACGTGGACGCCGACGGCAACGGCCAGTTCAGCACCGACTACGACGTGTTCATCGCGACCGCCGTCCTGGACGGGCAGTTCTACTTCTTCGGCGACTCCACGCACGGCCAGACCGAGCTGCAGGTCGTCAATTCCACCTACACCAAGCTGACGACCACGGCCAAGAACTTCTTCCTCACCATCCGCCTGGCGCCCTCGGGCTACGCCGAGGATGAGCTGCCCTCGAGCCTCGGCTTCGAGATCCCCTCGCCCTTCTACGTCCGCTTCACCCCGGCCCCGGCCAGCCAGGTGGGCATCGCGAGCAACAACTTCGCCGTCAAGACGGCGACCTCGCCGGTCGAGCGCGAGGCTGCCCGCATCAACGTGCGCGCCAACGACATCTCCCCGTGGTGGGCCCTGCAGACGGACACCGCCGCCTGGGCCGCGGTCAAGGACACCGTCACCTGGACCCTGGCGAGGGACACGGTGACCGCGGCCTCGGTGAGCGACCCCGGCGAATGGGCCGTCCGCTCGAGCACCCTCCCCTGGTGGGACTCGACGGTCATCGACGAGAGCGTCAAGCAGACCCTCTCGAGCTTCAGCTTCGTCAACCAGGGGGCCTCCGCCGTGGGCGTGATGAAGCTGAGGCTGTGGACCGACCAGTACACCGGCGTCATCGACCGCGTCCGCGTCACGCACCTGGGCACCGGGCGCGACGAGGACATCAAGAACATCCGCCTGTTCGTGGACTCGGGCGCGGACGGCGACCCCAGCAAGGGCAACGGCCTCTTCGAGGCCTTCATCGACACCGAGGTCACGCCCAACGCCTGGCGCCGGGAGCTGGGCAGCCTCTGCGCCAACGACCCGCCCGAGGCCAAGCCCACGGACTACTCGATCTTCTCCCTGCGCTCGGTCGAGCTCAACCTCTGCATCCTCAACCCGACCCTCAGCTCCGAGCCGAGCTACCAGGCCGCGGTGAAGCTCAACGAGATCCAGCGCACGGTCTCGGAGTCGACCATCACCTACTTCGTGGTCTTCGACTACGCCTCCGACGCGATGCGCGACCGCTCCCACGGCGCGCAGATCAACGGCCCCTCCGAGGTCATCCCCCTGGCGGGCAACGGCGTCGTGCAGTCCTTCATGCCCCTGCTGTCCGCGAACGTCACCGTCCGGGCCACGCCGGACCTGGCCTACGTGGAGGCGGTCGACACGGAGGGGGAGGGCCGCAAGAACTCGGTCGCGACCTCGGTGACCCAGAACGACAAGGACGCCCCCGTCTCCAAGCTGACCCTCAAGGCGACCGGTTCGGCCATCTGGTCGGGGATCAAGCTCGACCGCTGGGTGCACTCGCGCTCCCTGGGCGGGGCCATCAAGCTCCTCAACAAGGCCTCGGACGTCGACGAGATCCGGGTGTGGTCGGACGCGGACGGCAACGGCCTGCTCGACGCGAAGGCCGACCTCTTCGGCAACACCACCGACCAGATCGTCTCGCCCAAGACCGGGATCGTCCACAAGTTCCCGGTCGGGCGCCTGAAGTGCGCCCCCAGCGACGCCCAGTGTCCGGTGACCGGCGTGGCCATCAGCTCGACGACGCCCTCGCCCATCAACGTCTACGTCACCAACATCGCCGACTTCCTGCCGAGCGACGACCCCTTCCCGGCGGTCCCGCAGAGGCTGGTCTTCAACGACGAGCAGACCGACGAGGACCTGAAGGAGGTCATGCACTGCGCCGATGTCGACATGGACGCGAACGTCTGGCGCAACTGCACCCGCGCGATGGAGGGCACCACCCAGCTCTCCTTCTCCTCCACCACCGCCATCTCCGGCCCGGCCCGCATCCCCATCATCGGCATGGGCGGCGGGCAGTCCCTCACCGAGGGCGACCGGAACTTCTTCGTCGCCTACGACATCAACCCGCTGGCCACGGTCGGCGACCAGTCGAACCTCGGCCTCATCATCCCGAACACGTTCTATTTCATCATCCAGCCGCCCAAGCGGATGGACACCGTGAACATCGGCCTCCCGCCCACGGGCAAGACCCGCTCCCTGATCCCCAACGTGGCGGAGTTCGCCGACAAGGTCACGGTCGTCTCGTCGAACACCTACGACGATTCCGCCATGGGGGCCTACCTGCAGCAGAAGACCACGGGCGCGGTCATGTCCTTCACCCTCAACACCAACGTGGCCGACACCTACTGGCGCTTCGTCACCCTCTACGCCACGGGCACCTCGATGCTCGCGGGCAGCAACAAGGCCGACGTCGACCAGGTCTCGATCTGGCTCGACGTCAACGACAACAACAAGCTGGAGCAGGGGGCGGGGGAGGACCTCCTCATCGGGACGGGGACGTTCGGCAACTCGGGGAGCCCGCAGTCCTCCCGCGTCACGCTCTTCACGCCCCAGCGCATCAAGACCCTCGCCACCCGGAGCGTCTCCCAGCGCTACATCGTCGCCTACCTCATGTCGGCCGAGGCGGTGACCAACGACCCGGTCACCCAGGACCCCCGCACCCTCGGCGCGTCCCTGCACGCGGACTCCTTCCCCAAGGGCCTCCTCAACGACGACGACGCCACGGAGAACGCCTTCTCGCATCCGAACTACTACGACACGGCCTCCGTGATGCCTTTCGGAAGCAGGGTGCGCGAGATCATCCCCTCCCAGCGCACCCTCTACGTGCGGCTCACCCCCATGTTCGGCACGGCCTTGGACTGGAAGTTCTACGAGGCGCCGGCCCTGCCCGCCCTGCCGTCGCTCATCGAGAGCTTCCCGGCCGCCAACCAATGGTTCGTCTCCTCGCTGGCCGGCCTGTCCTTGAGCACGGCCGCTCCGCTGGCCTGCAGCGGCGGCAACCCCGTCTACGTGTCGGAGGTCCCGGGCGTCGCCTGGGTCGGCGAGCTCCGGGTCGCCTATCAGAGGATCGAGCAGGTGTGCGAGTCGGGGGCCCTCCGCAACCGGGTCGACGGCGTGCCGACCCTCGGCCTCTCCGAGGGCGCCGCCTTCCGATGGTCCCAGCCCGCCGATTCCGACGGCTCCGCCTACGGCGGCGTGGACCCCTACTGGCTGATCAGCTCCACGGTGGGGCTCCCCGCGGGCGGCCCGGGCGCCTACATGGTCGCCTACAGCAGCGAGATCATCAGCTACGAGGACCTGGGCTCGGTCGAACTGCCCTCCGGCTCGGGCAGCCGCTACCCCGCCCTACTGAGCGTCCACCGAGGCCTGCTCGACACCAAGGCCACGGGGCATCTCCCGGGCACCTACTTGGCCCCGCGCATCCAGCAGGGCCAGACCGATTTCGTGGCGATGAAGCTGGACGCCTACTCCAGCGGCTTCCAGGTGCGCTGGAGCGACCTGCGCACCATCTTCCAGACCCCGGGCACCGGCTTGAACAGCCAGTACAGCGACCTGGACGCGGTCAAGCTCTATAAGAAGAGGGTGCTGAGCACGGGCCAGGAGCGGCTGGACCTGGTCGCCGTGGCCCGACCCAACGACAAGGTGGTCGACCTCGACATCCGCGACACCCAGCCGGACGCGGACTACACCCTGGTGCCGACCTCCACGATCACCTACTATCTCGCCATCGACCTCGCCCAGGCCACCCTGTTCTCGCACGAGTCGCTCACCGGCCGGCGCAACGAGGTCGTCGGGACCTACGCCCCGGCGGCCGCGAACTTCACGCTGGGCCCCGCCGAAGCCAACCATAAGACGGTGCTCTTGAACGCGCCCGCCACCCCCGGCTTCCCCATCGTGCCGGCGCAGAACACGCTGGAGTTCGAGTTCTTCGACATCGTGGGCAAGGGCGTGAGGACCATCCAGAACGCCCAGTTCGTCTCCGTGTCCCGCCTCAAGGCACGGACCACCACGAACACGGTGCGCTGGAAGAAGATCCGCCTGGACCGCGATCCCAGCACCTCGCTGGACACCGACATCACGGCCGTGCGCATCTGGAGGGACGCGGACGGAGACGAGGAGTTCACCGAGGTCGACCGCGCCACGAACAGCCTGGGCAACTACATCCACATGGTGTCCCCCGGCGGCGCCAAGTTCTCGACGGGCACGGTGACCATCGAGTTCAACCCGCCGATCGTCGTCAGCACGACCCCGCAGTACTTCTTCGTCTCCTACGACCTCCAGCAGTTCGCGGCGGTCGGGGCCAGGCAGGGCTTGCGCGTGGCCACCACGGGGTACATCGAGGTGGAGCTCCCGAACACGGCCACGATCGCTCCGAAGCCCTACGTGGTCGACCCCCCGATCGTGATCGAGAAGTCGACCTCGGTCGTGACCATGGGCATCTACGACTGGATCGGCCTGCAGAACGTCCAGCAGGTCAGCCAGGCGCAGACGAAGGTGCCGCTCCTGCGCTTCAACCTGAAGACCGACGTCAGCACGGCGCGCTGGGAGAGCCTGCGCGTGAGCCGGGGCGGCGGCAGCCAGGAAGAGGGGCGCCTCTTCGGCCGCAACTCGAACGTCACCTACGTGCGCATCTTCAAGGACCTCAACCAGAACGACCTGCTCGACGACACCGACCTCAACGTCTCCGAGACGGAGACGCGCGTGCTCGCCGTTTTGAGCCCCGGGACGCTGGACACGCCGCCCGAGGTCTACACCGCCACGGCCCCGCCCTTCGAGCTGGTCGTGCCCTCCACCCAGGGATTCCCGCCCGACGGGCTGGGCGACATCCTGGTCGGCGGGGCGGAGCTGATGAAGCTCGGCGGGTATGGGCAGCGCAAGTACACGTCCGCGACGTCCACGGCGACCTATCCCACCCTGCTCGTGAGCGCCCGCGCCGGCAGGCTCGACAATTCGAACACCCCGGTCATCCGCTTCGAGGCGTTCGGCGCCTCCTCGGGCACGCTGGTGCGCAAGGTGGACCTCTTCGACCAGAACGAGGAGCAGGAGCGCCAGCACCGCATCGACCTGGCCGTCCCCCAGACGATCTCCCCGACCGCCGGCGTCTATTTCCTGACCTACGACGTGGCGCCCACCGCCATCAAGAACGACGAGGTCTCGGTGGACATCGAAGAGAACACCTGGCTCGGCATCAACCAGGCCGACGGCGTCCCCGCGTCGCTGGTGAACCTCGAGGTGACCAAGACCCTGCCCAGCGGGACGCGGTCCGACAAGTTCCCCTTCCGGGGGACCAAGGTCTTCATCCGGCCGGTCGCTTTGACCATCGCTCCTCTCGTCCTCGCGCCCAAGACCGCGATCGTCGGCCAGAAGAGCGTGCAGATGCTCGAACTGCGCGCGAACGTGAGCGCGAACTTCACGCGCGTCGGCTCGCTCAAGCTCAAGCAGAAAGGCACCTGGGCGGGAGCCGCGCGCGGCATCGGGAAGGGCGACCTCCGCACGGTGACGGTCTGGCGCGACAGCGGCGACGCCATCTTCACGCCGGACACCGACTTGGTCGTCGGCTCGGCGACCTACAGCGCCTTCCCCGCGGGCTCGGCTGATTTCAGGGACGGCGAAGCCCTCATCAGCCTGCGCACCAGGGAGCAGGGGACGCTGGTCCCCTACCTCACCGTGTCCACGCAGACGGTCACCCTCTTCGTCTCCGTCGACATCTCCTCGGTCGACGCGGCGGACATCACGACCAGCCTGGCGACGGACGTCTCCTCGACCACGGCGCTGCCCCTGCTGGTCTTGAGCTCGAGCGCGGATTTCTCCTCCGTGGGCGGGGCCCTCTACGTCACGACGGCGCCCGCGATCTCCACCGCCTGCTACTCCCAGATCAGCGCCGTGATCTACCGTTCGACCGCGGACGCGCCGGCGGTCTGCGCCGCGTCCTACCCGATCGAGAAGTTCATGTTCCAGACCATCACGAGCTCCGTCATCGGCAGCTCGACCTACCCCGCCGTGCAGGTCTTCAGCCGAACGGGGGCCGAGGGGACGCTCCTCGCGGGCTCCTTCGTCCGCTACGAGCGGCCGACCGAGAACGACGAGTTCGGCCTCTCGCTCGAGAGCTTCGCGGACATCCTCGGCCCGGACGGGAGCCAGCTGAGCGTGGAGATGGAGGAGGACACCGCCGACAGGTTCCCGATGGACACGAGCCTGCAGGGCCTGGTGAAGATCGTCCGGACGGACATCCCCATGCTCACGGTCAACGTGAACAGGGCGATCATCATCACCCCGTCGACCTACGCGGACAGGCGCGCCGTGGGCTATCCGGCCTTCGCGAACCGGGTCGACAACGAGTGGGTGATCGACCCCTCCTACTGGATCTGGCAGCAGGGCCTTGGGAAGAAGACTCAGGCGACCGCCGAAGTCTTCTCCGAGGAGCCCCTCATCGACGTCACGGGCGACGGGCTCCCCGACAACTTCGATTTCATGAACACCGGGAAGCGGACGTTCATCAGCCTGATCGGCATCGACAAGCCCTCGCTCGACCTCGACGGCAACAAGACGCTGGACGTGGACATCAACAACGACAACATCCCGGACGAGATCGTGCTGGCCGGGGAGGGCGCGATCACCATCTACATCAAGGACAAGAGCGGCAACACCAAGGTCTCCCGGGCGGCCAAGCAGTCCTGGGTGGCCGACGGGACCTTCAGGGTCTCCTGGGACAACCCCACCTCCACGGAAGGCCTGCGCGGCTGGCAGGTCGCCGCGGGCGTCGATTTCGTCAGCAACACCACCCTCACCGACGGATGGGACGAGGCGGACAGCTCGGGCGGCCACACGCTCAAGGGCCTGCGGCTGCCGGCCCGCAGCCAATCGACCAACCTGACCGCGAACATGGGGGCCGATGAGACTCTTCTGACGGTGGCGGACACCCGCCTGGGCGGCGAGACCCGCTACGAGGGTCTGGTCGCGGTCGGCGCCGAGTTCATGCACGTCGAGCCGGTCAGCAACACCCAGTTCAGGACGGTCTCGGTGGCCAACGACGGCTGTCCCTCCGCGGGGAACGGGCGCGGCTGCAAGGGCTCGAACAAGCAGGCGCACTTCCTCAACGAGTTCGTCAGCAAGGCGGAGGAGGTCGTGGTCGTGTCGGTGCGCGGCTACAAGGACGTCCTTAATAAGGACCTGAGCGCCCAGCCTTCCAGCACGGGCACGGCCATCCTCCTGATGCGGGTGGACGGGACCGCGCCATCGGCTCCGGCCAATCTCCAGATGGGCGCTCCCACGGGCGGGGTGTTCTCCATCGCTTGGACGGAAGCGTCCGACGCCGAGTCCGGAGTCGCGATGTACGAGCTCCAGGAGCGGAAGTCGAAGTTCGTGGCATCGGGAGCCACCGGCGAGATCGGCGTGGACCCGGTCTGGCGGACGATCGGCATCATCCCCGCCAAGCAGATCCCGGCGGGCGCCGCCCTGCAGGCCGTGACCGACTACCGGATCGGCGACCCCAAGGGGATCAATTCCGCCGAGGCTCCCCGCGACTCGGGCCTCTTCCTGCAATACCGGGTGCGCGCCATCAACGGGGCGGGCCGCGCGTCGGCGTGGTCGCAGGTGAGCGCCACGGTCGCCACCAGCCAGATCAAGAGCGTCATCAGCAAGGTCTCGAACTATCCGAACCCCTTCGACACGCGCAAGGGCGGGCCGCAGGGGAAGACCGTCATCGTCTACAACCTCGGGGCCGACTCCGACGTGACGATCACGATCTACGACCTGCTCGGCTACGTGGTGCGCACCTTCAAGTTCAACCCCGGGGAGATGGGGGGGAGGCTCGGCCCGAACTTCGTCGATTGGGACGGCAAGAACGGGATGGGACGCCTCGTCTCGAAGGGCGGGTACATCGCCCGGATCAAGGTCGGCTCCAGCCTCGGCACCGAGACGGTCATCCGCAAGATCGGCGTCATCCACTGACGGCCGGCGGCCCCCCTTGACAAGTCAAGTGACCTCTGCTATACTCTGAATAGACGGATTCCCGACGCCGGGGGCGGCGCGCCAGCCTGGGGCATGATGAGCGCGCGCTGCGACTGTCCCGTACGTTGGGCGATAACGGCAAACCCGGTGCAAGCCGGGGGCGCAAAGCCAGGATCCCCGTCCGCGGGGACGTCAGGCTACCGAACATGAAGGCTGAAACGACGTGGACCGCATTTAAGCCCATGAGGGCGGCTAAGGCCGTCGCTCTCGGGCTTTTCGTTTCGGCTTTCGCCGCCCCGGCCCAGGCCGAGTCCGGCGGCCAGCCCGGCCAGTTCCTGCAGTACGGCGTGGGCGCCCGCGCCCTGGGGATGGGCGGGGCCTTCTACTCCATCGCGGACGACGCCACCGCGGCCTACTGGAATCCGGCGGGGCTCGCCTACCTGCAGCGCAAAGAGCTCACGATGATGTCGGCCACGCTCTGGGAGCAGACGACCCTCACCTACTTGGGGTACGCCCACCCCACGGCCACCAAGGGCACGTTCGCTCTGGGCATCACCCAGCTCGCCTCGACCGGCTTCGAGAAGGTGGACGCGATCTTCGACCCGGCCACCAACGAGCCGACGAGCGTGACGGCGACGGGCGAGACCTTCGCCGACCAGCAGAGGGCCATCGGCCTCTCCTGGGGCAAGGAGGCGACCGAGACCACCGCCTTCGGCGTGACCCTCAAGCAGGTCACCCGCTCGCTCGCCAACTCGTCGGACAGCACGCTCACCCTGGACGCCGCGGCGATGCGCATCATGGGGCCCTACTACCGCCTCGCCATCGGCATGCAGAACGTGTTCAGCAAGACGAGCGGGGACACGGACGACAAGTACCCGGTCACCATGAAGCTCGGCAACAGCCTGCGCCTCTTCAAGGAGCGCCTGCTCTTGGGCCTGGACATCACCAAGTCCCAGGCGGCCGAGCTCAACTGGCGCTTCGGCGGCGAGTACTGGGCCGCGCGCTGGTTCGCCTTCCGCTTCGGCATCCTCGCGGCTCCCCAGATCCAGGAGACCGACTTCGGCGTCGGGTTCCGCTTCCAGCGCCTCCAGCTCGACATCGCCCAGGGCATCCACGATCTGGGCGGCAGCATGCGCATCTCGGCCGGCTACCGCTTCGGCCGCTCGCGCGATGACCGCTCCGCCGACCAGGTCAAGCTCCTCATCGACCAGGGCTACGAGGCCTTCAAGGACGGCGACTTCCAGCTCGCGACGCTGCGCCTCAACCAGGCCATCGACGCCGCCCCGAACAACAAGCAGGTCAAGGCGATGCTGGCGCGCCTGCAGATGGTCGTGGGCTTCGTGCCGCAGGCCCTGGGCGGCGAGGAGTTCCAGACCTACGTCCGCAAGGGCGTCATCACCTACGTGGACGGCCGCGACCTGCGCAGCTCGGTCAACGCCCTGCGCTACGCCTACAACAAGAACTCCAAGGACGACAAGGTGCTCGCCCTCCTGAACATGGTCGAGAAGGAGTCCGGCGTCTCCGAGATGACCCGCCGCGTGGACGGCCCCGAGCAGTTCACTTTCGTCGACCAGAAGCTCTATGACGCCCGCCAGGCCATCTACGACGGCAAGTACGACCTCGCCATCCGCCGCTGCCAGGACGTCCTCGATCTGGAGCCGAACAACATCACGGCCCTGGAGATCATGGGCTCGGCCTTCTTCATGATGGAGGAGAAGAGCAAGGCCAAGGCCGTGTGGAAGCGCGTGCTGGAGATCGACCCGACCAACAAGGTGGTCGCCGAGTTCCTCAAGCGCCTCTAGCACGGCGAGCCTGACATGAGAATGTAACACGGCACCCTTACACTTAGTGCTGCCGCGCCTATGAGGCATTCCAAGACCCTGCTGCTCGCCCTGCTCGTCCTCGGCGCCCCGACCCTCCAGGCGCCCGGGATCGAGGTGCTCGAGGCCCCCAAGCTGACTCTCATCGAGTGGCGCGAGAACATCATCAAGGACACCGAGTCGCGCGTCCAGAAGGACATCCTGGACCCGATCCTGGGCCAGTCGAAGGCGACGGTCTTCGCGGACGTCGAGATCGAGGTGAAGGCCCAGCGCCGCGAGAGCCTCAAGGAGGGCACGGGCTACGCGGACAAGTACAAGGAGAAGGGCGAGAAGGGGCAGGGCCTCGGCAGCGAGTTCGCCCTCCCGGGGGTGCCCAAGCCCCGCAACATCTCGAACGTCACCGACAAGCCCAAGCCCGAGGCGGCCGTGGGGCAGGCGGCCCAGCAGACCAAGTCGGAGCAGGAGGAGTACTACGGCCAGGACCTCGTCTTCAAGAAGTTCATGGTGACCATCTTCCACGACAGCCGGGTGGACAAGAACAAGCTCAAGGACATCCGCGGGTTCATCGTGGACGCCATGGCCAAGTACAAGGACGCCGGCGGGACGTCCAAGCTCAAGCTCGATGACGTCATCTTCACGCCCATCAAGTACAACCAGTCCTCGGTGACGAACAAGGACTGGACGGAGGACATCAAGGAGCCCAAGGTGTACCTGCCGCTGCTCTACGCGGCCCTGCTCCTGCTCCTGCTCCTCTTCCTGTTCTTCCCTTTCGCGCGCTTCCTGCGCCGCTACGTGGATGCCATCGTCCAGAAGCCCGCTGCGGAGATCAACGTGGAGTCCAACATCGAGCCCCCGGAGGAAGAGGGCGAGGGCGGGGGCGGCGGGGGCGGCGGCCCGGAGGAGGGGAAACTCGACATCATGATCGGGCAGAAGCCCCCGGAACCTCCTCCGGAGCTGGAGGATGAGAGTATGAAGAAGTTCGAGCCTTTCTCCTACATCAACGAGACCAACCTCAAGCGGCTGGCCAACCTGTTTTTGCTGCGCCGCGAGGAGCCCTGGCTGATCGCGACCGTGCTCAGCTACCTGCGCCCCGAGTACGCCCGGCAGGTGCTCACCGCCCTGCCCGTCGAACTGCAGGCCAAGGTGGCCATGGAGGCCCTCACGGTCCGGCAGGTCACCCGCGACCAGGTGGTGGCCATCGACAGCGATATCAAGGAAAGCATCGACTTCGTGGTGGGGGGCATGGAGCGCCTGACGCAGATGCTCGAAGAGGCCGACTCGCAGACCCGCGTCAACATCCTGGAGTACCTCAAGAACGAGAAACCGACCGTCTACGAGCGCGTACGCAAGCAGATCCTCCTCTTCGAGGACGTCGCGGGCTTCCCGGACCGGGACATGCAGATCCTCATCCGCGAGCTGCAGACCGACGACATGGCCAAGGCCCTCATGGGGGCTTCTCCCGAGGTGGTCAACAAGTTCTTCGCCAACATGTCCGCGGGGGCCGGCTCCCTGCTCAAGGAATCCATGGAGTACACGAAGGGCGTCACCCCGGCCCAGACCGAGGAGCAGCGGGGCAAGATCATGGACAAGGTCAAGGCCATGGAGAAGGAGGGGAAGATCACGGTGCGGGCAGGCGCGGACGCGGAGGCCTTCCAGGAAGTCCTTGCCATGAGCCCCCGCCGCCCGGCCGGCCGCAAGGATGATGAGGACGAGGCGCCGCTCGGCGCCGCCGAGCCCAAGGCCAAGATCGACCCCGCCGAGGCCCGCCGCCATTTCGACGCCGGCATCCAGGCCCACGAGGGGGGCAACCTCGATGAGGCCGTGAGGCGCTTCCGCCAGGCCATCGAGTGCGACCCCGACCTCTGGCAGTCCTACCAGTACCTGGGGGCCGACCTCTTCCAGATGGGCCGCATCCCCGAGGCCCTGATGTACTACGAGAAGGCGCTCTCCTACAACCCCGACCCCCAGCTGCAGACGTGGCTGGAGGGCTACAAGGCGCAGATGAGAGGCTAACGGAACGACACCATGAGAGAGCAACCCAAGCAGACTCTGGCCCCATCATCCCCTTCGGCTTCCCAGAGCGCCGCTCCCGCCTCCGCGGCCCCGCCCCTGCCGCAGGTCCCGGCCTTCTCCTTCCCGGGGCAGACCACCCCGGACCAGGACAGGAAGATCGCCCTGCTCGAGAAGCGGCTCCAGGAGGAGCGGGAGAAGGTGCTGTTGGCCAACCTGAAAGCCAAGGAGGAGGCCGAGATCGCCTCCCGGGTCGAACTCTCCATAAAGGAAGTGCAGGAGAAGCTGCGCCGCGACCGGCGCGAGGCCGAGATGGAGGAGGGCAAGCTCAAGCTCGAGGCTCGCGTGCAGGAGCTCGAGCATCGCCTCCTTGAGGAGCGCGAGACCTGGGCCGCCGCGCTCAAGCAGAAGATCCAGACCCGCGAGACCCAGGACCGCGAGATCGAAGCCCAGTTCTCCCTGCGCATGCAGGAGCTCGAGCGGCGCTGGCTCGAGGAGAAGGCCTACTGGCAGAGGCTGGTCCACGCCCGCGAGGAGGAAGCCCGCAAGGCCCAGGCCGACTGCCGCCACCTGAAGGGAGTCGATGAGGAGCTGCAGAAGCTGCAGGCCGAGAAGCTCATCGTCGACGAGCGCTCGGCCCGGCTCGGCGAGGCCAACGCCCAGCTCCAGGCGCAGGCCCAGACGGCCCTCGTCCGGGAGAAGGAGGCGCACCGTCTCAAGGCCGACCTCGACCGCGCCCACGACCAGGTCCGCATGCTGCGCGAGCGCCTTGATCGCGACCTCGCCGCGGCCAGGACCTCGGCGCGGGAGCGCGAGGAGAGGCTCGCGGCGGACAACGAGAGGCTCCAGAACGAGGTGCGGACCATCACCCAGCGCCTGCAGGCCGAGCACGAGGCCGCGCTCAAGCGCGTCCAGGCCGAGTGGGACGGGGAGGTCAAGAAGGCGCGCGCCCAGGCGGAGCTCGCGGGGGCGGCGCTCCAGCGGATGCGCGCCGTCTCGGGGGCGCTCGAGCGCCAGCTGGCGGCTCAGAAGGCGCAAGGCGACGAGGCCCGCCGGCTCAAAGACGAGCTCCAGGACATCAACGAGCGCTACAAGGCCGAGTTCGTCGTCCTGCAGCGCCGCTGGCAGGACCGGGAGGCCGAGATCCGGGCCCAGGCCGCGGCCGAGGCACGCAAGGGCTTCGAGGCCGAGAAGACGGCCCTCAAGCTCCGCGCCCAGGAGCACCTGCAAACCCAGGTCCTCGCCATCCAGAAGGGGGTCCGGGCCGACCTCGAGAAGGAGGTCGTCGCGCAGGCACGGCACGCCCGGGCCTCCATGGAGGAGGAGCTGGCCAAGCGGCTCGGCGGCTCGCTCGAGAGGACCCAGGCCGAGCTGCGGCGCCTCGAGGAGGCGCGCCGGCAGGCCGAAGAGGCCGCGCGCGCGCGCGCCGTCGAGCTCGAGGAACTGCGCCGGGCCCACGAGGGGCTCAAGGCCCGCCTGATGGCGCAGGAGGAGTGGAAGACCGCCGCCTCGCAGGAGCGGCTCGAGCAGGAGAAGACGGCGCTGGTCTTGCGCGAGAAGCTCCGCGAGCTCGAGAGCGTCTCCCAGGAGGCCCTCGCCCGGGCCGCCGCCGAGGAGCGGCGCTTCGCCGCGCTCTCGGCCGAGAGGGAGAACTGGGCGAAACTGCGGCTGGCCTACGAGGTCAACGCGAAGAAGAGCGCCGGGGAAGCCGAGTCCCTCAAGGTCAAGATCGCCTTCCTGGAATCCGAGCGCGATAAACTGCTAAAAGAGCGCGGAGAGGGGACGGCTTGATCAAGGTCACGAAGCTCAACGGCCAGCCTATCACGCTCAACGCGGAGCTCATCGAGTGCGTGGCGGCCTGCCCCGACACCGTCATCTCGCTGGCCACCAACAACCGCTACCTCGTGCGCGAGAGCGTGGACGAGGTCGTCGAAAAGGTCATAGAATACCGCAGGCGGGTGAATGCGGAAAAGCCCGTCCCCAACCCCATTCAAGGCTTCAAAAGGGAATAGCCTGTCCGCCGAGGCATTTAGGGAAGGAGAAACATGGACATAGCGACCGTGATGGGCATCTTCGTGTTCATCGGCCTGGCCGTCACGGCCATCGTCATCCAGGAAGGCGTGGCCGGCTTCAAGCCCTTCGCGAACATGGAGGCCCTGCTGCTGGTCATGGGCGGCACCTTCTGCGCGACCCTGGTCAACTACCCGCTCAAGCAGATCGTGGGTTTGGGGAAGATCCTGCGCAAGGTCCTCTTCCAGTCCGGGGAGGACACCTCCGGCATCGTGACGACCTTCGTCGCGCTGGCCCAGAAGGCCAAAAGAGACGGCTTCATGGCCCTCCAGCCCGACGTGAACGCCATCCAGGACGATTTCGTCAAGCGCGGCATCCAGCACGTCATCGACGGCGCCGACCAGGAGTTCATCCGGAACATGCTGGAGACCGAGATCGGCTTCATCCGCGAGCGCCACAAGATCGGCCAGGAGATCTTCAACGCCATGGGCACCTACGCCCCGGCCTTCGGCATCATCGGCACGGTCCTGGGCATGATCCTGATGCTCAACTCCATCGAGGACGTCTCGGCGGTGCCGCGCCGGATGGCCCTCGCGCTCGCGGCCGCGTTCTACGGCCTGGGCTCGGGCTACCTCATCTTCCTGCCCATGGGCGGCAAGCTGCGCCGGCGCTCGGAGGAGGAGCTCCTCATCAAGGAGATCGTCGTCCGCGGCGTGCTCCTTCTGCACAGCGGAGCCACCCCCCGCGTGATGGAGGCGAACCTGAAGGCCTACCTCGAGCCCTCCAAGCGCGTGCTCATCAAGGGTCAGGAGGAGGAGGAGAAGAAGTAGGATGCCCCTGCGCGCCCCGAAGGGCTTCATCGACGAGACAGACCCCAAGGTCTGCCAGATCGGCCATCCGGCGCC
>DMEZ01000070.1:22654-22800 GCA_003450735.1 Elusimicrobiota bacterium | reverse complement strand
GTCTGCTTCTTCGTCATCCTGTACGCCCTCTCCGCCGCCCTCAACAAGGACGTCCAGAAGGCCAAGCAGGAGGTCGAGCAGACGATGAAGGAGGAGAAGGCCAAGGTGGACGTGAAGGTCGACCGGGAGGGGATGAAGATCAGCCT
>DMEZ01000070.1:22055-22509 GCA_003450735.1 Elusimicrobiota bacterium | reverse complement strand
CAGGAGAACGGGGAGATGGCCTTCTTCGAGAGCGGCAAGGCCGACATCACCCCCGGCATGGCCGACCTGCTCGGCAAGCTCACTCCCAAGCTCAAGGACCTGACCTCCAAGTACGAGCTCATGGTCGAAGGGCACACCGACAACATCCCCATCAACGACGAATACTTCGGCTCCAACTGGGAGCTGGCCACCGCCCGCGCCACCACCGTCGTGGACTTCCTCATCAGGGAGAAGGGCTTCTCGCCGATGCGTCTGGCCGCGGCGGGCTACGGCGAGTTCCGCCCGGTCTGTCCGGCCAACGACACCCCGCAGTGCCGCTCCCAGAACCGCCGGGTCGTCTTCTTCATCAAGACCAACGCGCCGCACAAGGAGTCGGGCCCGCCTGCCGAGGCGTCCAAGAAGCCCGTGGCGGTCATCGGCGCGGCGGGGTCTTCCGGGGTCCCCGCCGAGGACG
>DMEZ01000070.1:11099-21908 GCA_003450735.1 Elusimicrobiota bacterium | reverse complement strand
GGCGCGAGAGGAGAACGGCCAGCGCGCCGCGGAGGCCCAGCCATGAAGCGAGCCCTGCCCCTGCTGTTGGCCTGCGCCCTCTCGGCCTGCGCGTCGGTGAGCGTCGGCAAGGCCGGCAAGAAGGTCGTTTTGCGCGACTTCGCGGAGGGGCGGGTCGCGCAAGTCGTAATCACGGACCGCCTGACCGGGGCCAAGGAGTATTTGTTCGTCTCCATGCCCCAGAAGTCCAACTTCCTCGAGGGCTACATCATCGGCATCGTCACGGACTACGAGGACAATCCCATCCAGGGCGTCGTCATCCGCGCCGTGGCGGAGGGGGAGGAGAAGTTCATCGAGAAGAGCCAGGCGGCCTTCCAGACCTCCTCCTTCGACGCCGGGGTGAGCGACTCGAACGGGGTCTACCGCATCCGCTTCAGTTTGCCCATCGTCAAGAACCTCGTGGACGTGCGGGGCAAGCTCCTCTACAATCCCGGCTGGGAGCAGGAACGGGACAATCTGGGCAAGGCCTACGCCCCCCAGACCAAGGAGTCGCCCTTCCGGCTCTACTTCAACCAGAAGGACGGCCAGCTCATCTTCGCCGAGGGCGTGCGCAAGACCATCGTCCAGCCCATCGAGGGGCGCAAGGCCCCCAAGCCCAAGGCGGCGGGCGCCCAGCCGGCCGAGGGGGCGCCGGCCCAGCCGGGCGAGGGCGGCGGCAACAAGGAAGACGACCTGCTCAAGAGCTTCTTCGGCGGGCCCTAGCGTGGCGAAAGTCGTCGCCGCGATGAGCGGAGGCGTGGACTCCGCCGTGGCCGCCGCTCTCTGCGCGCAGGCCGGGCACGAGGTCCTCGGCGTGACCTTGAAGCTCTTCGAGCCTGGAGGCCGCGCGAAGGACTGCTGCGGAGCCTCCCGGGACGCCAACGACGCGCGCCGGGCCGCTGAGCGCATCGGGATCCGCCACCGCGTGCTCGACATGAGCGAGGTCTTCTCGCGGTCGGTGGTCGAGCCTTTCGTGGAGGCCTATCTCTCCCTGCGCACGCCCAACCCCTGCGTGGAATGCAACCGGAGCGTGAAGTTCGGCGCCCTGCTCGAGCTGGCCCGCTCCTGGAAGGCCGACTTCGTCGCCACGGGCCACTACGCCCGCATCCTCCGAAAGGAGGACGGCTCGCTCGGCCTCTTCCGAGGGGGCGATGCAGGCAAGGACCAGTCTTACTTCCTCTACTCCCTGACGCAGGCCGAGCTCTCGCGCACCCTCTTCCCCCTCGGCGGGCTGACCAAGACCGAGGTCCGCGCCCAGGCCCGGGCCCTGGGCTTGGGCGTGGCCGAGAAGCCCGAGAGCATGGAGGTCTGCTTCGTCCCGAAGGACGACTACCGCGCCTTCCTGCGCTCCCGCGCCGGGAAGGCCGCGCGGCGCGCCCTCGAGCCGGGGGACATCCGCGACCTCTCGGGCCGGCGCTTGGGAGCCCACCAGGGGCTGGCCGGCTACACGCCCGGACAGCGCCGGGGGCTGGGGATCTCGAGCTCCCGGCCGCTCTACGTTTCCCGGCTCGATGGGGAGAGCAACACGCTCATCGTCGGCACCGGGGAGCAGTCCCGCCGCTCCGCTTTCCGGGTCGGCCGCGTCTCGTGGACGGGCGCTCCGCCGCCCGCCCGGACGCAGGTCCGCATCCGCCACCGCGGCCGCCTCCTGGCCGCCTCCTGGCGCTCCGAAGATGATAGGATACTCGTCGAGCTCCTCCAGGGCGTGCGGGGCGTGGCGCCGGGGCAGGCGGCCGTGTTCTGTTCCTGCGACGAGGTCCTGGGAGGAGGGACCATCGAGGAGGTCCTATGAGGAACCCGATGCGCATGACCGTGGCACTCGCGGCGAGCCTGGCCTGGACGGGCTGCTCGACCGGCTCGGGCGGCTTGAATCTCGATTCGGGCCCGACCACCACCCGCGAGATGACCGACGAGGTGCGCCGCTCCGAGCGGCTGACCCTCGAGAGCCTGACCCTCTCCCGGCTCTCGGCCATCGAGCGCAGCCTCAACGATTTCATCCGGGCCGAACGCCGCATCCCCAAGCGGCTCGAGGAGCTCGTGCCCAAGTACCTGGCCGAGATCCCCGAGGCCGAGACGGGCGTGCGCGGCCACAAGGACAACAGCGGAGTGCGCTACTACGCGCCGAGCATCATCGTGGACGGCCAGGTCAACGGGACGAAGCTCAAGGACACCGGCGGCTGGGGCTACGTCCACAACGAGCAGCAGGTCATCGTCTTCGTCGACTGCGTCCACAAGATGATGGACGGCAAGTTCTGGTACCAGGCTCGGGGCGTCTACTGACATGAAAGTCCTCCTCCTCTTCGGCGGCCGCTCCGCGGAACGCGAGGTCTCCTGCGTCTCCGCCCAGTCCGTCCTGCGCAACCTGGGTTCTCACGTGCCCGTGCTGGTCTGGATCGATCCGCAAGGGCGCTGGTGGCACCAGCGCGACGTGAAGGGCTACCTCGCCTGCCCGAAGCCCGCCCGGTTCCCCTTCGAGCGGGTCCCCGCCCGTCTTGAGGCGGGCCCGCGCCCGGCCCTGTGCGCCGGCACGCGCCGCTTCTTCCCGGATGTCTGCTTCCCGGTCCTCCACGGCCCCTTCGGCGAGGACGGGACGATGCAGGGCTGCCTCGAGATCGCCGGGCTCCCCTACGTCGGCTGCGGGGTGCTCGGGTCGTCGGCGGGCATGGACAAGGTCCTCACCAAGGTCCTGGCCGGCAAGGCCGGCCTGCCGCAGGTGCCCTGCGCGGTGCTCCGCAGCCCGCAAGACCTTCGGGCGGCCCGGCGCCTCAAGCTCCCCGTCTTCGTGAAGCCCTCCCGCCTGGGCTCCTCGGTGGGCGTCTACAAGGTGAAGAAGGCCCGCGACCTCGCAGGGGCGGTGCGCAAGGCCTTCCGCTTCGACTCCGAGGTGCTCGTCGAGCAGGGCGTGGACGCCCGCGAGATCGAGTGCGCCGTCATCGGCGACGGCCGGCGTACCGAGGCCGCGCGGACGGTCGGCGAGATCCGGCCCAACGCCGAATTCTATTCCTACGAGGCCAAATACCTCGACCCGAAAGGCGCCGAGCTCATCATCCCCGCGGACCTGCCGGCGTCCGCCGCCAAGCGGGTCCGCCGCCTCTCCGTGCGCGCCTTCGAGGCCGTCTGCGGCTTCGGCATGGCCCGCGTCGACTTCTTCCGCGACCGCCGCTCGGGCCGCTTCTACTTCAACGAGGTCAACACCATCCCGGGCTTCACCTCCATCAGCCAGTTCCCGAAGCTCTGGGCGGAGTCGGGCCTGTCCTTCCCGAGGCTCGTCGACCGCTTGCTGAAGCTCGCCCTCGCCCGCCACCGCCGCCAGGCCCGCCTGCGCATCACCCGCGACTAGAAGCGCTAGGGCATCGCGCGAGTCCACAAAAAAGATAAGATACCTGCCGTCGCTCCATGACGCGCCCGCGCTTCTACCTCGTCGTCTTGACGCTCGCCCTCTGCCTAGCGGCTTCGGCCCTGATGCTCCGCCGCTTCCTGGAGGGCTTGCCCTCCTACCAGACCCTCGAGGACTACACCCCGTCGTTGACCACGAGGGCCTTCGACGTGAAGGGCGAGCTCCTGGCGGAGTTCTCCATCGAGAAGCGGGCCCTGCTCACCCTCTCCGAGATCCCGGTGGACCTCCAGAACGCCGTCATCGCGACCGAGGACTCCGATTTCTTCCGCCACATCGGCATCTCGCCGAAGGGCATGATCCGCGCGGCCCTCATGAACTTCCTGCGCGGACGGGTGGTGCAGGGGGGGTCCACGCTCACCCAGCAGCTCGCCAAGCTCATCTTTTTGACCCCCGAGCGGAAGATCGTCCGCAAGATCAAGGAGATGCTGCTCTCGCTCCAGCTCGAGCGGAACTTCAGCAAGGAGGAGATCCTCCAGCTCTACCTGAACCAGATCTACTTCGGGCACGGCGCCTACGGGGTGCAGGCCGCCGCCCACCTCTACTTCAACAAGGACGTCAAGGACCTCAAGCTCTCCGAGTGCGCCCTGCTCGCCGGGCTCATCCGTTTTCCCGGCGGCACCTCCCCGTTCACCCACCCCGAGCGGGCGGGGCCGCGGCGCAAGATCGTGCTCCAGCGCATGCTCGAGGAGGGGTTCATCGCCCAGAAGGACATGGAGGAGGCCCTCCTTGTCCCTCTGCCCACCCAGCGCGGCGGCGTGCTCAACGCGCAGGCGCCCTACTTCGTCGAGTTCGTGCGCCGGCAGCTCGAGCCCAAGTACGGCTACAACACCCTCTGGCGGGGCGGCCTCCAGATCCACACGACCCTCGACCTGGCGTATCAGCGCATCGCCGAGGAGGAGATGGAGAAGGCGCTCAAGGCCTACGATGAGAAGGCCCTGGGCGAGTGGAAGAAGGACCTCGCCGCGGAGCAAGAGGCCGGCATCGACCCGCCGACGGTCTCCACGGTGCCGCCTCCTTCCATCCAGGGCCTCTTCGTCCTCCTCGACGTGAAGACGGGAGCGCTCCGGGCCATGATCGGGGGGCGGGGCGATCAGTTCAACCGCTGCGTGCAGGCCAAGCGCCAGCCCGGCTCGACCTTCAAGCCCTTCGTGTGGGCGGCCGCGCTCAACTCGGGCATGACCGGCATGACCCTGGTCGAGGACACCCCGCTCGCCTACTACTCGGACGGGCGCGACTGGCGCCTGCTCGAAGGGGCGACCGACCAGCAGGCCATCAACCTGGCCACGGCGCCCTTCGCCGGCTCGGAGGAGTTCAAGGTCTGGGTCCCGAGCGATTTCGACGGCAAGTTCATGGGCGTCATCACTCTGCGCAAGGCCCTGGCGCTCTCGAGGAACATCGCCTCCATCCGGCTCATCGAGCACGTCGGCCCGCCGAAGGTGGTGGAGCTGGCGGCGAAGGCCGGCATCCAATCGGCGCTCGATCCCGTGCTCGCCCTCGGCCTGGGCTCCTCCGTCGTGACCCCGCTCGAGATGGCGAGCGCCTTCAACACCTTCGCCAACGGCGGCGTGCGGGTGGAGACCTACGGGGTCACCCGCGTCGAGGACGCGCAGGGGAAGGTCCTGGAGACGCGCGCGCCCAGGATGGAGGAGGGCCTCTCCCCGCAGACGGCCTACCTCATCACCCCCCTCATGAAGGCCGTCGTGCAGGGCGGCCCCGGCGCCAAGGCGAACCGCCTCAAGCGGCCCCTCGCGGGGAAGACCGGCACGACCAACGACCACCGCGACCTATGGTTCATCGGATTTACGCCGGACATGCTCGCCGCGGCCTGGATGGGCTACGACGACTTCAGCTCGCTGGGAGGCACCGACTGGACGGGCGGGACGACCGTGGTGCCCTGGTGGACCAACATCATGGAGAGGATCCTCAAGGACTACCCCCCGAGGGACTTCCCCGTGCCCGAGGACATCATCACCGTGGCGGTGGACTCGGAGACCGGCCTGCGCGCCCTCCCGACCTGCCCGAAGAGGACGCTGCAGGCCTTCCTCAAGGGCACGGAGCCCAAAGAGTTCTGCTCCTTCGACCACTCCCAGCCCCTCCACCTCAAGGCCAGCTTCTCCGCTTCGGGAGAGGCCGCGCCGCTGCAGGTGGAGACCACCGAGCAGGCCTCGACGGAAGAGTCGGACGGGCTTCCCTCCGAAGAAGACCTAGAGAACCTCTACGAGTAGGTTCAGGGGAACTTGATCTTCCCCGTCCCGGGAGCGCCCGGCAGGCCGCCGGGGCCCAGGCTTGCGCCGGGCTTGGGGATGACGAGGGACGAGGCCGCGCGGCGGCGCAGCTCGTTGATCTCGGCGACGGCGTCCTGGTAGGCTTCCTTGACCGCCTCCGCGTACTTGCCGGCCGCTTCTTCGAGGGAAGCCGCCGGGATCTCGAAACTCAGGGGCAATGCGCCCGCGGAAGTGAGCAGCTGGGCCTCCCCGATGAACAGGGTCTTGCGCCCGGCGTCCGGCGAGCCGTCGCTCTTGACGGGCGACAGGCGGCGGAGGATCCCCGCCTTCCGGTCGGTGAAGAGCTCTTCCTTGTAGAGGGCGGCGGCGTCCATCCGCGGCTCTGCGCCGCGGCTCTCAGGCTGTAGGTTCATCAGGTCCTCCCTGCGTCTTCATCGAGGTACACCCGCGGGATGCGCGGGCTGGCCGCTGTGCGCCGGATGGGGAGGGCGACCGCGTCGCCCACCCGGGCGCCCTCCACCCGGCTGACGTCCACGAGCACGTGGGCGATGCCGCAGCGGCCGACGAAGGGCGTCTCGACTCCCCGCAGCATCCCCCAGTACTGCAGGCCCGAGCCCAGGCGGATGAGGCGCTCGGCCGGCTCCATGGTCAGTCCGTCGGAATAGCCCACCGGCAGGGTGGCCACGCGCATGCGGCGGGGGGCGACGTACTCGCTCGCGTAGCCGATGGAGCGGCCCTTGGGGACATCGCGGATGGCGATGATGCGGGCGAAGAACTTCCAGGGAGTCCGCAGGGCGGCCTCCTTGTTGGTCGGGTTGATCCCGTAGAGGAGGTTGCCCAGCCGGGCCATGTCCATCTTCCAGTGCGGGAAATCGAACAGGATGGAGGTGTTGGCCGCGTGGCGGACGACGTCCGGGCGCTTGCGCCGCACGCCCTCGCAGCGGCGGTGGAAGTCGCGGAGCTTCTCCTCGGCCTCCACGGCGTTCTTGCCCGGGACGTAGTCGACGTGAGCGGAGAGGCCGGCGAGCCTGAGTCTGCGGCGGCGCGAGAGGGCCCGGAGGAAGACGTCGAGCTCCTTCGGGGGCAGGCCCCATCGCCCCAGCCCGTAATCCAGGTCGGCGTGGACGGGGACCGGGGCGCCCTTCGCGCGGCGGTCGAGCGCGGACGCCAGCTTGATGGAATCCACGGTCGGCTCCAGCCGGGCCGTGAGGACCTCGGCGGCTTCCTCCGGGAGGGGCGGAGCCAAAAGCACGATGCGGCCCCGGATGCCGGCCTGGCGCAGGTCGAGGGCTTCGCGCAAGGTCAGGACCCCGAGGCAGGAGGCGCCCTCCTTGAGGAAGACCCGGGAGGCGGCCTCGGCCCCGAGGCCGTAGGCGTCGGACTTGACCACCGCCATGAGCCCGCAGGAGGGCCCCAGCAGGGCCTTCGCCGTGCGGAAGTTGACCCGCAGGGCCTGCAGGTCGATCTCGATCCACTTAAGATGCATCGGGGCCCATCCTACTATTTTGTAAAATACCCTGCACCCAGCCCTATGATCCTCCATGCCGGACTCTGCCACCGGAGCGGCCCGGTCGAGGCCCGCGAGCGCCTCGCGGCCGCGGGCTTGGACCGCGCCCGCCGGCTTCTGGCCTCGGCGGGCTTCCCGGAGAGCGTCGTCTTGTCGACCTGCAACCGCTTCGAGCTCTACGCCGCGGGCGGCCCCGAGAGGCTCGCTCGCCTGGCCGGGCTCCTGGACGAGCTCTCCGGATGCGCCGTCTCGGAGCGGGCCTGCCGGGGCTGGGGCGCCGATTCGGTCCACCACCTCTTCACCGTCGCGGCCGGCCTGGACTCGCTCGTGGTCGGGGAGAGCGAGATCCTGGGGCAGATCAAGCAGGCCTACGCGAGCGCCCGCGAGGCGGGCTCGACGGCCAAGCTCATGAACGTCCTCTTCCAGCGGGCCCTCTTCGTCGGGAAGCTCGTGCGCTCGCGCACCGGCATCGCGCTCGGGCAGACCTCGGTCGCCTCGGTGGCGGTCGAGCTCGCCCAGCGCATCTTCGGCCCGCTGCGCGGGCGCGAGGTCCTCCTCCTGGGCGCCGGGGCCACGGCGGAGAAAGCCGCGCGCCACCTGCGCGAGGCCAAGGCCGGCCGCCTCCACATCGCGAACCGCACTTTCGAGAGGGCCCAGGCGCTCGCCGCCGCCCTGGGCGGCGCGCCGGGCTGCGCCCGGGCCGTGCGCTGGGAGGGCTTCCCCGCTCTCCTCGACACGGTGGACATCGTCCTCGCCTCGACCGGCGCCCCCGAGCCCGTGCTCGGACGGGCCGAAGTCGAGGAGGCCCTGCGCCGGCGCCGGAGCTCCCTGTTCCTCATCGACATCGCGATGCCGCGCGACATCGCACAGGAAGTCGGCTCGCTCGACGGGGCCTATCTCTACACGCTCTGCGACCTGGAAGCCCTCGCGTCCGATAACGCCCTCAAGCGCCGCGGCGAGGCGGACGCGGCCCGGGAGATCGTCCGGCTCGAGGCCCAGGCCTTCTCGGCCTGGCTCGAGGCCTCCCTGCGCGGGGAGAAGGTCACCCTGCGCCGCGCCTCCCTCCCCGCCCAAGCCGCGGCATGAGCCGCCTGCGCCTGGGCACCCGGGGTTCCCCGCTGGCCCGCGCGCAGTCCCAGTGGACCGCCGACCGCCTGATGGCGCTCCACCCCGGACTCGAAGTCGAGCTGGTCGTCATCAAGACCTCCGGCGACCGCTTCAGCCTGGGCGAGAAGCCCGCCGCCCCGAACCTGAAGGCCCAGTTCGTCAAGGAGCTCGAGGACGCCCTGCTCGAAGGGGGGATCGACTTCGCCGTCCACTCGGCCAAGGACCTGCCGGGCGACCTGCCGGAGGGCCTCTGCCTCGCCGCCTACCCGCCCAGGGAGGACCCGCGCGACGTCTTCGTTCCGGGAAGCAGCCTCTCCTGGGAGGATGTCCAGGACGGCGCGGTCCTGGGCACCGCGTCCCTGAGACGGCAGGTCCAGCTCCGCCTCGCCCGCCCCGGCCTGAAGTTCGAAGTCGTCCGGGGGAACGTCGACACGCGCCTGCGCAAGCTCCAGGAGAAGGGCTACGCCGGCCTGGTCTTGGCCGCCGCCGGGCTCAAGCGTCTGGGCCTGGACCGGGTGCCCCGCGAAGCCTTTCCGGCCGACCTCGTCGTCCCCGCTCCCGGGCAGGGCGCCCTGGCTTTGGAGGCCCGGCAGGACCGGCCCGGAACGCTCCAGCTCCTCGCCGCGCTCTCGGACGAGAAGACCCGCCTGGAGGTCGAGCTCGAGCGCGCGCTGCTCAAGGCCCTGGGGGGAGGCTGTTCGACCCCGCTCGGCGCGCTGGCGCGCGCGGACGAGCGCTCCGTCGTCTTCCGCGTTTTCTGGTCGCGCGAGGACGGGAGCCGCGCCCTGCGCCTGTGCGAGCGCTCGGGCCTGCGCCCGGAGGACCGGGCCGCGCTCCTGGACGGCCTGCTCCGCCGCATCGATGCCGGCCGCTAGCCTCCGCCTGACGGGCGTCCCGGGCGCGGGGGCCTGGGCGCACCTGTGCCTCGGCCTGCTCACCGGAAGCCAGCTCCCGGCCCCTCTCCTCAAGGGACTCCCCAGCCTCCCGAAGCCCCTCATCGTCGTCCTCAAGGACGAGGAGGCCCTGGAGGACCTCGCGGACGCCCTCGCCGCGCTCGCGCCGCTCTTCAACCTGAAAGCTCCCCCGCGCGCGGCCTTCTTCGGAGAGGACCCTGCGGGGAGGACCGCCGCCTTCGAGCACCTCCACCACGGAGCCGAGCTCGTGCTGGCGACGGCCGAGGCGCTCAAGGCCGAGGCTCCGACGGCCCGGGAGTACGGGGAGAGCCGCCTCGTCCTGCGCCCGCGCCAAGGCCTGCGCCGCGCGGAGTTGGCCGAGCGTTTGCAGAGCCTGGGGTACCGCCGGGTGGACTTCGTGGAGTGCCCCGGCGAGTATGCCCTGCGCGGAGCGGTCGTGGACTTCTTCCCGGTCGAGCCGCCCGAGCCTGTCCGCGTGCTCTACGAGGACGACCGCATCGAGACGCTGAAGCATTTCGACGTCGAGACCCAGGCCGGGAACCCGAACTATCTGGACGAGGCCGCCCTCATCCCGGCCGTCGGCCTCAAGTCCGACATGAGCCTTTTGGGCCGCCTGGCCAAGATGGGCTTCTGGCTGGTGGAGGAAGGCTTCGCCCTGGGCGCCCTGGGAGCTCCCTCGGCCCAGGTCGGGCTGGCGGCGGGCCTGGACCTAGGAGCCGCCGCCCCGCCCGTCTTCCGGGCCGACGTGGCCGAGCTCGCCCGGCAGTGCGCGGCCTGGAGCCGCGAGGGCGTGAAGGTCCGCCTCTTCTCCCTCAACCGCGGGGAGGACGAGCGCCTCCAGGACCTCCTGGAGGGCCGCCTCCCCGAGGGAGCCGTCCAGTTCCTCATCGGCCCCCTGCGCAAGGGCTTCCTCCTGCCTTCCGAGAAGCTCGCCGCGCTCAGCTCGGCCGAGATCTTCGAGCGCTCCTACCGTCCCCCGCGCCGCTGGGAAGCGCGGCATCCGGGCGGGGGGCGCCTGCGCTGGGGGGAACTGCGCAAGGGCGACTACGTCGTGCACGAGGCCCACGGCGTGGCCCGCTACCTGGGACTGCAGCCGGTGAGCACGGCGTCCGCCCCCGTCGCCGAGCCCCTGCCGCCCCAGCCGGAGGGCCGGCGCATCCTGGGCCGCGGCGCGGAGCCCGAGCCCGAGGCCGTCATGGACTGCCTGACCCTCGAGTTCCGAGGCGGCGACCGCCTGTTCATCCCGATGACGGACTTCCGGCAGGTCCAGAAGTTCGTGGGCGCCGAGGGCCACCGCCCGCGCCTCTCCTCTCTGGACTCGAAGAGCTGGGACGAGGTCAAGGACCGGGTGCGGGAGGGCGTGCGGGAGCTGGCCGGGGAGCTGCTGCGCCTGCAGGCCGAACGAGCCGCCGTCTTGGGCCGCGTGTTCGAGCCGGACAACCGCATGGAGGAGGAGTTCGCGGAGTCCTTCCCCTTCGAGGAGACCCCCGACCAGCGCAAGGCCATCGAGGACGCCCGCTCGGACATGCAGAGCGGCCGCCCGATGGACCGCGTCGTGGTGGGGGACGTGGGCTTCGGCAAGACCGAGGTGGCCATGCGCGCGGCGCTCAAGTGCGCGGCCTCCGGCGCGCAGACGGCGGT
>DMEZ01000070.1:0-10865 GCA_003450735.1 Elusimicrobiota bacterium | reverse complement strand
CCGACGTGCGCTTCAAGGACCTCGGCCTGCTCGTCATCGACGAGGAGCACCGCTTCGGCGTGAAGGACAAGGAGAAGATCAAGGCCCTGCGCAAGGACGTGCACTGCCTCACCCTCTCGGCCACCCCCATCCCGCGCACCCTCTACCAGTCCCTCTCGGGCCTGCGCTCGGTGTCGCTCATCCGCAGCGCGCCCGTCGGGCGCCAGCCCATCGCCACCTCGGTGCTGCCCTACGACGAGCGGCACGTGCTCTCGGCCATCGAGGCGGAGCTCGCCCGGGGCGGGCAGGTGTTCTACGTGCACAACCGCGTGCGCAGCCTGCCGGCCCGGGTGGCGTGGCTCCAGGGGAAGCTGAAGGGGGTGCGCATCGCGATGGCCCACGGGCAGATGCGCTCCGACCAGCTCGAGAAGACGATGTGGGAGTTCTTCAACCGCAAGCACGACGTGCTCGCCGCCTCGACCATCATCGAGTCGGGCCTCGACATCCCCTCGGTCAACACCCTGCTCATCGAGAACGCGCACGAGTTCGGCCTCTCCCAGCTCTACCAGCTCAGGGGGCGCATCGGGCGCGAGCGCCAGAAGGCGGTCTGCTGCCTCTACTATCCCGGCGACGACGAGTCCATGGCGGCTTTGAGCGAGGAGGCCCGCGCGCGCCTGCAGGCGCTCAAGGAGTTCACCCAGCTGGGCTCGGGGCTCCAGCTGGCCATGCGCGACCTCGAGATCCGCGGGGCGGGCGACCTGCTCGGCTCGCGCCAGCACGGCTACCTGAACTCGGTGGGTCTGGAGTCGTACTGCCAGATGCTCCACGAGGAGGTCGAGAAGCTCTCCAAGAAGAAGCCGGAGAAGAAGTTTTTCGACCTGCCCCCCATCGACATCGGCGTGCCGGCGTTCATCCCGGAGGACTACCTGCCCGGGGACCTCGAGCGCATCGAGCTCTACAAGCGCCTGCTCGCGGCCGAGCCGGAGAAGCTCGCCGAGATCGAGAAGGAGCTCGGCGACCTCTCGGGGCCGCCGCCCGAGCCGGTGAAGAACCTCTTCCGCCTCATGCGCGTGCGCCGGAAGGCCGGCGAGCTCGGGGTGCGGGTGGTGGCCGAGCGCGTCCAGGGCGTCGAGCTGTGGTTCCACCCGAACGCGGGGCCGCCCCAGCCGATGCTCAAGCTCTGGATGGACTACTACGCCGGACGCATCGAGTTCCTCCGTTCCAAGGACGGCGACGGCTTCCGCATCCGGCCCAAGAAGGGGGAACCCCTGCTCCCGTGGCTGGAGGGGTTCCTGACGGTATGAGACGCGGAGTGCTCGCGGTGTGCGCCCTGCTCCTGGCCTGTCCGGCCTCCGGAGCCCCCATCGGGGAGCGCCTGCGCTCCATCAGCGATGGATTCCTTGGCACGCCCTACGTGCTCGGGCCCCTGGGCGAAGGCCCCGAGGGGGAGTTCGACCGCGACCCGCTCTTCAGCACCGCCGCCTTCGACTGCACGACCTTCGTCGAGACGACGATGGCCCTGGCGCTCGCGGGAACGCCCGCCGAGGCGACGGACCTCCTGCGCCGCATACGCTACAAGGACGGCGTCGTGGGCTTCGCGACGCGCAACCACTTTCCCGAGATCGACTGGCTGCCCAACAACATCGCCGCCGGGTTCCTCACGGACGCGACGGCGCAGGCCGCTCCCGGCCGGCATCAGACCGTCGTGAAGAGGATCAGCAAGCGGGACTGGTACCGGTCGAAGACCCTCACCGACCTCGAAGGATTCGAGGGCGCGGCGGCCATGGAGCGCGAGGAGCGGCTCCGCCGCCTGCGGGCACTGGGAGAGGGGATGCCCGACGAGGACGCGAGCGTCGCCTACGTGCCGCTCGAAGCGCTCGAGGAGGCGCTTCCCCGCATCCCCTCCGGCGCTATCGGCAGCGTCGTCCGCGCGGCCCTGCCCGGCAAGCCGGTGGTGGTCACCCACCAGCTCTTCCTCTTCGACGGCCCGGAGGGGAAGTTCGTGCGGCACGCCGCCTTCAATAAGAGCGTCGAGGACGTCCCGGCCATGGAGTATTTCGGCCGCTTCAAGGACGCCTCCTGGCGGGTGCTCGGGCTGAACCTCGTCGTCGTCAGCGAGAGCGCCCGCTGAGTCGCGATGCGCGGGCTACGGGACCTGCTGGAGCTCTCCTTGCGTGGTCTGGTTCGCGGCGTTGGCCGCGGCCGCGGCGGCCTCGGCCTTCTGGACGTCCTTCTTCAGCGTGTCCGCGTAGCGGGTCGCGGCGTTGTCCGGCTTCGCTTCCGCGGCCTCCTGAGGAGCGCTCCCCTTGGAGCATGCAGCCAGGAGCAGCAGACACAGCGCGCACAGCGTAGTCTTCATGGTTCCTCCCCCGACAGGATGTCCGTCCGTAGACGCTTGAGACCGGCCTCGAAGTCCTTCGGCAGGGGCGAAGAGAGCCGCACGCGCGCCCGGGTGACCGGGTGGACGAAGCCCAGCGTCGCCGCGTGCAGGAGCAGCCGGGGCGAGGGGATGAGCGTTCCCCGGTAGTCCCGGATATAGACCCGCTCTCCCACGAGCGGATGCCCCGCCTCGGAGAGGTGGATGCGGATCTGGTGCGTGCGGCCCGTCTCCAGGCGCGCCTCGCAGAGCGTGGCCCGCGGCAGGGCCTCGACGACGCGCACGTGCGTGACGGCGTTCTTGCCTTCCCCCGGGCGCTTGGTCGAGCCGCGCAGGCCGTCGCCGCGGTCGGCGGCCAGCATCGACTCGATGCGCCCCTCGCTCACTCGCCCGTGCGCCGCGCAGAGGTAGGTGCGCTCGAGGGCGTGCTCCTTGAAGAGCGCCTTCAGTCCGCTCTCCGCGCGGCGGCTCAAGGCGAATGCCAGCAGGCCCGAGGTCTCCTTGTCGATGCGGTGCACGACGAAGAGGGCCCGCTCCCGCCGATTCTCGTGCCGCCAGGTGTCGCGGACGGAGTCCATCGCCGTGCCCCTGTCCTTCTCATCGAAAGGCACGCTGGCGACGCCAGAGGGCTTGTCGATGACGACGACGTGCTCGTCCTCGAAGACGATCTTCGCCGCGGTCGGGGGCCTGGGCTTGCGCATGTGCTCGTCGATGACGAGGGCCTGTCCGTTCCGTACGCGCGCGGCCGGGTCGAGGGCGTGCTCTCCGTCGAGAGCGACCTTGCCCCGCTCGCAGAGCTCCCGCGCCCGCGACCAGGGACAGCCTAGGCGGCGGCGCACGACGGCCGAGACCGTCAGGCCCTCTTCGTCGGGTGCGATGGGGGATTCCTGCCTCATCGCGGCCAGCCTAACATATTCATCCGGCGAAGCCCAAACCGGGCCGGACATGGTAAAGTATACTCCAGTCCATCCAAGGAGGTCGCATGAAGACACCGTTCATCGCGTTGTTGGCCGCAGTCCTGCTAACCGGCTCGGCGCTCCCCTCGGCCGCGCAGCCGAACAAGAACAAGCCGCAGAGGCCCGCCATGGGCGGCCCTGGCGGGCCGGGCGGGCCCGGCGGCGAAGAGGGGCTCTCCGACGAGCTGAGGGAGAAGATGCAGGCCGCCATGAAGGCCGAGCGCGAAGCCATCAAGCCCCTGCAGAGGGAACTGCGCGACGCGGTCACCAGGCTCAGCGACCTCGTCGAAGACAACGCCGGCGACAAGGAGCTCCAGGCCGGGATGGACCGGGTGGAGCGGGCGCAGAAAGCCATCGAGGACCAGCGCGAGAAGGGCCAGGCCCAGATGAAGGCTCTCCTGCCGGTCAAGGAGCGAGCCAGGATGATGGTGCGCATGGCGCAGGGCATGGGGAAGATGCAGGGAGCCATGCAGCAGCGCATGGGCCAGGGCCGCATGGGCGGCCAGGGGATGAACCAGGGCCGCATGGGCCAAGGGATGGGCCAGGGCCGCATGGGCCAGGGGATGGGCCAGGGAATGCGCCCGGGCCGCATGGGGATGGGCCCGGATGACGACGACGGGCCGGAAGACGATCAGCCCTGAGCGTATTTTAGGGCCGGGGCTGTTCCGCCAGGAAGGCGGCGGCTTCTTCGTCGGGGCCTGATTCTCGCAGGTGCCGGCGGATCTCGGCGGAGAACTCCTTCGCCGGGATCCGGCCGGCCTCCAGCGCCCGGCGGAGCGCCGACGCGTCCCCCGGATGCAGATATCGATATTCCCGCTCCTTCAGCCAGGGCCGCAGGGCGTGCGTCCTGCGCACGAATAGGAGCGCCAGCCGGTCCCAATAGACGAGCGCCCAGCGGTCCTGAGGCATGAAGAACAGGTAGTAGGGCCGCGGCTCCGAGACGACGCGTCCCTCCGGCAGGCGCCGATCGAGGCGGATGTCGGGCTGCTTCCGCTTGAGAAGGGCCAGCTCGACGCCCCGGCGGGAAACGAACGCTTCCCAGCGCCCGGGGTCCAGCGTGGCCTCGTTCTCCTCGGCCAGCATCGGGTGGAAGAGATAGCGCCCGTCCATGAAGACCCGGTAGTCCGGCGAAAGACGCCAGCCCAGATAGCCTCCCCACCCCCACGGGTTGTAGAGCCGGAGGCGGGCGAGGGGCTCGCGGTGCTCCTCAAGGTAGGCGGCGGCCTCGACCGGGAAGCGTCCGACGTTGAAGCCCGAGGCGAGGAGCGCCCGGGGCGCGCCGTAGCGCAGATGCAGAGCCGCCGCGGCCAGGACTCCGGCGGCCAGGCCCCGCTTCCAGGCGGGAGGCAGGGCGGGTCGGCGCATCCGGCCGAGCAAATCGGCGGCGAGAGGAAGGGCGGCCAGCGCGAAGAAGGGGATGTTCCGCATGTGCCGCCAGGCGGCGAAGGCCCAAACGCCCAGGAGCAGGGCTGGAAGGAGGGGGAGGACCCGGTCCTGGCGGACGACCGCGGCCAAGGCGCCCATCGACGCGCACAGCAGGAGCCAGAAGGGGCGGCAGTAGGAGTTGCCGAGCGCCGCGGGCTGCCACTCGAAGAGCTCCCGCCCGATCAGCGCGGAGTGGCGCGCGTGGTCCAAGAGCACCGCGTAGATCCTCCAGCCGTAGGGATTGAGCAGGGTCCCGGCCAGCCCCCCGGCCAGGGCCGCGAGGACGGCGGCGGCCCTGTCCCGGCGGCCTCCCTCGAAGGCGAGGCCGGCGGCGTAGAGCGCCGCGAGAGCCAGCCCGTAGGCGAAGGCCCCGTGCAGGTTGGCCCACAGGGCGCCGGCCGCGAACCCGGCGGCCAGGCAGGCACGGCGGGCCGCGGGGTCTCCCAGGCGGATGCGCTCGAGCGCATAGAGCTCGGCGGAGAAGAGGAGCAGGGAGAAATTGTCCGGACGGACGTCGTTGCTGATGCCCCACGCGGCGGCCGCAACGCCCAAGGCCGCGGCCTCGAACTCCGGCCCTTGGCCCTGCAGGCGCAGGGCGGCCAGCAGGAAGGCCGCGGCGCCGCCGAAGAGGGCCGTCTTGAGGGCGATGAGGCCCCACCAGCCGAGGAGGCTGAACAGGGCGGCGTAGACGGCCTGCGCAAGCCACTCGAAATCGATCCACGGCGCTCCGGCCAGGGGCCAGGACAGGAAGTCCGATCTTGGGAACGCGCCGGACAGGAGCCGGTCTCCCGCGGACAGGTGCCAGAATAGGTCAGGGTTCTCAACGGCTGAAAGACAGCCGTAAACGAGCAGGAGGACCGCCGCGGGCAGCCAGGCCCGCCGTGAGCCGACCATGGGAAGGTAGAGTATACCTCAGGCTTTGCCCGGCTGGGAGGGTGCAGCGGCGCCGGAGAGCTTCTGGATGAACTCCTCCGGGGTCTTCATGCGCTTGGCCGGGTCGGGCTGCAGGGCCGCCGCCACGACGTCGTCGACCCGCTGAGGCAGCTCGGGCACGCGGAGGCTCGGCGGCAGGAAGTCCATCTGCTCCTTCTGGGCCCGGTTGCCGGGAGGCGCGAAGGGCGTCCTGCCCGTGACCATCTCGTAGAGGCAGACCCCCAGGGAGTACACGTCGGCCTGCCTGGAGACGATGCCCGACTCCGTCTCCGGGGCGCAATACAGGGGCGTCCCGGCCACGGTCGCCGTCTTGGCGTACTGGGCCGAGGAGATGAGCGGCTCGGGGGTCTGCGCTCGGAACGGCTCGGTTGCTCCGGGCGCGGAGGGAGCGGCCCCGAGGGAGCGGGCGATGCCGAAATCCATCAGCTTGATGTCGCCCCGCTCGGTGACCATGATGTTCGCGGGCTTGATGTCCCGGTGCACGAGGCCCTGGCTGTGGGCGTGGGAGAGGGCCTGGCAGACGAAGCCCAGGATCTGCACCGTCTTGTCGAGGGGGAGGACCTGGCTCTCCGCGAGCATCTGCTGGACGGTCTTGCCTTTGACGAACTCGAAGACGAGGTAGAGCGCCCCGTCGGCCTCGAAGACCTCGTAGATCTGGACGATGGACGGGTGGTGCACGGCGGCGACCGTCTTGGCTTCCTGGATCATCCGCTCCTTGGCCTTAGGGTCGAGGGACGAATATCTCTCGGCGAGCTTCTTGATCGCCACCGTTCTGTTCAGGGAGTGGTCCTGGCCTTCATACACATCGCCCATCCCGCCGCGGCCGATGGGCCGCACGAGCTCGTATTTGCCGAGCAGCCGCCCGTTCGCGGACGCGCCGGCGGCGGCCGCCGCGCCGCCCTGGGGATCCATGGCCTCCGCCATCTTGCTCTGCCAGGAGCCGGCCCCCTGCGCCGGCTGCTTGGGCTTGCGCAGGATGAGCCAGACGATCCCGCCTCCCAGGAGCAGGAAGATCCCGCCCAGCGCCTTCAGGGCGATCTGCGCGGAGCCGGGCTCGCGGTGCGCCGAGACGACGTCCATGAGAAGATAGGCGTCGTCCATCGAGGGGTCGTAGAGCTTGCCGCCTTTCTGGGCCGCCTCCAGCCTCTCCTGGAACCTGGCGTCGAGCTGGGCGGCGACCTTCATGTCCTCCAGCGCGCCTTCCCGGTCGCCCAGGCTCTCCTTCGCGTAGGCCCGGATGGCGTAATGGACGGCGTTCATAGGCTCCAGCTGGACTGCCTGGGAGGCGGCCGCCATGGCGTCGCGGTAGCTCCCGAGCCGCTGTTCGGCCCAGGCCTTGCAGCTCCAGCCCTTCGCGAGCTTCCCGTTGAGGGCCGCGGCCCGGTCGGCGTCGGCTTTCGCTTCCTCGTAGCGGCCGAGGCGGCTGAAGGCTTCGGAGCGGACGAGGAAGGCCGCGACGTTGAAGGGGTCGGACTCGATCACGCGGGTCGCGGCCTGGACGGCATCCGCGTAGCTGCGCATCTTGAGCAGGAGCTCGGCCTGACGGGCGGCGGCGGCGGCGTGCTCTTTCTCCTGGCTCTTCTCGGCCTCGGCCCGTTTCTCCTCCTGTCGGATCCTCTCGGTCTCGGCCTGCTCCTGCTCCAGGCGGGCCCTCTCCGCGGCGGCCCTCTGCTCGAGCATGGCCGCCCGCCGGGCGGCTATGCCGGAGGGAGGCGCCGGAGCGCCTTCCGCGGCGGCGGGGTCGCCCGGCCGGGGCAAGTCCTTCTGCACGGCGCCCGTCCAGGCTCCTCCGGCCGCGCCTTGCGACGCCTTTGCCGGGCCGGCGCCTGGGGCGGCGTCGCCGGAGCCGGCGCCTATGGCGCTCTCGCGGTTTGCGCCCCCCTGCTTCGCGCCATGGAGGGAGCGCTCCGCCGGCTTGCCGTACGCGGCGGCGCCGGTGCCGACGTCAGGGATGGGGGCGAGCTTCTTGAAGTTCGTCTTCTTGTTCGGTTGGGAGGGGTTCGTCGCGGGCTGGGTGTTCTGCTCCGGGTCTTCGTCGGCTTCGTCCGCGGACGTGTCGGACTGCGGCCCGGTGTCGATGCCCTGGCCGCTGTCCGTCGTGCCGGTCATGTCGCTGTACTGGGCAGCGGCCGGCAACGTGAAGGAGAGGGCGAGGGCTGCCGTCAGAAGGAGGAGCGCGTTTTTCATCGTAGGGAGACTATAGTATTAGTCCAGGACACCTCCAAAGTCAATAGGACTTCAGTCGGCCCGGATGAACTTTCTTTGTCTGAAATGATAAAGTACGCCCCGCCCATATGACGAGAGCGTTCCTGCCGGTCCTGGCCGCCGTCCTCCTCCTCTGTCCCGCCTGCCGCAAGGGCAAAGACCGCGTGCTCGCCCGGGTCGGAGGATCCGTCATCACCGAGCCTGAGTTCGACCGCAAGCTCGCCGAGGTCGCGCCCAACTACCGCAGCTACGTCATCACGCCCAGCGGCCGCCGGCAGTTCCTCGACGTCCTCATCCGCGAGAAGATCGTCCTCGAGGCGGCCCGGGTGTCGGGGGTCGGGCGCAGCCAGGAGTACCGCGACCAGCTCGCCGAGCTCCGGCGCCAGGAGGAGGAGAAGCTCGCCGAGGCGGGAGATTACCTCATGACCCGGCTCTGGATGGACGGCCTGCGCAAAAACGGCATCTTGGCGGTGAGCGACGACGAGGTGAAGGCCTACTACAAGGAGCATCCTGCCGAGGCCCAGGCCCGCCACATCCTTTTGCCCACCCCGGAGGAGGCCGAGGCGGCCAAGCGGGCCGTCCGCTCCGGCCCCGGAGCGCTGAGCGCCCGCTTCGCATCCTTCGCCCAGAAGAACTCGCTCGACGCCGACACCGCCGCGGACGGCGGGCGCATGCGGCCCATGCTCTTGGGTGAGATCATCCCCGAGCTCGAGGTCGTCTTCCGCATGAAGAGCGGCGAGGTCGCGGGCCCGGTCGCGAGCAAGCTCGGCTACCACCTCCTGCTCAAGGAGGGGGAGCGCCCCATCCCCTTCGTCGAGGCCGAGCCGCGGGTGCGGGCCATCCTCGAGAAGCAGAAGTTCGACCGGCACCTGCAGTCCTTCCAATCGTCTTTGAAAGTGGAGGTCACCGATGCGCAAGCCCAGTAAGGCCGTTCTCCTCGCCGCCGCCGCCGCGTTCCTCGCCCTCTCGGCCGGGGCCAAGGTCCTCGAGGACGTCGTCGCCCGGGTCAACGGCAAGCCGCTCCTGCTCTCCGAGTACAACAAGAACGTGCGCTCGGTCCTGGACAACTATCAGCGCAGCATGCCCCAGCTCCTCCGGGAGGAGGAGGTGCAGAAGGAGATCCGCAAGAAGGTCCTCGACCAGATGATCGACGACGAGCTGCTGGCCCAGGACGGCGAAAAGTCCGCCATCAAGATCACCGAGCGCGAGCTCACCCGGGGCATCGAGGAGATCCAGGAGCGCAGCTTCCGCGTGGACGAGATGACCGGCAAGCGCCGCTCGGACTTCGAGGTGAAGAAGTCCTTGGCGGACGAGCTCGAAAGGGAGGGCTTGAGCGAGGAGCAGTTCCGCGAGCGCATCCGCCGGCAGATCCTCATGCGCAAGGTCGTCGAGGAGAAGGTGCGGCCCCTCGTCAAGGAGCCCGACGAGAAGAAGGTGCAGGCCGCCTTCGACAAGCTCAAGACCGTCGCCTCGGGCAGCACCGACGTGGTGAAGGGGATGAGCGAGGACGTCGCCCAGGCCTACATCGCCTTCGGGACGCGCCTGCGCGACCTGACCTCCGAGCGGGTGCGGGTGTCCCACATCCTCGTCAAGGTCAGCGCCGCCGGCGCCGCGCCTTCCATGATGGAGCGCAACCAGGCCCTCAAGCGCGCCGAGGCCCTCAAGAAGAAGATCGCCGACGGGGCGGACTTCGGCGAGGTCGCGGCCAAGGAGTCCGACGACATCGAGAGCGCCCCGCGCGGCGGCGACCTCGGCTTCATCCTGAAGGGCTGGATGCCGCCCGAGTTCGAGAACGCGGCGTTCACCCTGCCCGTGGGCGAGGTCAGCGAGCCCGTCGAGACCAAGTTCGGCTGCCATCTCATCCGCGTCCAGGAGAAGAAGGCCAAGGAGAGCCTGCTCCTCGAAAAGGCCAAGGACGACGTCGTGAAGTTCCTCGGCGGCATCGAGTCCCAGGTCGAGCTGCAGAACTACGTCAAGAAGCTGCGCTCGGCCGCGACGATCGAGATCGTCGAGCCCGACAAGACCAAGTAGGAACGCCCCGTGCCTCCGGCGCTGGCCTTCACGATCGGCGACCCCGCCGGCGTGGGGCCGGAGCTGGCCGTCTCGGCCGCCCGCGACCCTCGCGTGCGGCGGTGCTGCCGGCCCCTGCTCGTCGGCAGCCGCGCGGTCTTCGCCCAAGCGGGCTGGACATCCGCCCTCTGCCCCGTCCTCGACCTCGGCCCCGCGGGCCCCTTCCCGAAAGGACGCTCCTGCGCTGAAGGCGGGAGGCTCTCGTACGCGGCGGTGTTGGAAGCCGTGCGCCTGGCCGCGAAAGGGCTCGTCGAAGGGCTGGTCACCGCCCCGATCTCGAAGGAGGCCTGGCGGCTGGCGGGCGCGAAGCACCTCGACCACACCGAACTGCTCCAGGACCTGACCGGGACGCCGCGCGTCGCGATGATGCTGACGGCCCACGCGCCGGGCCCTAGCGCCGCCGTTCCGCTCCGCGCCGTCCTGGCGACGCGGCACCTCCCGCTCGCCCGAGTGCCCTCGGCCCTGAATTACGAGTCCCTGCGGGACGCGGCCGTGCTGGCCGAGGAAGCCTTGCGCTCGCATCTGGGCATCCGTAGGCCAAGGCTCGCCCTCTGCGCCCTGAACCCCCACGCCGGCGAGAACGGCCTTCTGGGGCATGAGGAGGAGCGGGTCCTCAAGCCGGCCCTCGCCCGGCTGCGCAAGGAGGGGCTCCGGCTGGAGGGCCCCGTGCCGGCCGACGCCGCTTGGGCGGCGCACCGCGCGGGCCGATACGACGCGCTCGTGTGCCTTTACCACGACCAGGCCCTCATCCCGCTCAAGCTGGCGGCCGGGTACTCTATCGTGAACTGGACGCTTGGGCTGCCCTTCGCGCGCACCTCGCCCGGGCACGGCACGGCCTTCGACATCGCCTGGAAGAGGCGCGCCGACGCCTCGGGCATGATCGCGGCCGCGCTTCTGGCGGCGCGCAGGCCGTTCTCCGC
>DMEZ01000079.1 GCA_003450735.1 Elusimicrobiota bacterium | reverse complement strand
CTCTACAAGAAGGCCCTGCAGGAGGCCCAGGCGGGAGCGGGCAAGAGCTTCGACCCCGAGGTCGTGAAGGCCTTCACGGCCCTCATCGAGTCGAAGACGACGTCCTGGTAGACTGGCAACCCGCCGAAACAGGTATAATCGCGGCCTGATGTCCAAGGACCCCGCATCGGCGGCGCACGCGTTGCGGCAATTGCGCAAAGACATGATCATCGCCGGCCTGGCGCTGATCAGCGTGGCCATCGGCGTCAACGATCTGGCGCGGCCCCGCGCCGACGCCCGGTTCACCGTTCTCGACGCGGTCGACCTCGCGATCGTCACGATTTTCATCTTCGAGTTCGTCCACGGCGCCCGCTCCAGCGGCGATTGGCGCGGCTACCTGCGCCGCCATTGGTTCGAGCTGCCCTCCCTCCTGCCGGTCACAGGGAACATGGTCAAGGGCGCCGAGACGGCGCCGCTCCTGCGCGGACTACGCTTGGTGCGTCTGGTTCGGGCAGCTCGGCTGCTGCGCATCATCGGCGCGGCAACCCGTCTAAAAGCGATCTGGGGCAAGGCCCTGCGAGTGGCGCGGCGCGCGCACTTGTTCGGCTTGGCTCTCTTTGCCAGTTTCATCGTCTTGGCCGGAGCCGGGCTAGCCTGGCTCGTGGAGGGCTCCATCAGTCCGCATTTCCGCGGAGGCGATGCCCTCTGGTGGTCGCTCAATATGTTTTCGAACGTCGCCTACGTGGATTTTCAGCCGGAAAAGGCCGCGGGCCGGCTCATCGCGGCTCTTCTACAGTTCTGCGGCATCGCCTGCATAGGTCTGTTCACCGCGAGCCTGGCCAGCGCATTGGTGACCGATCCGGGAGCCGAGCCCGAGCGGCCCGAGGACGAACCCCTCGACTGAGTGACCAGGACCCGCCGCATCCATCAAGAGAGGATCTCTCCAAAGGGCATGCGTCGGCCCCATCGCGCATTGCGGCTCCAGCCGACGTCGGACTAGAGGAATGAGGGAAGCTCGCGGCGCGCGGCTTCAGCCTGCGCCGGATATCAGCCTCCCCCCGAGGTCGTGAAGGCCTTCACGGCCCTCATCGAGTCGAAGACGACGTCCTGGTAGCCCCGGTCAGGGCTGCTTCTCGAGGGAGGAGATCCGCGAGCTTGCGCTCCCGGCCGGTCCTCCTGCCCTGCGACATGAGGCTCACCAGGTTCGAGCGGCCGCAGAAGACGCTCAAGCCAGATGGACGTACATGCGGCAGGCGGAACAGTCGAACTCCAGCCGCAGGGCGCGGCCATCCTCGTCCTCGAGGAAGAGCGGCTCGACCGGTCCGCCCCCTTGGCAGGAGCCCAACGCGCGGCGCAGGCAGTAGCGGCAGGCCATCAGGCGCTCGCCCTTGCGGACCGGCCCGCTCTCGAAGGCGCGCTCGACGCTCTTCACCCCGTGGCGGCGCAGGAAGCGCTCGGCGAGGGCGTTGAGGACCCCGGCCTCCGGGCCGAGAGTCTTCTCCGGGTAGGCCGCGGCCGGATCCACGGCCCGGCGCCGGCCGCGCGGATGCGCCGCGCAGCGCGCGGCGAGGAGCGCCGCGGCCGCCTCGCGGCGCAGGCGGTTGAGGACGGCGACGGGGACGAAGGGGGGTGCCGGCGGCAGCGCGGTCCTCACGGCGAGCAGCGGCGTGCCGCCGAACCTGGTCAGCTGGCGCTCGAGCGTCTGGCGGCCCCGCGCGGCGCCCTTCGCCGCCTCCCGCGCGCAGTCGGCGCGCGCGGCGGCAAAGACGCCGTCCTCGTCCTCGAGGCGCAGCTCCAGCCCGGTCCGCGTCGTGCGCAGCTCCAGCGCGACGGGGATCTTGCGCTCGATGCGCGCGGCCTCCAGCGCCTTGCGCCAGAGGCGGTCGCGGTTGCGGAAGAGCTCCGTGCCGGGCGCGATGCCGCGCGCGTCCTGCACCCGGAGCCGGCGGCCCTCGACGGCGTTGACCGGAGTGCCGCGCAGCTCCCCGTCCTTCGTGAAGAAGGCGAGGCCGTCTCCCGGATGGACGGGAGCCGCCGCGTCCAGTTCGAGCCAGCCGGCGCGCGCCGAGCGCACGGCGCCGAGCGGCTCTCCGAGGTCCTTGGGGGCGGCGTGCGCGTGCATGCCGACGGCCCTTCCTTTGAGGAAATAGGTCGTGAAGCCGCGGTTGAAGGTCTTCGCCGGGTCGGGGCTGAAGCCGCTCTCGACTTGTCCGGAGGAGGCCTTGCGCCCGCCGACCTTGCCCAGCGCCGCGTCGAGCGCGCGCCGATAATAGAGGACGGTATTGCGCACGTAGTCGAGGTCCTTGAGGCGGCCCTCGATCTTGAAGGAGGTCACGCCCGAGGCGATGAGCCCCTCCAGGTCCCCCGCGAGGCTCAGGTCCTTGAGGCAGAGGGCATGGCAGCCGGCGGCGAGGACGCGCCCTCCGGCGCCGCGGACGGTATAGGGCTTGCGGCAGGGCTGAGCGCACTCCCCGCGGTTGGCGCTGCGCCCGCCGAGCGCGTAGCTCAGCGCGCAGCGGCCGCTGTAGGAGACGCAGAGGGCGCCGTGCACGAAGGATTCGAGCTCGATGTCCGGCGCGGCCGACGAGATCGCCCCGATCTCGCCCTGCGTGAGCTCCCGCGCGAGGATGGCGCGCGAGAAGCCCGCGTCCTGGAGGAAGCGCACGCGCGCGGGGGAGTCGTTGTGCATCTGCGTGCTGGCGATGAGGGGGAGCGGCGGCAGATCCAGTTCCAGGAGGCCGAAGTCCTGGATGATGAGGCCGTCGACCCCGTCCTCATGGAGGCCGACGACGAGCCGGCGCGCGGCCTCGAGCTCTTCGTCGCGCAGGAGCGTGTTGAGGGCCGCGTAGACCTTCGCGTGGAAGACGCGGGCCCGGGCGGCGAGCTTGGCGATGTCGCAGCGCGGATTGCCGGCCGCGCGGCGGGCCCCGAAGCGCTCGGCGCCGATGTAGACGGCGTCCGCGCCGCACTCGAGGGCGGCCAGGCCGCAGGCCAGGTTCTTCGCGGGCGCCAGGAGCTCGAATCGGTCGGCGCGCTTAAGGCGCTGAGGGTTTCCAGACATGAATGCCAAGACGGTGCCCGTACGGAGCCGTCGGGCGGCGTTCGCCCGGACGCTGGTTCTGCACGGCTTCAGCCGGCACCGGTCATGGGAAAGTATACCTCATGGAGCCAGGGAAGCTCGCGGCGCGGGCCCGAGCGGCCGGGGTTCACTTCGTCTTGTAGAGCGTGTAGCCGATCTTCGTGCTGCCGAGGGCCTGCCCCAGCGTGCCCTTCTCGGTCTCCAGGCTGTCCACGGCGATGTCCATGCGCCCGTAGCCCTTGTTCGTGAAGGCGCTCCCGGTGTCGTCGACGCGCAAGTCGATGGGGCCCGTGCGCACGCAGGCGTTGCGGCTGCAGTAGTCGGCGGCGATGGCGTCGATGTCCGCGCTGCGCAGGCGCGTCCCGTTGGGCAGGTCCAGCTTCTTGTCCATGGCCACCGAGACGTAGGGGGCCTCCCCCTTGAGGTACTTCTCGAAAGTGTTCACGGAGCCGCCGAATCGGTTCTCGTGCCCCCCCTCCATGCTGTTGTGCTTCCGGTACGGGTAATAGACCGAGGTCTCGCCCTTCGCGGTCTTGATAGGCTCGCCCAGCGCGGCGCCGGAGCCCGGGCCTTGGCCCGACTGCATCTGCCGGCGGGCCGCGTCGGTCTTGGCGCCGTAGACCCCGTCCTCCTTCAAGGGCTTCAAGCCCTGCTCCTTGCGGTAGGCGTTGATCTCCTTCTGCAGCTTCTTGACGTCGTCTCCCTTGTCGCCGGCCTGGAAGGTCTTTTCGGCGGAGGCGGGCCCCTTCGCGAGGCCCTCCTGCATCTGCTTGCGCGCCGCCTCGGTCTTGGCGCCGTAGATCCCGTCCTCCTTCAGGGGCTTCAAGCCCTGCTCCTTGCGGTAGGCGTTGATGTCCTTCTGCAGCTTCTTGACGTCGTCCCCCTTGTCGCCGGCCTGGAAGGCCTTCTCCGGCTTGGGAGCCTCCGCGGCCTGGGTCTTGGCCGGCTCGGCCTTGGGCTGCTCGGCCGGCGCCGGGGAAGGCTCCGGCTTGGGCGCAGGCGCAGGCTCCGCCGCCGGGCGGGCCGGGCTCCTGAAATCCCGCGGGCGGGCGTTGTCGAGCATCTGCCGGTCGACCTTGGGGGCGCCGCCCTGGGCCGCGGCGTTCGCCTTCGAGGCCGGGAGGTTGTCGAACGCCGCGCCGCCCTTGAGCTTGGACGCCTCCCCCGGCAGCTTCGAGTCGACCGCCTTCCGGGACTGCTCGATGGAGCGCCCCGCCTCGCCCGCGGCCTCGCGGCCGCCCTTATAGAAGGAATCCCGGCTCGCATCCGTCTCGGCGGCCTTCGCGGGCGCGCTGGGCTCGGCGCCCCGGAAGCCCTTCTGCTTCGCGGTCTCGAGCGCCTGCCCCGCGGCTTCGAAGCAGGCCTCGGTCTTGCACGCGTCGATCTTCTTCTTGAGCTTCTCCGCCTCCTTGCCTCCCACGGCCTTCTCGAAGGCGTCGAAGCGCTTGTCGTTCTTGAGGGTCTTCTGATGCTCCTCGATCTTGGGCTTGGGCAGCTCCTTGCCCTTGTCCGCGGAGTCGGCGTCCGTCGCGGTGTAGGCCGCCGCCGAGAGCGGCAGGCAGAAAGCCAGCAAAAGTCCCCTCATAGCGCCCTCTTATCGATCTCCCGCTGGCGCAGGACCCGCTTGAGGGTCTTCTGGAGCGCGTTCTTGGGGAGCTCGGGGATGATCTCGATCTCCTTGGGTCTCTTGAAGGGGTCGAACCTCTGGCGGCAGAACTGGTGGAACTCGAACACGTCGGCGGCGGCCCCCTTCCGCAGGACGAGGAAGGCCTTGATGCGCTCCTCTCCCGCGCCCTCGGGGATGCCCACGACGGCCGCCTCCTGGACGGCGGGGTGGGCCAAAAGCACCTTCTCCACCTGGGCCGGGAACACCTTGAGCCCCCCCACGATGATCATGTCCTTCTTGCGGTCGCGGATGAAGAGGTAGCCATCCTGGTCGAGCGTGCCGATGTCCCCGCTCCTGAACCAGCCTCCGGGACGGATCGCCTCGCGGGTCGCGGGTTCATCCTCGTAATAGCCCTTCATGACGTTGGGGCCCTGGATCTCGACCTCCCCCTCCGCTCCGGCGGGGAGCTCCCGGCCGGCCTCGTCGACGATGCGCACCCGGACCCCCGGGATGGCCGTGCCGACCGAGCCGGCCTTCACGCGGCTGGGCGGGTTCAGGGTGCTCACGGGCGAGGTCTCGGTGAGCCCGTAGCCCTCGACGATCTCATGCCCGAAGGCGGCCCTGAACGCCCCCTCGACCGCCGGGCTCAGGGGCGCGGCCCCGGAGACGCAGAGGCGCACGCTCTTGAAGAAGCCTTCCTGGAGCGCGTAGGCCTGGTAGCCGGCCGCGGCGTTGGCCAGGAGGGCGTAGATCTGGGGCACCGAGCAGAACACGCTGACCTCGTGGCGCTTGAGCTGGGCCAGCCAGGGCTCGGGCGGGGCGGGCGAGGCGCTGATGACGACCTTGGCCCCGAGGCGCAGGGGGATCATCACGCAGACCGTCCAGCAGAAGGTGTGGAACATCGGCAGAAGCGCGAGCCAGGAGTCTTGCGGGGTGAAATGGATCGCCTGGCAGACGGCGTCGGCGTTGGAGGCGAGGTTCTCGTGGGTCAGCATCGCCCCCTTGGGCGCCCCCGTGGTGCCCGAGGTGTAGAGGATGGCGACGGGGTCGCCGGGCGAGGCGGGCTCCGCCTCGCGCAAAGGCTCGAAGGACTGCGCCCAGCCCAGGAAGGGGCGCTCCGGCCCGTCGGTGACCCAGACGCGCTCGAGCGGGAGGCCCTGCGCCGCGGCCTCGAGGCCCGGCAGGAACTCCCTCTGGGTCAGCGCCCGCCGCGCGCCGGCGTGCGAGAGCATGAAGCGCAGATCGTCGGGGTTGCGCACCATGAAGTTGATGGGAACGGCGACGGCCCCCAGCCGCATCAAGGCGAAGTAGGCGCTCACGAAAGCCGGCCCGTTGCGGAGAAGGAGGGCCACCCGGTCTCCCCGTCCCACGCCCTCCGAGCGGAAAGCCGCGGCGGCGCGCAGGACGCGGTCGCGGAGCATCCCGTAGGTCCACTGCTCCTCCCGGCCCGGGGCGGTCTCGAAGACCAGGGCGGTGCGTCCGGCATGCTCGGCGGCCGAGCGATCGAAGTCCCGGTTCAGGTCCATCGCGGACTCATGACGAAGGAGCTCTGCGGACGTGGGTGAGCGCCTCGTTGAACTCCTCGGGATTGAAAGGCTTCTCCATGAGGCAGACCGCCCCCTGCTCCTTCACCTGTTTGACGAGGTCGGCCGTCTTGTTGCCCGTGAGGATGATGACCTGAGCGCGCGGATCGCGGGCGCGCAGGCGGCGGAGCACCTCGAGCCCGCTGAGGTCCGGCAAAACGAAGTCGAGCATGACGAGGTCGGGCCGGGCCCTCCCATAGGCCGCAAGGGCCTCCTCTCCCGTGGCGGCGTCCGCGACGACCTCGTGCCCTAGGATATCGAGAGTGCACTTGAGCATCTCCCGGACCGGCTCGGCGTCGTCGACGACGAGGATGCGCATAGTGCCCTCAGAGCTTCGCGCCGTCCTGCGGCTTTGGGTCGACCTGCGGAGGCTTCAGCGGATTGGCGATCTGGTTGACGCCCATCATGCGCAGGAAGGCCTCGCCGATCTCGGGGTCGATGCGCCGGCGGTTGATGTCCCGGCCGATCTCGCCCAGGGTGGCCTCGGTCGTCCAGGCGTCGCGGTAGGGGTGCCAGCTCGTCAAGGTGTCGAAGGTCTCGGCGACGCGGATGATCCGGGCCAACAGGCTGATGTCCTTGCCCTTGAGGCCCTTCGGGTAGCCCGTGCCGTCGAAGCTCTCGTGGTGCTGGAGGATCCCGGCCAGGACGTCAGGGCCGACGGGGATCTTGAGCTCCTTGAGCACGGCCTCGGCGGCCGTGACGTGCCCCGTCAGGAGGTCCCGGTCGTGGGCCGGCAGGTCGGAGAGCGGCCCGGCGTAGTTGAGGAGGTGCTCCGGGACGTTCTTCTTGCCGATGTCGTGGAGGGTGCCCGCGAGGTAGGCCTTCCGGACGAGCGCGTCCTCGAGCCCGAGGAACTCCGCGAGCGCGGCGCAGAGGGCGGCGGTGGCCTGGCCGTGACCCAGGGCGCCCTCCATGGCCTCGATGCAGAGCATCCACTCCTCCGGGACGCTGACCTCGCGCCCCACGTCCCGGCAGGCCGCGACCACGCAGGGCGGGAAGCGGCCGCCCTCGGTCATGACGTCCTTGAGCCCGAGGATCTCGTAGGCCGCCACCCGCTGCTTCTTGCCCTTGATGGTGACGAAGGAGCGCTCATCGCCGGCCAGGAGGGTCGCGGCCAGGGCGTGCTCCGTCGGCCCGCTCTCCGGGTAGAGCTCGAGGGAGCGCTTGTGGAACTGCAGCGCCTGCTCCATGTCCCCGAGCTCCGAGCAGAGGTTCGCCGCCTCGGAGTAGGTGCGCGGGGTGGGGTTCTGCTGGAGGGCCTCCTTGAGCAGGGCCAGGCGGGCCTCCAGGTTGCGGACCTCTTCGGGGGAGAGCCCGACCCGCACCCGGCGCAGGTGGAACCAGCGGTGGATGGCCGAGCGCACCTCCTCGTCGATCCAGATGGCGCCGGGCGGGCAGATCTGCTGGAGCCGCGAAGCCAGATTCACCTTGTCGCCGATGGCGGTGTAGTTCTTCCGGCTCCCCGACCCCATGAGGCCGACGACGATGGTCCCGCTGCCCAGCCCGATGCGCATCTTCCAGGGGAAGTCCCAGTCCTTCATGCGTTCCTGCATGCGCAGGGCGGCGAGGGACGCCATCAGGGCGTGGTTGCGGGAGGGGTGCGGGGCCCCGAACTCGGCCATCAGGGCGTCGCCCATGTACTTGTCGAGGTGGCCCCGGAAGCGCCGGAGGATGGGCTCCATGGCCGAGAAGAGGATGTCCACCTCCTCGATGATGGCCTCGGGAGGCCGGTTCTCGGAGGCTTCCGTGAAAGCCACGAGGTCCGCGAACATCACCGTCGCCTTGCGCTTCTCGTTGGTGATGCGGTTCTCGAGCACGAGCTGGGCGACGAAGGGGTCCATCGCGGTGTGGAGGGCGCCTCGGATGCGGTCCTTCTCGGCTTCGAGGGCCCGGACGCGCTCGACGAGCGAGTCCGCGGCCGAGGGAGGGGCCGGCGCGGGCGCGGGCCCCGGGGCGGCCTCGGCTGGCGAAGGCAGCTCCAGCCATTCGCGGATGACGGCGGCCAGTCGGCGGTGCAGGCTCATCCTAAAGGAAGGATACCCCTCGTCCGGCCGTTTGTCAATCTATACGGGATCCGCGCGCGCAAGGAGGCTCTGCATGACGGCCACGTTGATGATGACGATCATGCTGCACTCGGCGTTGAGGCGCTCGGAGTGCAGCTGGACGTGGACCAGGAGGAGGATGTCCTTGCGGCCGTCGTAGTCCTCCATCGCCGCCGCGGTCAGGCTGGCCTTGGCCCCCTCCTTGACCTCGGGCACCGTCAGGATGATGACGATGCGGCAGAAGTCCGAGAGGGCCGCCAGCACGTTCTGCGCGAGGACGTTCGACACCTCGCCGATCATCTTGGGCAAAAGGTCCTGGACGGGCGCGAGCGTCTCCTCGTAGGGCTGGGTGACCGCCCGCACGATGGAGCGGGCGCTCTCCTCGGAGTAGAGCACCAGGATGTCGAGCGGGACGTCGCTCGTGGAGCGGAAGTGCACGGCGAGGTGGTTCTGCTGGTTGTGCGTGAACCAGGACAGCAGGCTGACGGGCGAGATCTCCTGGGTGCCGGAGAAGTTCACCCCCCACTCCGTGCGGGACATCTTCCCCAGGCGCTCGGTGCTGGTCTGCACCCCCCCCTGGACGAGCTTGACGACGAGGTCCTTCTGCTCGGAGGTCAAGCTCACGCCGGGGGCTCCCCCTCGACGAGGGCCAGCGCCTTCATCAGCTCGGCGGGGCCGCAGGGCTTCTCGATGAGATGGAGCGCCCCGAGCGAGCGCACCTGCTCCGCCAGGACGGCCGAGTTGTTGCCCGTGATGACGATGACCCGCGCCTTGGGGTCCAAGGCGCGCAGGCGCCGGAGCACCTCGACCCCGCTGATGTCCGGCAGGGAGATGTCCAGCGTGACGAGGTCGGGATGGGCTTGCGCGTAGGCGGCGAGGGCCTCCTCGCCGGTTCCGGCCGCCGCGACGACCTCGTGCCCGAGCGAGCGCAAAACCATCCGGAGCATCTCCCGGACGGGCTCGGAGTCGTCGACGACCAGGATGCGCAAAGCCACGCTTCAGCGCTTCGAGCCGGCCGTCTCCTTCAGCAGCCCCGTGCGCTCGTTGAACTCCGTGATGAGCTTGTCGTACTCGCGCACCTGGGCGAAGGTCCTGTCCCAGAACTCGGGGTCCCAGAGCTCGCGCAGCTCGTCGGAGGTCCGGCCCTGCTGCTCCACCCAGGTGAAGTACTTGAGGTTGTGCAGGGCCTTGCGGTCCCAGTAGCCCAGCTCGCGCAGGTTGTCCCGGCCCGCCCCGCGCAGGCGCCGCTCGAGGTCGACGAGCGCCTGGGTCTCGGTGTAGGCGCCCTGCGCCTGGGCGAGCTCACCCACCCTCGAGCCGTACATCTCGGCCGAGTCGGTGAAGACGGTCATGATGACGTCGTCCTTGCCGAGCTCGTAGTGCTTCGCCATCTTGACCGCCGCGATGGTGTTGCAGAGGCTCGAGATGCCGAGCAGGGGGGCCGAGTCGAGGAAGGCGTCCTTGAGCCCCTCCCGCTTGAGGGCCTTGCGCCCCGCCGGCTCGTTGAAGAGCCGCAGCAGGCGCATCGGGTCCTCGTCGTCGACCGCCACGACGAGGTCGGTGTTGCGCACGTTGTGCACCCAGGGGATGTGCTTGTCGCCGATGCCCTCGATGCGGTGCCCGCCGAAGCCGTTGAGGAGCAGGGTCGGGCACTGCAGGGCCTCGACCGCGGCGATCTTCGCGTGGGGATGGTCCTTCTTCAGGCGGTCGCCGGCCCCGATCGTGCCGGCCGAACCGGTCGCCGACACGTAGCCCGCCAGCCGCCCGCGCTTGCCCTTGACCCTCTCGAACACCTCGAGCAGGGCGGGGGCCGTGACGTGGTAGTGCCAGGTGGGGTTGCCGAACTCCTCGAATTGGTTGAAGATCACGCAGTCCTTGCGGTTCTTCTTGATGTCCCAGCAGGCGTCGTAGATCTCCTTGACGTTGCTCTCGCAGCCCGGCGTCGCGATGACCTCGGCGCCGATGCTCTTGAGCCAATCGAAGCGCTCCTGGCTCATCTCCTCGGGCAGGATGGCGACGGGGGTGCAGGCGAGCACGGCGCAGTCGAAGGCGCCGCCGCGGCAGTAGTTGCCGGTGGAAGGCCAGACGGCCTTCTGGGCGGTCGGGTCGAACTCGCCGGTCACGAGGCGGGGCGCGAGGCAGCCGAACGCCGCGCCGACCTTGTGCGCCCCGGTCGGGAAGAACTTGCCGACGATGCCGATGATGCGGGCGTCCACGCCCGTGAGCTCGCGCGGGATCTCGACGGCGTTGACCTCGCCGAAGAGGCCGGTCTTGACGTCGTTCTTCCAGGTGATGCGGAAGAGGTTGACGGGGTCGATGTCCCAGAGGCCGACGGGCTTGAGTTTCTTCTTGATGCTATCGGGGATGCGGTCGGGCTCGGCCATCTGGGCGAAGGTCGGGATGACGATGCCCCGCTCCTTGCAGCGCGCGACGGTCTTCTTGAGGACGGCTTCGTTCATCTTCGGCATAGTCTCTCCTTGGCGGCGAGCTTCTCGAGCTCCCGGATGTCCGGCTCGATGAGATGGGGCTTCCCGACGGCCTTCATGGCGCTGGCGACGTCCTTCAAGCCGTTCCCGGTGACGACGACGACCGTCTTATCCGAGGGCTTCACGAGCCCCTTCGCGGCGGCCTTCCGCAGGCCCGCGACCGAGGCGGCGCCGGCGGGCTCGGCGAAGACGCTCTCCCTGCGCGCGGTCTCGCGCATGGCGGCCAGGATCTCCTCGTCGGTGACCGAGACCGCGTAGCCCTTGGACTCCTTCAGGGCCTTCACCGCCGCCTCCCCGTCGCGGGGGAGGCTCACCGAGATGCTGTCGGCCAGGGTCTCCCCGCTCACGGGGCGCAGAACGCCGGTCTCGAAGGCGCGCTTGACCGCGTCGCTATGGCGGGCCTGCACCGCGACCATCCGCGGCAGGCGGTCGAGGAGGCCGAGGGCGAAGAAGTCCTTGAAGCCCTTCCAGAGCCCGCTGAGGATGTTGCCGTCGCCGACGGAGACGAACACCTGGTCGGGGCAGCGCCAGCCGAGCTGCTCGGCCAGCTCGAAGGAGCAGGTCTTCTTCCCCTCCCGCGTGAAGGGGTTGTGGCCGGTGTTGCGGTTGTACCAGCCGAAGCGCTCGGTCGCCTTGAGGCAGAGATCGAAGGCCTGGTCGTAGCTGCCCTTCACCGCGATGACGCTCGAGCCGAACATGAGCAGCTGGGCGATCTTGGCCGCGGGCGCCTTCTCGGGGACGAAGATGATGGTTTTGAGGCCGAGGGAGGCGCTCAGGCAGGCCATGGAGGAGGCCGCGTTGCCGGTGGAGGCCCCCGTCACGATCCGCTCGCCCAACTCCAGCGCCTTCGCCGCCGCCACCGCCCCGGCGCGGTCCTTGAAAGACGCGCTGGGGTTGCGGCCGTCGTCCTTGAGCCAGAGGTCCGACAAGCCCAGGGCTTCGCCCAATCGCTCGGCCTTGTAGAGCGGCGTCCAGCCCACGCGAGCCGTGGGGACGCCGCGCCAGCGCCGGATGGGCATGAGGTCTTTATAGCGCCAGACGCTCCAGTCCTTGTTCTCGGCCAGGGCTTTGCGGGTGACCTTCTTCCTCAGGGCCTTATAGTCCCAGACGACGTCGAGGTTCCCCCCGCAGGAGGGGCAGACGTACTCGGCGCGCTCGGTCTCGAGGCCGCAGCGGAAGCAGCGGAACCCTAGCACGGGACGATGGTCGTCCCCGCCTTGCCGGCGAGCGTGGCCTCGAAGAGGTCGGTCTTCGTGATGAGGGCCGCGTTCCCCCCGCCCTCCACGAACTTGATGGCCGCGTTGATCTTGGGGCCCATGCTCCCCGCCGGGAAGGGGCAGGGCTTGCGGTTGAAGATCTCCTGCGCCTCCTTGAGGGTCAGCTTGCGCAGATCCACCTGGTCGGGCTTCTGGTAGTTGAGCTTGGCTCCGTCCTCGCCGGTGAAGATGGTGAGGGTGACCTCGAGCTCCTCGCCGCGCTCCTTGGCGCGCTTGAGGAGCATGGTGCCGAGCAAAGCCGAGGCGAGGTCCTTGTCGATGACGGCCTCGAGCCCCGCGTAGACCCTCACCGGCTCCTTCCCGCCCGTCCGCCGCTCGAAGCGGATGCCGTAGTTGGTCTCGTAGAACTCCTTGCCCCCCTCCTTCACCGGCTGGGCCAGCATGACGGGGACGCCGCCGCCCCCGACGGTCACGGGGATGATGCCGGCCTTGAGGAAGAGCTCGACCGCCCCGATCTCCAGGATGTCGATGGGCGAAGGCGAGGGGACGACGCGGCGCCAGATCTCACGGCCCTTGTCGTCCTTCTTGTAGAGCTTGACCGCGAGCCCCTCCTTCCTGCGGGCCTCGGCCTCCTCCTTGGTCATGGAGGGCCCGATGTACTTGGAGGGGTCCTTGAAATCGGGATCCTTGTCGTCGACGAGCACGCGGGTGACCACGGTGTTCACCTGCTTCTCGATGCCGCGCGTCCTGAGCTCGTTCTCCAGCTGGGCCATCATGAAGCCCATGGCGCCCTGGGTGTCGGCCCCGCAGACGTCGAGGGGCAGGGGCGGCAGGATGGGACGCGAGTACTCGGCTCTCAGGAGGATGTTGCCGACCTGCGGCCCGTTGCCGTGGGTCAGGATGAAGAGGTCCTCGGGGTGCGCCTGGATGATGTCGGCGACGAGGCGGCAGGTGTCGGCCGTCCTCCGCCACTGCATGGGGATGTCGGCCACGACGGGCTTGCCGGTCTTGGGGTCGGTGACGCCGACCGGGGCGACCTCGTTGCCGCCGAACGCGAAGATCCTGAGTTTTTTTGCCATGGCGCTCTCCTGGGAAGGCCCCCCCGGTCCGCCGCGCGGGCCGGGGGGCGCTGCGGGCCTAGGGCCGGCCGCCCATCGTGAGGGCCTGGATGGCCTTCACGGTGTGCAGGCGGTTCTCCGCCTGGTCGAAGACCACGCTCTGCGGCCCGTCGATGACCGCGTCCTCGACCTCCGCGCCGCGGTCGGCCGGGAGGGGGTGCATGTAGATGGCGTTCTTCTTGCCCATCTTCATGCGCTTCTCGGTGCAGACCCAGCTCTTGTACTTGTTGAGGATCTCCATGCCGATGCGCTTCTTGTCCTCTTCCGGCACGCCCTTGTCCTGCAGATGCTGGTGGCAGCCCCAGGACTTGGGGTAGAGGACGTGGGCGCCCTTGAAGGCCTCGTCCATGTTGTGGGTCACGGTGAACTTGGAGCCGGACTCCTTGGCGAAGCGCTTGGCCGCCTCCATCGTGCGCGGCATGAGGTTGAACTCCTTGGGGTGGGCCAGGGTCACGTCGATGCCGAAGCGGGGCAGGAGGGTGATGAGGCCCTGGGGCACCGAGAGCGGCCGCGCGTAGGCCGGGGCGTAGGTCCAGGAGATGACGAACTTCATGCCCCGCAGGTTGTGGCCGAACTTCTCGCGGATGGTCATGAGGTCGGCGATGCTCTGGCAGGGGTGGTCCACGTCGCACTGGAGGTTGATGATGGGGATGGTCGCGTGCTCGGCCACCTCGCGGAGGTACTTGTTGCCGATGCCGTAGAAGCAGTTGCGGATGGCGATGCCGTGCCCGTAGCGGGAGAGCACCTTGCCGGTGTCCTTGGGCGTCTCGCCGTGGGAGATCTGCATCTTGTCCGGGGTGAGGTCGTGGGCGTGCCCGCCGAGCTGGGTCATGCCGGCCTCGGTGGAGTTGCGCGTGCGGGTGGACTGCTCGAAGAACATCATGAAGAGCGTCTTGTCCTGCAGGAGGCGGTGCGGCTCGTTCAAGGCGAACTTCTGCTTCAGGTACCAGGAGGTCTGGAGCACCGTCTCAAGCTCTTCCACGCCCCAGTCCGCCGTCTCGATCCAGTCCTTCCCTCTCAGCATCGTCTGCATGTCGTTCGTCCCCCAGGGTTGACGTCGTTTATTTGCGCAGGTACTGCGGAAGCGCGGCGTAGAACACCGCCGCCTTCAGGAGATGATCCACCGGCATCACTTCGTTGACCGTGTGCGCGTACACCTCGTTGGCCGGCCCGAAGCCGACGGACGGGATGCCCAGCCGCCCGGCGCTGGCCACGCCGTTCGTGGAGAAGACCCATTTGTCCACGACGGGCTTGCGGCAGAGGGCGTCCGTCCCGGCCTTCACGGCGGCCTGGACGAGCTTGTGCTTTTCGGGGAGGACCCAGGTCGGGAAGTACTTCTCCTGCCCGACCTTGAGCCCCGTCCAGCAGACGGCCTCGTACTGCAGGACTTCCACCTTGGCCTTGGCCTTCCGGACGGAGGGCAGCGTCTGGATCTGCCCTACGGCGAGCTTGAGCGTCTCGCCCGCGGTCAGGCGCCGGTCGAGGTAGATCGTGCACTCGTCGGGCACGGCGTTCAAGGACGGGGTCTTGCACTCGATGCAGGTCACGCAGACCGTCCCCTGCCCCAGGAACTTGTCCTTCTTCAGCCGCTTGCGCAGGGCCTCGATCTCGGTGACGATGGGCGACATCTTGGCGACGGCGTTGTCGCCGCGCTCGGGCGCGGAGCCGTGGCAGGAGCGCCCCTTCGTGACGACCTTCATCTCCATGCGGCCGCGGTGGCCGCGGTAGACCTTGAGGTCGGTGGGCTCGGTGAGGACGACGAAGTCCGGCTTGTAGCCCTCCTTCCCGATGAGGTGGAGGAGCGGGAGCCCGTCGCAGTCCTCCTCGAGGCACGAGCCGACCACCCAGAGGGTGTAGTCGCCCTTGAGCTTCAAGTCCTTGATGGCCTTGCCGGCGTAGACCATGGAGGCCATGGAGAGCTTCTGGTCGGTGGCGCCGCGGCCGAAGATGTTCTTTCCGTCGAACTTGCCCTTGAAGGGGTCCCACTTCCAGGCGCTCCGGTCGCCGATGCCGACGGTGTCGATGTGGGCGTCCATCATGATCTTGGTCTTGCCCGAGCCGATGCGGCCGATGATGTTGCCCATGCGGTCGGTCTGGACCTGGTCGAAGCCGACCTTGCGCATCTCGGCGGCGAGGACCTTGACGAGCGCGCCTTCCTTCCCTGAGAAGCTGGGCGTGGCGACGATGCGGCGGGCGAAAGCGACGATGTCCTTCTTGTAGCTCTGGACGGCCTTGCGCAGTTGTTTGGGATTGAACATGGGCTCTCCTTGTGGGCTGGATTCTAACAATTTACGCCCCGCGTTGTGCTAGGATATGGCTCTATTAAGAAAGGAGGAATCATGCGCTCCGCCTGGAAGACCCTGCTGGCCGCCGCCCTCGCACTCGTCCTGGCCTCCCCGGCCTCGGCCGCCGACCCCTTGAAGAAGCTGTCCGTGAAGCTCGCGAAGTCCATGAAGGACGCTCCGAACAAGAAGGTCGCGGTCCTCAGCTTCGGCTACACGGACGGGGGCTCGAACAGCGGCTCGACCATCGTGCAGGAGCGCATGACCACCTACCTGGTCGAGGGCGGCAGGCTGGAGGTCCTGGAGCGCAACCTCCTGAAGAAGGTGCTGGAGGAGAAGAACCTGGAGATGACGGGGCTCATCGACCCGGCCACGACCAGGGAACTGGGCAAGCTCCTCGGCGTCGGCGCGGTCGTGACCGGCACCTTGAACGACCTCGACGAGAAGAAGACGGAGGTGAACGCGCGCGCCATCGACACCCAGAGCGGGAAGATCCTGGCCGCGGGCATGGCCGTCGTCGAGCGCACCTGGACGGACGCCGTCCGGCACACGGCCTCCACGCCCGTCCAGATCCCGCCCAAGACCGGAGAGTTCCTGGGCAAGCCGATGGTCCAGCTGGCCATCCTGCTGGACACCAGCTCGAGCATGGACGGCTTGATCCACCAGGCGCGCACCCAGCTCTGGAAGATCGTCAACGAGCTGGCGGGCTCGGAGAAGGGCGGCAACAACCCGACGGTGGAGGTGGCGGTCTACGAGTACGGCAACGACGACCTGAAGGCGGACGCGGGCTACGCCCGGCAGGTGATCTCTTTCACGAAGGACCTCGACCACGTCTCCGAGAAGCTCTTCGCCCTGAAGACGAACGGCGGCCAGGAGTACGCGGGCTGGACGATCCAGGCCGCGGTGGACCAACTCAAGTGGCTCCCGCAGATGGACGTGTACAAGGCCATCTTCATCGCCGGCAACGAGCCCTTCACCCAGGGCAAGGTGGATTTCCGCGACGCGGTGGCCGCGGCGGTGAAGAAAGGGATCATCGTCAACACCATCTTCTGCGGCGGGCGCCAGGAAGGCGTGGCCACCCAGTGGAAAGCCGGGGCGGATCTCTCGAGCGGGGATTTCTCGAACATCGACCAGCAGGTGCAGGTGGTGAGCATCCGGGCGCCGCAGGACGACGAGATCGCGCGCCTGGGCGTGGAGCTCAACGGCACCTTCATCCCGTACGGAAAGAAGGGGAAGCTGGAGGACGAACGGCGCATGGCGCAGGACATGGAGATGTCCGCTCCGGCGGCGTTGTCGGCCGGCGGGGCCACCCAGCGGGCCATCTTCAAGGCGAGCCGGCAGTACGCGGAGTCGGCCTCGGACGTGGTGGGGGCTCTGCGGGGCGGCTCCATGAAGGAATCGGACCTCCAGGTCTCGGAGCTGCCGGAGAACCTGCAAAAGATGGACGCGGGCGAGCGGAAGGCGTACATCCAGAAGCAGTCCGACGAGCGCCGGCGCATCCAGGAGAAGATCAACCAGCTCAACGCCGAGCGCCAGCGCTACGTGGCGCAGAAGGAGAAGGAGCTGGCGCAGGGCGGCGGGAACACGCTGGACGCGGCCGTGCTGGGCGCCATCCGCTCGCAGGCCTCCAAGAAGGGGTTCCGGTTCAAGAAGTAGGCCCGAACCGTCCTTCGACGGCTTCCCAGGCTTCTGGATGGGCTCCCTTAAGCCCCGCGAGGCCCTGCTTCGCGCGCTTCACCCAGCCGGCCCCTCTCTTCTCCAAAGAGTCCCACGCGAGCGCGATATCGCCCGGCCGCTCCTCGGCCAGCACGCGCAGGAGCAGGGCCGCCTGAAGGAGGTCCTTCTCCCTCTTGGCCTGGAACGCCGGCGCTCTCTCAGCGGCCACGATGAGCTTGTGCAGGGCGAAGCGCGCCGGCGAGGGCACACTGACCAGCACCCCGTTCCCGTTCAAGACCGCGCCCTGTTGGCGCTCCTCGAGCAGGTAGTCCAGGAAGCGCAAAGGCTGGGCCGCCGCGTTGAAGCGCGGGATGAACAGGGGGCCCCCTCTCCCCCGCGCCTCGGGGGTCAGAAGGTCCACCCTGAGCGCCCCCCCTCTCACCTTGAAGGAGACGGACGGGCTCCCCGGATCGAGCGCCGGGACGGGTAAGAACCCCATCTCGAGGAGCTCGAGGAGCTTCGGCACGTCGGCCCGGTTGTCCGGCAGGACGAGGTCCAAGCGGCGCTCGCCGGCGATGTCGATGTCCTGCGTCTTCGCGGAAGAGCCCCACCGCACGCCGAGCAGGTTGCCGAGGGCGACGAAGGCGTGGGTACCCACTAGGAGCCCCCCGAGGTTGAACACCCCGGCTTCGGCGAAGGACTTCAAGACCCGGGCGGCCGCGGTCTCGGTCGCCATGGCCCCGCCCGCGCGCAGTTGGGCGCAGAGGCGCTCTAGATGGCGGGCTTCCGGGGCCAGCCGGTCCCGGCCCGCCTTGTGGCGTTCGACCAGGCGTTCTATAGCGGGCGTCCTGCGGCCGATGTAGGCCTGGCGGAGCGCGCCGGGCATGGAGTACTGGAAGTAGCAGTAGTCCTCGCCCTTGACCTTCTTGAAGGTGAAACAGCCTGGAAGGTTCCCGATAGAACGCCCTGCTTCGGCGGCGACGAGCAGGTCGAGGAGCTCCGCGTAGAGCGTCCGGGTCTCCAAGGAGAGCTTTTCCATGAGCGTTATACGTATTATAGCACTACTCTACGTATAACTCAATCCCGCCCTCTCAATCCGCTATCACCCGCCAGCCGTCCTTGGCGATCTGGACCGCGTAGCTGCGGATGAAGTCCCGCCGGTCCCGCAGGGGCAGCGCCTCCTCGACGACGCGGTAGGCGATGGCGTCGTCGGGATGCCAGTGGTTGACGGGCTGCGGGAGCAGGGCGCGGTGCTTGCGCGCGATCTCTTCGAGGCTCGTCGGGCGCAAGGCCGCCCCGACGTAGATCTCCTTCAGGGTCGCGTTGACCGCTTCGAAAACGACGACGACGACGTCTTCCAACGCCATGACAGACGGCCCACCCGGCGAACGCACGGCTCGCCGATGCCTATCCTCAGGGTGCGCGGGTGGGCGGGGTCTGTCAAGGGTCCTTGGCGCGAGCGCTGTGACTATAGTCACATCTAGGTCCTAAGACCTAGTCCCCGCTAGGCCCCTTGACTCTGCTTCTCGGGGCGGGAAAAGCTATCCTATCCCCGCTGGCCCTCCCCCCGCCAGGGGGAGGGCACGCAGGAACATTCGATCAGCGATGACCTTCGAAACCAAGGAGAACCCCTACGTCCAGGATACCCGACCGCATCCTCATCGTGGAGGACGACCCCACCGTACGCAGACTGCTGTTGAGACTCGTCCGCAGCGCGGGCTGGGAGGCTCTCGCCGCCGCTGACCGCGCGGAGGCTTTCCATCTTTTCGAGCGGGGGCGCTTCAAGGCGCTCCTGTCCGATATCGACCTCGCCGAAGGCGAGGACGGGATCCGGCTGGCCAAGGAGCTCCGCCTGATCGATCCCGCTCTCAAGATCGTCATGATGAGCGGGCGGCCCGGGAACGAAAACCGAGCGAGGAAGGAAGGCCTGGAGCTGTTCTTGCCGAAGCCTTTCGACCTGGCCCGGCTGACCGGCCTACTCCGGCTCTTCAGGCTCCCTCGCGGCGCGCCGAAAAAGCCCAACTGCATCCTCATCGTGGAGGACGACCCCGCCGTCCGGGAGATGCTCGCGCACTACGTGAACGCCGCGGGCTGGGAGGCCGTCGTCGCCAAGAACGGCGCCGAGGCCTTGGAGGCTTTCCAGACGGGCAAGTTCCGCCTGCTCCTCGCCGATGTCCGGCTCGATGAGGGCATCGATGGGATCGAGGTGGCCAAACGGCTGCTGGGCCTGGAGCCGGACCTCAAGGTGGCCATGATCAGCGGCGTCCCCGGCGCCTCCGACCGGGTCAAGGCGGCGGGGCTGGACGTGTTCCTGCCGAAGCCGGTGGGGCTCGACGCGCTGGCGGACCTCCTGGAGCTGGGCCGAGCCCATCACGAGAACGGGGTATCGAAGCGCATCCTCCTCATCGAGGATGATGCGGCCCAGCTGGATCAGTACTGCCAGATATTGAGGGGAAGGGGCTATCAGGTCCTGGGCGTCCAGAGCGCGGAAGAGGCGCTGAAGCGCGTCGAGAGCGAGCGCTTCGACGCCATCCTGACGGACAACATCCTCCCGGGGATGACCGGCTTGCGCGCCATCCCGGAGCTCAAGAAGAAGTCGAAGGCCCCCATCCTCCTGATGACGAGCCGCCCCAGCCCCGACCTGGAGGAGGACGCCCTCCTCATGGGGGCGGCCGCGTTCTTCGCGAAGCCGCTCGATCTCGAGCGCCTGGACGAGAAGCTCCGCGGCGCGGGGACTTGATTCGGGTCAAGGCCCCTTGGGCTTGGGCTCGACGATGTAGTTGTTGCTCTCCTTGATGCGCCGGTAGGAGACGTCCTTGATGCTGGTGAGGATGTCGAGCGCCTCTTCCGCCGACACGTTCGAGAGGAAGACGGTCACCTTCTTTTTCTCAAGGCCTTCCTTCAGGATGAAGTTCACCTTGGCCTGCTCGGAGACGGCGTCGAGGAACGAGGACAGCGGCAGTACGAGTATGGAGCGCGGGTGTTGCAGGGATGTTTCAGCTCCGGAGGCCCTCCGCGCCCGGCTCGAAGACGCCCGGATTTAAGCTTTCCTTAAGGCCGGGCTCAGGATGAAGCTCGCCGATATCTGCCATAATAGGGCGGCATGACGAACCGGCAGATCCTTCTGAGGATGCTCCTCATCGTCGCCGCGGCGGAGACCGCCGTCATGCTCCTCCTCCGCGGCTTGAACCTCCCCGAGCGGATCGATATCCTGCTGGACGCCCCCCTCCTGGCGCTCCTCTGCGCCCCGCTCATCTATTGGTTCGTCGTCCGCGCGGTGGCCGCCCGCATCCAAGGCGAGGCCGAGACCGAGATCGCCCGCCTCGCCCAGGCGGTCGATAGCACGCCCGAATGCGTGGGCATCTGCGACCTGGAGGGGAAGTTCGTCTATGTCAACGCCGGCTTCCTCTCGGCCCTGGGCTACCGCCGCGAGGACGTCCTCGGCCGCAGCCCGCGCTTCCTCTTCGTCGACGAGCGGGATTCCGCTTCGTACGAGGCCATCTTCGCGGCGGTCCGCCGCGGCGAGGCCTGGAGCGGCCGCCTGCCCCAGCGCAGGAAAGACGGCTCGGCCGCCGCGCACCACCTCACCGTCTCGCCGGTGCTCGACTCCTCGGGCCGCCCCGTCGGCTTCGTCGGCGTCGCGCGGGACGTTGCCGGCGACATCGCTCGCGAGCGGGAGTTGGACCAAGCGCGCGACTTCGGGCTCATCCTGAACCGCCTCCTGAGCCTCTCGCTGTCCGCCGAGCCCCTGGACGCGATCCTCTCGAAAGCCCTCGACGAGATCCTCTCGACCCCCCTCCTCTCCGTCGAATCCAAGGGCGCCGTCTTCCTGACGGGGAAGGCCCCCGGGACGCTCCTCATGCGGGCGCAGCGCGGCCTCGGAGAGCCCGTCCGGACGATGTGCTCGAGGCTCCCCTTCGGCCGCTGCCACTGCGGACGGGCCGCCGCGGAGCGCCGCCTGGTGTATTCCGGCCGTCTCTGCGACGGGCACGAGAACCGCTACGACGGCAGCGCGGAGCACGGGCACTATTGCGTGCCCATCCTCTCCGGCCGGGACGTGCTGGGCGTCATCTGCCTCTACCTGAAGCCGGGCCATCCGGAAGACGAGAAGGAGACGCGGTTTTTGGGCTCGGTCGCGGACGTGCTGGCCGGCATCATCCTGCACCGGCGCACCCAGAACCTCCTCTACGCCCTGCAGGCTCTGCCGCAGGCCATCGTCGAATCCGGAAGCTTCGAGGACGCCCTGCCGGTCGTCCTGGAGCGCGTCTGCGCCTCGTCGGACTGGGCATTCGGGGACGCCTGGGTCCCCTCGTCCGACGGCAAGCGCCTGCTCAACGCCGCCCGCTTCGCGCACGCCGAGGGGCTGGAGGCTTTCGAAGAGGCGACCCGCGGCGCCTCCTTCCTCGCCGGCGAGGGGCTCCCGGGGCTCATCTGGAAGAACCGGAACTACGCCCTGTTCCCGGACATGACGGAGGACCTCGTCCTCTCAAGGGCCTCGGCCGCCGAGGCCTGCCGGCTGAGGGCCGGGCTGGGGGTGCCGGTCTTCTCCGGCACGGACATCGCCGCCGTGCTCTGCTTCTACATGGGCGCCGACCGCAGGCCGACCGAGGACGACGCCCTCATGATCTTCATCGCGGTCGGCCAGCTCGGGGAAGCCGTCCATCGCCAGCGCCTGACCGAACAGCTGCGCCATTCGCAGAAGATGGACGCCGTCGGCCGCCTGGCCGGCGGGATCGCGCACGATTTCAACAACCTGCTCACCGTCATCCTGGGCTTCGGCGGCTTCCTGCGCCGCCACCTCCGGGACTCGCCCGAGCCGCTCTCGGACGCCGAAGAGATCCTCCGGGCGGCGGAGAGCGCATCGGGGCTGACCCGCCAGCTCCTGGCGTTCAGCCGCCGCCAGAAGCTCGTCCTCAAGCCGCTGCGTCTCGACGAGCTCGCCGGCAGGATGGCCAAGATGCTCCGCCGCATCCTAGGCGAGCACATCGAGCTGCGCCTCGACCTGCAGCCCGGACCGCCCCTGATCGAGGCCGACGCGGGCCAATTGGAGCAGGTGCTCGTCAACCTCGCGGTGAACGCGCGCGACGCCATGCCGCAGGGCGGCGTCCTGACCCTCTCGGTACGGACCGTCCGCCCGGGAGACGCGCACTGCGGCTGTCCGGAGCCGGCGGACAAGGTCTTCGTCCAGCTCGGGGCGGCGGATACGGGGACCGGCATGAGCGAGGAGGTGCGGGCCCGCCTCTTCGAGCCTTTCTTCACCACCAAGGAGCCCGGCCGCGGCACGGGGCTCGGGCTGTCCGTGGTGTACGGCATCGTCAGCCAGCACGGCGGCCGCATCCGCGTGGAGAGCGCCCCCGGGAAAGGCGCGGCCTTCCACCTCTGCTTCCCGCCCTCGGCCCGCCCCGCCGAGCCGGAGGGGGCCGCCGCGGCCGAGCCCCCCGGCGGGAGCGAGTCCCTCCTCGTCGTCGACGACGACGCCTCGGTCCGGAGCCTCGTCGTGAGGGCTCTCTCGAGCCGCGGCTACCAGGTCGCGGCTGCCTCGAGCCCCGCCGAGGCCCTGGCCCTGGACCTGCCCGTCGATCTGCTCGTCACCGACGTCGTCATGCCCGGCATGAACGGCGCCCGGCTCGCGCGCGAACTGAAGGCCCGCCGGCCCGGGCTGCGCATCCTCTACATCTCCGGCTATGCGGACCTGCCGGACGAGGAGCTCCAGAGCCTGACCCCTCTCTTGCACAAGCCCTTCGGACCCGAAGACCTCGCCCGCGCCGTGCGCTCCGCCCTCGACGCCGGCTAGGCCGCGGGGGCCGGGCTCGACGCCCCGGCCTGCCTGCTCGAGCGGGGCTGAGGCGGAGCGAAAGCCCTTACGGGGCCTTTTCGACGCGGCCCTCCGCGTGTTCGAGCCGCCGCGAGAGCGGGAGGAGCGCGCCCTTCGAGAGCAGGAGGCCGAAGAAGAGCCCGTCGAGGGCGAGGGCCGTTCTCCGGGGCATTTCGTAGACGTCCATGACGCTGGAGAGCATGAGGATGAGCCCGAAGACGAGGGCGAGGATGCCCATCCCTAAGGCGGCTTCGGCGGCGCAGCGGAGCACCTGGGCGCCGCGGCAAGACGACCGCGCGCCCTTGAGGCTGTCCTTGAGGGCCCGGGCGATGTCGTGAGCCGGGTAGGCGATCCAGGTCGCGATAGCCGTCCCGATGAGCACGAGCAGGAAGGCCTCGAGGTTCAGGAAGACGGCGATGCCTCCGGCGCCTTCGCTCTGCAGGATGATCAAAACGACCATGGCCAGCAGAGCGGCGGGCCCGAGGAACGACTTGTGCAGGTTCGTCATGACTCCCCCCTCCGGCCGCCGGGCATGGGAAGACCCCGCGGGAGCGACGCGCTCTCGCGAGGCCTCCTGAGGGAAGTCTTCGCACGTTCCATGTCTTCGGCGGCCGGGCGCCCCGATTCGGGGCCACGGCTTTGCGCCCCCGCTTTACAACGGGTTTGCCTTTGTCGACTGCCGGGTGAACGGCAGACATGGATAGCATAGCCGGATTTCGAGAGTTTGCAAGGCGACGGGGCGGGCAATCTGTGTTATGATCGCTTCATGATCGAGATATCCCGATGGACGGTCCTCTTATCGCTTCTTGCCTCCTGTTGGAGCGCGGCCGCGGAGCGCGGCGGCCGGATCGTCCCGGACGTCCGCGCCGAGGACTGCCACTCCATGATGGGCGCCTGCCCGGCCGGATGGCATGAGAAGGGCCCGAAGAAGAGCGCCTCCGAGGACGGCTGGGTCGAGTGCTGCCAGAACGACGAGGTCTTCGAGCCCCTCCCGCCCCAGCCTCACCAGAAGTTCCCCATATGCAACCCCAAGACCCGCGGAGAATGGCTGGCGCTCGGCATCGAGTTCGAGAAGGGCTGCGACCTGCGCTACTCGACCTGCGCCATCGTCTACAGGCCCGACGAGCCGGAGACTCCTCCCGTAGACGAGCCGCCCGCGGAGCCTCCCCCCGCGGAGCGGCCCAAGGCGAGCGCGCCTCGGGCGAAGCTCGTTCCCCGCCGCGGTGACGCTCCCTCCGGGTCCATGACAGCCCTCATCGAAGGGCTGAAGGCCCCGGCGCCGGAAGAACGGGAGCGTTCCGCCCTGGCCCTCGCGTCCATGGGGCCCGGCGCCGCGGCCTCCCTGAAGCCTCTCGCCTCCCTCCTGCGAGACGACCCCAGCGCCCGGGTGCGGATCTGCGCCGTCGTAGCGGTCGCGAGCGTCGCGGAGAGCAGCGAGGAAGCCGTCCCTCTCCTGCGCAAGGCCTTGTCCGACCCCGACCTCAAGGTGCGCGCCGTCGCCGCCCAGGCGCTGAAGGCGCTCTCCGGGTCTAAGCTCAGCTCCCCAGCGTCGCGACCATCACGGCCTTGATGGTGTGCATCCGGTTCTCCGCCTGGTCGAAGGCGATGCATGCCTTCGACTCGAACACGTCCTCGGTGACCTCGATGCCGTTATGCAGGCCGAACTGCTCGGACACCTGCTTGCCGACCTTCGTGTCCGCGTTGTGGAACGCCGGCAGGCAGTGCATGAACTTCACGTTCCGATTCCCGGACTTCTTCATAGCCGCAAGGTTCACCTGGTAGGGCTTGAGCAGCTTGATCCTTTCCGCCCAGACTTCCTTGGGCTCGCCCATGGACACCCAGACGTCCGTGTGGATGAAATCGACTCCCTTCACGGCCTTCTCCACCTTGTCGCTCACCGTGACCCGCGCCCCGGACTCCTTGGCGAGCGCCAGGCATTTCTCGACGAGCTCCTTCTCGGGCTGAAGCCCCTTGGGCGCTCCGATGCGCACGTCCATGCCTAGGAGCGTCCCCACCACCAGCAGGGAGCGCCCCATGTTGAAGCGCGCGTCGCCCAGGTAGGCGTAGGCGATCTTCTCCAGGGGCTTCCTGCAGTGCTCCTTCATGGTCAGCACGTCGGCCAGCATCTGCGTCGGGTGCCACTGGTTGGTCAGCCCGTTCCAGACCGGCACGCCCGCGTACTTCGCCAGCTCTTCCACGATCTCCTGGCCGAAGCCGCGGTACTCGATCCCGTCGTACATCCGCCCCAGGACCCGCGCCGTGTCCTTCACCGTCTCCTTGTGGCCCATCTGGCTGCCGGAGGGCTCGAGATACGTCACGTGCGCGCCCTGGTCGTGCGCCGCCACCTCGAAGGCGCACCGGGTCCTCGTGGAAGTCTTCTCGAAGATGAGCGCGATGTTCTTCCCCTTCAGCTTCTGCTGTTCGGTGCCCGCGTACTTCGCCTCTTTGAGATCCTTCGAGAGCTTCAGCAGGTGGAGCAGTTCCTCCTTCGTGAAGTCCAACTCCTTCAAAAAGTGCCTGTTGCGCAGATTGAATGCCATGATGGGATCTCCTTGGATGATCTACTGCCGCGCCCAGTCTACCAATGGCGCGAGGGGGCCGTCCAGATGTCCGGCTATCCGGCGATGAGCAGATTGACCGCCACCGACTCGCGCAGGCGCGCGAGGTCGACCGGCTTGCCGAGATAGTCGCTCGCCCCGCTCTCCATGGCGCGGCGGGCGAGCTCCCCGTCCGGGTCGCCCGTCACGACGATGATGCGGGTCCTCGGCCGCAGGCGCAGCATCTCCCCGGCCACCGAGAGTCCGTCGAGTCCGGGCAGATGGAGGTCCAGGACCACCACCCCCGGCCCCGCCGCCCGGAACGCGCGCAGGGCGCCGGGGCCGTCGGAGGCGTGCAGGACCCCGCAGCCGAGGCCCTCCAGAACGCGGCAGAAGAGGCTGCGCACGGCCGGCTCGTCCTCGACGACCAGGACCTGCCCGGAGAGGTTCATGGCCGCGTTCTGCACCTCCTCAGCACGGCCTCCACGCGCGCTCGGAACTCCCGGAAATCGAAGGGCTTCGGGAGGTAGTCGTCGGCGCCGGCTTCCAGGAGCTCGGCCTCCACGGCGGGGTCGCCCCCCGTCCCCGTCAGGATGATGATGCCCATCCGCCTCGTCCGCTCGTCGCCGCGCAGGGCCCGGCAGACCTGTGTCCCGCTCAGTTGGGGCATGGAGACGTCCAGGATGGCCATGTCCGGCCGCTCCTCCTGCGCCAGCCTCAAAGCTTCCCTTCCATCCGAAGCCATGAGCACCCGGGTCTGCGGGGAGGCCAGCAGGCGCTGATAGATGCGCAGGATGGACGACTCGTCGTCGGCCACCAGGATGGTCGTCACGGACGCCCCTCCGGCGCGGCCGGCAGGACGACCGCGAAGCAGGTCCCCTCTCCGGGACGGCTGGAGACGGAGATGCTCCCGCCCCAGCCCTCGACGATCCCGCGCACGATGGAGAGCCCCAGGCCGCAGCCCCGATGCTCCTCCTTGGTCGTGAAGTACGGCTCGAAGATCCTCCCCAGCAGTTCCTCGGGGATCCCCGTCCCCGAGTCCGCGACCCTCACCAGGACGCCTTCTTCCGCCCGGGCCGTCTCGATGAGGAGGGTGCCGCCCCCGGGCATCGCGTCCCGCGCGTTGGCCGTCAGGTTGAGCAGGACCTGCTCCATCTGCCCCCGGTGGATGAGCACCCGGGGAAGGCCGGGCTCGAGGCGCAGGCTGAACGCCCTCTCGCCGCCGAGCACGCGCCTCAGGAGGAGTTCCATCCCCCGCACGACCTCGTCGATGTCCTCCGGGCCGGGCTGATGGCCGCGGCGGCGGCTGAAGTCCAGGATCTGCTGCGCCAGGGCCGCGGCCCGCTTGGCCGAGCGCTCGATCTCCTGCACGTCCGCCAGCTGGGCCGACGCGAGCATGCCGCTCTCCTCGAGCAGGGCGGTGGTGCCCAGGATGCCGGTCAGGACGTTGTTGAAGTCGTGGACGATCCCGCTCGCGAAGCGGCCGAGCAGCTCGAGCTTGTGCCGCTCGAGCGTCTGCGTCTCTCTCGGGTCCGAGCCGAACAGCGGTCCCATACCCCGAAAGTGTAAAGGGCGAATGTCCGTCGAATGTCCGTATCCCGGCTTCAGACCCTGAGCAGGTAGCCCAGGCCCCGATGCGCCTCGAGGCGAGAGCCCCACCGGGGGCCCAGATTCCGGCGCAGCTGGTAGAGCAGGCGGATGAGGATCCGCTCCCAGTCCCGATGCTCGTAGCCCCAGACCGTATCCCAGAGGAAGCGGTGCGAGTGGATGATGTTGGGCCTGCCGATGAAGATGCTGAGGAGCTCCAGCTCCTTGGGCTGGAGGTGCACGAGTTCCCCGTCGACCAAGACCGAGCCGCCGGGCAGGTCCAGGGCCAGCCCCTCCCGGCAGGGCGAGTTCGCGAGCATCGTCGTCTCCCGTCGCCGGGCCAGGCTTTGGATGCGGGCGAGGAGCACCTTCTCCTCGAAAGGCTTGCTGATGTGGTCGTCCGCCCCGGCCTCGAGCGCGGTCACCGCGTCGTCGGAGGCCGTGCGCGCGGTGACCATGATGACGCCGAGCGCGCTCGTGCGCTGGTCGGCCCTCAGGGCGCGCAGGAGGTCGAGCCCCGAGATGCCGGGCAGGTGCCAGTCCAGGATCGTCAGGTCGAGGGGCTCCTCGCGCAGGACGTCCAGCGCCTCCTCCGCGCTGCCGACCACCTTGCCGATGAACCTGTCCTTATAGACCTCGTCCAGGAACTGGGCGTAGAAGCCCTGCATGCCGGGGTCGTCGTCTACGGCCAGGATCCTTTGGCGGTTCATCAAGCTCCTTGACGGATAGGAGGCAATCATAGTAAAATCCCAAAACATTGTAAACGCACAAAACAACCAATATGAAAGATACCTTCACGACCTACGAGATCGCCAAGATGGTCGGCGTCGCGCCCTCGACCGTCATCAACTGGATCAAGCAGGGGGACCTCAAGGCCTTCACCACCCCCGGCGGCCACTACCGCGTCACGCGGCAGACCTTGGTCCCGGTGCTCCAGGCCAACCACGTCCCCCTCCCCAGCGAACTGCTGGGCCGGAACCTGGTCTACCTCATCGACGACGAGCCGGAAATCTGCAAGGTCTTGAGCCTGGCTTTCGCCGCCTGCGGCGGGCTCTTCGAGACGGCGCTCTTCCAGGACCCCCTGAAGGCCCTGGTGCGCGTGGGCGTGCAGCCCCCGGCCCTGGTCGTCCTGGACCTCGTGATGCCCCGCATGGACGGCTACCACGTCTGCGACATCCTGCGCTCCACCGAGAAGACCTCGGGCGTCAAGCTCATCGCGATCAGCGGCAGGAAGCCCCTGCCCGCGCCGGAGACGCTGCGGGAGCACCGCATCGACGCCTTCTTCCCGAAGCCCTTGGAGCTCGACGCGCTGACGGCCAAGGCCGCGAGCCTCCTCGGGCTCGAAGTCCCCTCCGGAGCGCGCTAGAAGGCGCGGACATGGAGCCGCAGACGACCCTCACCGCGGCGAGGCTGATCGTCGAGCAGCTCAAAGCCGAGGGCGTGGACCATGTCTTCGGCATCCCTGGGGGCCCCATCATGCCGCTCTACGCGGCCCTCGAGGAGGCCGGCGGCATCCGGCTCATCCTCACCAAGCACGAGGAGGGCGCCGCCTTCATGGCCGACGGCTACGCCCGCGCCTCGGGGCGAGTCGGGGTCTGCTGCGTCACGACCGGCCCCGGCGCCACCAACGCCCTGACCGGCCTGGCCGTCTCGCAGTCCGACCACGTGCCCGTGCTCCTGCTCAGCGCCCAGGTGCCGACCCACCGGTTCGGCAAGGGGGCCTTCCAGGAGGCGAGCCCCGAGACGGTGGAC
>DMEZ01000023.1 GCA_003450735.1 Elusimicrobiota bacterium | reverse complement strand
CTACAACTTTCGGCCGCAGGATGACCCAACTGCGTCAGTCATGAAAAAAATAAAGAGAGACAAAGCTCGCGCCTTGCCCCCCTGAAAATTCATCCCTGAGCCGATGGTCGGGATTGAACCGACAGCCTATCGCTTACGAAGCGATTGCTCTGCCGTTGAGCTACCCCGGCGCGGGCGACACTATATCAAATTCCGGCAGCTTTCTCCCAAGCCCCGGTGCGGGCCGAGCGATAGGCCGCCTCGATCACCCGGAGGTCCTCGAGGCCCTTATCGGCGCCGACGGCCGCCGGCGCGCCGCGCGCGACCTCGAGGAAGTGGCGTGCGAGGGCCGCACGGCCGAGCGGGTCCGACGCGTCGAATGGCACGCGCTGGACGGTCTCTCTCTCCCACTCCAGGTACGGGCGGTCCATGACGTAGGAGAGGGACCCCGAGTCCCCCTCGATGCGCAGGTTCGGGACGCTCTTGTCCCAGTCGATCGTCCAGGAGGCTTCGATCCCCCCCTCGAGCCCGTCCCCGAAGTCCAAAGCCAGGTTGAAATCGGATTCGCCCTCCATGGAGTCGATCCCGCGGCGCGCCGAGACCATCCGGACCCTCCGCACGGGGCCGAGCAGGGTCTGCAGCAGGCGCAGGTGGTGCGGGCCGACGTCCATGAGGAGCCCCCCGCCCATCCGGGCTTTCTCCAGGCGCCAGCCGCGCGGCTGGGAGCGTTTGCGATGGACGAAGCGCACCGACTTCGGCCGGCCGACGCCGCCTTGGCGCAGCAGGCGGATGGCGGCCGGGACGACGGGGAGGAAGGCGTAGTTCTCGGCCAACAGGAGCCGTCCCCCGACCTCCCGGTCCAGGCGCAGGAGGGCCTCTCCCTCCGCCACGCTGACCCCGAGCGGCTTCTCGAGCAGGACGGCCTTGCCGGAGCGCAGGGCGGCTTCGGCGTCCGCGCGATGGCGGTCGTGCGGGGTGCAGACGACCAAAGCGTCCACCCGTGCGTCGCCGCAGGCGGCCTCGAAGGAGGGGAGGGCGGCGCCCGAGAAGCGCCTCGCGTACTCCTCGGCCCGTGCGGGGGTGCGGCTGGAGAAGAAGAGGGCGACCCCGCCCAGTTCGGCCAGGAGCCCCGCGTGGACGGCGGCATGGCCGCCGCAGCCGACCAGGCAGACCCCGAGGCTCCGTTCAGGCATGGTCCCATTAGATACCTTTCAAGCGCTCCCCGTCAACCAGGACAAGTTTGCTATAATCGCCGCCCTGGCCCCTCGGCTTTCCTGTAGGAAGCAAACGCCGAGGGGCCATGCGAAAGGAGAATTGCAGCGCATGGTCAAACGCATGCTCGCAGACTGGCTGGGGCCCTTCGGACGGCCGATGTACCGCAAACCGCGCGAATGGGCCGAGAAGCTGCGTCCCTCGGCCGAGGACGGCCCGGACCACGAGCTCCCCTCCGCCCTGGAGGACGCCGTCCGCAAGGCCCAGGACGCCCTCCTCCGGCGCCAGAACGCCGAGGACGGCTACTGGTGCGCCGAACTCCTTTCGGACACCACCTGCGATTCCGACACGATCATGCTGCTGAACTTCCTCGGGCGGGGGAACTCCCCCAAGGTGCGCCGCTACGCGAAGTTCATCCTCGACCATCAGAACCCCGACGGCGGCTGGTCCATCTACCGGAACGGCCCTTCCGAGATCTCCGCCACGGTCAAGGCCTACTGGGCCCTCAAGTTCGCGGGCTACTCCCCCGAGGACCCCAGCCTCCGGCGGGCGCGCTCGCGCATCTTCCAGCTCGGCGGCATCCATCGCGTCAACACCTACTCCAAGTTCTACATGGCCGTCTGGGGCCTCTACGACTGGCGCGGCGTGCCGGCCATCCCGCCGGAGATCCTGCTGTTCCCGAACTGGTTCTACTTCAACATCTACCAGATGTCGTCCTGGACGCGCGCCATCGTCGTGCCGCTCTCCATCATCTGGTCGGAGCGCCCCAAGCTGGACTGCCCCCCGCACGCCCGGCTCGATGAGCTCTTCCCCGACTCCCGCCGCTACATCCCCCTCGGCGAGGTCATGCCCCCGCACGGCTTCGTTTCATGGACGAACTTCTTCCTGCTCTGGGACGGCCTGTTCAAGCAGATGGAAGGGCGGGGCGGGCATTGGATCCGGCAGTGGGCCCTGCGCCTGGCCGAGGATTGGATCCTCGAGCGCCTGCAGGACTCCGACGGCCTGGGGGCCATCTACCCCGGCATCGCCAACACCATCATGGCGATGAAGTGCCTGGGCTATCCCGAGACCGATCCGCGCCTGAAGCGGCAGATCGACCACCTCTTCGAGCTCGAGCTCGACCGCGGGGACAGCCTCGAGATCCAGCCCTGCGTCTCCCCCGTCTGGGACACGGCCATCGCCGTCATCGCCCTGGCCGAATCGGGCTTGGACCGCCGGCACCCGGCGCTCGTCTCGTCGGCGCGCTGGCTGCTGGAGAAGGAGATCCGCCGCCCGGGCGACTGGCGGGTCATGAACCCCGAGGGCCCCATCGGGGGCTGGGCTTTCGAGTTCAACAACGCCTTCTACCCCGACATCGACGACACGGCCATGGTCATGCTGGCCCTTCGGCACGTGGACCTCGGCGAGCACGACGCCCTGTCCCGCGAGAAGGCCTGCCTGCGCGGCCTGCACTGGCTGATCTCCATGCAGTCGCGCGACGGGGGCTGGGCGGCTTTCGACAAGGACAACACGAAGTACGTCTTCACGCAGATCCCCTTCGCCGACCACAACGCCGTCATCGACCCCCCGACGGCCGACATCACCGGCCGGGTGCTCGAGCTGCTCGGCTACGTCGGCTACGACGCGTCCTATCCCGCCGTGCACTCCGCCGTCGACTTCCTCCTGCGCGAGCAGGAGGCCGACGGCTCCTGGTACGGCCGCTGGTGCGTCAACTACATCTACGGGACGTGGCAGGTGCTGCGCGGGCTCTCCGCCATCGGCTTCGACATGCGCTCGCCGAGCGTGCAGAAGGCCGCCGACTGGCTCGAGCAAGTCCAGCTGCCCAGCGGCGGCTGGGGCGAGACCTGCGCGACCTACGCCGACCCGTCCCTCAAGGGCCGGGGCCCCGCCACGCCGGCGCAGACGGCGTGGGCGGTCATGGCCCTCATGGCCGCCGGGCGCATCGACTCCGAGGCGGTCGAGCGCGGCGTCGAGCACCTGCTCTCGACCCAGCGCTCGGACGGCACCTGGGACGAGACGGAATACACGGGGACGGGCTTCCCGAAGGTGTACTACCTGGAATACACGCTCTACCGCGACTACTTCCCCCTCATCGCGCTGGGCTCGTACTGCGCGGGCCTGCGCGACCTCAAGCAGGCGGCCATCCACCTCTAGCCCATGGCCGTCCCCCTGAGGATGCAGCTGGCCGTCTTCCGTTACATCCTGAAGCAGAAGCTCCGGGGCGTCGAGCGCTACCCCCTCGTCCTCATGCTCGAGCCCCTCTTCGCCTGCAACCTCCAGTGCGCCGGCTGCGGCAAGATCCAGTATCCGCCCGAGACTTTGCGCAAGCGGATGACCCCGGAGGAGTGCTGGGAGGCCGCCGAGGAGTGCGGCGCCCCCATCGTCTCGGTCGCGGGCGGCGAGCCGCTGGTGCATCCGGACATCGCTCGCATCGTCGAAGGGCTCATGGAGCGGGGACGCTTCGTGATCCTCTGCACCAACGCCCTCCTGCTGGAGAAGGAACTGCCGCGCTTCCAGCCCTCCGCCCAGCTGATCCTGAACGTCCACCTCGACGGGCCGGAAGTCGTCCACGACCGCGTGGTCGGGCGGCCCGGCACCTGGAAGACGGCCGTCGCGGCCATCCGGGCGGCCAAGGCGAAGGGCTTCCACGTCATGACCAACACGACGCTCTTCATGGGCGTCGAGCCCGCGGAGTTCCGCGCGTTCTTCGACGAGGTGACGGCGCTCGGAGTCGACGGCATGAACATCGCGCCCGGCTACGCCTACGAAAAGGCTTCAGGCCAGGTCGAGTTCCTCACGCGGGAGAAGACGCAGGAGTGGTTCCGCCGGGCGCTCCTGGGCTGGCGCGCGAAGGGCTGGGTGTTCAACCACAGCCCGTTCTACATGGATTTCCTGGAAGGGAAGCGCGATTATGACTGCACGCCCTGGGGCAACCCCTTGCGCAGCGTGCTGGGCTGGCAGAAGCCGTGCTACCTGCTCGACGACGCCGGCCTCGCGAAGAGCTACCAGGAACTGCTCGAGACCACGGATTGGAGCCGCTTCGGCCCGAAGTCCGGCAACCCCAAGTGCCTTCACTGCATGACGCACGTCGGCTTCGAGCCGACCATCGTGAAGGAGGTCTTCTCCTCCCCGGCCAGGTTCCTCGAGATGCTCCGCGGCATGATGGGAGGAGGCTCCTGATGGACATCGCTTTCGTCACGGGCGGCACCGGCTTCGTGGGGGCGAACGTCGTGAGGACGCTCCTGCAGAAGAAGCTCACCGTCCGGGCCCTCGTGCGCAAGGAGTCGAACCTGCGCAACCTCGTGGGCCTCCCGGTCGAGCTCGTGGAGGGCGACCTCCTGGACCGGCAGAGCCTGAAGGCGGGCTGCAAGGGCGCGCGCTACGTGTTCCACGCGGCGGCCGACTATCGCATCTGGGTGCCCGATCCCAAGAGCATGATCGCCTCCAACGTCCACGGGACGGTCAACGTGGTCGAGGAAGCCCAGGCCGCCGGGGCGGAGCGCATCGTGCACTGCTCGAGCGTCGCGGCCATCCGGCCCCCGAAGGAGGACGTCCTGGCCCCCTCCACCGAGGGCTGCTTCTACGAGAGCCCCGACGACATCGTCGGAGCCTACAAGAAGTCGAAATGGCTCTCCGAGAAGGCCGTCCTGGACCTCGCGCGGACCGGGGCGCCGGTGGTCATCGTGAGCCCGACCGCCCCCATCGGCCCCTTCGACGCCAAGCCGACCCCGACCGGGCGCATCATCGTGGATTTCCTCAACAGCCGCATGCCCTCCTACATCGACACCGGCCTGAACCTCGTGCACGTCCGCGACGTGGCCGAGGGGTTCTGGCTGGCCGCCCAGCGGGGCCGGATCGGCGAGCGCTACATCCTGGGCGGGCAGAACCTGACCCTCAAGCAGGGGCTCGACCTGCTGGCCCAGGTGAGCGGCCTTCCCTCCCCCCGCTTCAAGACCCCCTACTCCCTCGCCTACGCCTTCGCCCTGCTGGACACGACCCGGGCGAAGCTCACGGGGCGCGAGCCGATGGCGCCGCTCGACGCCGTCCGCATGGCCCGCTACCGCATGTTCTACGATTCGAGCAAGGCCGTCAACGAGCTGGGACTGCCCCAGACCTCGGCGAGAGCCGCTTTCGAGGATGCGGTCAGCTGGTTCGTCTCGAACGGCTACGCCCCCGCCCCGCCGGCCCTGCGCAAGGCCCCCGCCCTGGGAGGCGAAGCCGCTTGATCCTCGTCGCCGCCGCGACGCGCTGGGAGTCGAAGCCCCTGCGCTCAGCGCTCGAGGGCCCGGGCGTGCGGCTCTTCGAGACGGGCGTCGGCCCGGAGAGAGCGGCGGCGGCCTTCCGCTCCCTCAACGGCGAACGGCCCGCCGCCGTCCTCACGGCCGGTTTCGCGGGCGCGCTCCAGCCGGACCTGCGCCGGGGCGACCTGGTCCTCGACCTCCGGGACGCCCCGCCCGGCTGGGCCTCCTCCGCGGAACGCGCGGCCGCCGCGTGCGGAGCGCGGCTGCGCTTGGGCGCCGTGCTCTCGTCCGAGCGCGTCGTCGCCGGCCCGGAGGACAAGCTCCGGCTCGGAGCCTCCGAGGGCCGGCCGCTGGCCGTGGACATGGAGAGCGAGACGGCGCGGGCCTGGGCCCGCGCGCGAGGCGTGCCTTTCGCGGCGGCCCGGGTCATCCTCGACGACGCGGAGGACCGCATGCTCGAGGACGCGCCCGAAGGCTCCCTGGCGGCCTACGCCCTGAGGCACTGGCGCAGCCTCCCGCTCCTGCTGGGCCTCTCCCTGAGGCAGGGGCCCGCGATGCGCCGTCTCGGCCGATTCCTTCGATCCTGGCTCAGCGAGGTGTCCGATGATCGACCGGCTTGAACGCTTCCTGTCCCAACGCTCGGCCTGGGTCGAGCGCGAGCTCGAACGCCTCCTGAAGGCCTCCGGGCCCGCCCCCATCCCCTTCCTCGCCCCGGCCCCCGCCCTCCTGCGCAAAGCCATGGGCTACTCCCTGATGGCCGGCGGCAAGCGCCTGCGCCCCGCGCTCGTGATGGCCGCGGCGGAGTGCTGCGGCGTGCCGCCGCGCCGGGTGCTCAAGGCGGCGTGCGCGCTCGAGATGATCCACACCTACTCGCTCATCCACGACGACCTGCCCGCCATGGACGACGACGACCTGCGCCGCGGGCGGCCCACCAGCCACAAGGTGTTCGGCGAGGGGATGGCCATCCTGGCCGGGGACGGCCTGCTGACCTGGGCCTTCGAGCTCACCGCCGAGAACGCGGCCGCCCTGCGGCTCGAGGGCCGCGCGGCCGCCCTGCTCGTGCGGGCCGTGTCGGCCGGCGCGGGCGCGCGGGGCATGGTCGGGGGCCAGGCGGCGGACCTCTCGGCCGAAGGCTGGACCGACGCCTCGCTCAGGGGCTCGAAGGCCGGCGCGGCCCGCGCCCTCCTGCGCTACATCCATGTCCACAAAACGGCCGCGCTCATCACGGCCAGCCTCGAGGCCGGCGCCCTGCTCGCGAAGGCCTCCCCCGCCCGCCAGCGCGCCCTGCGCAAGTACGGCCGGGCCGTGGGTCTGGCCTTCCAGATCGCCGACGACGTGCTCGACATCGTCGGGGACAAGAAGAAGCTCGGCAAGCGGGGCTCGGACGCGGACAACCTGAAGCTGACCTATCCGCGCCTTTTCGGCATCGAGCGCTCCCGCCGGATGGCGCGCGAGCTCTCCGCCGAAGCCAAGGCCAGCCTCGAGCTCTTCGGGGACGTCGCCGATCCTTTGCGCGACCTGGCCGACTTCATCGTCACGAGGGACCACTGATGGAACTCCTATCCAAGATCCGCTGCCCGCAGGACCTCAAGAAGCTGAGCCCCGAGCGGCTCCCCCAGCTGTGCGCGGAGATCCGCGAGCGCATCCTCGAGACGATCTCGAAGAACGGGGGCCACCTGAGCTCGAGCCTCGGGGCGACGGAGCTCATCGTCGCCCTGCACTACGTCTTCGACTCGCCTACCGACAAGTTCGTCTTCGACACGAGCCATCAGACCTATGCCCACAAGCTGCTGACCGGTCGCCAGGAGCGCTTCGGCACCATCCGCCAGCACAAGGGCCTCTCCGGCTTCACCCGCCGCGACGAGTCCGAGCACGACGCCTTCGGGGCCGGGCACGCCTCCACGGCCATCTCGGCCGCCCTGGGCCTCGCGGCCGCCCGGGACGCGCAGGCCGGGGGCCACAAGGTGGTTGCCATCGTGGCCGACGGCTCCCTGACCGGCGGCGAGGCCTACGAGGGGCTCCAGAACGCGGGGATGCTGCAGAGCGGGCTCATCGTCGTGCTCAACGACAACCAGATGTTCATCTCGCGCCGGGTGGGGGCGGTGGGCTCGTTCTTGACCCGCCTGCTGACCCTCGGGGCCGTCCGGGACGCGGAGACGTCCATCAAGAGGTTCCTCGCGCGCTTCCAGTTCTGGGGCTCGGTCGTCCTGCGCATCGCCAAGCGCGCGCGCGTGCTGCTCTTCCCCGGCATGCTCTTCGAGGAGATGGGCTTCTCGTACTTCGGCCCCATCGACGGCCACGACGTGATCCAGCTCGTGAGGGTCCTCCGGCACCTCAAGGAGCTCAACCAGCCCGTCCTCCTGCATTGCGTGACGCAGAAGGGCAAGGGCTACCCCCACGCCGAGGTGGACCCCACGATGTGGCACGGGCCCGGCAAGTTCGACGTGGAGACGGGCCGCATGGCCCCGCCCAAGCCCGCCCCTGCGACCTACACGGCGGTGTTCGGGAAGGCCCTGGTCGGCCTGGCCGAGGAAGACTCGCGGATCGCGGCCATCACGGCCGCGATGCCCGAGGGGACGGGCACCGACCTCTTCCATGACCGCTTCCCGAAGCGCTTCTACGACGTGGGTCTCGCGGAGGAGCACGCGGTCACCTTCGCGGCGGGGCTGGCCTGCGGCGGCATGAAGCCGGTGGTCGCCATCTACTCGACCTTCCTCCAGCGCGGCTACGACCAGATCGAGCACGACGTCTGCCTGCAGAAGCTGCCGGTGGTCTTCTGCATGGACCGGGGCGGCCTGGTGGGCGAGGACGGGCCCACGCACCACGGCATCTTCGACTTCGCCTTCCTGCGCACCCTGCCGAACATGACGGTCATGGCGCCGGCCGACGAGAACGAGCTCCAGCACATGCTCAAGACGGCCCTCACCCTGAGCGGCCCCTCCTCCATCCGCTACCCGCGCGGCGCGGGGGTGGGCGTCCCGATGGACCCGGTCCCGGAGGTGCTGCGCGTGGGCAAGGGGGTGCGCCTGCGCGAGGGGCGCGACCTGACCTTCGCGGCCATCGGCAACTGCGTGCACCCGGCGCTCAAGGCGGCGGAACTGCTCGAGGCCCGGGGGATCTCGGCCGGCGTGCTGAACATGCGCTTCGTCAAGCCCTTGGACCTCGACCTGCTGACCGAGGCCTTGAGCCGCGCCCCGCGGCTCGTCACGGTCGAAGACCACGTGCTGCCGGGCGGCTTCGGCTCGGCCGTCCTGGAGGCGCTCTGCGACCTGCCCTTGAGGACGAAGCCCGAGGTGCTGCGCATCGGCCTGCCCGACGCCTTCCCCACGCATGGGACCCTGCCGGTGCTCCGTGAGCTCTACGGCCTGACGCCGGAGAAGCTGGCCGAGCAGGCGGCCTCGTGGATGGGCGTGAAGGCTCCGTCTAAGGCCTAGCGGCGAGGCGGGCGAACCCGAACAGGAAGCCGGCTTCTTCGGGCGTGAGGCCGCGGCGTCCGAGCAGGCGCCGCATCCAGCTCTTCCTCTGCTGGGACGTGAAGTCCTTCTTGTAGCCGACCTTCGACATCGCTCGTTCGGCCGCTTCGATGAGGCGCTCCCGCAGCTCTCCCGGGACGAGCTCTTCCTTGGCGGCGGCGGCGGGCTTGCGGCGTCCTCCGAGCTCGTAGCACACGACGGCGAGGGCGGCGGCGAGGTTCATGGAGGGGCAGGCGGCCTGGGTCGGGATGAAGACCAGGGCGGAGCAGTGCTCGAGGTCCTCGGCGCTGAGGCCGGTCTTCTCGGGGCCGAAGACGAGCGCGGGCCTGGGACCCAGGCGCAGGCCGGGCAGGGGCACAACGGGCAGGCCGGGGCGGCGGCCCTTGAGGCAGCTCGTGGCGTAGACGCTCGAGCGGTCGGCGAGGGCCTCGGCGAGGGTCCCGTAGAGGCGGGCCTTCTTGAGCAGGCTCTCGGCGCCGACGGCGGCGCGGAGGGCCTCCTCCCAGACCGGGGGGTGCGGGGCGACGACGCGGAGGTCGCCCAAGCCGAAGTTGGCGAGCAGGCGGGCGGCCGCGCCGATGTGGTTGGGGTTGCGGGGGCGGACGAGGACGACGGCGGGCCTTCCGGCGGCCTGTGGCGCGTTAACGGCCCGCGCGAACGCCGGAAGGCCCGTGCGAGAGGAGAACGGCTTGCGCACGGCCTTGCGCTGGGGCATCGTCTGGATTATACTCTGCTCAGAGAGGCCCTGCGATGAAGATCGGGACATGGCTGATGCCGCGCTACACCGACCGGAGCGTGTTCGAGAAGGACTTCGCTCTCGTCGACATGAACGCCATGGAGGTGTACTGCCCCGCCTGCAAGGCCATCGTCCGCCTCGGGCGCAAGTCCGCCCACACGGGGAAGATCGGCGGCTGGTGCGTCAAGTGCAGCCGGCCGGTGGCGGCGTAGGCTTTTAGAACGGAGACGGCAGCATCGGCGCCGAATGCTGCCGTTGTCATTATGGCTATGCCGCTGCCGGCTGACCACAGAAAAAAGGATGACCGAGAGAGGACGGGCCTCAACGTGCCATGGGCACTCTCGGTCAAGATTTAGGATAACACAGGTCTGAAGTATTTTCAAGGCGGGCAGACGCGTCTCGTCGGGACATATATCCATTTCGGCGCTTTCGGGTTTGTCGTGGGTGAATTCAGCTCGGTCGGCAAGCGTTCGGCCCCACAAGCTGCAGCCAGGAATGGCCGATCTGTCATCGCCCCCCATCTCCTCCATGCGGCTGATTCTCGACTGAGGAAGGCGCTCAACGCATCTCTCCGAAGCCAAACCTTCAATGCGAGCGAGCCGCAGCAATGGCCCCTCCTGTCATGATGATGATGGAAAACGCTGAATATCAAAGCGCTTTTCCAGCCCTACCTAGCCTGGGCAAGGTAAAATGCGAAAAGATGTTGCGGAATAAACACAATTCAGTATCTGGCCTGCATGGCGGCCACGAGAGAGACCCCGCCGGCGTTCCGGTCGCTCATCTGCCCACGCTTTCGTGTCATGAATCCGCTTTCCCGGCAACCAAGACTCTCCTCGTGACCCATGCCGAATCCGGAAGCGCCTCCATTTCAAGCCTACCGTGAAATGTGAGCCCCGGATACACATTTTGGCGTGTTTTGTGAGTCCGGGGCTCACATCCTGGAGGCCCCTCGAAAATCACAAGACGTACCCCGCCGCCCGCCAGGGTCAGGCTGATGGCGCCCCGATCACGTCCGGTTCTAGCGAAGAGGTTCGAAAAGGGCGATCGCCGTCGAAATGGACAGGTTGTACGACCGCAGGTGATCAGCGGACTGAAGATCCGCGGCTATTTGTCTGAAGGCCGACCGGTATCTTCCCAGGCTTCGGCAAGGATCTCACGAAACAGCTCGTCCAGCCTTTTCCAATCCGGCGGAGGCGGCTTATCCTCCGAGATCAGTTGTGTCCCGATGCGGGATATCTCGGCGTCCAAGAAAGCGTTGATCTCAGGGATTCGAGGTCCGTCATCCAGTTCCTCGCCTGAACGTTTGCGCGCAGTGAGCTCGGAAACGACCTGCCGGAGTCCATCAGGCAATCCGTTCTTCACGAGTAGGTCGAACTCCATCGGGGGCATCGTCCCGTGAGCTTCGATCCAGCGGCATGCCAGAATCGGTCTTAGGACATAGAAGTACTTTTTCACGCGGACTCGCTCGCCTCGCAGATAATCACGATAGTTGCCCTCCGCCATGCGAAAGTAATGGTGCATGCAGGATCGCGATGAGAAGAATCCCGCGGACAATTCGCGAAGTCTGGCGGCGGCTGAGAAGGCTTCTCGATAAACGATGGGAGAGGCGAGCCATTCGAACAACGGGGGATTGGACTTGGCGAAGAGCCTGAGCGTCTTGCGCAGATCCCAACCGCTGACGTCCAGACCTTCTGTGAGCGGGTATTCCAGCACGTCTCTCTGATCCTGTATGGAAAGATACCAATCAGGGGAGTGCAGATAGATGAAGCGGATATCCCAATCGGAATCGCGCGAGGAGAATCCCCAGGCGCGACTCCCTGATTCGACGGCATAAAGCACTCTCACACCTTCATCGCGCTCTATCCGGTCGATGGTAGCTTGGATTCTCTCGTGCGTCGTCATCGTATTCCGCGCGCGGGACTATCGAAAATCCACAACGAGCCGCCTATCCAGCGCGCCGGCGATCCTCTGCAGGGTCGACAAGGTCAGGTTGGATTGCTTGCACAGCTCGATGTCCGACACCATCTGCTGGGTCGTCCCGAGCCTTCGCGCCAGCTCCTTCTGCGATATCTTCATCATCCTGCGCAGCTGGGTGATGCGCACCGCCAGCAAAGCCTTGAGGCTCTCCTTCTCATACATCCTCTGGAAACCGGGCTTCTTGCGCTGAGTCTCTAGATCGTCCTCGAAAAGGTACGGCTTATAGGTTTTAGGCTTCATAGGTTCTTAGCCTGCCATTGGCGAACAGCCACAAGTCCCTTCCTGCAACCCGTCCAAGAATTCCTTCAAAGGACACCTGCCGCTTGGCGTGCGGTGGAATTCTAGAGTATATATTACATGATTAATCATGTATTATCAAGGCCCAGGATGCAGTCTCCTCACCCACAAGTACGGATGTGGGCCCTGGAAAGTTCCCTTTTGGATGGACTACCGGTTCTGCCGCAGGGCTTCGAAGAGGACGACCGCCGTCGAGGTGGACAGGTTGTACGACCGCACGTCCGGCCCGCAGGGGATCGCGAAAAGCCGTTCCTTGAACCGCTCGCGCAGTTCAGTCGGCAGACCCACCGACTCCTTCCCGAACACCAGGTAGGCGTCCTTCGGGAAGCGCGCCTCCCAGAAGCTCTTCCCCCCCTCCGCCGATAGGAAGAACAGCTCCGCGTCCGCCGGCAGGCTCTCCTCGAAGGCCTTCCAGTCCTTGTGCAGGCGCAGATCCAACCTCGGCCAATAGTCCAGTCCCGAGCGCCGGATCTCCTTCTCATCCAGGGAGAAGCCCAGCTTCCCGACCAGATGGAGGGTCGAGCCGGTGCCCACGCAGGTGCGCCCGACGTTGCCCGTGTTGAAGGGGATCTCCGGCTCCAGCAGGACGACGTTCACTGCTCGACGGTGGGAGGGGGCGGCGGGAAGCCCCAGACCTCGTCGCGATGGATCCAGCCGTTGACTTCGTCGAGGTCGGACACCTCGACCCAGTCGCCCTTCACGGCGAAGATGCGCAGGGCGAAGCCGCGGTCGAGCAGCCAGAGCAGCTTCGAGGACGGCCCCGCCGCCTTGCGGAGCTTGCCCTCCTTGCCCCGCACGCACACCGTCGGCACGCGTTGGGTCAGCTCGGAGCGCTGCACCCAGCCCGAGTCCCCCTCGAAGTCCCGCACGCGCACCCAGTCGCCCCGATAGCTCAGGGCCTCGACCGGCGCGTACTTCCACAGGGGCCAGAGCGCTTTCGCCTTCTTCTCCGGCTCCTCGCGGACGAGGATCTTGGGCCTGGCGACGCTGTAGAGCTCCTGCGCCGTCTTGGGAGCCGCCGGGGTCTGGGCCGCGGCGGAGGCGGCGAGGGCGAAAAGCAGGGCCAGGACGGGACGCATGGTGCCCGGATTATATATAATCTTCGACGAAGAATGGCCGCCCTCGCCCTGCCGGCTTCCTACTGCGAAGACCCCTGCGCCTACCGCAGGCGCAGGACCCGCGTCGTCCGCGTCGGGGCGCTCGGCATCGGCGGCGCGGAGCCCATCCGGGTGCAGTCCATGACCACCACGGACACCCTCGACGTCGAGGCCACGGCGGCCCAGTGCGAGCGCCTCGCCAAAGCCGGCTGCGAGCTCGTGCGCATCACCGCCCCCACGCTCGAGGCCGCCCGCGCGCTCGGCCGCATCCGTTCGGCGCTCCACAGGAGGGGCGTGCGCGTCCCCCTCGCGGCGGACATCCATTTCTCCCCCCAGGCCGCGCTCGAGGCGGCCGAGCACGTCGAGAAGGTGCGCATCAACCCGGGCAACTTCGCCGACGCCAAGCGCTCCGCCGGGGAGCTCACCGACGCCGAGTACGACCGCGAGCTGGACCGCGTGGGCGAGGCCCTCCTCCCGCTCGTCGAGAAGCTCAAGCGCCTCGGGCGCGCTTTGCGCATCGGCGTCAACCACGGCTCCCTCTCCGACCGGGTCCTGGGCCGCTTCGGCGACACGCCGCTGGGCATGGTCGAATCCGCCCTCGAGTACGCGCGCCTCTGCGAGAAGAGCGGCTTTCGCGAGCTCGTCTTCTCGATGAAGTCCTCCAACCCCAAGGTCACCCTGGCCGCCTATCGCCTGCTCGCCGCCCGCATGACGGAGCTCGGCATGGACTACCCCTTCCACCTCGGCGTCACCGAGGCCGGCGGCGGCGAGGACGGGCGCATCAAGTCCGCCATCGGCATCGGGGCCCTGCTCGAGGACGGCATCGGCGACACCCTCCGGGTCTCCCTGACCGAGGACCCTGAGCATGAGATCCCCGTCTGCTTCGAGCTCCTGCGCCGCTTCCCGCCCGACCGTCCGGAGGGCCAGCCTTCCGGCGTCCGGCTCGAGCACCGTCCCGCTCCCTTCTCCTACGCCCGGCGCGCCGTGGACGCGGTGAAGGTCGGCCCCTTCGAGCTCGGCGGCCCGCTCGTCTTGACGGCCGTCGCCGCGGATGAGGCCGACGCCCCCTTCCTGCGCGGGCGGCTGGGGACGGGCGCATTCGAGCCTGAGCTTTTGGCCCTGCGCGTGGGCTCCCGCGAGGATCTGCAGGGATTGAAGCGGCTGCGCGCCGCCCTCGGCCCCGACGCGGCCAGGCTGGCCCTGGTCGTGCGCTTCGGGCCGGAGCTGGAGATCGCCGGCGAGGGACTGCCGCTGGCCGATCTCGCCGGCTATTGCTCGCAGGACGACGGGGAGTGGACGCGCTTCCTCGCCCTCGCCCGCCAGGCCGGCAAGCCCGTGCTCGTCTCCGCCCGCTCGGCGCCGCGCTGCGCCGCCCGCGAGGCCCTCTGCCGCGAGGCGCGCGTCCCAGCCGCCGTGATGCTCTGCGCTTCCGAGGAAGGCCGTTCCCTCCTGCACGAGTACCGCCTCCTCGCCGCCAGGCTCTCGGAGAGCGCCTCCAAGGCGCCCATCCATATCCTCGCTCCGGGGAGCTCGCTCGAGGCCTCCGTCCTCGCCGGCGGCCTGCTCTGCGAGGGGCTCGGGGACTCGGTGCAGGCCGGTCCGGACATCGGCCCCTCCGAGGCCCTCTCGCTCGTCTACGACATCCTGCAGGGCGCGGGGGCCCGCGCGAACAAGACCGAGTTCATCTCCTGCCCCGGCTGCGGGCGCACCCTCTTCGACCTCCAGGCCGCCACCGCGCGCATCCAGGAGCGCCTCGGCCATCTCAAGGGCGTCAAGATCGCGGTCATGGGCTGCGTCGTCAACGGTCCCGGGGAGATGGCCGACGCCGACTTCGGCTACGTGGGCGGTGCGGCCGGGAAGGTCAATCTTTACGTCGGGAAAAGCTGCGTCCGCAAGAACCTCCCTGAAGCGGAGGCGGACGAAGCGCTGGAACAGCTGATCAAGGAGCGCGGCCGGTGGATCCCGGCCGCCTCACGGAGAACGACATGAACACAGGGATCGAGACCCCCATCACGGCCGACGAGCTCCTCAAGGAGATCCTCGAGGCCAAGCAGGAGACCCCGGCGGACAAGGACGTCCCGGAGGCGGAGGAGGACCTCGACAAGCTCTCCCGGAAGTCCCCGCCCAAGCGCGGCCTCTGCCGCCGCTGCGGCGAGAACAAGCCCATCAACCGGCTCATGCTCTGCTACCCCTGCTGGGTGAAGACCAACCTCGAGGAGCGCGGCTGGCGCGAGGGGATGCCCCATCCGGAGGGCTGCGACTGCACCCTCAGCGAGCACGGCCGCCGTTCGGACGGCAACTGAGCGGCCGCGCGTGGACATCCACGAGAAGCCGCGGCTCCTCTCCGCGGTCGAGCTCTGGCTGAGGTCGGAGAATTGGAAGTTCGCCCAGATGGAGGGCGAGAACGCCTTCCGCATGGACATCCAGGGCAAGTCCGGCGTCTGGACCTGCTTCACCCGCACGGATGAGGAGCGCGAGATCCTGCTCATGCACTCCATCGTCCCGAACCGGGTCCCCCCCGCCCGGCGCCCGGCCGCCGCCGAGTTCCTCACCCGGGCCAACTACGGCATGCTCGTGGGCAACTTCGAGATGGACATGAACGACGGGGAAGTCCGCTTCAAGACCAGCGTCTGCGTCGCGGGCGGGACGCTGAGCCCCGGGATGATCCGCAAGGTGGTCTCCTACAACCTCTCCACGCTCGACCGCTACCTCACCGGCCTCAACAAGGTCGTCTACGGAGAGGCCGACCCCGCCAAGACCATCGATGAGATCGAGAAGTAGGCTGGCGGCCATCCCGTTGGGGCTGGCCCTGCTCGCCTTCCTCGCCGTCTGGGCGCCCGGCTGGTTCATCGACTTCTCCGAGCCGCCGCGCAAGGCCGACCTCATCGTGGTGCTCGCGGGCGGCTACGCCCGCCCCTTCTACGCGGCCGACCTCTACAAGGAAGGCTTCGCCCCCGAGGTCTGGGTGTCGCGCCCCTACCGGCCGCCGGGCGAGCTCAAGGCCGTGGCCCTGGGGGTGGACTTCCCGGCCGAGCACGAGATCAACTCGGACATCCTCGCGCGCTCCGGGGTGCCGAAGGAGCGCATCCGTCTCTACGGGGACAGCGTCATGAGCACCGCCAACGAGGCGCTCGCGCTGGCGAAGGCGAAAGACCTCGCGGGCAGGACCGTCCTCATCGTCACCTCCCGCCACCACGCGCGCCGCGCCAAGTGGATCTTCAGCCGCACCCTGCCCAAGACAAAGTTCCTCGCCTGCGCCACGCCCTACGAGGAGTTCACCCGGAAGTGGTGGACGAAGCAGGACCTCGCCCGCGCGGCCGTGCTCGAGTCGGCGAAGACCCTCTACTACCTCATCGGCGGGCGCTTCGTCGCGCCGCTGGAAGACACGCCGCATGTCAGCCGTTCTCCGCTCATGCGGCCCCTTGGAGCCAGCCCATCCTGAGATGGGCTGATAAGGGCGCGACAAGGGGCCCCACGCGTCCTAGGCGGACTTCATGAAGCGCCGGCGGTAGTCCGCGAGCTCCGCGATGGACTCCCGGATGTCGTCGAGCGCCAGGTGGGTCTGCTTCTTCTGGGAGCGCACCGCCTCGCCGGGGTACCAGCGGTCGATCATCTCCTTGAAGGAGCTCACGTCCACGATGCGGTAGTGCAGGTAGCTGTTGAGCCGCGGCATGAAGCGGCTGAGGAAGCGGCGGTCCTGATGGATGGAGTTGCCGCAGAGCGGCGAGGCCTTCTCGGGGCACCACTTGCGCACGAACTCGAGCGTGGCGATCTCGGCCTGCTCGACCGTGAACTTCGACTCGAGGCAGCGCCGGGTCAGGCCCGAGGCGCCGTGGTGCTCGACGCACCAGGGGTCCATGCCTTCGAGCACCTCTTGGGACTGGTGGAGGGCCATCACGGGCCCCTCGGCCAGCGGCTGGAGCTGGCCGTCGGTGACGACCGTGGCGATCTCGAGGATGAGGTCCGTCTCGGGGTCGAGCCCGGTCATCTCCATGTCCATCCAGACGAGGTTGCGCCGGTCCTGCATGACGCTAATTGTATAAAATGAGGGCGATGCCGCGAGCCCCAAGGTGACCCCGGCCTGGATCCTCCGCCTGGAAAGGCGCTTCGGCTCATTCGCGGTCGAAGACCTCTCCCTGTTCATCGTGGTCATGAACGCCGCCGTCTGGGCGCTGAGCCTGCTCAAGCCCGAGTTCCCGGCGATGCTCACCCTGCTCCCCGACCTCCTCCTGCGCGGGCAGGTGTGGCGGGCTTTCACCTTCCTCTTCGTGCCTCCACCTGCCTCCCCCCTGTGGATGCTCATCTGGCTGTACATGCTCTACGTGATCGCCGGCTCGCTCGAGCGGGAGTGGGGCTCCTTCCGCTTCAACCTCTTCTACGCCCTCGGCGCCCTGAGTCTGCTGGCCGCCTCCCTGGCCTTCGGGGTCGGCCTGCCCAATACGGCTCTGAACATGAGTCTGTTCCTGGCCTTCGCCGCGGTGCATCCGGAGATGGAGATCCTGCTCTTCTTCGTCCTGCCGGTGAAGGTGCGCTGGCTGGCGCTCGCCGCGTGGGTGTGGACGGCCTGGATGCTCCTGGCCGGGGACGGCTACACCCGCCTGACCGTGGTCTCGAGCCTGGTCAACTACGCGCTCTTCTTCGGCCTGGAGCACTTCCAGACCCTGCGCTCGCGCATCCGGACCTGGCTCTGGGAGCGGAGGAACCGGTGAGCGAGGAGCGGCTCTGGCGCGGCCACCCGTCCTTCTGGAACTGGTGGCCTGAGCTCGCCCTGGCCGCCCTGCTGGGTGCGACGGCCGGCGGCCTGGCCGCCCACGACCGCCTCCTGCCCGCGGGGATCTGCGCCGCGGCCTGCCTGGCGGCCCTGCTCTCGGCCGCGCTCAAGCGCCTGGCCCGCTCCTACGAGCTCACCACCGAGCGGGTGCGTGTGCAGGAGGGCTTCTTCGCACGCAGCGTGGTCGAGGCGGACCTCTGCGACGCGCGCGCCGTGGACCTCACGCAGACCTTCTTCCAGCGCCTCGCGGGGATGGGCGATGTGCTGGTCTACAGCTCCCTCGGGGAGTCGGCCGGCCTCTCCTTCGCCGGGGTCGCGGACGCCGAAGAGGTCAAGGAGAGGGTGCGCAAGGCGCGCCTCGCCGTGCCGCCCAGGCAGGCGTCGCCGACATCCGCGGCGGGCCCTAGCGCCGCAGGGGCGGCGCGAGAGGAGGACGGCTGCGCGCCGTGACCAGACCCCAGCCTAAGCCGGTCTACCTATCCTTCGTGCGAGGGGGCAAGGGCAGCGGGGTGACGCGGCTCGAGGGCCTGCTGATGCATCCCTCCCTCAAGGAGGAGATGCTGCGGGAGTGGAAGAAGCGCTTCGCCTGCGGCGGGCGCGTCGAGGGGAGCGTCATCGAGGTGCAGGGCGACCATCGGGACGTCATCGAGGGCGAGCTGAAAGAGAAGGGCTACGAAGTCAAACGGAAGGGAGGGTGACGATGAGCGACCCCAAGGAAGAGGACGGCGCCATCGACCAGGACTCCACCGAGGTGGAGAAGCTCGTCAACGCGATCCTCCTGCACGCGATCAAAGTCCGGGCCTCGGATATCCACATCGAGCCTTTCCCGGGCGAAAGCGTCGCCGTGCGCTATCGCATCGACGGAGTCCTGGCGCCGGGGCCCTTCGGCGTCCCCGGCCGCCTGCGGAGCCTGCTGAACGCCAAGATCAAGATCATGACCGGGGTGATGGACATCACGGAGCGGCGCCTCCCCCAGACGGGCCGCATCCAGGTGCTCGTCCAAGGGAACCCCGTCGACCTCCACGTCGAGATGCTGCCCACCCTGCACGGAGAGGCCTGCGTGCTGCGCGTGCTCGACCGCGCCTCCCTCAAGCGCGGCATCGGCGAGCTGGGCTTTTTACCGGACACCTTCGAAAAGCTTCTGGCTTTGTTCAAGGGCATCGGCGGCCGCCGGGCCCCGGGGCTGGTGCTGGTGAGCGGCCTGGCGAAGACGGGGAAGACCACGACCCTCTACTCCCTCCTCGACCACCTCAAGCGGCCGGAGATCAAGATCGTGACCGTGGAGAGCCCGGTCGAGTACGAGCTCGAGGGCATCCTGCAGGTCCCCGCCAACCCCGGCCTGGGCTTCGATTTCACCGCGGCCCTGCGCTCCATCCGGCGCTTCGACCCGGACGTCGTCATGACCGGCGAGATCGGCGACGCGGGAACGGCCGAGCTCACCCTGAAGACGGCGATGAGCGGCCTGGTCTTCTCCACCGTCTTCACCGAGGACGCCCCCTCCGCGGTCTCGCGCCTGCTGGAGATGGGCCTCGAGCCCACCCTGGTCGCCGCGGCGCTCAAGGCCGTCCTGGCCCAGCGCCTCGCCCGCCGGCTCTGCGCCTGCCGCAAGCCCTGCGACCCGTCGATGGCGGACGTCCTGGTCTTCAAGGAGCACGCCGCGCCCCTGCCGGCCGGCGCCAAGCTCTTCGAGGCGGCCGGCTGCGGATCCTGCGGGGGCACCGGCTACCGCGGACGCATCGGCCTGCAGGAGCTTTTGATCATGGACGACGGCCTGCGCGGGGCCTGCCTGCGGGGCGGCCCGGAGGCGCTGCGCGCCGCGGCGCGGAACACGGGGATGCGTACGCTGGTGCAGGACGGCCTGCAGAAGGCGCTCGAGGGCCTGACCAGCGTCCGCGAAGTCCTGGATTCGACGTTCTGAGCGTCTAGGTCCTTGGGCCTAGTACAGCCTAGGACTCTAGTCATGTGTCGGATGAACCTGGTGGGTCCACTCTATCCATGTCGGAGGAGGTGGACCATGACCCGAGTTCTGATCGCCGCGACCCTCGCGCTCTCCCTGGCCCTTCCCGCTTCGGCGCAGTCCTTCGACGACCTCCAGGCCCTCGGCTTCCAGTCCATCGCCGCCCTTTCCGACGCCCCCAACGCCGTGTCCGGCCCCTCCGGCGAGAACTCCTCCCCCCGCCGCTGGTCATCGGCGGAGGGAGTGAACATCTACTCCGACCTCGCCGACCCCATCAAGGATCCCAAAGACGAGGACAAGATCGAGCTGGACGGCAAGACCCTCTGGCGCGGCACCCAGGTCAACAAGGGTGAGACCGTCGAGATCACCGAGGAGCGCTCGGACGGCTGGACGCACGTCAACATCCCCACCCAGAACTACTCCGGCTGGGTGCGCACGGAGCTGATCGCCCGGGATTCGAACCTGGCCGGAAGCTTCCGCCAGGTCGAGGTCCCGGAGCGGAACCCGAACGACAAGCTCGACCCGGCCCGCGACGCCTTCCTCAAGGAGACCCAGAAGCTCGAGGGCGTGCCCTACGTCTGGGGCGGCCGCTCCCCGCGCGGCGTGGACTGCTCGGGCCTCGTCCAGCTCGCCTTCTCCTACATCGGCATGGGCAACCAGGTGCCCCGCACCGCGCACGAGCAGCGCCTGAAGTCCAAGCCCGTCGACAAGCTGCAGCCGGGCGACCTGGTCTTCAGCGCGAAGGGCGGCAGCTCCAAGATCTCCCACGTGATGATCTACATCGGCAACAACCAGCTGCGCGAGGCCCCGAAGACGGGCGACGTGGTCAAGACCGTCAACGCGAGCGGGCGGCTGGGAGTCAACCTCGAGAGCCTGAAGATCGACAAGGGCGCCGGGATGAATGCCGGCCGGTACACCCTCTACTTCGGCACCTACTTCCAGGACTAGGCGCTCAGCGCGCCATCAGGTCGGCCACGAGCCTGGAGAACTTGCCCCCGTCGGGCAGGGGCAGGCCCTCCCTCAGCGCCGCCAGCCCGTAGAGCAGCTGGGCGTACTCCTCCACCACCTGGGCGTCCTTGTCCCCTTTCGCGGCTTGGGCCAGCTTTTCGACCACGGGGTGCGAGGGGTTGAGCTCCAGGATGCGGCGCCCCTCCGGCACGGGGTGCCCCGCGCGGCGCATGGCCTTCTCGATGGCGGGGCTCGGGGCCCCCTCGTTGACCAGGGCCGAGGGGCTCTGGGTCAGCTTCTCCGAGAAGCGCACCTCGGCGGCCAGGCCGGAGAGCTTGCTCTTGAGGACCTCTCCCAGGCCGGGATGCGCCTTCTCGGCCTCCTCGCGGGCGGCGTGCTTCTCGTCGAGCCGAAGGTCCTCCCGGGCCGAGCGCAGAAGCTTGCCGTCCCAGTCGTGGAGGAGGCCGACCACGAACTCGTCCACCGCGTCGGTGAAGAAGACGACCTCCCAGCCCTTCTCGTTGAGGGCCTCCAGGTGGGGCGACTGCAGGAGGGCGGCGCGCGAGTCCCCGCAGAGGTAGTAGACCTCCTTCTGCCCCTCGGGCATCCGGGCGGAGTACTCCTTGAAGGTCGAAAGGCCCTCTGAGCGCGAGGTCTCGAAGAGGACCAGCTCCTTGAGCCGGTCGCGTTCCGCGCTGTCGGTGTAGAGCCCCTCCTTGAGGATGCGGCCGAACTGGCCCCAGAACGCCTCGTACTTCTTGCGGTCGTTCTCCAGGAGGGCCTTCAACGATTCGAGGGTCTTGCGGGTGACCCTCTCCTGGATGAGGCCGAGGCTCCTGTCCTGCTGGAGGGTCTCGCGCGAGACGTTGAGCGGCAGGTCGGGGCAGTCCACGACCCCGCGCAAGAAGCGCAGGTAGTCGGGGGCGAGGCCGCGGCAGTCGTCCATGATGAAGACGCGCTTGGAATAGAGCTGGATGCCTCCCCGCTTCTCGGGGTCCAGCAGCCAGTCGAGAGGCGCCTTCGCGGGGACGTAGAGGAGCGCGTCGTAGCGCAGGGAGGCGCCCTCCGCCGAGAAGCGGATGCTCTCGAGCGGGGCCTCGCTCTCGCGGGCGAGGCGGCGGTAGAAGCCCGCGTGCTCCTCGGGGGTGATGTCCTTGGCGGGCTTCGTCCAGAGCGGCGTCATCGAGTTGAGGGTCTCGCCCGCGAGCTCGATGGGCGTGGGCACGAAGTCCGAGTAGCGCTTGACCAGGCGCTTGAGGAGCGCGGCGTCCGCGAAGTCCGGCTCGCCGGCCTCCGGCTTGCGCAGGGTCAGCTCCACGGTGGTGCCCGGCTCGGAGCGCTCCGCCTCCTCCAGCGTGAACTCGCCCTCTCCCGCCGACTCCCAGCGCCAGGCCTTCTCCTGCCCGGCCTTGCGGGAGACGACGCTCACCTTCTCGGCGGCCATGAAGGCCGAGTAGAAGCCCACCCCGAACTGGCCGATAAGATCCGGGGCGTTCTGCCCCTGCACCGCCTTCAGCCGCTCCAAAAACTCCTGCGTGCCGGAGCGCGCGATGGTCCCGAGGTTCTTCTGCAGCTCGTCGCGGTCCATCCCGATGCCGTTGTCCGATACCGACAGGGTCTTCCCGCCGGGCGGGGCCTCCAGGACGATGCGGTACGGGCCGTTCGGCCCGCTCTCGGGCGGCGCCAGCGAGGGGTCGGTAAGGGCCGCGTAGCGGCGCTTGTCGACCGCGTCGGAGGCGTTGGAGAGGAGCTCCCTCAGGAAGACCTCTTTGTGGGTGTAGAGCGAGTGGACCACCAGCTTGAGCAGCTGGCGGACCTCCGCCTGGAACTCGTGCTTTTCTTGGCTCATCAGAATGAAAAAATAGCATAATGCCGCCATGCCCAAGAAGACCTCTCCCGGACAGTTCTTCCCCCTCGGCGCGACCTTGACCTCCGAGGGCGTCAATTTCGCCCTGTACTCCCGCCACGGCGAAGGGGTCGAGCTCGTCCTCTTCGACGACCCCAAGGGCCCCGCGACCGACGTCATCCGGCTCGAGCAGCGCACCCGCTTCATCTGGCACGTCTTCGTCCACGGCCTGAAGGCCGGACAGCTCTACGGCTACCGGGTGCACGGGCAGTTCAAGCCCGAGCTGGGCATGCGCTTCAACGCCAACAAGCTGCTCATGGACCCCTACGCGAAGGCCCTCTCGGGCAAGTTCACGAACGCGAAGAACTGCCTGCTGGCCTACGACCCCGATTCCCCCCTCAAGGACCTGTCTTTCTCGACCTTGGACAACTCGCGCCACGTCCCCAAGAGCATCGTCGTCGACGACGCCTTCGACTGGCAGGGCATCCGGCCGCCCAACCTCCCGCTGGAGAAGCTCATCCTCTACGAAGTGCACGTGAAGGGCTTCACCGCGAACAGGAACTCCGGGGTCAAGAACCCCGGCACCTACCTGGGCTTCATCGAGAAGATCCCCTACCTGCAGTCGCTGGGGATCAACGCGGTCGAGCTGTTGCCCGTGCACGAGTTCTACGTGGAGGACTTCATCCAGGAGAAGGGGCTGACCAACTACTGGGGCTACAACACCATCGGCTTCTTCACCCCGGAGTCCTCCTACGCCGCGGGCAGGACCCCCGGCTGCCAGGTGGCCGAGTTCAAGACCCTGGTGCGCGAGCTGCACCGGGCCGGCATCGAGGTGATCCTCGACGTGGTCTACAACCACACCGGCGAGGGCAGCGAACTGGGGCCGACGCTCTGCTTCAAGGGCGTCGACAACCCGACCTACTACGCCCTGACGGGCCCGCACGGCCAGCCCGGGCGCAACTACCTGAACTTCACGGGCTGCGGCAACAGCCTCAATGCGAGCGATACGGCGGTCGTGCGCCTGCTCATGGACTCCATGCGCTACTGGGTGAAGAACATGCAGGTGGACGGCTTCCGCTTCGACCTGGCCTCGGTGCTGGGCCGGGACTTGAGCGGCTACAACAAGTACGCGGCTTTCTTCACGGCCGTCTCGCAGGACCCCATCCTCTGCCGCATCAAGCTCATCGCCGAGCCCTGGGACATCGGCACCTACCAGGTGGGCAATTTCCCGGTCGACTGGTCGGAGTGGAACGGCCGCTTCCGCGACACGATGCGCCGCTTCGCGAAAGGCGACGGCGGGATGCTGCGCGAGGCGGGCTGGCGCATCACCGGCTCCGCCGACCTCTACGGCGACGACGGGCGCTCGGCCTACAACAGCATCAACTTCACCACCTGCCACGACGGCTTCACCCTGGGCGACCTGGTCTCCTTCAACGGCAAGCACAACGACGCCAACGGGGAGGGCAACCGGGACGGCACCGGCGACAACCACTCCTGGAACTGCGGGGCCGAGGGGCCGACCTCCGACCCGGTGGTCAACCGCCTGCGGCGGCAGGTGGCCAAGAACCACGTCTGCTTTTTGCTCTTCTCCTGCGGCACCCCGATGCTGCTCGGCGGCGACGAGTTCTTGCGCACCCAGGACGGCAACAACAACGCCTACTGCCAGGACAACGAGCTGAGCTGGTTCGACTGGGACCTGGCGCGGCGCAACGCGGACTTCACCGAGTTCGTGAAGAAGGCCATCGCCCTGACCCGGGCCTACCCCGTCCTGCAGCAGCGCAAGTTCCTCACCAGCCAGGACCCCGACGGCAACACCATCCCCGACATCGCCTGGTTCGGGCCGGATTCGAACCCGCCGCGCTGGGACGACCTGGAGGCGCGCTCCATCTGCTTCATGCTCGACACCCCGCTCGTGTTCCTCTACAACTGCGACCATCGCCTGCAAAACATGGTCCTGCCCCCTCCGCCCAAGGGGCTGCGCTGGCGCCGCATCATCGACACGAGCCTGCCCGCGGGGCAGGACTTCGTGGAGGGCGGGAAGGAAGTCGCCCTGGAGCCGCAGGGGTTCTACCTGGCCAACCCGAGGAGCGTCGTCGTCCTGGTCGGGAAGTGACCTTCGCGCTGCTCCTTCTCCTGCCGGCCCTTTGGGCCGGCGCCGCCGAGCCCATGAGCGGGCTCTCGGCCAGGCTCCAGAAGCTGGGCGAGGGCGTCTACGTCGTCGACGCCGCCGAAGGCTCCCCCGCCCGGAAGGGCGGCTTGCGCTGCGGCGACCGCATCGAGGCCGTGGACGGCGCCCCGACCGCGGGGGAGTCGCTCGAGCAGGTCGTCGCCCGCATCCGGGGCCCGCAGAGGGCGCCGGTCTCGCTCACGGTGGCCCGGGCCGGCAGGAAGAAGCCGCTCACGCTCTCCTTCGTCCGGCAGGCCTTGGACGTCGCCCCCCGCTTCGACGCCCGCAGGAAGTTCAAGGAGATCGAGGACTGCGCCGACGAGGGCTGGGCCGCCTGCCAGTACCACCTGGGGCTGATGTTTAACGCGGGGGACGGCGTCGGCCGCGACCTGGACAAGGCGCTCAAGTGGCAGAGGCTGGCCGCCGACCAGGACCTGGTCGAGGCCCAGTACGCCCTGGCCGCGATGCGCCAGGCCCTGAAGGATCCCGCTCAGGCGGCGGCCTGGGCCCGCCGGGCCGCGGATTCCGGCCACGTCCCGTCCATGCTCCTGCTGGCCGACCTGAGCGCGGGCAACAAGGCGGCGGAGCTCGAGTGGCTGACCAGGGCGGCCGAGAAGGGCGACACCGTCGCCGCCTGCCGTCTGGCGCCCATGCACCTCAAGGGCGAGGGGACTCCGCCGAACTTCGAGGCCGCGTTCGCGTGGGCGAAGCGAGCGCAGGGCGTTCCCTGCGGGCAAGACCTGTTGGGAACGTACTACGAGAAGGGGCAGGGCATCGGGCAGGACAAGGTCGAGGCCTACAAGTGGTACGCCCTTGCGGCCGCGGGCGGGCACAAGAGCGCCCAGGCCAGGCGCGATGAGCTCTCCGCCGCCCTGAGCCCGGAGCAGCTCCAGGACGCCCAGCGCCGGGCGGCCCAGTTCAAGACCGCGGCCCTGCCGGCGGTCGAGAAGGCGGCTCCCCGCCTGCCCAGCGTGGAGGAGCCCTCCTACAAGAGGCCCGAGAGCGATTCCGACCTCGCTCTCGTGGTGGGCATCGAAAGCTACAAGAGTCTTCCCAAGGCGGACTATGCCGAGCGGGACGCGGAGGCGGTGCGCAGACATCTGCTCGCCCTGGGCGTGCCGGCCCGGAACATGATCTTCCTCAAGGGGGCGGACGCGACGAAGAGCCAGCTCCAGGCCTACCTAGAGGAATGGCTGCCCAGGAACGCGGGGCCGGATTCCCGGGTCTTCTTCTACTACTCCGGCCACGGCGCCCCCGACGCTTCCACGGGGCAGGCCTACCTCCTGCCCTGGGACGGGGACGCGAAGTTCCTGCAGTCCACCGCCTATCCGCTTGCGCAGGTCTACTCCGCCTTGGACAAGCTCAAGGCCAGACAGGTGGTCGCGGCGCTCGACGCCTGCTTCTCGGGCGCCGGCGGGCGCTCCGTCCTGCCCAGGGGGGCGCGCCCCTTGGTGAACAAGCTCGAGACGCCCGCTTCGGGGCGCTTGACGCTCTTCACCGCCGCCGGGGGCGACGAGATCACGGGGAGTCTGGACGAGGCCCGGCACGGGGCGTTCACCTACTGGCTTCTGCGGGGGTTCTCCGAGGCGAAGGACGGCTCGGGGAAGGTCACGGCGAAGAGCTTGTTCGAGTTCCTGAAGCCGAAGGTGGAAGACGAGGCCCGCCGTCAGAACCGCTCGCAGACCCCGGGGCTCGTCGGGCCGGACGAAGAGTTCCTGCCGTAGCCTGAACCCTTCAGTTTCCTTTCCGCTCCATGCCGGTGATGTCGACGAAGGTGACCACCGCCCCCTCGATGACGTTCTCCAGGGTGCGGTAGGGCCGGATGCGCAGGATGAGCCGCGCCCCGGCCTTGGTGCGCACCTCGAGCTCCTTGGGCGCCAAGGTGTCGAGCACCTCCCGGATGTCCTCGCTCAGGCGGTCGTAGCCCGCCAGGTTGGAGACGATGTGCCCCACCGGCCGACCCACGTCGGTCGGGATCAGGTTGATGACCTGGGTGATGGCCGGGGTGAAGCGCTGGATGTTCAGCTGGTGGTCGACGAAGATGGTGCCGATGCCGGTCCCGGCCAGCAGGTTGTTCATGTCGTTGTTGACGCGAGTCAGGTCGCCGACCTTGGACTGGAGCTCGGCGTTGACCGTGGAGAGCTCCTCGTTGACCGACTGCAGCTCCTCCTTGGAGGTCTCCAATTCCTCGACCGCGGACTGAAGCTCCTCGTTGAGGGACTGCAGTTCCTCGTTTGAGGACTGGAGCTCCTGGTCGCCGGTGGCCGGCTCCTTGTGGACGGGCTGGAGGTGCTCCTCCTTGACCCGGCGCGCGGGGGAGCGGCCCAGCCCGCCCGGGGCCGGGAGGAACCTCGACGCGGCCGAGCGGAAGGCTCCGGCGGACTCCTTGCGCAGGTAGAGCTTCGCCTTGCGGTCGAGCGCGCCGAAGAGGCCGGCGGACTCGCCCACCGTCTCGGCGGTGCCCAAAAACAGCGTGCCGCCCGGGTTCAGGGCGTAGTGGAACAGGGACATCAGCTTCTTGTGAAGCTCTGGGCCCAGGTAGATGAGGAGGTTGCGGCAGCTGATGAGGTCGAGCCGGGAGAAGGGCGGGTCCTTGACCGCGTCCTGCTCCGAGAAGATCATCATGTCGCGGATGCTCTTGAGGATGCGATAGGAACCGCCCTTCGCGTCCTGGGAGAAGAAGCGCGCGAGGCGCTTCGGCGAGACGTCCGCGGCGATGCTCGCGGGGTAGACGCCGGCGCGGGCGCACTCCAAGGCCCGGGGGTCGATGTCGGTGGCGAACACGACCACCTGGGTGTTCCGCTTGAGCGCGTCGAGGCGCTCCTGGAGGAGGATGGCGATGGAGTAGGCCTCCTCGCCGGTGGAGCAGGCCGGGACCCAGACCCGCACCGTCGAGCCGGCGGGCTTGTCGGCGAAGAGCCGGGGGAGGACCTTCTCCTCGAGCGCCTGGAACTCCTTCGGGTCGCGGAAGAAATGGGTGACCCCGATGAGCAGGTCGCGGAAGAGCGCCTCCGTCTCGGCCGGATGCTCGCGCAGGACGCGGACGTAGCGGTCCATCCGGTCGACCTGCTGGACGGCCATGCGCCGCTCGACGCGGCGGACGATGGTGTTCCTCTTGTAGTGGGAGAAGTCGTGGCCGGTCTGCGCGCGCAGGAGGATGAAGATCTTCTTGAGCGGGTCCTCGCCCTCGGGCGCCTCGGGCGCGGCCGCTCGGGCGGCCTTCCCGTAGGCGCGAGCCGCGTAGGCGGCCAGGCGGGCGGGCATCTCGGAGGGCGGCAAAACAAAGTCCACCAGGCCCGTGGCGATGGCGCTGCGCGGCATGCCGTCGTGCTCGGCGGAGGCGGGGTCCTGCGCCATGGCCATCCCGCCCGCACCCTTGACCGCGCGCACGCCCTGGGTGCCGTCGCCGCCGGTCCCGGAGAGGACGACGCAGACGGCCCGCTCCTGCTGGTCCTGGGCCAGGGAGCGGAAGAAGAAATCGACGGCAAGGCGCTGGCCGTGCGGCGCGGCGGGCTCGAGCAGGTGCAGGGCCCCGTCGAGGAAGGCCATGTCGCGGTTGGGCGGGATGATGTAGACGCAGCCGGGCTGGACCTTCATCCCATCCTCGGCCTCGCAGACCTGCATGCGGGTGTAGCGCTTGACCAGTTCGGCGAGGAGGCTCTTGTGGTCGGGGGCCAGGTGCTGGACGAGCACGAAGGCCATGCCGAGCGCCTCCCCGGCGGGCATGCCGGAAAAGAAGGCCTCGAAGGCGGCGAGCCCGCCGGCCGAGGCGCCGATGCCGACGATGGGGAAGCCCGCCTCGGCCTTGGCGGGAATCCTTGGAAGTCGCTTTCTTGCCATGTCGTCTAGAGTTTAACCCTTTTCACCCCTGATTACACAGGATATCGTCCCGTCCGAAATAAGCGGAAATTCAATCCGGCGTAAGCCGGATTTCTGCTCCGTGCGCCATGCTAAGGGCATGGAGCGGATGCCGGGAGCGGTGAAGCGAGGGTGCGTTGAGCGCATAGCGGCCGCCCTGCTGTTCATCCTCCCGGCATCCGCCCATGCGGGCTCGAGCCTGAGCTCCGCGGCCAAGACCTTCGGCAAGGCCGCGGCCAAGGCGGGCATCGCCCGGGTCTGCGTCTCCCCCTTCTCCCCTGAAGCCGGCCTGGAGGCCGCCGAGGGCCGCCGGGCCGCGGAACAGCTGGCCACCGAGCTCGTCATCCAGGGCCGGGTCTCCGTGGTGGAGCGCTCGCGCATGGACGCCCTCATGAGCGAGCGCTACCTATCGCAGACCGGGGCGGTGGCGCCCGCGGCGGCGGACGCGCTGGCCGGAGCCGAGGCGGTCGTGACCGGCACCTTCATCCCGGTCGGGAGCAAGGTCGAGATCGACGCCCGGCTCGTGCTTCTGGCCACCGGAGAGGTCGTCGCGGCCTGCCGCATCACCTTGCGCCGGGAGATCTACCCCGAGCTCCTCGCGGCCATCCCGGAGCCCGCTCCCATCAGCGCGGGCGCGGCCGTGGCCGACGCCTACGAGGAGCAGACCGGCCGAGCCCTCCGCTCCTCGCGTCCCGCGACCGCTTTCAAGACCCAAGAGGCTCTCCAGGACGCGCTGGCCGACCCTTGCGCCGGCGCGAGCGAGAAGATCGACCGCTGGCAGGCCTCCGTTCTGGAGCTCAAGGCGCGCTATTGGGCGGAGAAGGCGGGCAGGAAGGGGCTTGCGAGGCCGGGCTCGGTGATCAGCGACCCGGACCTGCGGCTCGAGTTCTACGAGCTGCTCAAGGAGGCGGCGCTCAAGGGCGCGCGCCCATTGACCAGCGGCGAAGTGAGGCGGTTCGTCGAGGCCGACCGGCGCTCCTTCGAGCTCCACGCAGCCTGCGGGTTGTAGGAGGGCGGATGAGAAGACTGTCCTGGATCCTGATGGCTCTGATGGCCGCATCCGTCGCGCGGGCGGAGGAGCCCGCCGCGGCGCCGAAGGCGCAATGGCAGCCGATGGACCTGCTGGCCCGCGCGCCGATGGAGACGGGCGTCTTCGAGGGGCTGACGCCCCCCGCTCCGATGGAGTCCTGGAAGCCCGTCGCGAAGGCTCTGGAGACGGACTCCAGGATGGAGGAGTTCTGCAGGGACGCGGCCGTCCGCATCGATGAGAAGCAGGCGGAGATCCTGGAGCTCAAGGCGCGCTATTTCGCGCGCCTGTTGCGCAGCACCACGCGGGAGTTCGAGGTCCGCAAGAGCCTCGGGGCCGTCATCACGAACATCGCCCTCCGCTGCCGCTTCTACGACCGCATGCGCAGCTACTTCGAGCTGCGGGTCATCCCGGGGCTGAGCAAGGAGGAGGTCGAGCGGGTCTCCGAGGTGGACTCGAAATCGCTCGCCCTGCTCAGGCGCTGCGGGCTCAAGCCGTCGAAGCAGGCGGAGTGAGCGGCGCCACGGAATCTGGCGTTGCAGATAATAACGATATCCGTTATAATCTGCAACCATGAGAAAATCGCATCCCCCCATCACCTCCGCCCGTTTTGTCGACGAGCTCTTAGGGCAGGGGCGCTATGCCTTCACTCGCGAAGAGGTGGCCCGCCGCCTCGGGACCTCGGCCGCCGCCGTCTCGATGTCCCTGCATCGCCTCATGAGAGCCAAGCGGCTCGTTCTGCCCAGGTCCGGTTTCTACGTGATCGTGGACCCTCAGCATCGAGCCGCCGGCACGCTTCCTCCGGAGTGGTTCATCCACCCTCTCATGAAAGACATGGCCCGGCCGTACTATGTGGGTCTCCTGTCCGCCGCGCAGCTGCATGGCGCCGCGCATCAGCGCCCCCAGGAGTTCCAGGTCGTGATCCCGAGACGCGCGGTCCGCCCCGTCCGGGCGGGCAACGTCCTGATCCGCTTCCACGGGAAGGGGCCCTTCGACCGTTCGCAGACCCAGGAGGTGAAGACGCCGACGGGGATTATGATCGCCTCCACCCCGCCGACGACCGCGTGGGACCTCGTTCGATATTCCAAGGCCGCTGGAGGGCTGGAAAACGTCGCCACCGTTCTTTCGGAGCTGGCCGAGAGTCTCGATGGCGCCGGACTGCGGGATGCGCTGAAACGGCACGGCGAGACCGTCGTAGCCCAGCGTCTGGGCTACCTGTTGGATAGACTCGGCCGGCGGAAGCTGTCGGAGGGCCTGGTCGACCGGGTCCAGGGGGCCGCTCTGCGGCCTCTCGATCCCACGGCGCCGCTCACCGGGGCTTCAAAGAGCCGGAAGTGGAGCCTTCTGATCAACGCCCGGATCGAGCCTGAAGCGTGATCTCTCAAGCCGCGATCACTCACTGGCGCAACATCGCGCCCTGGCCTCAAGACGCCCAGGTTGAACAGGATCTGATCCTATGCCGCGGCCTTGTCGAGATATTCCAGGACGCCGCTCTGTCCAAAACCGGCGAGGCGGCGCGCATGGTCAGCGAAAAGCTCCTTTCCAGGCTGTAGGCGGACTTTTCAGGCTTCGAACTTGTAGCCGTGGCCCGTCACGCAGACGATGCGCTTGGCGAAGGCGGGGCCGAGCTTCTTGCGCAGGTGGGAGACGTGCACTTCGACGGTCCCCGGGTCGTTGTAGTCGGCCGGGTCGTAGCCCCAGACGGTCTCCAGCAGGTAGGGGATGCTCAGGATGCGGCCGGACTTCTCCAGCAGGGCCGAGAGCAGGTCGAACTCCTTGCGGGTCAGCGAAAGGGGCTTCGCGCCGACCTTCACCGTCCGCCCGGCCGGGTCGAGCTCGATGCCGCTTTTTTTAAGCTTCTTCTCCATCTTGAGGCTCGTCTCGTAGCGCCGCAGGACGGCCTCGATGCGCGCCTTGAGGACGGGCAGGGAGAAGGGCTTGAGGACGTAGTCGTCCGCCCCCCCCTCGAAGCCGGCCAGCACGTCCTTCTCCTCGATGCGGGAGCCGGACATGATGATGACGGGGATGGCGCGCGTCTGGCCTTCCTTCTTGATGACCCGGCACAGGGAGTGGCCGTCCAGGCCCGGCATCTGGGCGTCCACGAGGAGGATGTCCGGCTGGGATTCCCGGAGGAGCAGGAGGGCCTCCGAGCCGCTGTCGGTGTGGACCACGCCGAAGCCGTTCGAAGCCAGGTATTTGCCGACCAGGCGGCAGATGGCGGGATCGTCGTCTACGATGAGGACTTTCTCGGGCATGGGCCTGCCGGGACTATAGCATGCCTCCGTGGGCAGGACAAGTTCGGAGGGCGGAAGCTCCGCGGTGATTTCGGTCACACTTCAGCATGGGCATCCAGGCTGAAGCCCCGCTTTAGCCGGGCTTAAGAAAAACTGAAGCCTTCGAGCCCCGGATTTAAGCGCATGTTCAGCGCGGGCTAGGCTTCAGGAAAGCGTCGGGATTCATCCTATCGCCGTTGTTGGGGAGGAACCATGCCCGACGTGAACGGCGTCCACGCGAAGCGCTATGAGACGATCTTCAGCGTGTTCCTGGCGGCGCTCGCCTTCCTTTGGCGGGACAACCCGAACCTGGAGTATCCTCAGATCCTCTACCTCTTCCTGGCTTTGCTGGGGCTGAACCTGGCGGCGGGCATGGCGCTGAGGCTCTGGCCGCGCCGCCCCGGCCTCAGCGCGGCCATCGCCCTGGCCAACTGCGGGGTCATCACCGCGGCTCTGCGCTACTCGGGCGGGGCGGACTCGAACCTCTGGGCGCTCTACCTGCTCCCCATCTTCACGGCCGGGCTCCTGCTGGGGGCGCGGGAGGCGGCCTGGATCACGGGCGGGGCCGTCGCGTTCAACGCGGCCTTCCTCCTGCACGAGGCGGGTTCCTGGCGCGACGCGGAACTCTTCCTGCTCGCCCTCAAGACCGGGATCTTCATCCTGGCCGCGGCCGTGACGAGCACGGCTTCACAGAATCATCAAGTCGCGGTCCGGGCGCTGGAGGAGAAGAACGACGAACTCGAGAAGGCCAAGCCCCTGGCCGAGATGGGCATGCTCAGCTCCGGGGTCGCGCACGACCTCAAGAGCCCGCTCTCCGTCATCCTGGGGACGCTGGAGATGATGCTCGCGCGCGAGGACCTCCCGAGCGAGACCCGCGCGCAGCTCGAGCGGGTCGGCAGCGCGGCCCGGCACTGCCGGGACATCGTCGTGAGCGTGCTCTCCCTGGGCGGGCGCGGCCGCAGGGAGTTCGAGGAGAAGGCCATCGAGCAGGTCGTGGGAGCGGCCCTCTACGTGTACGGGCCGAGCCTGGCCCAGAGCGGGATCGCAGTCGAGTGCTCCTACGAGCCGGGCCTGCCGAAGGTGAGCGTCTGCACCTACGAGGTACAGAGGCTCCTGCTCAACCTCCTCGCCAACGCGCGCGACGCCATGCCCTCGGGGGGGCAGGTGCGCATCCGGGCGCAGGAGACGAGGATCCCCATCGCCGGCGCCGCGGCCTGCGTGCGCCTGGTCGTCGAGGATACGGGCCCCGGCTTCACGGAGTCCGGTCTGAGCAATCTCTTCAAGCCGTTCGCGACGACGAAAGGGGAGGGCACGGGTTTGGGGCTCTACCTCTGCCGGCTCATCGCCATGGACCACGGCGGCTCCCTGCGAGCCGACAACGCGCCCGGGGGCGGGGCGCGCTTCGAGTTGCTTCTGCCCGGGTGCAGGTCAGGCGTCGCCGTCTAGGGCCTCGCGGACCTTGCTGGCCAAAGCTTCAGCCGTGAAAGGCTTCAGCAATAATTGCGTGCCGCGCGGGAGGCCTCCCTGCTTGGAGACGATCTCCCCCGTGTAGCCCGAGATGAAGAGCGTCCGCAGGCCCGGGATAAGCTTGCCGGCCTCCAGGCAGAGCTGCTTGCCGTTCATGCCGGGCATGACGACGTCGGTCAGCAGGAGATGCACCGCTCCCCTGCGTTCGCGCAGGAGGCGCAGGGCCTGCTCTCCGTTCTCGGCGCTGAGGACCTCGTAGCCTTTGCGCTCGAGGATCTTCATCGCCAGCGAGCGCACCGAGTCCTCGTCCTCGACCAGGAGGATGGTCTCCGTGCCCCTGGGCGCGGTCGGGGCTTTGGCCTTTGGCTTCCTTGCGGGGGCGGCTTCGGTCGAGACGGGAAGCAGGATGCGGAAAGTCGCGCCCTTGCCGGGCTCGCTTTGCACCGAGATGTCCCCCCCGCTCTGCTTGATGATGCCGTAGACCATGGAGAGCCCGAGGCCGGTGCCCTGTCCCTTCTCCTTGGTGGTGAAGAAGGGCTCGAAGATGCGGGCCTGCACCTCCGGCGTCATGCCTTCGCCGGTATCGCGGATGGTCAAGGCGACCCTCTCCTCCTCTAGCGCTTTCTCTGTCGTTATCGTCAGAACACCGCCCTCGGGCATCGCGTCGCGCGCGTTGATGGCCATGTTGATGATGGCCTGCTCGAACTGCGCGGGGTCCACCTTGACCTTCGGAAGTCCTGGGGCCAGGTTCAGCGCGATCTGGATGTTCTCACCCAGGATGCGGCGCAGCATCTTGGAGGCCGGCTCGAGGATGGTGTGGAGGTCGAGCACGACGGGCGAGAGCACCTGCTTGCGGCTGAAGGCAAGGAGCTGCCGGGTCAGGCCCGCGGCGCGCTCCGCCGCGGCGAGGACCTCGCCGGCATCCTCGCGCCGCGCGTCGCCTTCGGCGAAGCCGCCCATGAGGATTTCGGTGTAGCCCTTGATGGCGGTCAGCATGTTGTTGAAGTCGTGGGCGACTCCGCCGGCGAGCTGGCCGACGGCCTCCATCTTCTGGGACTGGAGGAACTTCTCTTCGGTCTGCTTGCGGTCTTCCTCCATGCCGATGGCCGAGGCGATGATGCCGATGAGGCGGCCGTCTTCCTCGTCGGGCTGGAAGCTCTCGCGGTGGAAGGTGCAGATGCTTCCGGCGGGCTTGCCCTCGCGCTGGATGAGGAAGCCGTAGTAGGACTTGAAGCCCATGGAGGCGAAGAAGCGGCCTTCCTCGACCGCGGCGAGGTCGGGGATGTGCAGAGGGCCTTCGCCGAGCGTGGCCTTGAGCGCTTCCCATAGGGGACACGGGTTCGGGACCACTGGTGGGAGGCCTTCGGGAAGGTTCCAGGCGCTCCCGACGACGACGCGGGCTCCCTCGACGCGCAGGTGCAGGGTGAAGTCCGCGGGGAGGAGCTCGCCGGCGAGGGCGGTCAGGTCGTCGATGTTCTCGTTGGGGTTCTCCGAGCGCGCGAGCAGCAAGCCGTTGATGCGGCGGATGCGCGTCTCGGTGCGTTGCCGCGCGGTGACGTCGCGCAGGATGGCCACCGCGTTCCAGCGGCCCGATATTTGGATGGAGGAGAGCGAGATCTCGACCTGGACCTCCGTCCCGTCCTTGCGCCGGCCGGTCAGTTCGACCGTCTTGCCGACCGCGGCGCCTTCGCCCGTGGCCTTCCAGCGCGGGAAGGCCGCATGGTGAGCCGGCAGATGCCTGGGGGCGCAGAGGAGTTCGTGGACGTTCCTTCCCAGCATCTCTTCGGCAGTCCAGCCGAAGATGCGCTCCGCGGACGCGTTCCAGAAGATGGCTTGCCCCTTGTCGTCCATCATCGCGATGGCGTCCTGCGCCGCTGAGGTCAGGGCGCGGAACTTCTCCTCGGAGGTCTTGAGGGCGTCCAACGTTTCCCGCTCTCGGACGTGGGCCGTCTTCTGCTCGGTGATGTCCTCCGATATGCCCAGAAGGAACCTCGGCTCGCCCCGCTCATCGAGGATCGGGATCTTCCGTGTATGGAGCACCCGTTCTCCCTGGAGGGCCGTCAGGATCTTCTCTTCCGGGATATCGAGCAGCTGCTTCGAGGCGAGCGTCCTGCGGTCGGCTTCCGTGAAGAAATCCGCCTGCTCCTTCGGGAAGAAGTCGTAGTCGTTCTTTCCCAGGAGGGAATCCCGTGAGTGGCCCACCAGCTGCTCGCCGGCCTTGTTGAACCGGACGAACCGGAGTTCCTTCGCATCCTTGACGAAGATCATGTTGGGCGTGTTCTCGATGATGTCATTGAGGAAGCGCTCGCGCGCTCGCATTGCCGCTTCGGTCGTCTTGCGCTCGGTGAGGTCCATCAGGATGCCCTGGAAATGGGTGATCTCTCCTGCGGGCGAGCGGCGGACCCAGGTCCGGTCGTCGACCCAGCGGTACTCCCCCGAGGCCGTGCGGAGGCGGTACTCCTGGGAGAACTCCGCGCGGCCCTCCTTCGAATAGCGCGCCACCTCGTCGCCGACGCGTGCGAGGTCTTCCGGGTGGATCATGGAAGCGAATGGGATCTTGCCGCTGAGAAGATCCTGGGGCTCGTAGCCGTAATCGCGGATGTTCTCGGAGACGAATTCGACCGGCCAGCCATCGGCGGCCCGCCAGAGGAAGGCCACGGCCGGGCTCCTGTTGATGATGGCTCCCATTTCAGTCAAAGCCTGTTCCCGCTGCTTGGACTCCGTCAGGTCGTCGTACACCGCGACGATCTGCCCGGTCGCCAGCTTGAAGACGTAGTTCTCCTTCCAACTCGAGCCGCGGTCGTCCTTGTAGAGCTTGAGGCTCAGCCGCTCGGGCTTGCCGGTCTTCCACACCCTTTGGAGGATCTCGAAGAGCCCGAACTCCTTGACCCCGGGGAACGCTTCGCTCACCTTCCGGCCGCGGAGGTCGGCCGCCCGCATGCGCTCGATGCGCTCGCCGGCTTTGTTAAGGCTCAGGAACGAGAAATCCTCGCCCTCCCCCACGGGCTCGTAGACGGCCACCGCGCTCGACATATTCTCAACGAGCTGGCGGAACATCTCCTCGGACGCCTTCAGCGCCTCCTCCACCTTCTTGAAATTGGAGACATCGCTGATGATGACCCGGCATACGGCCCCGCCCTCGGCGTCCTTCGCGGCGCAGCCCTTCAGCCGCGCCCAGAAGGGCGCTTCGCCCGCGCGCAGAAGCCTCAGCTCGCAGGCCTGCGGTGCGCTCTTTATGCACAGCTCTTTATGGTGCAGGTAGAAGACGTCCTGGTCTTCGGGGAGGATGAAACAAGACAGCGGCTTCTTCGTCAGCTCCCGCCTTTCCACGCCGAGCAGTTTTGCGGCGGTGAGGTTGGCCTCCAGGATCAGGCCCTTCCCGCTCAAGGTGAGATAGCCCACCGGCGCCTGGTCGTAGAGATCGGAATACCTGTCCCTTGAGCCTTCGAGCTCCGCATGCGACCAGACCATTTCCTCATTCTGCAGCTCCAGCTCGATCTGATGCACCTGGAGCTCGTGGAGCAGGCGCGCGGCTTCCTCGGGCGAGGGCCTGGCCTTGTCTTTGTAGAGCTTCGCGGCCTTCCCTTCCGCCTTTTTTCGCAGGTCCGAGCGCTTGTCAGCCATGGTTTATACCTTTCAGCCATTGTAGCTCTGGACGGCGGGAGGAGCGCTTAAATAATCCTTAATTCCACTTAAGAAAGACTTCAGCGTTCCTTCGGCGTTCCTACGGCCCCATCCGGCATACTCCTCTCATGGAATGCACGCTAGACCTTGAAGCCATCGAGAACCTGCGCGCCCTCTGCCGCGGCCAGGACACGGGCATGTTCGCCGATTTCATCGCCCTCTATCTCTCCGAGGCCGCCGTCCAGCTGGAGACGATGAGGGAGGCCGCGGCGCGGGAGGATGCCGAGGCCCTGTGGAAGGCCGCCCACACCCTCAAGGGCGCCAGCGCCGACCTAGGGGCCAAGGGCGTACGCCGCCTGGCCTCTCGTCTCGAGGAACTCGGGCGCTCCGGCTGCACGGCGGAAGCGCCCTACGTGCTGGAGGCTCTGGGGGCGGAATTAGGAGTCGTCGCGGAGGCGTTCCAGAAACTGCAGGCGACACCGTGAGGATCCTCCTGGTCGAGGACAGCGGAGTCTCGCGCAAGCTCGCGGCCGCCGTCCTGAGGGACATCGGGCACACGGTGGTCGAGGCCGCCGACGGCGAGGCCGGCTGGGCGATCTTCGGCCGGGGCTATTTCGACGCCGTGGTCTCGGACTGGATGATGCCGGGCATGGACGGGCTCGAGCTCTGCCGGCGCGTGCGCTCGGCGGACACCAAGAAGTACGTCTATTTCATCCTCCTCACCGGCACGATGTGCGCTCACGAGGACTACCTTTCCGCGATGCGGGCCGGGGCCGACGACTACCTGGTCAAGCCCCTGGATCGGGAGCTCATCAGCATCCGCCTGCGCGTAGCCGAGCGCATCGCCTCGCTCACCACCCAGGTCCGCCAGCTGGAAGGCCTCATCCCGGTCTGCTCCTACTGCCGCCGCGTGCGCAAGGACGACGACGCCTACCAGCACATGGAGGCCTACATCACGGAGCATTCCGGGGTGCGCTTCTCCCACGGCATCTGCCCGGAGTGCGAGCTGAAGCATTTTCCTGAGTACGCCGGGAAGGAGAATCGGGGATGATCACAGGACGGCTGGCCTCTCTGAGCGTCGCGGCCGCCCTGTCTTTCGTCGTGAGCGGGGCGCTGCTCTACCGCCAGGAAGCCCGGGACATCCGCCGGGAGAAATACGACGACCTCAAAGCCATCGGCGAGATGAAGATCGCCAGCCTCGTCAGCTGGCGGAAGGAGCGCATCGGGGACGCCATTTCCTTCTCCTGCAATCCCATCAACGAGCCTTTCCTCCGTCCCTACCTGGACGGCGCCGCGCCGGCGGGAACAGGGCGCGATGTCCGCCTCTGGCTGGAGTCTCTGATGAAGGCCTATGGGTACATGGACGTGGTGCTCGTGGATCGGCGCAAAGGGGTCCGACTGGCGGTCGGAGTCGATGAGCCGCGCATCGGCCCCGGAGCGAAGCTCAGCATCGAGAAGATCATGAGGACGCGCGAGCCCCTGCTCACGGACATCCACCAAGCCGGCAACGTCGAGAAGACCCATCTCGATCTCTTCTCACCCCTGCTCGGGCGGGCGGACGCCGAGGGCCGGCGCAAGTTGGTCGGGGTGCTGATGTTCCGCATCGACCCGGAGACCTTCCTCTATCCGCTCATCCAGTCCTGGCCCACCCCGAGCAAGACCGCCGAGACCCTGCTCGTGCGCAAGGACGGGCAGGACGCGCTGTACCTCAACCGGCTGCGGCACGGTTCCGCTCCGGCCCTGACCCTGCGCACCCCCTTGACCCGCATGGGCACCCCGGCGGTGAAGGCGGCTTTGGGTATGGAGGGCTCCTTCGAAGGCGAGGATTATCGCGGCGTGAGGGTGCTGGCGGACGTTCGACGAGTGCCGGGAACGGACTGGGCGCTCGTCACCAAGGTGGATGCCGATGAGATCCTCTCTGATGTCCGTTTCCGCGGGCTGGTGATCCTGGCGTTCGCGATCATCGGGATACTGCTCTCCTTGGGCCTGGCCGCCATGCTGCATAGCGCCCGGCAGAGGCGGTTCTACGAGAAGCTGGCGGAGGGAGACGCCCGGTATCGGAAGCTGTTCGATTCCTCCCGCGACGCCTTGATGGTCATCGCAGGCCCGACCTGGCGTTTCCGCCAGGCGAACCCGGCGACGCTGGCGATGTTCGGGGCGGCGAGCGAAGCCGAGTTCATGGCTCTGGGGCCCTGGGACGTCTCCCCCGAGACGCAACCGGACGGGCGTCCCTCCTCCGAGAAGGCCCAGGAGCGGATCGCGGCCGCCATGAAAGACGGCTTCAATTCCTTCGAGTGGACGCATCAGCGCCTTCGCGGCGACGCGTTCCCTGCCGAGGTCTCGCTGACCAGGACGGAGCTGGACGGCCGGACGGTCGTGCAAGCCTGCGTGCGCGACATCACCGAGCGCAATCTGGCCAAGGCCGAGATCGAGCGGGCGCGCGACAAGGCCCTGGAGCTTGCGCGCCTCAAGTCGGACTTCCTCGCGAACATGAGCCACGAGATCCGCACCCCGCTCAACGCCATCATCGGGATGACCGAGATCCTCATGGAGACGAAGCTCGACGCCCAGCAGAGAAGCTATTTCCAGACGGTCTACGGCGCCGGGGACGCCCTGCTCCAGATCGTCAACGACATCCTGGACTTCTCCCGGATGGAGGCGGGCAAGCTGAACCTGGAGTCGCTGGACTTCGACCTGCAGGAGGCCATCGAGACCACAGCCGAGTTCGTCGCCCCCAAGGCCCAGAGCAAGGGCATCGAGCTGGCCTACCTCATCGAGGAGAGCGTGCCCAGGCGCCTGCGGGGAGACCAGGCGCGCCTGCGGCAGGTCCTGCTGAATTTGCTCGCCAACGCCGTGAAGTTCACCGAGAAGGGAGAGGTGGTCTTGCGCGTGGCCCTGGCGGAGGAGGGCGCCCTGCGCTTCAGCGTCCAGGACAGCGGCATCGGCATCGGGCCGGAGGCCCGCAAGCATCTCTTCCAGGCCTTCTCGCAGGCGGACGGCTCCACGACGCGCCGCTTCGGCGGCACGGGGCTCGGGCTGGCCATCTCGAAGAAGCTCGTCGAGCTGATGGGCGGTGCCATGGGCGTCGAGAGCGAGCCGGGGAAGGGTTCCACCTTCTGGTTCACCGCCCGTTTCGAGGTCCGGCCCGCCTGCGAGCCGGCGTCCCGGCCCTGCTTCGACCTCTCGGCCGTCCGCGTCCTCATCGTCGACGACAATCCGGTCAACCGGGAGATCCTGGGCTGCTACGCGGCTTCCTGGAAGATGCGCCATGACGCCGTGCCATCCGGAGCCGAGGCGCTCGAAGCGCTCCGGAAGAGCGCTTCAGAGGGCGACCCGTACCGGCTGGTCCTGCTGGACATGCAGATGCCGGAGATGGACGGCCTGGAGCTGACCCGCGCCATCCGTTCGGATCCATCTAAGGCCTCCGTACGACTCATCCTGATGACCTCCTTGGGCCGCATCCTATCGGCCGAGGAGCAGAAGGCCGCGGGCCTCGCCGCCGTGCTCGTCAAGCCCGTCAAGCCCTCCGCGCTCTTCGACCGCCTGGTCCAGGCCTTGAGCGAGAAGGCGGAGCCGGCTCCAAGCGAGAAGGTCCCGGTCAAGGCCCGCGCCCTTGGCCCCATCGAGAAGAAGGGCATCCGGGTCCTGCTGGTCGAAGACAACGCCGTCAACCAGAAGATCGCGCTGCTCCAGCTCGCACGCCTGGGCTACGACGTCGGCGTCGCCGGCAACGGGGTGGAAGCTCTCTCGGCCTTGGACAGCATCCCCTACGACCTGGTGCTCATGGACTGCCAGATGCCGGAGATGGACGGCTACCAGACGACGGTCGAGATCCGTCGCCGGGAAGCGGGCCGCCGGCGCATGCCCATCATCGCCATGACCGCGAACGCGCTGCAGGGAGACCGGGAGAAGTGCCTGGAAGCCGGCATGGACGACCACCTCGGCAAGCCCATCAAGATCGACGACCTGGGAAGGATGCTGGAGAAGTGGAGCGTTTCCCCCCACCCCATCAGCCTCCCGTAATCGACGTCGCTGCGCGACATCGATTGGCTGATGGGGCCTGGCGAGAGGAGAACTGCTTCACCCACCCCATCAGCCTCCCGTAATCGACGTCGCTGCGCGACATCGATTGGCTGATGGGGCCTGGCGA
>DMEZ01000010.1:40247-62271 GCA_003450735.1 Elusimicrobiota bacterium | reverse complement strand
GGGGGGGGAGGGAGAGGCTCGCGGCGTGCGAGCGGACGAGAGCCCGCGCCTCGTGGCCGGCGGCGGCGAGCCGCGCGCAGAGCGCCCGGCCGATGAAGCCCGTCCCGCCGGCGACGACCACCTTCATGGGTCGCTAGATTATCATATACTCCTGCGTCCCGCCCATGACGCGCACCCTGCTCCTCTCCCTGTTCCTGCCGGCCTCCGCCTCGGCCGCCGACCGCGTCCAGGAGGAGGTCGCGGGCATGATGGGCGTCTTCTACGACCTGCGCCTCGCGGAGGCCCGCCTCGCGGCGGAGGGGCTCGAGCGCCGCCACCCGGGACATCCGGCGGGGGCGTTCTTCCGGGGCATCGAGCACTACCTGAGCCTCCTCGTGGAGGACCCCGTCTCGACCGGCACCGTGAAAGAGTTCCTGGCGGACATGGACCGCTCCATCTCGGCCGCCGAGAAGAACCGGGACATCGCTCCCGCGCTGGCCGAGTACTACCTCGGGGCCGCGCACGGCTTCAAGGCCCGCGTCGCCAGCATGCGCGGGAACTGGTTCGACGCCGTGAAGGGCGCGCGCGAGGCGATCGGGCACGTCAAGAAGGCGGTCGAGCTGGACCCCTCCCTCGAAGACACCTACCTGGGCCTGGGGATGTACCACTATTTTCTCGCGCGCATGCCCGCCCCGGCCAAGCCGTTCGCCTACCTCCTGGCCGGCCTCTGGGGCGACGCCGAGAAGGGGCTCGCGGAGCTCGAGCGCGCGGCGGAGCGCTCGCCCATCGCCTCGTCCGAGGCCCTGGGGGTCCTTTCGTATATCTATGGGATGCGGGAGGGCAAGCCGGAGAAGGCCGACGCCCTCCTCGCGCGTCTGGTCGAACGGCATCCGCGCAACCCGGGCTACCGCATCTGGAGGGCCAACCTCGCGGCTCGCCAAGGCCGCTGGAAGGAGGCCGACGCTTTCCTGGACCTGGACGGGGCCTGGTGGGCCGGGGTCTCCCCCGAGGCCCTCAGGACCGGACGGCCCTACGCCGCCTACCTCTCGGCCGAGTGCCTGCTGATGGCCAAGGACGCGGAGGGGGCCCAGCGCCGGCTCGCCCTCCTCGATCCCGCGACGGCGCCGGGCCCGCTCAAGGACTGGATCCTTCTGCGCCGGGCCAACCTGCTCGACCTGAAGGGACGGCGCGGTGAGGCCCTGGCACTCTACCGCCAGGCCGGCGGCAAGGCGGGGGAGGCCGCGAAGGCGTTCCTCAAGAGTCCCTTCGCGGGCGGCGGCCCGCGCCTGCGCTTCTTCTGGCCGCGGACCGCCCTGCCGAAGGAAGACTAGGCCTTCCTTTAATTAGCAGTCGAAGAGGGGGATTGACAGCTTTGGCCCCGTTCCTGTATAATAGCAGTCGGTCGTAAGGACTGCTAAGAATCTCAAAAGTCCATACTGAGACGAGGAGGAGAAAACGATGGCAGAAGCGACGCTGACGAACGTGAAGATCCAGCCGCTGGGCGACCGGGTCATGATCAAGCCGATGGAGCAGAAGGAAGTCCGCAAGGGCGGCATCATCATCCCCGACACCGCCAAAGAGAAGCCCCAGGAAGGCCAGGTCGTCGCGGTCGGCCCGGGCAAGACGACCGACGAGGGCAAGGTTTTGCCGATGTACGTGAAGAGCGGCGACCGCGTCCTGTACGGCAAATATTCCGGCACCGAGATCAAGATCGACGAGGTGGACCACCTGATCGTGCATCAGGACGACATCCTCGGGATCCTGAAGTAGCACCCGATACCAGGAGGACATAGAACGATGGCAAAGCAGATCGTCTACAGTGAAGAGGCGCGCGCGCGCCTGCGGGCCGGCGTCGACAAGCTGGCCAACGCCGTGAAGACCACCCTCGGCCCGAAGGGCCGCGCGGTCGTCCTTGAGAAGAAGTACGGTTCCCCGACGGTGGTCGACGACGGCGTGACCATCGCCAAGGAGATCGAGCTGCAGGACCCGCTCGAGAACATGGGCGCCCAGCTCATCAAGGAAGTCGCCTCCAAGACCAACGACGTGGCCGGCGACGGCACCACGACGGCGACCATCCTCGCCCAGGCCATGATCTCCGAGGGCATGCGGAACATCGCCGCCGGGGCCAACCCCATCCACATCAAGCACGGCATCGCCAAGGCCGTCGCGAGCGTGGTCGCGGAGATCAAGAAGGCCTCCAAGCCCGTGAAGACCAAGGAAGAGAAGGCGCAGGTCGCGACCATCTCGGCCAATGACCGCCAGATCGGCGAGCTCATCGCCCAGGCCATGGAGAAGGTCGGGCACGAGGGCGTCATCACGGTCGAGGAAGGCAAGTCGGCCGAGACCACCCTGGAAGTCGTCGAAGGGATGCAGTTCGACCGCGGCTACGTCTCCCCGTACTTCGTCACGGACGCGGAGCGGATGGAAGCCGTGCTGGAGAACCCCTACATCCTCATCACGGACAAGAAGATCTCCGCGATGAACGACCTCCTGCCGGTGCTCGAGAAGATCGCGCAGTCGGGCAGTCCGTTCCTGCTCATCGGCGAGGACATCGAGGGCGAGGCCCTCGCGACCCTCGTGGTCAACAAGCTGCGCGGCACGCTCAAGTGCGCCGCGGTGAAGGCCCCCGGCTTCGGCGACCGCCGCAAGGACCTCCTGCAGGACATCGCCACCCTCACGGACGGCAAGGTCATCAGCGAGGAGCTGGGCTTCAAGCTGGAGAAGGCCGGCATCGACATGCTCGGCAAGGCCAAGCGCGTGGTCGTCGACAAGGAGAACACCACCCTCGTCGGCGGCGCGGGCAACAAGGGCGAGGTCACCAAGCGCGCGGATCAGATCCGCAAGCAGATCAAGGAAACGACCTCCGACTACGACCGGGAGAAGCTCGAGGAGCGGCTGGCCAAGCTCTCCGGCGGCGTGGCCGTCATCAGCGTGGGCGCCGCGACCGAGACCGAGATGAAGGCCAAGAAGGCCAAGGTCGAGGACGCGCGCAACGCGACGAAGGCCGGCGTCGAGGAAGGCATCGTCCCCGGCGGCGGCGTGACCCTCATCCGGTGCGCCAAGGTCCTCGAGAGCCTCAAGGGCTCGGACGACGACGAGAACGCGGGCATCCGCCTCGTCCGCAAGGCCCTCGAGGCGCCCCTGCGCCAGCTGGCCTTCAACTCGGGCCTGGACGGGTCCGTGGTGCACGAGAAGGTCATGGGCCTCAAGGAAGGCTTCGGCCTGGACGCCGAGACCATGGAGTACGTGGACATGGTCAAGTCCGGCATCGTGGACCCGGCGAAGGTCGTCCGCTCGGCCCTCGAGAACTCCTCCTCGATCGCGAGCACCCTGCTCACGACCGAGTGCCTCATCGCCGACATCCCGGAGAAGAAGGAGCCCGCCGCGGGCGGCCCCGGGCACATGCACGGCGGCGACGAGTATTAAGCGGTAGGACCCTCAGACGCAAGCGCCCCGGCCCCCCGAGAGGGAGGCCGGGGCGGTCTTTTTGGTAGAGTCTGCTGGATGGGGCTCCTCAAGCGCCTGCGCAAGCCGCTCGTCCTGTGCGTGGACGACGACCCGCTCGTCCTCGAAGTCCTCGTCGAGGTCCTCCGGGGGATGCGCTGCCGAGCCCTCACGGCCAAGGACGGGAAGGAGGCGCTCGACCTCGCCCGGGAGAAGCGCCCGGCGCTCATCCTCATGGACATGCACATGCCCGTCGTGGACGGCAAGACGGCTCTCGAGTTCCTCAAGCGCGACCCCCGCACGAAGCCGATCCCGGTCCTCATGGTCACCTCCGAGCAGATGAACGCGGACGTCGAGGACTCCTTCAAGCTCGGCGCCGCCGGCTACGTGCTCAAGCCGCTCATCCTCGAGCAGTTCCGCCGCAAGGTCTCGGAGGCCCTGAGGCTGCCATGAGATTCCTCCTTCTGCTCTTCCTCGCCCTGCCCGCCCGGGCCGAGCTCGGCTTCGAGTCGATCAAGAAGGAACTCCAGCAGCTCTCCTCGAAGCCGCAGGCCATCGAGGAGCGGCTCAAGGACGAGAGCGGGCTCGAGTCGAACCCCTTCGGCATCGAGCTCTACCGGCCCAACTACCTGCTGCCCTACTACCACACGGGCTCGGCCTACGAGGAGGTCTACTCCAACCGCCTCATCAGCGATGAGCCGCCCAAGCGCAACGAGTTCGTCGCGCAGCTCAGCTTCAAGGTGCCGCTCTGGAAGGACATGTTCGGCAAGCCGATCAAGCTCTCCGCCGCCTACACCCAGATCATGTTCTGGCAGCTCTACAGCGCCTCGCCCTATTTCCGCGAGACGAACTACGAGCCCGAGATCTTCCTCAGCGGGAAGCCCTACGACTTCTTCATCTGCTCAGGGGGCCTCGTGCACCAGTCCAACGGCCGCGGCGGCCTCATGGAGCGCAGCTGGAACCGGGCCTATCTCGACGCCCTCTTCCCGCTCGGGGACTGGACGCTCTCCGTCAAGCCCTGGGCGCTCATCGATCAGGCCGATTCGAGCGACCTGCACAACGACGACATCGCGCATTACCTGGGGTACGGGGAGCTGCTGCTGGTCTATAAGAAGAGAAAGGCCGAGTTCTCGATGATGGCCCGGAACATCCTCGAGAGCGGGCTGTCGCACGGGGCCCTGCGCCTCGGCGCGAGCTACCCCATCCGCGGCCGCTTCCGGGCCTACGCGGTGTTCTTCAACGGCTACGGGCAGAGCCTCATCGAGTACAACCACACGACCACGAGCGTCGGCCTCGGGGTCGCCCTCAACGACTGGATGTAGAAGCTCGGGCCTCAGCGCTGCTTTTTTCAGTCGCATCCAGAGCCTTGATGAAGCTGGAGACTCTTTGCTCGAACGCGTCCGGCGCTTCTTGTCCCGGAGAGAGCTTCTCGATGCCCCCGATCTGGATGTACTGGAGCTTCGGGGCGGCGGGATCCTCGAATCGAAGCATGACCGTGAGGCGCGCTTGCGCGTATTGGATATAGAGCGGCTTCAATATGTCGTTGCCTGTCAGCGTCAGTCCGCCGCCCCGGCAGGCCGTTATGTTTCCCTGGTCCTTGGGCAACTCCTGGAACAGTGGTGAGCCTGGGATCTCGATATAGGGGCTCTTTACTTCACGGGCAAGCCAGTTGATCACGGAGGCGAAGGTCAGCTTGCGACTTGCCGCCTTGCGCTGGATGGGTGCCGACGCCGCGGCGAAATCTCCCTTCAATAGATCCGCGCACAGGCCCTCTGCGCCGAGCTCCCGGTCAAGATCACCGAAGGTCTTTTGCCCGAGCACGGAAGAGGGCAGGCCGAGTATCACCAGAAGGAGTAGAGCGCGCATTCCAGGCTCCTTGGGGAGTTTTCGCGTTCTGCTGTAGAGCTCGAATGGGCGCATCGAGTCGGTACCTCTCTGATTACTGCTGCCGAGCTGTCCCTAGGCAGAACGTTAGGGTCTGCCGCCGCTCCCTCGAAGCCGACCCCCGAAGGGCGGTCGGGTCAATCGGATCTGTTAGAACGCCCATGCGCTCCTGCTATGGGCGCTGCCATGGGTTGAATGGGCCATGACGATTCTTGCGCGTTGCCAGGCATGTGAATCGTGGGAGGCGTGCCAGAGGTCGTAGTTGCGCTGCAGATTCAGCCATAGTTCGGGCGTAGTTCGGAAAGCCTTTGCAAGACGCAGAGACATGTCCGGAGTGATATCTCCATGTTCGTTGACGATCTTGGATACCGTTTTCCGGGATACCCCGAGGGCTGTTGCGACCATAGAGATCGTCAACGATAGCGGCTCAAGATAGTGCCTCTTCAGAATTCCACCCGGATGGGCCGGGGAGCGCTTCGTGGGAATCATTGAATTTCCTCCATCTAGTGATAATCCGTGTAATGGACTTCGTGTGCGTCCCCATTTGCAAAACGGAAAGTCACGCGCCAGTTGCCAGACACATTTACAGACCAACGGCCCTTGAGTGGGCCCTTTAGCGGGTGAAGGAATGAACCAGGATAGTCCATGTCGCCAATCTCTGCCGCCGCGTTTAGTCGGTCTAAGATGTCCTCCAGTCGTTTCGCGTGCTCGGGGCGAATGCCCTTCTTGGCGCCATCGTTGAATAGCTTCTCAAGGCCTTTGTGGCGGAAACTCTGGATCACTGTTTTAGTGTAACCCTATAGGTTACATCTGTCAAGTGCTAATTCTGGCGTTCTATAGAGTCTACGGACCGTATTTCTCGCCCGGCGGAAATATCATATCACGGAAACTGACTAGAAAATATACACATATTATCACGCCAAGCTCACCACATCCGTCAAACCCCGCCCCGCCCGGCCGTATACCCCGATAACTCCTCGTCCGACACTAAACTGAAAGCCCGAACCAACCACGGCTAGAGCCTAAGGTTGTTCTATCTGCTCGATGGATGGAACTTTTTACCACCCTCATACGTACTTGTGGGTGGATCTGCGGGGTAGTTCAATGGTAGAACGACCTCAGTCAATCGGTAGATGTGGGTTCGTCCCGAACATCCAGAATCCGTAGGTTCGGGACGTCCCAAACCTACGCCGCATGGAAGTTTGGGACGAGTCCCACCCCTGCAGGTCCTTCCGAAAATCCTATTGACAGAACCCAAGTGCCCTGTTACCCTAGCCTCGACAGTCGGTCACCGTTGAACTACCCAGGCCCCGCTTCGCGGGGCCTGGCGTTCTATCAAAGCTTGAGGAATTCCCGGGCCTTCACCCGGGCTTCCGCGTCGGCGGCGAGCACCGTCTCCAGATCCTTGATCGGGGAAACGCCGCACTGCCGCATCACCTTCTCGATGGTCTTCGGGATGTCCAGGAAGGCGGCCTTCTTCTGCAGGAAGGCACCGACCGCGACCTCGTTGGCCGCGTTCATGACGGCCGGCTGCGTCCCGCCCGCGTGGGCGGCGTCGTAGGCCAGCTGCAGGCAGTGGAAGGTCTCCTTGTCGGGCTTCTCGAAGGTCAGCTTGGTCACTTCCTCGAAGCTCAGCCGGAGCCGGTCGTTGGCCAGCCGGTCGGGGAAGCCCAGGGCGTACTGGATGGGCAGGCGCATGTCGTGGCAGCCCAGCTGGGCCATCACGTTCCCGTCCACGAACTCCACCATGGAGTGGATGATGCTCTGCGGATGCACCACCACGTCCACCTGGTCCACCGGCACGTCGTAGAGCCACATCGCCTCGATCACCTCCAATCCCTTGTTCATCAAGGTCGAGGAGTCGATGGTGATCTTGGCGCCCATGTTCCAGGTCGGGTGGCCCAAAGCCTGCTTGACGGTGATGTGCGTGAGGTCGTCGAGGGTCTTCCCTCGGAAGGGGCCGCCCGAGCAGGTCAGGATCAGGCGGCGCACCTCGGCGCGCTTCTCTCCGTTGAGGCACTGGAAGAGGGCCGAGTGCTCCGAGTCGATGGGCATCAAACGGACCTTGGCCTTGCGCACGGCGGGCATCACGAGCGCCCCGGCCGCCACCAGGGTCTCCTTGTTGGCCAGGGCGATGTCCTTGCCCATCTTGATGGCCTCGAGGGTCGGGCCGATGCCGACGGCCCCGACCACGGCGGTGACCACCGTGTCCGCCTCGGGGAGGGTGGCGATGCGCGAGGCGGCGTCCGGGCCGCCGAACACCTTGACGGAGTGGGGGACGAAGGAGCGCAGCTTCTCCGCCGCGGCCGGGTCGGCGAGGGCGACCGCGGCGGGCTTGAATTCGGCGGCCTGCTTGGCCACGAGCTCGACCTCGTTGAGCGAGGCGAGGCCGGCGACCTTGAACTTGTCCGGGAACTGGCGCACGACGTCGAGGCTCTGGGTGCCGATGGAGCCGGCCGAACCGATGATGGAGAGTCGCTTCATGATTCTGATATTATCATAATCCCAAAGGATGAAGACCCTCTCGATCGCCCTCTTGAGCGCCCTCCTGGGCGCGGCCCTGCTCTTCCATCTCATGGGCCGCTCTTCCGCGCCCAAGGGCAAGGACATCGACTCCGTGCTCAAGGCCTGGGAGGCCGAAAAGTCTCCTGGGAAGAAGAAGGTCACCTTCGTGCTCGGCGACGCCCGCCAGGGGCGCGACCCCCTCTCCGCGCCGAAGGAGCCCACGGGGCTCGAGCGCATGGGCGCGAAGGCGCGCCGCCTCCTGGGCATGGGCTCCGCCGCACGCCCGGGCGGGCTCAGCAAGGCCCTCTTGGCCGAGCCGGACACCGTCTTCACGTCCTATGACGGCCTCTTCGACAAGGGGGAGGAGAAGTTCATCCGCTCGCTCGCAAACGACATCCTCAAGGCTCATCAGGCCGGGGCCGAGATCGACATCGTCGCGCAGGGGGAGGCGGCGCCCGCCGTTCTCAAAGCCATCAAGATGCTGGAGGGGGGCGAGGACAAGCCGGGCGTCCCCATCCGCAGCCTGGTCACGACCGGCATGGACGAGAAGCGCCTGCGCAGGCAGGACCCCGAGTTCTTCTCGGAGGTGGCGCGTCCGCCGAACTTGCGGGAGTGGACGAACCTCTGGGCAGAGCGGAGCGCTGGGGGGGCCGGCCTGGCCGTGACCTGGTACTCGGGGGAGGGGTCGGGAGGGGGCTTCCTCGCGGGCGGGTCGATGCTCTCGCAGGGGACGCAGGAGGCGCTCCTCGGCGGCGGGGCCGACTCCGGGGGCTTCGACAAGGCGGTCATCGAGCTGGGCAAGGCCTTGAAGAACTTCAGGGTGGGCGGGGCCTGGAAGGGCGGGCAGATCCAGACGGTCTCCGGCATCGAGCCGACCTTGGATAAACCCGAGAAGACCGCGGCTTCCGGGTTGGCCCCCCCGAAAAGGGCGTTTCGGGACGTCTACGGCCGGATGGCGGGGGAGCGGGGGATGGGGAACGCTCCGCCGGGTGGCGGCAGGACGGGGGGCTATGGCTACGAGGCTGCTCCCGCGCCGGACATGGCCGCGCTCCGGCCTCGTCCCGAGGCGAAGACCCCCGCAGCGCCTAGTCAGAGCGTGCGCTCCGAGCCGATTCGCAATGAGCGGGACGCTACCGCCAAAACCGCGTATTCGGGGGACATCCTCGTCGAAGATGTGATCGATTGCGGCAAGAGGATGAGCGCTGCGAACCGCAGGTACGAGGAGTGCTGGGAGGGGAGCGCGGGCAGCGTCAGAGTCCTCGGGCGGCTGTACAAGGAGAACAAGTTCGACCGGTATTCGCTTTGCGCGGCCGAGAAGGAGGGGGAACGCCCCCAGTGCCTGGAAGTCGAGACGGCCTGCGATCTGCCGGATGGGAACTACGGCATCGTATACGACCGCTTTGGACTCTTCCGTTGGCACAACATCCATACCGACGATTGCGGGGATTTCTACCCGTTCCGATGAAGACGCTCTCCATCCTCTCTCTCGGGGTCATCCTCGGCGCAGCCCTGCTCTTCCTGCTCCTGGGGCGCTCCTCCGCTCCAAAGGGCAAGGACATCGATTCCGTGCTCAAGACCTGGGAGCAGGGGCAGACCGCTCCGGAAGACCGCAAGGTCGCCTTCGTGCTCGACGACGCGCGCCACGGCCGCGACCCGCTCGGCCCTTCGGAGGAACCCTCCGCGTTCGACAAGCTGCAGGCTCGGCTCGGGCTCGGCCGACCCCGCCCCAGCCTGCTCAGCGGGGCCCTGCTCGAAGGGCCGGACGCCGTCCTCAAGCAGTACGACCCCCTTTTCGACAAGGGGGAGGACATTTTCATCCGCTCGCTCGCCAACGACCTCCTGCGCGCCAGCCGGGCGGGCGCCCAGATCGACATCGTCGCGCAGGGCCGCACCGGGGAGGCGGCCCTGAAGGCCGTGAAGCTCCTGGAAGGCGATGAGAGCAAGCCGGGCATCCCCATCCGCAGCCTGGTCACCACCGGGACGGACGAGAAGAGCCTGCGGAACCTCGACCCGGCCTACTTCGAGAAGTTCAAACGCCCCCGCAACCTCCAGCAGTGGGCGAACCTGTGGAAGGACAAGTCGGGATTCTCCCTCGTCTCGACCTTCTACACGCCCGAAGGCTCGGGAGGCGGGACGCTCGGCGAATCGTACCTGTCCCAGGGCGCCCAGCAGGCCCTGCTCCGCGGGGCGGACGTCCAGGCCTTCGAGCAGGCCGTCCTCGAGCTCGGGAAGATGCTCGCGGCGTTCAGGGTGCGGGGCGGCGCCTGGCCGAGGATGGTCGTGCTGTCCATGAAGACTCCGCTCTTCGCGGAGCCGCCGAAGGCCATGGAGCCTCCCCAGCGCGTGTTCCGGGACATCTACGGCCGGATGTCCGGGGGAGGGGGGGCTTCAGTCGCATCGCCGACCGGAGGCAGAACGGGAGGCTACGGCTACGAGGCGCCCGCGGCGCCGGACATGGCCGCCCTCCAGCCGGGAGCCGCCAAGAAGCCGGCGGACGCCGCTCCGGAGCCGGTCAAGGAGCGAAGGCCTGCGGTGGAAGAGAAGGCGCCGGCCCCGAGACCCTCAGGGAAGGCGGAAGAGGCCACCGTCCTGCAGATCTCCGAGTGCCATAAGGTGTCTTCGTGCTACTCGGTCCTGCCGCTCCGCCTTGCGGTGTCCGGCGTCCTGACCAAGAAGAGCGAGCAGAGCCTTACCTGGATGTACGAACTGTGCGAGCCCTCCGGGAAGCCCTGCCTTCAGGTCGCTTCGGTGTGCCATATCCCCGACGGCCGGTGGCGGATCGTCGGCAGCTTCCGCAAGCCCGGCCTGGTCAGCGTCCGCGACTGCGCGCAGTTCGAGCGGGCCGCCCCCTAGCCGAACTTGTAGTGCTTGCGGACCGGCTTCCTCACGTCCCAGACGCAGTCCAGCCCCTTCGGGAACACCACCAGGTCGCCCGGCCCGAACGAGGCCCGCTCCGCCCCGGCCGTGACCGTGACCTCGCCCTCGAGGACGAGGCAGGTCTCCTGGTCGGAGTAGTGCCAGTCGAACTTCGAGACCCCGCAGCTCCAGACCGGCCAGCTCTTCGCCCCGAGGCTCTGGATCTCCGCTTCCGACGCCTTCCTGACAGTGATCTTTCCCATGGCCGCTAATCTACCAAGCGGAGGGGCGTTCCCGCAACCGGTCCAAATTGGTAAAATCATCCTGATGCGCCCCATCGACGACATCATCGCGCGCCACGAGTTCTTCAAGGACTTCCGGCCCGACCACCTCGAACTCCTGCAGTCCTGCGCCGAGGAGAAGCGCTTCAACCGCGACCAGTACCTGCTGCGCCAGGGACAGGGCGCCGAGCGCTTCTTCCTCATCCGCAAGGGGGAGGTCCACCTCGAGCTGGTCTCCCCGGAGGGGCGCCGCATCTCGATGCAGGTGCTCGGCCCCGGGGACATCGTCGGCTGGTCGTGGATGGTCCCGCCCTACAAGTGGTCCTTCGACGCGCAGGCCGTGGAGACCACCATCGCCATCGTCTTCGACGGAGCGGCCCTGCGCAAGCGCTGCGAGAAGGACTTCGAGTTCGCCTCCCGCATCCAGGGGAAGATCTGCGAGGCGCTCACGCGGCGCCTGGTGGCCGCCTGCGAACAGATCCTCGAACTGCACGAGGGGCGCGAGCTCGAGGAATAGGGCGCTCTCGCCCGCCGAGCCATGCGCCAGCTCAAGGTCTCCCTCTTCGGCGCCGTCCAGGGCGTCGGCTTCCGTCCCTTCGTCTACCGGCTCGCCTCCGAGATGAAGCTGTCCGGATGGGTCTTGAACGGCCCCGCCGGTCTCGTCGCGGCCGTGGAGGGCGAACAGGCCGTCCTGAAGCGCTTCCTCCAGAGGCTGGAGGCGGAGAAGCCCCCAGCCGCACAGGTAGCGGCCGTCGAGACGGTCTGGCTCGAGCCGGAAGGCTTCCAGGGCTTCGAGATCCGGGAGAGCCGGGAGGAGGGCGCGCGGAGCGCCTGGGTCCTGCCCGACCTCGCGACCTGCCCCGCCTGTCTCGCCGAGGTCTTGGCCCCCCGCGGGCGGCGCCGAGGCTACCCCTTCACGAACTGCACGGACTGCGGGCCCCGCTTCACCCTCGTGACCCGCATCCCCTACGACCGCCCGAACACGACCATGGCGGGCTTCCCGCTCTGCGCCGACTGCGAGAGGGAGTACCGCGATCCCGCCGACCGCCGCTTCCACGCCCAGCCCATCGCCTGCCCCGCCTGCGGGCCCAGGCTGTGGCTGGAGGAGGGGGAGCGCCGGGAGGAGGGGGGAGCCGCGCTCGAAGCGGCCGCCCGGCGCATCGAAGCGGGCGGGATCGTCGCCATGAAAGGCATCGGCGGCTTCCTGCTCCTCTGCGACGCGCGCTCCTCGGAGGCCGTTTTGCGCCTGCGCGCGCGCAAGCGCCGCCGGGAGAAGCCCTTCGCCGTCCTCTTCCCGACCCGGGCCTCGGTGCGCCGCGCCTGCGTCCTTTCGAAGGCCGAGGAAGGCTGGCTGCGCTCGGCCGCCGCCCCCATCGTGCTTTTGCGCAGGCGCGCGGGCAAGGCCCTCGCCGAGGAGGTCGCGCCCGGCAACGACCGGCTGGGCGCGATGCTGCCCTACGCCCCGCTGCACCATCTGCTCTGCCGCCGGCTCGGCTTCCCCGTCGTGGCCACGAGCGGCAACCTGAGCGAGGAGCCCATCGCGACGGACAACGACGAGGCCCGCGAGCGGCTCGGCGGCCTGGCCGACGCCTTCCTCATGCACGACCGCCCCATCGCCCGGCACGCCGACGACTCCATCGTGCGCCTCTCCCGGGGGCGCCAGTCCGTGCTGAGGCGCGCGCGCGGCCTCGCTCCCATGCCCCTCCACGTCCCGGGGCTGAAGAGGGCCGTGCTGGCCTTGGGGGCCCATCTCAAGAACACCGCCGCCGCGGCCTTCGATGAGCGGATCGTGCTCACCCAGCACCTGGGCGACCTCGAAGCCGGCCCCGCCTTCGACGCGTTCCGGAAGGCCGTGGAGGATCTGCGCTCGCTCTACGGCTTCCGGCCGGAGCTCGCCGCCTGCGACCTGCACCCCGACTACCTCTCGACGCGCTTCGCCGAAGGGCTCGGCCTGCCCCTCGTTCGCGTCCAGCACCACCACGCCCACGTCGCCTCCTGCCTGGCCGAGCAGGGCATCCCGGCCCCGGTCCTGGGCGTCTCCTGGGACGGCATCGGGCTGGGGCCCGACGGCACGCTCTGGGGCGGGGAGTTCCTGCGGGTCGACGAGAGCGGCTGGCGGCGCCTGGCCCATTTGCGTCTCTTCCCTCTGCCGGGTGGGGAGGCGGCCGTGCGCGAGCCGCGCCGCGCGGCGCTGGGGGCCTTGAGCGAGGCCGGCCTGGACGTCGAGCGCCTGAAGCCGCATTTCAGCAGGGATTGGGGGGCCCTGCGCCGTCTGCCGGCCTCCAAGGCTCTCTCGCCCCGCACATCGAGCGCCGGACGCCTCTTCGACGCCGCGGCGTCCCTTCGCGGTCTGCGCCAGGTGAACGCCTTCGAGGGGCAGGCCGCGATGGCGCTGGAGCACGCCGCCGCGAAGAGCGCCTCACGCCGGGTCTATCCGTTCACGGTCTCCGAGGGAGCGCCGGCCGTCATCGACTGGGCCCCGGCGCTGGCCGCCTTGATGGAGGACGGCCCGGAGGGCCCCGCGGCCTTCCACAACACCCTGGCCAGGATGATCCTGGAAGTCGCCCGGCGCGCGGGCCTGGAGCGGGTCGTGCTGACGGGAGGAGTGTTCCAGAACGCCCTGCTCAGCGAACGGGCGGCGGCCCTATTGGAAAGGGCGGGGCACAAAGTCTATACTCATCAAAGACTCCCCTGCAACGACGGCGGCATCTCCGCCGGGCAGGCGTTTCTCGCCTCTCGGGGCTGGGGGACCGAGCCATGTGCCTAGCGATACCCGGTAAGATCCTCAGCCGCGAAGAGAAGGACGGCCAGCTGGCCTCCGGCAAGGTCGATTTCGGCGGCGTGGTCAAGGAAGTCTGCCTGGCCTACGTTCCCGACGCCAAGGTCGGGGACTACGTCATCGTGCACGTGGGCTTCGCCCTCAACACGCTCGACGAGGAGTCGGCGAAGGAGACCTTCGAGTACCTGCGCCAGCTCGGCGAGCTCCCCGACCCCTCATGAGATACGTAGACGAGTACCGCGACCGCCGCGCGGCCGAGGAGTACGCCCGCCAGCTGGACCGAATGACCACGAAGCGGTGGACGGTCATGGAGGTCTGCGGCGGGCAGACGCATGCCATCGTCCGCTTCGGCATCGACCGCCTGCTCCCCGAGAAGCTCACCCTCGTGCACGGCCCCGGCTGTCCGGTCTGCGTCACCCCGCTCGAGCTCATCGACAAGGCCATCGCCATCGCCCTGCGCCCGGAGGTGCTCTTCTGCTCCTTCGGCGACATGCTCCGTGTGCCGGGCTCGTCCAAGAGCCTCCTGCAGGCCAAGGCCGAGGGGGCGCAGGTGAAGGTGGTCTATTCGCCCCTCGACGCCCTGGCCCTCGCCCGGGAGACCCCGGACAAACAGGTGGTGTTCTTCGCCGTCGGCTTCGAGACCACCGCTCCGGCGACCGCGATGGCCGTCCAGCAGGCGAAGACCCTGGGCGTTAAGAATTTCTCTTTGCTCGTCTCACACGTGCTCGTCCCGCCGGCCCTCGAAGCCCTGCTCTCCTCACCCGGCTGCCGCGTGCAGGGCTTCCTGGCCGCGGGGCACGTCTGCGCGGTGATGGGCTTTTCGGAGTACCTCCCCATCGCCGCGCGGCGCAAGGTGCCCATCGTGGTGACGGGCTTCGAGCCCCTGGACATCCTCCAGGGGCTGTGCATGCTGGTGCGCCAGCTCGAGGAGGGCCGTCACGAGGTGGAGAACCAGTACGCCCGCGCCGTCCGCAAGGAAGGCAACCGTCCGGCCATGTCGCTCATCGCCGAGGTGTTCGAGCCCTGCCCGCGCAAGTGGCGCGGCATCGGCCCCATCCCCTCGAGCGGGCTCGGCCTGCGCCCGGTTTACGCGGAGTTCGACGCGGAGCGCCGCTTCGAGACGGCCTCCGTGACCGCGGAGGAGCCCGCGGAGTGCCAGGCCGGCCTCGTCCTGCAGGGGCTTTTGAAGCCGGTCGAGTGTCCCGCCTTCGGCGTGCGCTGCACGCCCGAGAGCCCGCTGGGCGCGCCCATGGTCTCCTCCGAGGGGGCCTGCGCGGCCTACTACCGCTACGCCCGGGAGAAGGCCTCGTGAGCGCGGAGGAGCTCAAGCTCTCCTGCCCCGCCCCCAAGGAAGGGGGGGCGGAGATCACCCTGGCCCACGGGAGCGGCGGGCGCGTGATGCACCGCCTCATCCGGGACGTCTTCCAGGCGGCCTTCCAGGACCCCGAGCTCAAGCGCGCCCACGACGGCGCGTTCCTGGCCTCCGAGCGCACGGGGCTGGCCTTCACGACCGATTCCTTCGTGGTGCGGCCCCTGTTCTTCCCCGGCGGGGACATCGGGTCCTTGGCCGTGCACGGGACGGTCAACGACCTGGCCATGTGCGGCGCCGAGCCCCTCTACCTCAGCTGCGGCTTCATCCTGGAGGAGGGCCTGCCGCTCGAGACCCTCCAGCGCGTCGCCCTCTCCATGGCGAAGGCGGCCAAGGAGGCGGGCGCGCGTGTCGTGACCGGCGACACCAAGGTGGTCGAGCGGGGCAAGGGGGACGGGATCTACATCAACACCGCGGGCATCGGCCGGCGGCTCGTCGAGCCCGCTCCGGAGCCCGCGCGCGTGAGGGCGGGCGACGCCATCCTCGTGAGCGGCGACATCGGGGCGCACGGGGCGGCCATCCTTTCGGTGCGCGAGGGTTTGACCTTCGAGACCGCGCTCCAGAGCGACAGCGCCGCGGTCTGGCCCCAGGTGAAGGCCCTCCTGGACGCCGGGGTGGAGCTGCGCTGCTTGCGAGACCTGACCCGCGGGGGGCTCGCCACGACCTTGAACGAGATCGCCGCCTCCGCGAACATCGGCCTTTCCCTTGACGAATCCGCCGTGCCGGTGCGCCCGGAGACGGCCGCCGCCTGCGAGGTGTTCGGCCTCGAGCCGCTCTACATGGCCTGCGAGGGGCGCTTCGCCGCCTTCGTGCCCGAGGCGCAGGCCAAGAAAGCGCTCGGGATCCTGGGCTCGGGAGCGCTGGTCGGGCGGGCCGTCGAGCGCCATCCAGGAGAAGTGCGCATGACGACACGCATCGGCGTGGAGCGCATCCTGGACATGCTCAGCGGCGAGCAGCTGCCGAGGATCTGCTGAGGGGGTCATGGGACAACTTGCCGCCCTGACGGCGCACTCGGTCGCGCAGGCCGTCATCGTCATCAGCCTCGTGGCCGCGCTCGGGCTGGCCTTGGGCAACATCCGCTTCTTCAGCCTCAACTTCGGCATCGCCGGCGTCCTCTTCGCGGGCATCCTGTTCGGCCACTTCGGGGTCGGCATCAACCCGGAGGTCATGGAGTTCCTCCGGGAGTTCGGGCTCATCCTCTTCGTCTACACCATCGGCATGCAGGTCGGCCCCGGCTTCTTCTCCTCCCTGCGCAAGGAGGGCCTCAAGCTCAACGCCCTGGCCGCCGCCATCGTGCTGCTGGGGGTCGCCGCGACCGTCCTCATCAGCCGGCTGGGCGGCATCGACATGGCGGCGGCCGTGGGGCTCTACTCCGGCGCCGTCACCAACACCCCCAGCCTCGCGGCCGCTCAGCAGGCGCTCATGGAACTGCCCGGGCTCGGCGAGGAGCTGGCCAAACAGCCGGGCATCGGCTACGCGATGGCCTACCCCTTCGGCATCCTAGGGGTCATCCTCGCCATGATCCTGGCCCGCCTCCTCTTCCGCGTGGACGTCGCGGCGGAGGCGGCGGCGGGCGCCGACGAGGGCCCTTCCGCCGCCATCCAGAGCGTCACGGTCGAGAACCGCAACCTGGAGGGCCTCCCGCTATCGCGCATCCCGCTGGTCGATGAGCTGGGAGTCCGCATCTCCCGCGTGATGCACGAGGGGGTCGTCAGCGTGGCCCAGCCGGACACCCTCCTGCACCTGGGCGACACCCTCCTTGCGGTCGCGCCGAGGGAGAAGATGGACGAGCTGGTCATGCTGGTAGGCAGGAAGAGCGAGGTGGACCTGCGGACCCTGCCCAGCAAGGTCTCCGCGCTGCGCATCATCGTCACTCGCGCGGAGGTGCTCGGGAAGACCCTGCAGGAGCTCGATCTGGAGCATCGCTACGGCGTCGTCGTGACCCGGGCCGCCCGCGCCGACATCCAGTTCGTCGTTTCCCCGGGCTTCAGCCTGCACTTCGGCGACGCCCTGCAGGCGGTGGGCGAGGAGGAGTCCCTCAAAAAGGTCTCGGAGCTGCTCGGCAACTCGCCCAAGGCGCTCTCCCACCCCCAGCTCATCCCGGTCTTCGTGGGCATCGCCCTGGGCGTGGTCCTCGGGCAGATGCCCCTGCACCTGCCGGGGCTCTCGGCGCCGGTGCGCCTCGGGCTCGCGGGGGGGCCGCTCGTCGTGGCCATCCTCCTCAGCCGCATCCGGCGCATCGGGCCGATCTCCTGGTACATGCCCATCAGCGCGAACTTCATGCTGAGGGAGCTCGGCATCATCCTCTTCCTGGCCTGCGTGGGGCTCAAGGCGGGCGACCGTTTCTGGGAGACCCTGAGCCGGGGCGACGGGCTCTTCTGGATGGCCTGCGCGTCCCTCATCACCTTCCTGCCCCTGGCCATCGTCACCCTCGTCGCGAGGCTCAAGTTCAAGCTCAACTACCTCACCCTTTGCGGCCTCATGGCCGGGAGCATGACCGATCCGCCGGCGCTCTCCTTCGCGAACTCCCTGGCCCCCTCCGGGGCGACCTCCATCGCCTACGCGACCGTCTATCCCCTCGTCATGCTCCTGCGCGTCGTCTCGGCCCAGATCATCGTCCGCTGCTGCATCGGCTAGGCGCCAGCCATACAGCTGCCATATAGGTGCCTGTCATTACACCTGCGGGACATTACACTCTGACGCTTCGGGCTAGGTCGGGCGGCCGAGCAGGATGCGGGCGCTGCGGGGTTCGAGACGCATCCCCAGGACGCCCCGCTCGGGACGGAAGGCCTCGCCGGTGAAGGCATCCTTCCAATCGGCGGAGGCGGCCTTCCCCGGCAGGTCGAGCGTGCGGCGCTGGTGCAGGCGGGAGTTGTTGAGGACTGTCAGCGCCAGGCTCTCCGGGGACTCCCGCAGGAAGGCGTAGACCTCTTTGTCGGCGAAGATCTCCTTCTGGCCGCCAGTCCGCAGGGCCGGGACGCTCCGGCGCAGGCGGATGAGGGCGCGCAGGAAGGCGTAGAGCTCGGGGTCGCCGTCGAAGCGCATGGGCGAGCGGTTGGCGCCGTGCGTGCGGCCCGCCAGGCAGCACTCGGTCCCGTAGGTGAGGATGGGGATGCCGCGCCAGGTCATGAGCAGGGCCAAAGCCATCTCCAGGCGGGGCTTGGAGGGACGAGCCTCGGTGGCGAAGCGGCTCATGTCGTGGTTGTCGATGAAGGGGGCCAGCAGCTCGGGACGTTCGTAGGCGCGCTCCTCCCTCCAGAGGGCCGAGAACCAGCGCAGGTCGCTTGAGCGGCTCGCGGCAAGCTTGCGCAGGATCTCGTTGAGGAGCATCGTGCGGTACTCCCGCCAGAGTTCGCTGAGGCGGGCCAGGAGGCCGGGCCCCGGCTCCTCCGCGTCGCGGCAGAGGGCGCTGCGCACCGTGTCGGCGAAGGGCACGTCGAAGAGGGAGTCGATCCCGGCCTCGCGCTGGTAGCGGGCGATGTAGCGCGGCACCCCCCGCAGGACCTCGCCGAGCAGCAGGAAATCCTTCCCCGCGGCCTTGTGCGCCTCCAGGCTGAAGCGCTTCCAGAAGGAGACGGGCACGTGCTTGACCGCGTCGAGGCGGAAGCCGTCCACCCCGGTCTGCTTCAGCCACCACAGCGCATTGTCGATGAGGAAGCAGGCCACCTCCTCTTTCTCGTGGGCGAAGTCGGGCAGGCCGTGCAATGAGCCGCGCTCGAGGCTCCGCTGGTCGACCCAGTGGATCTGTCCGCCCTGGTGGAACCACCCGCGCTTGGCCGGGTCCTTGGCCATGGGGTGGTCGTAGCCCGCGTGGTTGAGCACGAGGTCGAGCAAAACCTTCATGCCGCGCCGGTGGCACTCCTTGACCAGGGCCTTAAGCTCCTCCATCGTGCCGAAGCGCGGGTCGACCGAGGTGAAATCCACCGGCCAATAGCCGTGGTAGCCGTCCTTCTGGTTCGCGTAGACGGGGCTCAGCCAGAGGGCGGTGACGCCGAGGTCTTCGAGGGTGTCCAGCTTCTCCCGGATACCCGCGAGGTTGCCGCCGTGGAAGGGCGGCTCCGGCGCGGGGCCGGTCGTCCGCGAGCCGCGGTGGAAGCGGTCGATGAGGATCATATAGACGACGTCGTCCGCCCAGGGGCGGGGGAGGCTCAGGGGGACGGGACTCATCGCGGGCGCAGAGCGGCCAGAGTCAGCAGCCAACGGCACTCGCGCTCCAGGTCCTCCGGGGCGTCGTAGCCCATCTCCCGGACGGGCCGCTTCTCGAGCAGGACTCTGGCGCCGCGGCTGAGTCTGGCCGAGGGGGCGGCTTCGGCCAGCTCGGCGAGCAGGAGGCGGAAGTTCCCCAGGGCGTCGTAGACCATGCGGCCGCTCAGGCAGGAGTAGTCGAATCGGGAGGCCTGCACCCGGAGGCGCTCGGGGGGCTCGGCGAAGACCAGGTCGAGCACGGCGGCGAGCTCGGAGGTCTCCGCGGGCTTCGCGGTCGGCGGCTTGGGAAGGCCCATGCCGGTCGGCAGGCCCGTCATCATGGAGAACGCCGTCTTGAGCACCCGCTTGGAGGGGTCCTCGCCGGCGGGGGCTTTGGCCGGCCCCGGGGCGGACACCGTGAAGCAGGCCGCGCCGATGATGGAGAGCTTGCCCCACCGGACGCGGTCGGATAGGTCGAGGCGTCCGTGGCGCTGCGCCGGGGGAAGGTCCTCCACCAGCCCGCAGGGGAGGGCCAGGGCGGCGACGCCCGAGCGGCTCAAGGCCTGGGCCGCCGCCTCGGCCTCGGGCCTGGTCCGCTTCTCCTCGACGATGCCCCAGCACCGCCGGATCGTCTGGACCACGTCCTGGAAGGGGACTTTGCGATGGGCGGCGAGCGCGCGGGCGATGTCGGAGGGGCGCAGGGAAGCTTCGTCGGCGATCAGGACGGCGTAATCGAGGGACGGCTCGGGCATGACCCCCGGCTCAGAGCTCGCCGCGCAGGTAGGCGATCGCTTCCTGCGTCGAATACTCGATCTTGCGCAGGCGCCGTTGGAGTTCGCGCACCGGGGTGATGTCTCCGAGCGTGACGAGGCCCTGCTCGCCCGGCTGGGGAAGGCCGCAGGTGGCCAGCAGGCCGTTGCACAGGCACATGGCGCCGTCGGTGCGCCAGGCGGCCCCGCCGCGTTTCTTGTAGAGGGCGGGGTCGCTGGCGGGGCAGAGCCCGGTCATCTCTTCCATGGGCCGCCAGCTGCGCAGCTGTCCCACGTTGCAGACCCGCTTCCGGGCGGCGTAGACCGCGGGGTCCGCCATCGACCCGGGGAGGAGTGCGACCTTGAAGGGGAAGGTGCTGGGGGAGGCCCGGACGTCCGTGACCACCTCGAGCTGCTGGTGCCAGATGAGCTCCAAGGCCTGCCGGCGCAGGGCCGGAGCCATCCCGGAGGCGTCCGAGAGGGCGAAGATCGTCCCGATCTGCCGCCCCCGAAGGGGGCCTTCCGCCGTGGAGGGCTTCAGGGGCTGGCCCCGCCCGCCGGCCACCCAGAAGGGCAGGCCGACCTCGGCGACCACTCCCAGGTCGGCGTCGTCTTCAGGGCCGTAGACGTAGTAGCCGCGGGCGTCCTTCATCTTCTTCTGGGGCGGGGCATTGTGCCCGCCCGCCAGCGGCCCTTCGACGACGAAGCCTTCCGGCCGCGTCCTGGGCGAGGAGGCCAGCCCCTGAGCCTGCAGATGGGAGCTGATGATGGCCAGGAAGGCCGGACGAGGCGGGGGCGGGAGGTCGGGGCCCACGATGTCCTTGGGGTCGAAGCGGATCTTATAGGTGCCCAGCGGCACAGTCGCGACCTGCATCGGGAGCTCCACCGCCTCGTGGGCCGCCAGCTTGTCCAGCAGGCCGGGGATGTCGCTCGGGTCTCCCGCGCCCACCACGATCCAGTCGGCTCCCGCGAGCATGGCCCCGTAGAGCCCGTAGACCATGACCCGCTCGATCTTGCGCAGGAAATTGATGCCCACCGGCCGGCCCGGCGCCAAACGCTTGGTGCGCCAGATGTGGGAGAAGGTGGCCGCGATGGTGAGGATCTGCACGTCCCTCGGAGGCTCGAGTCCCTTCATGGACAGCCCTCGGAAGAGGGCCGAGGCGGACTTCCCGCCCTGGATGTAATAGGTCTTGTAGAGCCGGTCGATGTCCTTCGTCAAGGTCGGTACGACCTTGACGAAGGCGTCGAAGGCCCGTCGGATCTCCCCGCCGACGTCTCCCAGCTGGAGGCGGCGGGCGTAGATGTCGGCCAAAGCCACGGCGGAGAGGCTGCCGGACATGCGGCCGCAGGGGTGGCTGGCGACGGCTCCGACGAGCTCGACGCTCGAGATGTCCGCGCCCATGCCTCCGACGATGATGTCCAGGTCCAGTAAGGCTTTCGGGAGAGTCCTCATCAGCGCAAACGCGCGGATATTATACGAAACGAGGGCCTCGTTCATCCAACCGGCAGGTCGAGGCGCGCACGCGCAGGCCGCCGTTGAGCAGGGGGAGGCCCGGGCCGAAGGGGAGCCCCGTGGCGCGAAGGAGGCGGGCATCGGGGCAGAGCACGCTCGCCCGCCAGCCGGGGAAGCGCTCCCGCAATACCTGCCCGAGCCGGGCGTAGAGGTCGCGCAGGTCGCGTCTCCCCTTCAGGCGCACGCCGTAGGGGGGGTTCGTGACCAGCCAGCCGGGGCCGGCGGGCGGCTCGAGCGAGGAGAGGGCGCGGCAGGAGAACTCGATGCGGTCCGCGACTCCCGCGCGCTCGGCGTTGGCCTGGGCGGCGCGGACGGCGCCGGCGTCCCGGTCGGAGGCGGCGATCCTGGGCGAGGATGACGCGGAGGATCCGTCCAGGACGCTGACCCAGCGCTCCGCGTCGAAACTAGGCCAGTCCATGAAGGCGAAGCGCCGGCATCGGCCGGGCGCGATGTCCGCGGCGAGGAGGGCGGCCTCGATGG
>DMEZ01000010.1:38992-40099 GCA_003450735.1 Elusimicrobiota bacterium | reverse complement strand
GCGAGGAGGGCGGCCTCGATGGCGATGGCGCCCGAGCCGCAGAAGGGGTCGAGGAGGGGCGAGGTCTTGTCCCAGCCCGAGGCCAGCACGAGGGCGCAAGCGAGGGTCTCCTGGAGGGGGGCCTTCGCGGTCTCGAGCCGGTAGCCGCGCCGGTGGAGGGGGGCGCCGGAAGAGTCGGCGTAGAGGGTGCAGAGGTCGTCTTCGATGCGGACGACGAAGAGCTGGCGCAGGCCGTCCTCGTCGTGGCTTTGGAGGGGGGCGCCGCTCGCGGCGGCCAGGCGCTCGGCGACGGCGCGCTCGTGATAGAGGCGGGAGCGCCGGGAGCGCACCTGGAAGGAGACGGGCGCTCCGGGCTGGAGGTGCCGCCCCCAGGGGAGCTTGGCGGCCAGGCGCTCGAGCTCGTGGAAGGCGTCGGCGCGGAAGCGGCCGAAGCCCATGAGCACGCGGGAGGCGGTGCGCAGGCGCAGGTTGGCGCGGTAGACGTCCTCGAGCCCGCCGTGGAAGAGGACGCCTCCGGGGACGGGGCGCAGGTTCTTGAAGCCCAGCTCCCGCAGCTCACGCGCGGTGAAGGGCTCGAGGCCGGGCGCGCAGAGGGCTAGGAGCGCGTCCACGGACACGGGGTGAAGTGGAACGTCTCGCATCATCATGCCCTCCCGAAAGATTCTATAATTTAGATGAGCACTCCATGAGCGTCCCTCCCCAGCAGGCGGGCGTTTGAAGCGGCTCTTCGCCGCGCTGATCCTGTCCCTCGCCCTCGAGGCCCAGGCCCAGGACCGCTCTGAGGGGCTGGGCTTCCTTTCCGGCGCCAGAGACGGCGCCCGGTATGCCTTCAGCGTGACCCCCGCCGAGCCCGGAGCGCCGTTCATCGCCGAGCACCACGCCGGCGGGTCCATCGTCGTCCTGCGGCGCAGTTCCGACACCTGGTCGCTCAACGGGCGCGCCAGCAGGACGGAGCTGAGCTGGTCGCCGGTGGTGGCGCAGACGGGGCTGGTGGTGCCGGCGAAGCTCTGGGAGTTCCAGGGGGGCGGAGCCTTCTCCCGCCGGCTGGACGACCGCAAGAGCTGGGGCGTCAGCGCGGGGCTCGGCTCCGCCAGCGACGAGCCGTTC
>DMEZ01000010.1:4241-38846 GCA_003450735.1 Elusimicrobiota bacterium | reverse complement strand
TTCCTGGCCTACTCGAACAACCGGACGTTCTGGAACGGCGTGCCCTTGCCGGGCGCCGCGTATGCTTTCCGCGAGCCGGTCCCCGGGCTCCAGGCGGTCATCGGCCTGCCCTTCCTTTGGCTCTCCTACCAGCTGGACAAGGATTCGCGGGCGAGTTTCTCGCTCTTCGGCCCGACCCACCTCTCCGTCGAGGGGGCTCGGCGGCTGTTCCGGAGGGTCTGGGGGTATTCCCGGTTCGAGCGGAGCCCCGAGCAATGGCTCCGTGCGGACCGGGCGGAGCGGCGGGACCGGCTGATCTTCGACCACCAGCAGGCCCGCGTCGGGGTGCGCGTCGAGGCGGGCGAAGGGTTCTCGCTGGACCTCTCGGCCGGCCGGGATCTGCGAAGGCGCTTCTACGAGAGCCGGGACGCGAGCCGCTCCAGCGTCCCCAGGGTCGAATTGCCGGATGCGTGGACCGGCTCGCTGGCCTTGTCCTGGCGCGGGTAGCCCTGGACGGACCTAGTTCGCCTGCGGGCCGGACATCCTGGCCAGCATGGCGGACAGCTGCTGGACCTGCTCGTCTTCGGGCTCGACGGCGCGGGCGCGCTCGATGAACGCTCTCGCCTCGTCGAACTTCCTCAGCTCGAGGCGAAGGCCCGCCGCGTTGCAGAGCGCGTTGAGGTTCTCCGGCTCGAGCTGGAAGACCCGCTCCAGCAGCGCCGAGCCCTCCTCGCGGCGGCCCTCCTGCAGGCGCAGGGCGGCCAGCTCGTTGAGGGGCGCGAGGGCGTCGGCCTTGAGGGCGATGGACTGCTCGAGGAAGCCGGAGGCCGTCTTCGCGTCGCCGAGCTGGACGAAGGCGTAGCCCGCGAGGAACCAGAGCTTCCAGGCGCCGGCGTCGGTTTTGGGGTCGCCGGGCCAGAGGCTGAGGGCGAGGACGCACAGGTCCGCGAGCTTCCCGGGTTCGCTGATGGCCGCGTCGACCCAGCCTTCGAGCTTGCGCCAGAAATCGGGCTCGCCGTGCAGATGGATGTCCCGATACGCGGCGCGCAGGGCCGCCTCCTCGGGAGGGCAGGCTTCCAGCGAGCTCGGGTGCGAGAGGACGCGCACGATGGAGACGCGGAGGCGCTCGTGGTCCAGGCCGCCGGCCTGGATGGCCTCGAGGTCCTCGGCGGTGACGAACAGGAAGAGCTTGGGGTTCTTGAGCGCCCACTCGGCTCCCAGCATCTTCTCGAAGACGGAGCCTTCGAGCGAGACGATGTGCGGGGCGTCGGGGAAGCGGGCCGCCAGCTGTTCTTTCCAGTCTTTGCCGTTCTTCTCGGGGGCTCCCAGCTGTTCCATGCGAGCGATTCTACCCGATTGTGGGAGCGGAAAGCGAAGACTCCCGGGAGCCGTATACGGCATCAGCCCGGCAGATGATGCGTACGCAGAAAGCCCTTCGGCCTGTCGGCCGAAGGACTCTCTATTCGAAACTGGCTCCCCGAGCGGGTGTGGAATCCGAACTAGTTCGGAATTCGGACTGACCGCAGGGGCCAATAGGCGCAGATTCCGAACTAAATCCGTGAAGTTAGGGTTCGTAGCCGGCATTACCGCGGCCCGGCGGGGACAGAAGTACGGGATCTTCTACCAACTGGCCCAGGGGGAATTGGTCGCACTTTGCCCTTTCCCGTCGGTTACCTGCAGACCAAGCCTTCAAGAACTGGCCGCGAGGATGGCCCCGCCGCGGACATTCGGCGAGAGGATTAGGTTTCTACGGCTGAGGAGGGGGATGAAGCAGAATGAACTCGCTCGAAGGCTGAGGATAAGCAAGGTTGCGGTATGCCGGTATGAGAAGGACACGGCTCGGCCACGAACAAAACACCTCAGAGGTTTGACGAGAATCTTAGAGTGTCGGATTGAGTGATATCGCGCTACTTTTTCTTCCGCCTGGCACCCTTCTCAGACTTGTGCTCCAACTGCTTGGCGACCCGGTCGAAATCGTCGTCTGGCAGGGCGGCATCCGCGGCTAGGCGCGTATGTTCGAATTTTTCGTACTGTTCCAAGGCGAGCTTTTTCGCGACCTCCATCGAGACCGTGCCTGCATGCTCCAGAATCTGCCGTTCGTTGAACCGCAGAAAAGCGTCCAGTTTCTCCTTCCAGTCCCTCATGTACAGCGGCTTGCGGCGCTCGGCCTGCATCTCGGCGTAGTCGAGATACATGGTCACGATGCGGTTAAGATCTCGGATTTCCTTCTCGTTCAAGTAGTTCTTGGCGACGGCGACATCCTGCCTGCGGACTTTCGCGCCCTTCCAACTCGTCAGGCCCATATTGGGTTTGCCGGCGTCCGCGCGTTGGGCGATGATCTCGGCCGCCGTGCGGCCCGTGATGGCCCAATGGAGCTTGTTTTGGACGATCTGGAAGAATTCCTGCGTGGTTCCAGCGGCCGGGTCGTAATCTATCGACAGCTTGTAGATGTCGCGGATCTTCTGATAGAAGCGCTTTTCAGAGGCACGGATCTCGCGTATGCGTTCAAGAAGCTCGTCGAAGTAATCGGCCCCCAGTGTCCGACCCTCCTTAAGGCGCTCATCGTCCATGGTGAAGCCCTTGACGAGATACTCCCGGAGGCGCTCCGTGGCCCATTTCCGGAACTGCGTGCCGCGATGGGATCGCACGCGGTAGCCCACCGACAGGATGACATCCAAATTGTAGAAGGAGGTGCTGTATTTTTTGCCGTCCGCGGCAGTAGTCAAGTATTCCTTGACAACTGAAATTTGGTCCAACTCGCCCTCGCTAAAGACGTTGATGATGTGCAGGCTGATGTTCTGCTTCGTCGTCTGGAACAGCTCGGCCATAAGGGCTTGGGTCAGCCAGACGGTGTCGTCCTCCAACCGCACCTGGATCCGGCTCTTCCCGTCCTCGGATTGATAGAACAGGATTTCAGACTTGCCGGCCGGTTTCTCCGGCAGATTGTCCGTCATTGAACGGTCTCCTTGGCCCCGCGGGGCTTCTTGAACTTCTTGCCCGCGGTTGCAAGCCACTCCAGAGCTCCTGGGACGCGCTTCCAGGCGGCCAGGAAGCTCGACGCGTAGCAGTAACCCTCGTCTTCCCCGCCCATGGTGATGCGGTCAGGCAGACGCCGGGGAATGGATTTCTTCCCGGTAAGGTAATCCAGGGCGTGCTTGTTCTGCTTCAGGGCGCTGCGCAAAGCGGCTGAGGCTTCTGCCGATGCTCCTTCCCGCACGAATGCAAGCAAGGCCTTGGTGTAGAGCCATTCCGCGGCGCAGTCGTCCTTGTAGCGCGGTCCGCCCATGAACTTGCCCATTTCATCGAATCGCCCCAATTCCCCGAGGCATGATAGGACGATATAGCGGATGCCCTGGTTGTCGCCAGGATTGAGCCTGAGCATCTCATGGTAGTGCCCCAGAGCCTCATCGTGGCTCTTGAGCTCCCAGAGGCAGCGGGCGAGCGCCGCCCGGGCCCGCATGTAGGGGCGAGTCTCCAGAATGCCCCAGAAATGGCCGGCGTTGTCCTTGAAGAACCTCGGCCCCAGCGCTCTCTCCCCGGCCTCGATCGCCTTTCGGTAAAGATCCAGAGCATCCTCAGCGCTGCCAGCTTCCTCCTCGGCCAAGAGATTGTAGGCGTCCGCGCAGTCGCGCGATATGGCCAGAGCTCGCTCGGCCATCAGGCAGTTTTGCGCGCCCACAGCCTCCTCGGGCCTGTGGTGGAACTCGCCTTTCTGTATGCGTCGGTAGGCATCGAATCCTTCAGCGCCGCGGTAGACGCAGAGAGCCGGCATCTCCCCCAGCGCCCCCAAAATGCAGGCATAGCCCATCTGCCCCGTGCCTGGAGTTTGAACCCCGAAGACCATGCTGTCATCAAAATGATGCCAAGGCTTGAGGGTTGCGAACTTCGAGGCCGCCGTGTAAAGTCCCTTCCACGAGTCCAGTGAAACGTCTGGTATTCTCGCCATTCAAATCCTCGTTGCCGGTGTGATGAATGCAAATCTGTCGGGTATTATACCCTTGAATACTCCTACCGCGCGGTGTGATGGGTCAATCCTAGGCTTTCGTTCATAGCGGAGCGGGGGAAGCTTAGAGGGGAAAAAGTTCGAGTCCTACTCGGCCGTAGGATTGAGGCAAAGCGAAATCCGAACTCTTATGCCGTTCTGAGCAGCCTAGGGCCTCAGAGGGCGAGTTCGGATCTCACTCCGACTCCTTCAAACTGGCTCCGGCGGTAGGACTCGAACCTACAACCCTTCGGTTAACAGCCGAATGCTCTACCATTGAGCTACGCCGGAATGGTATTTGCGACAGGCGGGATTTTAGCAGATATCCGCGCCCGCGTTAAAGGTCATATAATCTCCTTGTGAAGGGCCGCGGCGTCCTCCTCACCCTCATCGCCACCCTCTGGTTCACGGCGGCCACCCTGCTCATCAAGTCCCTCGGGACCGACGTCCCGACCGTCTGGACGGCGTTCCTGCGCAATGCCCTCGCCCTCCCCGCTCTCCTCCTCCTCCTGCGCAGCCGGGGCCTCTCCGTCTCCAGCCCCAACCAAGAAAAACTGATCCTTCGTGCGTTCTGGTCGGTCTCGGCCATCCTCTTCAGCTTCTGGGCCCTCCCGCGCATGCCGCTGGCCAACGCCTCCCTCCTCATGCAGACCTCGCCCCTCTTCACCGTGCTCTGGGGCGTGTTCTTCTTCCGGGAGAGGCTCAGCCGCTTCTCGACCGCCTGCGTCGCCCTCGCCTTCGGGGGCGTCTACGCCACCCTGCATCCCTCCTTCGACCAGGTCGCGCTCCTGCCCTCCCTCGCGGCGCTGGCGGCCGGCCTGCTCGGCTCCCTCTCCTTCGCCACGCTCAAGTCCCTCACCGACGAGGAGCCCGCCCTGCGCATCGTCGTCTATTACACCCTCGTGGGCACCGTCCTCCTCGCCCCTTGGGCTTTCGCCACGGGCTGGGCCCCGAGCCCGGCTCAGCTGGGCGTCCTGGCCGCCATCGCCCTGACGGCCACGGTCGGACAGCTCTTCCTGACCCTCGGCGTCGAGCATACCCAGGTGTCCCGCGCCGGGGCCGCCTCCGTGCTCTGCCTGGTCTTGAACGTCCTCGGGGGGTGGGTGTTCTGGAACGAGACACCCGACCTCTGGACGTCGGTCGGGTGTCTGAGCGTGGCGGCCGGCATCGCCGGCCTGGCCCAGGAACTCTAGCTGGCGCGCCCCCTGAGCTGGTCCATCCGCGCGTCGGCCTTCCTCAGGATCTCCGAGTAGGCCTGGCCGGTCAGGATCTCGATGCCCTGGCTGACGTGCTCCACGGCCCAGATGTGGAACTGGCCGGCCTTCACGGCCTCCACGATCTCGGGCTTGAGCATCAACTCGCTCACGTTCGAGGCCGGGATGATGACGCCCTGCTTGCCGTTCAAGCCCCTCGCCTTCGCCAGCGCGTAGACGCCCGAGATCTTCTCGTTGGCGCCGCCGATGGGCTGGACGTTGCCGAACTGGTCGGCCGAGCCCGTCACGGCGATGCCCTGGTAGATGGGCGCGCCGGAGAGCGCCGAGAGGATCGCGTAGATCTTCGTCGAGGTGGCCGAGTCGCCGTCGATGCCGCCGTAGTTCTGCTCGAAGCCGATGCGGACGGCCCCGGCCAGCGGCTTCGTCTTGCCGAAGGTCCCCTTGAGGAAGCCCTCCACCGTGCCCAGGGCCTTGTCGAAGGTCTGGCCGGTGAACTTCGCGTCCTGGTCGATGGAGACCAGGCTGAAGTCCCCCGCGCCGACCGTCACGGTGATGCGGCTCGGCACGCCGAAATCGCCCATCACCGCCAGGCCGTTGATCTGGCCCGTCACGTAGCCGTCGGTCGCGGCCATGAACACGTTGTTCGCGAAGAGCTCGCGGTAGTGCCGCACGGCCGCGCCCTCGCGTTCGGAGCGGCTGGAGAGCGCCTTCTCCACGTCGGCCGCGTCGATGACGTCGCGTCCGGCCTCCTTCGCGTAGAAGGAGGACTCCTTCAAAACGCTGCCCATGGCCCCGATGGAGGCCGCGAGCTTGTCGTTGGAGCCGGTCATCTTGGCCGCGTATTCCAGGACGGCTCCGATGGCGCCCCGGGTGAGGTCCATCACCTCGCCGGCGCTGCGGACGACCGCCTTCTTCATGTAGTCCAGGTAGGCGCCGATGCTCTTGGCCGAGATGTCCAGCTTCGAGTCGAACTCGGAGGAGGCGGAGAACAGGGCGCGGAAGCTGGGGTCGTAGCGCTCCAGCATCATCTTCATCGTGGGCGAGCCCACGAGGATGACCTTGGTCTGGGAAGGCACGGCGTAGCCGCCCGCCCGCTGGGCGAAGCCCTGCAGGCCGCCCTCCACGATGGACGCGGCGCCGCTGCGGATGGCCTGCGAGAGCCCTTCCCACGCGCCCGGCTGGTGCAGGAGGTCGTCCATTCGGATGATGAGGAAGCCGCCGTTGGCCTGGTGGAAGGCCCCGCCCTTCAGGGCCGGACCGCCGGGGGCCTCTTCCTGCACGACGCCCACGCCGGGGATCGCGCGGGTCTGGACCTTGCGCTCGGCCGAGCCGAAGAGGCTCTCGAAGCTGGCCGACTGGGCCATCACGACGGGGGCGCCCCGGCCTGGGCGGTTGGAGGCCAGCACGCTCACGCGGTAGGCCTCGTTCGGGTCGGTCTGGCCCTCGACGAAGAGCTCGTAGTTCGCCGCCACGTGGCCCAGGAAGCGCTTCAGGTAGCTGATCGAAGCGGCGGCCTCGGGGGTGGGCTTCGGGTCGTTGGCGTGCAGGGCCTGGTGGTCGATGTTGTTCTGCTCCAGCACGCCCTTGAAGGCCTGCACGTAGGCCTTGGCCGCTTTCTGGATGGCTTCCTGCAGGGCCTCGACCTCTTCCTGCTTGAGGACGCCGTCCTTCACTCTCTGAGCCAGGCCGTCCGCGTCCAAAGCCTCGCCCTCCAAGGTCACGGCCGCCGTCGGCGCGTAGCCCTGCGGGGTCTCGACCATGCGGATGCGGACTTCGAAGCGGCCGGCCTTCAGCGTCCCGGCCGACGCGTCGAGCTCGGCTTGGCGCTGGCGGGCGCGCTGCTGGAACTTCTTGTGCGCGGCGTCGCTGTGGGAGGCGCCGGGGGTGATGAGGGCGGCCAGGGGGGCCGCGAGCTTGGCGACGAGCTGCTGGGCCGCGCGCATGTCGAGCTCGGCCATCTGCCGGGCCACGGCCGCGGCTTCCGCCTGATCGTCGAGGAGCATCTGCTTGTACTTCGCCAGGACCGGGGCGCCCTTCTCCTCCAGGGAGGACTGCGCGGCGGTCCAGTCGGCCTGCGAGATCGCGCCCGACCCGATGAGGCCCTTGAGGGTCTTCTCGTCCATCGGCTTGCCTTTATAGGTGGGGGCGAGGAGGATCTGCACGCCTTCCTCGGTCTGCCGCACCTGGACGGCCATGCCGAACTCGCCCTTTGCGTCGAGCTGGATCGCGGCCGTCTCGGCGTCGAGCTCGGCCTTGCGGGCGCGCGAGGCGGTCTTGGCCTGCCCTTCCAGCTGGGCCTTCATCTCCGCGAGGGTGCCGGAGTTCAGCGCCTGCGGGAGGGCGGCCTGCAGGGTCTCGAATAGGCTCGCGACCCCGGCCTGGAACTCGGCGCCCTTGCCGGGCTGGAGCTGGAGGACGACCGGCTGGTCCTTGTCGGCCACGTTCGTCATGGCCACGAGGTCCGGCGGGGTGTCCATCTTGGGCGCGACCTGGCCGATCAAATGGCGGATGGAGGTCATGCGGCCCGAGCCCGAGGGGCCCGTCACCACGACGTTGTAGCCGGGGCCCTTCATCTTGAGCCCGAAGCGCAGGGCCTCGAGGGCGCGGTCCTGGCCGACCACCTGGGCGTCGCTGAGCGGGACCTCGGCCGTGCTGGAGGGCAGGTCGGAGTCCTTGGGCGTCCAGCGGAGCTTGTCGGCGGGGACGCGGAACTTCTCCTCGCCCACCGGGGAGGCCTTCGGGCGCTGGGCCTCGGCCTTGTCGGCCGCGTAGCGGCGCACGGAGGAGGGGAGCAGGCGCGAGCGCGCGGCCTTGGCCCAGCCGCCTTTCGCCTGGGGCGCCTCGGCGGAGGGCATGAGCCCTTCGGGCACGGCCTTCACGCCCGAGTTCTCGAAGATGCGGCCGACCGAGGTCTCCCGGGAGCCCTTGGGGGCGGAGAGGGCGTCGGCGAAGGCGATGAGGTTCTCTCGCGCGGGGCCTTCCGGCAAAGCCTGGGCCGCGGCCTTGAGCTGGGCGACGTCGGCGGGGGTGTCGAGCGTTTCCGGCAGGACGGCGCCGGAGCGCTGGAGCTGCTTGAAGACCTCGGCGACGGGGGCCGCGGCGGCGGTCTGCGCGACTGCCTTCAGGGCGGAGGGGGCGACGGCGGGTGCGGCCTTGACGTTCGGCAGGGCGGTCGGGACCGCCGTGACGGCCGCGAGGTTCCCGAGCTTGAGGTCGGCCAGCTTGACCTCGAAGACCTTGGCGCCCGCCAGGCCCGGGACGATGACGCCCGGCATAGGGGTGACGGGGGCCTGGGAGACCGTCTGCGCCCAGGCGCCGCCGGAGGAGAAAAGGAGGGCCGCCGACACGAACAGGGCCAGGGATTTGCGGGTAAAGTCCGAGAGTTTGGTCATATCCGATCTCCGTCCGTCACGTCCGGCATGCCGCTTCCATCCCTACTATCTTATTGGAATTATCCTTCCGGCACATGGGTCATCGAGGTCCCGAGAGCCGGGAAATGGGCCTACGGGGGCCTAGGCCTATGGCACCGCTCTGAGCTCCTTCAGCTTCCTCCGGGCCTCGGCGTGATAGTTGTCATCGCGCGAAAGGAGGATCTCCTCATACAGCCGGGCCGCCTCCTCCTTGCGGCCGTAGCGGAGGTTGATGAAGGCCGCGATGTTCCTGAGCATCGTGGGGCAGTCGGGGTCGGCGAGGGCCGGCGCAAGCTCGGAGAGGACCTTCATGCCGTCGCCCTTCTTGTGGAAGGCGACGGCGGCCATGTAGGCGGAGTAGCGCCAGTTCCGGGGCTCGAAGCGGCGGGCCTCGTCGAGCAGGGTGAGCGCCTCCTCCGGCCGCTGGAGGTTGAAGGCCAGCGCGCCCGCGGCGTAGAGCGGGGCGTACGAGAAATAAGGGTCGAGCTCCAGGATGCGCAGGGACCTCGGGCCCAGCTGTGGGTAGCCTCCGCCTTCGTAGGCGTGGTGTTCGGGACTGGCTTGCGAGTAGTACTCCGCGAGGTACTCGTAGGGATGCTCCTTCTCCCCTTCGGGCGAGCCGTAATACACCAGCATGCGGATGAAGGCGACGTCGGCCGCCAGCCGCCGCATGCCCAGCGCCATGAAGCCGATGTGCCCGACCGCGTCCTCGGGGGCGAGGTGGAGCTTCTGTCCCGGCAGGACGGGAGGGGCCCACCGGCTGAGCAGCGCCGCGTTGAGACCCGCGACGAAGAGCAGGACGGCCAGCGTCCGCATCAGAACTCCCGGCGCCGGAAGAGCACCATCGTCAAGACCAGGCAGGCCGCGGCGTAGAGGGGGGCGTAGCCCAGGGCCAGCAGGGCGGCCTCCGAGGCGCCGGGCTGGCCGAGGCGGTCCCGGAAGTTGAACAGCTGGAGGTTGGGGACGAGGTAGACGAGCGCGCTGAACACCTTGGCGCTCAGCGCGTCGCGCGCGAGCAGGAAGCGCATCTCGCCGACGAAATGGCCCAGCGTCCAGAACACCCCGGTCATCAGCAGGCCGGAGATGACCGAGGTCGAGAGGATCGCCAGCAGGGTGGCCAGCGCCCCCGTCACGACGATCTTGAGCCCGATGCCGGCCAAAGCCAGCGCGTAGCCGCTCTCCCAGCTCCAGCCCTTCAGGAACAGGAGGAGCAGGTGCATCGCGGCCATCAAGGCCACGGCGCAGACGGCCGAGGCCAGCAGACCCAGGCTCCGGCCGAGCAGGTAGGCGGGGCGGGAGACCGGCCGGGAGAGGATCAGGTAGAGGGTCTTGGTCTCCATCTCCCGGATGAGCCCGCTCGCCGCGGCGTAGGCCACCGCCGCGGTGGCGAGCAGCTCGATGGCCGAGAAGCCGAAGTCCAGGAGCACCCTCAGCTCCTGGTCGGCCGCGAGCGCGCCGAGCAGGACGCTCAGATAGATCAGGAGGCCGCCGAAGACGAGCGAGACCCCGAAGAAGCGGCTGCGCAGCTGCTCGCGGAAGGCGTGCTTCGAGAGGATGAGAAGGTCGCTCATGAGGGCCTCACCGTCTCGATGAAGAGCTTCTCGAGGCCTTCGACGGCCCAGTCCTTGGACTCCAGGATGCGCACGAAGCGGCCTTCCACCAGGATGCCGACCCGGTGGCAGAGGCGCTCCACCTCGGAGATGCTGTGCGAGGAGAGCAGGATCGTCGCGCCCTGCTCGTTGAGGCTCCCCAGCAGTTCGCGGATGTCGTGGATGGCGAGCGGGTCCAGGCCGCTGACCGGCTCGTCTAGGACGTAGAGGTTCGGGCGGTGGAGCATGGCCTGCGCGAGCCCCAGGCGCTGGAGCATCCCCTTCGAGAACTCCCGGGCCTTGCGGTCGGCCGAGGCCAGCAGACCCACGTCGGCCAGGACGTCCTCGGTGCGCCGACGGATGTCCTGCGCGGGCATCCGGGAGAGGCTGCCGTAGAAGGCGAGGGCTTCGCGCGGCGTCAGGTAGGGGTAGAAATAGGGCAGTTCCGGGAGGAAGCCGACCTGGGCGAGGGCCTCGGAGGAGCGGGGCTCGCGGCCGAACACGCGGATGCGGCCCTCGCTGGGAGCGAGCAGGCCCAGGGCGAGCTTCATCGTCGTGGTCTTGCCCTGCCCGTTGAGGCCCAGCAGGCCGAACACCTCGCCCTCCTGGAGCGCGAAGCTCACGCCGTCGATGCCGCGCGAGCGGGTGGTCCTGCCCAGGTGCGAGCGCAGGTAGACCTTGGTGACCGCCTCGAAGAGAAGGGGGGTGCGTTCAGGCACGGACTTTCGGGAGCCTCCTCGCCAGGGCGGCGATCCCGGCTTCCACGTCGGGCTTGCGGATGAAACCCATGTGGGCGAGGCGCAGGATCTTCCCGGCCAGCTTCTCCTGCCCGCCGGCGATGCAGATCCGGTCTTCCTCGCGCAGGGCGTTGAGCAGGGCCTTCCCATCCACGCCCTCCGGGAAGCAGGCGGCCGTCAGGATGTCCGCGGGGTCCTTGGGGAAGAGCTTCAAGCCGAGGCGGCCCATCTCCCCGCGCGTGAAGGCGGCGAGCGAGGCCGTGCGCTTCCAGACGTTCTCGAGGCCTTCCTGCAGGATGAGGCGCAGGGCCTCGGCTTGCGCGGCCACGAGGGAGACCGCCGGGGTGAAGGGCGTCTCGGAGGCCTGGAGGGACTTGCGCATGCGCGGCCAGTCGTAGTAGAAGCGCGGGAGCTTCGCGGTCTCGACGGCCTTCCAGGCGCGCTCGGAGACGGCGGCGAAGCCGAGGCCCGGAGGGGCCATCAGGCCCTTCTGGGAGGCGGAGAGCGTCACGTCCAGCTTCCAGGCGTCGGTCTCGAGCTCTTCGGCGCCGAGGCCGGAGACCGCGTCCACCACCACCAGGGCGTCCGATTCCTCGCGGACGGTCCGGGCGAGCGTCTGCAGGTCGTTGACGATGCCCGTCGAGGTGTCCGTGTGCTGGAGATAGACCGCCTTCCAGCCTTTGGCCGAGCGCAGGGCCTTGCGGAGCTTCTCGGGGTCGGCGGCATGGCCCCACTCCTCGGCTACGACGTCGGGCTGCAGGCCGTAGGCGCGGTGGATGGCGGCGAAGCGGTCGCCGAAGGAGCCGGTCGAGTGGACGAGGGTCTTGTCGCCGGGGGAGAGCAGGTTGACCACGGCGGACTCCATCGTCCCGGTGCCGGAGCAGGTCATGAGGAGCACCGTGCTCTTCGTGCGGTAGACGGTCTTGAGGTCCTCGAGGACCTGGTCGAAGAGCTTCCCGAACTCGCGCGTCCGGTGGTGCAGGATGGGTTCGGCGGCGGCTTTCAGCACGGAGGGGGGGAGCGGGGTCGGGCCGGGGGTGAGCAGGTTCATGGTCGTCTCCTAGGCTTGCGGAGTGGCATAGTCGGCGCTGGGGCCCGCCGCGGGCGGAGGCAGCGGCTGCCGCCGGACTCTGCGAACGTGCGGCGGGGCGGGCAGGAGGGCCCTCTCCAGGACGTCCGAGAGGTTCGAGACGGGAACCATCTCCAGGGACTCCAGCACGTCCGTCGGGATCTCCTCGAGGTCCTTGGCGTTGGCCGACGGGTAGAGCACCGTCTTGACGCCCATGCGGTGGGCGGCGAGGACCTTCTCCTTGAGGCCTCCGATGGGGAGCACGCGCCCCCGGAGGGTGAGCTCGCCGGTCATGGCCACGTCGGGCCGGACCGGGCGCCCGGTGAAGAGGCTCGCGATGGCCGTCGCGATGGCGATGCCCGCGGAGGGGCCGTCCTTGGGCACCGCGCCTTCCGGCACGTGCACGTGGAGGGCGCAGTCCTTGAAGGCGGAGGGCTGGATGCCGAGGGACGCGGCGATCGAGCGCACGTGGGAGTAGGCGGCCTTGGCGGACTCCTGCATGACCGAGCCCAGTTTCCCCGTGAGCAGCACCTCGGGCTTGCCCTTCAGGGAGAGCGCCTCGATGGGCAGGAGCGTCCCTCCGACCTCCGTCCACGCCAGGCCGGTCGCGACCCCCACCTCGTTGCGGGAGCGCTCCTCCGGCGTGTACTTGGGCGCTCCCAGGAACTGGGGCAGGGTCTCGGCCGTGACGGCCACCAAGTCGAGCTTGCCCTCGATGAGGCGGCGCGCGGCCTTTCGGCAGAGGCTCGCGAGCTCCCGCTCGAGGCTGCGAACGCCCGCCTCGCGGGTGTACTCCTGGATGAGGCGCCCGAGGGCCCCGTCGTCGAGCGTGAGCTGGGAGGGCTTGAGGCCGTGCTCCCTGAGGGTCTTGGGCAGGAGGAAGCCCCGCCCGATGAGATTCTTCTCGCGCTGGGTGTAGCCCGGGAAGCGGATGATCTCCAGGCGGTCCTGCAGGGGCACGGGGATGCCGTCCAGGGTGTTCGCGGTGCAGAGGAACATCGTCGCCGAAAGGTCGAACTCCACGTCGAGGTAGTGGTCCGAGAAGGTGCAGTTCTGCTCGGGGTCGAGCACCTCGAGGAGGGCGGCGGCGGGGTCGCCGCGCCAGTCGGTGCCCATCTTGTCGACCTCGTCGAGGAGGAAGACGGGGTTCCGGCTCTTGGCCTTGCGCATGCCCTGGATGATGCGCCCCGGCAGGGAGCCGATGTAGGTGCGGCGGTGCCCGCGGATCTCGGCCTCGTCGCGCACCCCGCCCAGGGAGAGGCGCACGAAGCGGCGGCCCACGGCGCGGGCGATGGAGCGGCCGATGGAGGTCTTGCCGACGCCCGGAGGGCCGACGAAGCAGAGGATGGGGCCGCGCAGGCGCCGGGTCATCCGGCAGACGGCCAGGTACTCGAGCACGCGCTCCTTGGCCTTCTCGAGGCCGTAGTGGTCCTCGTCGAGGATCTTGGCCGCCCGCGCGAGGTCGAGCTGGTCGCGCGTCTTCGTCGACCATGGCAGGCCGCTCATCCAGTCCAGGTAGGTGCGGCAGACGGTGGACTCGGGCGACATGGGGGCCATCTTCGAGAGCCGGCCGAGCTCCTTGAGGGCGGCCTCCGCGGCGGGGGGAGGCATCCGGGCCTTGACGATCTTCTCGCGGATCTCGTCGAGATCCTTCTGGTGGTCGTCCTTCTGCCGGAGCTCCTTCTGGATGGCCTTCATCTGCTCCGTCAGGTAGTACTCCTTCTGCGTCTTCTGGATCTGGTTCTGCACCCGCGAGTGGATGCGCTTCTCGAGCCCCAGGATCTCGGCCTCGTTCTCGAGGAGCACGACGAGCTTCTCGAGGCGCGCGCGGGGGTCGAAGAGCTCGAGGAGGGCTTGCCGGTCCTGGAGCTTGGTGAGGGCGTTGGCGGCGAGGGTGTCGGCCAGGCGCGGCGGGTCCTGGAGCTGGCGCAGGGCGGAGACGGTCTCCGGGGTGACGCGCCGGCCCGTGCGGGCGATCTGCTCGAAGAGCTGGAAGGCCTGCCGGGAGAGCGCCTCGAGCTCGGGGGAGGGCGTCCAGCGCTCCTCCGGGTAGTCCAGGCCGGTCTCCCAGAAACCGGCCTTGCCCAGCGCCGGCGAGACCAGCTTCGCGCGGCGCAGTCCCTGCAGGAAGACCTTGAGCGTCCCGTCCGGCATCCTCAGGAAATGGGCGACCTCGGCCAGGACGCCGACCGCGAAGAACTCCTCCTCCCGCGGGTCCTCGACCGAGGGGCTCTTCTGGGCGCTCACGCAGACGAAGTCCCCGGCGGCGTGCGCGGCCTCGAGCGCCTTGATGGATCTCTCGCGCCCCACCGAGAGGGGCACGGCCATGTGCGGCAAGACCACCACGTCCCGCACGAGGAGGAGCGGCAGACGGGACGGGAGCGGGGCTTTCGGGTCGGGGGCGGGGCTCACTTCCGGGTGTCGATGATCTCGTCGACGATGCCGTAGGCCTTCGCCTCGGCGGCGGACAGGTAGAAGTTCCGCTCCATGTCGGAGCGGAGCTTCTCTTCCGTCTGGAAGGTATGCCGGGCGAGGATCTTGATGAGGCGCTCCTTGGTCTGATTGAGCTCCTTGGCCTCGATGTCGATGTCGGTCGCCTGGCCCGAGAGCCCGCCGTAGATGAGCGGCTGGTGGATCATGATGCGCGAGTAGGGCAGGGTGAAGCGCCGTCCGGGCGTCCCGGCGGCGAGCAGGACGGCCCCGAAGGACATGGCCTGCCCGACGCAGATGGTCGTGATGGGGGAGTGGATGTACTGCATCGTGTCGTAGACGGCGAGGCCGGCCGAGACCATGCCGCCGGGGGAGTTGATGTAGAGGTTGATGTCGCGGGTGTTGTCCTCGGCCTCGAGGTAGAGGAGCTGGGCGATGAGGAGGTTGGCCGAGTCGGTGGTCATGGCCCCCTCCCAGCCTCCGACGAAGATGATGCGGTCCTTCAGCAGCCGGGAGTAGATGTCATAGCTGATGGCGGAACCCTGATTCCAGCGTTCGAGGATGGTCGGGATGTTCATGCAGGGAGTATACAAAACTAAAGGTTTTCCCTGTCCTTTTCCCGGCTGGGCCCTTCGTCCCAGCGGAGCGGGGGCCTTTGGAGGGTCGCACCGGCCAGGGCCGGGGCCTACACTCATCTCAGGATGCCGCATCACGGAGGTCGTCCATGAAGAAGGCCCTCCTTCTGGCGCCGTTGTTCCTTGCCGTCCCGGCCCTCGCCGAGGTCTCCGCCACCCTCGACCAGGCGGCAGTCTCTGGACAGGCGGCGGCGCGGGCGGATACCCTTGAGGCGGCGAAAGCAAGATCCTCCTCTCTCTATGACGGCTCCGGCGCGGCGCCGGTCGACGCCACCGGCGCGCAGGGCTCGACCGGCCGCGCGGCGGCGAATTTCTACACGAAGATGGCCCAGAAGCGCCGGCCGGCCGCGGAGACCCCCGCGCCCCGGAAGCCTGGCGCCGTGGGTCAGGCGGTCTCGCAGGCCGGGGACTTCGTCAAGGAGAACCGGTGGACGCTCGGGGGCGCGGCCGCCGGCGCGCTCGTCGGGGCCGCCGCGGGCGGCCTGGCCGGCGCGCTGGTCGGAGGCCTCGTGGGCGGGGCCGCGGGCCACATCGGCTCCAAGAAGAGCCTGCTCGTCGGGGCGGGCATCGGCTACGGCGCGGTCATCGGCGGCCTGGCCGCCGGCCCGCTCGGCGCAGCCGTCGGCGCCGTCCTGGGAGGGGGCGCCGCGCTGTTCATGAGATGGCTCTGCAGTTGAGAGCCCGCTAGGCCTCGTGGAACACCGCTCCATCGCGGGCGGCCTGGCCCTGCTCCTCGCGGGGCTGATGCTCATCGGCTTCCTCTTCATCGACCGCTGTGCGCCTTCCAAGCCGCTCGGGCTCGCCCCCGACGAGGGCGTGGAGGCGCTCCTGCAGGCGCCGGCCTCCTCGCTCGGCTCGATGCGCGAACTGCGTGGACGAACGGTGGTGCTGGAGTTCTGGTCCACCGGGTGCGGCTCCTGCCGGGAGTCCCTCCCGCACATGAACAAGCTGCGCGAGCGCTTCAAGAGCGAGCCCGTGGTGTTCCTATCCGTGACGAAGGAGCCGCGCGAGGTCGTGGAGGCCTTCCTGAGGACGCATCCGATGACCGGCTGGATCGGCTTGGACGAGGGCTTGAGTCTGCACCGGGCCTTCGGCGTGCGCGGCGTGCCGGAAGTCTACGTGATCGACCGCTTCGGACGCATCACGACGAAGCTCTCCCCGAGCTTCTTCTACGCCTCGGACATCGAGCGCGCGCTGAAGGCCGAGCCGCCGCAGAGATCAGTCAGGCAGGATTGACAGGCTGCTAGCGGACGGCGTGGCCGCCGCCGGTCTCCGGGGTGCCGATCTTGAACCGGTTCGGGTCGATGGGCTCCTGGGTCTCGGTGAGCGTCCCGCCCTGCTGTTGGGACCCGACGAGGTTGTCCGCGGGGGCGGCTTGCGCGCCTCCGGCCCGCGCGGCGCCGGAGACCTTCTCCAGGCAGCTGGCCCGCGCCGATAGGATGGAGATCTTCATGCACTCGGCCCGCGCCGTGTCGATGCCGCCCAGCGCCGCCTGCGACGCATCGGAGCCGCCCCCGCCGCTCACGGCCCTGGCCCCGGCCGCGCCGCCCTTGGCCTGCGCGGCGGCTCCGCCGCCTGAGGACGCGGCGGGGTCGGCCGAGGCGCCGGCTCCGCCGCCGGCCTGGAAGCCGGCCTTCTTCTGGTTGAAGCGGGCCCGGAGGGGGTCGACGGCGGCCTGCCCGCCGCTCTGGGCCGACGAGGCCTCATAGCCGCCCTTGGCCTGCGTGAGGCAGCGCTTGCGCGAGAGGCCCGTCATCTTCAGGCACTTGGATCCAGCGGAGGGCTCGGCGGCCTCGGACGCCCCCTGGGAGGACGCTTTCTTGCGGGGCTTGAGCACGGCGCTCGAGGCGGCGTAAGCCGCCGAAGCGGCGGGAATGGCAAGCGCCAGCGCGATGGCGATGGTCTGTGTCCGCATAGACGCCCTCCGGGGGAAAGGCTCCCCCAGCCCATAGTTTAGCCCGTCTGCGGCCCTTGTCAAGGCTGGGCGGGAGACTCCACTTCCTTGATCTTGGAGGCTTTGCGGATGATGTCCATGACCTTGCGGTCTCTCAAAGCCGATTCGATGCTCGGGCGGCGCGTCTCGAAGAATTCGCGCACGTCCTTCTTCTGCTCCTCCGTCTCGGCCTTCGCCAGGCTGCGCTCGAGCTCCTGCTTGAGGTCCTCGTCGCTGACGTTGAGCTTCTCCTTGCGGGCGATGGCGGCCATGATGAACGACAGCCGGACCTCGTCCTCGGACTGCGGGCGCAGCTTCTCGCGCAGCTTCTCGGTCTCGGCCTCGCCTAGGCCGTGGCCGCCGAAGCGGCGCACCAGGCGCTCCAGCGTCCCCTCGAGCTGCTGCTCGGCCAGGGTGGGCGGGACCGGGATCTTGTTGGCCGAGAGCAGGCTCTTCTCGATGTCCACGAGGAGCTCCCGTTCGGAGCGCTCCTCGCTCTCGCGCCCGATGACCTCGCGGAGCTTCGTCTTGAGCGCCTCGAGGCCCTCGAGGCCCATGTCCTTGGCCAGCTCGTCGTCGAGCGGGGGCAGGATCTTCTCCTTGATCTCCGAGACGGTGACGCGGCAGGACGCGGGGCCGCCTTCCATCTTGACCGGGAACTCGCGCGTCTCGCCGCGCTGGGCGCCCAGCAGGCCCTCGATGAAGCCCTCGAGGGTCTGGTCGGAGGACATGTCCACGAGCTCCTGCTTGCCTTGCGCGCCGGAGACCTTCTTGCCGTCCTTGAGGAGCTCGTAGTCCACGACCGCGTAATGGGTCTTGGCGAGCGCCGAGGCGGCAGAGCGGTCGAGGCGGGCGTTGCCCTCCTGGAGCTGGGTGAGGCGCTTCGTCACGTCCTCGTCGGTGACGGGGTACTTCTTCTTCGTGAAGGAGAGGCCCTGGTAGCCCTTCGGCTCGAACTGGGGGGCCGTCTCGATGCGGAGCTCGAAGACCAGCGGCTTCCCGTCCTCGAAGCGGATGTTCCCGACGGCCGGGTACACGATGGGCTCGAGGCTGAGGGACTTGAGGGCCTCCGGCACGGCGTCCTTGATGAGGTCGTCGGCCGCGTCGGCCTTGGCCTGGGCGAGGAACTGCTTGCGGATGATGTCCAGGGGCGCCTTGCCCGGGCGGAAGCCCGGCACGCGGGCCTTCTGCTGGATGCGCATGAGGGTCGTGTGGACGGCTTCCTTGAGCTTCTCGGCCGCGATCTCCACTTCAAAGCTGTGCTGGCAGCCCTCCTCCTTGAGTTTCTTCGTCTTCACGGCGGTCTTCGTGGCGTCCATGATGCCTCCAAGGGTCGCGTCATTGAATCTTGGGCGGGGGGGGACTCGAACCCCCATGCCTTTCGGCACACGGTCCTAAGCCGTGCGCGTCTGCCGTTCCGCCACCCGCCCGGATATCAGCTGGCCGGCTTCGCCGCAGGCGGCGCCGCCGCCGGGACGGCCGGAACGGACACCGGCTCCTTCATCTCGAACAGGAGCTTGGCTCCCTGCTGGAAATCCACGTCCTGCTTGCCTTTGATGACCTTCGCCGCGCCGCCCGCCGCGGCTCCGGCCCCGGCGCCGATCATCGCCCCGTCCGTCCCCCCGAAGAGGACGCCGTAGAGGGCTCCCTGCAAAGCGCCGCCGAGCCACGCTCCGATGTTCGAGCCGGAGTGGCCCTCCCCGGCGTAGGAGAGGGTGTCCGTGTGCAGGGCGTAGGACTTCCCGTCGAGCTCGAGCGAACCGAGGCTCAGGCCGAGCTTCGAGCGGCCCCTGATGCGGCCCGAGGGGACGGCCTCGGCCACGGCGCCGCGGAGGGTCGTCCCGGGCGGCAGGACGACCTGGCCGCGCACGCTCACGCCCTCCGTGAGGCGGGCCCGGAAAAGGTCTCCGGCCTTGCTCTTGCCGGAGTTCACCGGGTCGACGAGCTCGACGGAGATGAGCGTGCCGGAGGGGACCTCGATGAGCTCCTCGGCCCTGGCCGCCGCGCCCTCCGCGGGCCGGACGGACGTCAGCGCTAGCGCGCAGAGGAGGGGAAAAAGACGCATGGGAAATCGGGGATGGGCCATATAGGACTCGAACCTATAACCTTGCGCTTAAGAGGCGCCTGCTCTACCATTGAGCTAATGGCCCAAGGCGCACATGATACAAAAAAGAGCGGGTTTGGCAAAACGAATATCCGGCGCGTCCCCGCCCCGGAGGCCTTTCGCAGTTTCTTCGGAATCGCGTAACAGCCCCGTCATTGAAAACGCGCGCCTCGGCTGTTATACTGCCTTCAGAACGGGAAACACCATGAGATATTGGCTTTTCCAGAACAACCAGGTCGTCGGCCCCCATGACCGCGAGGAGCTCGCCCAGACGCCGGGCTTCTCGTCGGAATCCCTCGTCTGCTCCGAGGGCCGCAAGGGCACGCAGATGGGCGACTGGCAGAGGGCCGGCGTGGTCGCCGAGCTCGCCGAGTTCCTCCTCAAGATGTCCAGGGTCCCCGCCGGCGTGCTGGGCGGCGGCGAGTCCGGCCTGCTCCCGCCCGAGCCCACCCTGCGCGATCTCGCGGTGCTGGGCTCCCTGCAGGAGAAGGTCACTTTGCTCGAGAGCGTCCTCACCCAGCTGCAGGACGACCTCCGCGCCAAGGAGGGAGAGCTCTCCCAGATCAAGGTGGACTACGAGCTCAAGAGCCAGGAGTCCGCCGCGCTCAAGGGCAAGCTCGAGGATGTCGAGCGCCGCGTCACCCAGGCCGAGCTCCTAAAGGAAGAGCTGGCCCAGACCCGGCAGGAGGAGCGCGCGGTCGCCGACGCTCAGACCGCCCAGGCCCAGACCCTCACCGAGGTGAAGAGCCGCCTCGAATCGTCCCAGGAGGACGTCAAACGCCAGATCGCCGAGATCGAGCGAGCGCAGGCCGAGATGCGCGAGAACCTCGCTCGGGCCGCCTCGGCGCCTCCGCCCGCTTTCGCCGCGCCGCCGATGAACGCCCCCGCCTCGCTGCCGCCCGCGATGGGGACCTCTTCCCCGCTCTCGCCCGCGATGGGGGGGACTGCTCCTCTGGGCGCGATGCCGCCCGAGCCGCTCCCCGCCGGGGCTTCGCTGGAGGCCCTGCCGCCCGCGATGCCGCAGTCCGGCGCGCCGCCCTTCGGTTCGGAGCTGGGAGCGCCGCCGCCGATGGACGCTGCGCCCATGGGCGGGCCGACTCCCTTCGGAGCGATGCCCTTCGATGCGCCGCCGCTCGAGGGCGCTCCCTTCCAGGCGCCTCCCCAGGACGCTCCGCCCATGGAGTTCCCGCAGACCGGCGAGGCCCCTTCTCCTTTCGGCGCTCCCGACGCCTCCGCGGGCGGAGGATTCCCGAACACGGGCCCCATCCCGATGGACCTCCCGACGCCCGGGAGCACCGAGCCCCAGCCTTTCGGCGGGCTCGCGGAAACGCCGGCTCCCCTGGGCGGGCCGGCTCCCGCGGCGATCCCGCCCATGCCCATGGAAGCCCCGGCGCCCATCGCGCCCCCGCCTGCCAAGAAGAAGGGGAAGGGGATGCTCATCGCCGTGATCGGGATCGGCGTTCTCTCCATGGGCGTCGGCGCGGCGTTCTATCTGGGATTCCTGGACGGCCTGCTCGGCAAGAAGAAGCCGGCCGAGCCGCCGCCGCAGGCCGCGCTCCCGGAGGAGCCCCCGAAGCCGGAGCCGGCCGAGGCCGCCCAGACCGGCCTGCCCGACCGCAGCCAGGACGCCGTCGAGTTCGTGAAGTCCTACATGCCCACGGGCGCCAGCCAGAACCTGTCCGCCCTGCTCGAGGGGCCCAACCCGGCGCCGGGCATGTCGCCCTGGACGGTGGACCACGTTTCGGACGCCCGCTACGCGGTCAGCTATTACGACGGAGCGGCCGCCGCGAAGAAGCCGAAGTACCGCTTCGAGGTCAACCTGGACGCCCGGTCCGTCTCGGGCCTCGACGCCGCCACGACGCAGTTCCTCGAGAGCGCGGCCAAGCCGCCGGCGGCGCTGATGCCGGCGCCGGAGCCCAAGCGCAAGCGCCGTCCGAAGAAGGCCCCGGCGACGGACCGGGACAACCTCTTGAAGGACCCCCTGGGCTCGATGCTGATGGAATCCTCTCTCGATGCCCCGGATGAAGAGAAGCCCGCCGGCAGGCCGGCCAGGAAGGCCGCGCGGGAAGAGGCCGGGGAGGAGGGCGACGAGGAGGCGGCCGAGCCTCCGAAGCCGGTCCGGCCCGCGAAGAAGGCGCGCAAAGCCGCCGCGAAGGCTCCCGTCGAGAAGGGCGAGAACATCGACGAGATCCTCGCCGCCGCCGACGAACCCGCCCGGGAGCCCGCCAAGCCGAAGGCCTCCCGATCCGAGGGGGCGCCGGACGAGCTCATCGACGAGGAGGCGCCCCCCGCTCCCGCGCCCAAGAAAGGCGGCAAGCCGGCCAAGAAATCGAAGGAAGAAGTGACGCTCGACGAACTCCTCCTGCCGGGCGTCCCGCAGCGCTGAGAGGCCGCCGGGCCCGTCGAGGGCCGTCTTGACCCCCTTCGGGGAAAATGTTTTCCTCTGACGGTCAAGCCATGACGATGAAGAAGCTGTTCTGGCTCTGCTTGGCGCTGGCCGTCCTCGCGGCCCTCGCCTGGTCCTACGACAACTACAGCGGCTATCTCTTCGCCGGGTTCGACCGCAAGCGCTACCCCAGCATCCAGACGACCTCGTCTTTGGCCCAGTCGCTCGAGGCCGACATGCAGCGCAAGCGCCTCAACGCCTTCAACGCCGAGTCCCGGCGGGTGGCCGGGCTCGTCTCCGCGGCCGCCTCCCAGGGCCACAACGTGAGCGCCCTCTACGAGAAGCTCCAGTACGCGGCCCGCGTGGCCGAGGCCGGCCGCTTCCGCGAGGCGATGATGTTCGTGAACCTCGTCGAGGTGAGGATCCCGAAGAAGCGGGAGGCGCTGACCCCCGCCACGGGCGACGAGGAGCCGCCGCCCGACCCCGGCATCCCGGGCAAGGCCGTCAAGCGCAAGCGGAGCCGCCGGTGAACGCCCTCTTCCTGGCCGTCCTGGCTTTCGCCGTCCCGGCCTTCTCCAGCGAGACGGACGAGGTGACCCGCAGCGCCTACCTCGATTTCATGGAAGGCCGCTACGACAAGGCCGCCTCCGGCTACCGCTACCTCGAGACGGTCGGCACGATCGACGCGGCCCGCGCCGCCGACCTCGCCATCGTCCTGCGGGAGGACGGCAAGCCCGACGAGGCGGGCGCCCACTGGATGAAGGCGACCCTGCTGGCTCCGCAGGAGCCCTTCTACTGGAACCAGCGGGGCTGGAGCTACCTGTCCTTGGGCCAGCTCAAGGACGCGCGCGAGAGCTTCCGCAAGTCCATCGAAGTCTCGACCGCGGCCCAGGCCTGGGCCGAGGCGCAGTTCGGGCTGGGGCTCGCGGAGTCCATCGACGGCAACCTCAAGGCGGCCTATCCCGCCCTGCAGGCGGCCATCGCGCGCAGCCCCTACCTCGTCCCGGCCGCCGCCGCCGAGCTCGGCCGCATCACCGTGCGTCAGCGCCGCTACCCGCAGTCCGTCCCGTTCTTCACCATGTCCCTCTCGCAGGACCCCTCCCAGCCGGAGGTGGCCCGCGCCATCGGCGAGGTCTACGAGAAGACGGGGCAGGGCGAGGCCGCCTGGCAGGCCTATCGCCTGGCGCTCGACATCGACCCGTTCGACGAGCGGGCGCTCGAGCGCCGGGCCAAGCTCATGGACTACCTCGAGCGCCGCCCGACGGAGTCCCTCCCGCTCAGGCGCCTGGCGCGGCCCCTGGTGCGGGAACCTGACGAGGCCGGGGCCGCCGCCGCCGAGGCCTCCTCCAAGAGCCCGCCCCTGAGGGTGCTGCTCTACACGAACCGGCAGGGCGCGCCGGCGCACCTGACCAAGTTCTACGTGATGGCCAGCGCCGACTTCCGGGTCGTGGACGTGAAGATCGGCGAGGTGGACCAAGGGAAGGCCGGCACCCAGTTCGAGGTCTCCTTCCGGCCCGACAACCGGGTCCTCGAGCTCCGCGACGTCTCGAACAATGTCCGCTACGTCACGAAGCAGGCCTTCCGCTTCGAGCCGCGCGCGAAGTGGGGCACCGTGCTCGTCAAGAGCCCCGAGGTCCAGGACATCAAGGGCGTGGACATCAGCGACCGCGAGTTCCGGGGAGCCGTGGAGGTCGTCCCGACCCCGATGGGCTTCCACCTGGTCAACGAGGTGCCGCTGGAGGATTTTCTGCCGGCCGTCATCGGCCACCTTGTCCCGCAGGGCAGCCCCCCCGAAGCCTTCAAGGCGATGGCCGTCCTCATGAGGACCCGGGTGTCGGCCGCCCTGGCCCAGCCGCCCGAGAACGCGGAGCGGGCCCAGCTCACGGACTCGCTCCGCGACCTCCGCTACGACGGCATCACGGCGGAGTCCCTCGCGGCCATGCGCGGCGTGCGCGAGACGATGGGCATCGCCATGATCCCGCCTCCGGGCCAGGCCGTCGAGTTCCACAAGGCCTGCGGCTGGGAGACCGCGGCGTTTATCCAGGACCGTCCGGTGCCCGTTTTGCCCCTGCGCTCCCCTCTGGAGCTCGAGCGGCTGGTCCACGACTTCCCGGACGCCAAGCAGTACGACGAGGCCTCGGCCGTCGTCCCGTCCATCTGGAGCCGCTGGGTGCGGGTGTTCCAGGCCGACGGGCTGAGGAAGAACCTCGAGCGCACGCGGAAGATCGGCCCTCTGCAGGGCGTCCGGGTCCTGCGCCGCGACCCGACCGGGCGCGTCCAGGCCCTGAAGGTGATCGGGTCGCGGGGAGAGACCCTTCTCCAGGGCCAGGAGGAGATCGAGGCCTTCCTCTCCCCCGGCTCCCTGCGCTCGACGATCTTTTCGCTCCAGCCGCTCTACGTCGGCCGCTCGCTCTCCGGCCTGATCGTCTGGGGCGCCGGCACCGGACACGGACGCGGGCTCTGCGTGGCCGGCGCGGTGGGACAGTCCCATCTGGGGAGGAGCTTCGCGGCCATCCTGCGACACTACTTCCCGAACGCCCAGCTGCCGGGCTATCACGAGCCGCCTCCCAAGCCCGCTCCGCGGGTCCGCAAGGAGCCGGAACAGACGAAGGCGAAGCCGAGGCTCAAGCCTCCCGCCAAGCCCAAGAAGGACGCCGCCGTCCAGGAGGCCGGACCGGGCAGGGGCTTCTCCTCCTCCCACAAGAAGCGTCACCCCCGGAAATGAGCGCGCGCCCCTCCTCGAAGCGCGTGCGGGTCGCTCATGTCGTGACCCTCCTGGAATACGGGGGCGCCCAGCAGAACACCCTGCACACGGTCGCCCATCTCGATGCGCAGCGCTTCGAGCCGCTCCTGGCCTGCGGCCGGGGCGGCCTCCTCGACCCGGCCGCGGTCGAGCTCGACCGGACGGGGCGATGCCGCCTGCGCTTCCTCCCCGACCTGGTGCGCGAGATCTCCCCGCTGCGCGACCTGAGCGCCTTCTTCCAGCTCTACAGCTGGCTGAGGGCCGAACGCCCTGCCATCGTCCACACCCACTCCTCGAAGGCGGGCGTGCTGGGGAGGCTCGCGGCGCGCCTGGCCGGGGTCCCCGTCATCATCCACACCTTCCACGGCTTCGGCTTCCATGGCCGCCAGCCCCTGCCCGTGCGGGAGACCTGGGTCTCCCTCGAGAAGCTCTGCGCCTCCGTCTCGGACAGCCTCGTGTTCGTCTCGCGGGCGAACATGGACTACGCCGCGAGCCAGGAGGTGGGGGAGCGCGGAGCCTACGAGCTCATCCGCAGCGGGGTGAGCCTCTCGAGGCTTCCGGCCCGCGCCGACCCCGGCGCCCTGCGCCGGGCCTTCGGCTTCCCCGCCGGCTGCCCGCTGGTCGTCAGCGTCGGCAACCTGAAGCCGCAGAAGAACGCCGGCGACTTCCTGCGCCTGGCCTCCCTGGTCTTGATGAAGCGTCCCGACGCCCGCTTCCTGTTCGTCGGCGACGGCGAGCTGAGGCGCCGGCTCGAGGAGGCCGCGGCGCGGGCGGGGCTCGAGGGGAAGCTCGTGTTCGCCGGCTGGAGGAAGGACGTGCCCGAGCTGCTGGCCGCCTCCGACCTCTTCGTGCTGACCTCGCTCTGGGAGGGCCTGCCCCGGGCGCTCGTGGAAGCCATGAAGAGCGGCCTCCCCTGCGCCTGCTACGCCACCGACGGCGTCGTGGACGTCCTGACGGACGGCCGGAACGGCTTCACGGCGCCCCAGGGCGACTGGGAGGGGCTGGCCGCCAAGGCGCTCGCCCTCCTGGACGACGAGGACCTGCGCCGCCGCCTGGGCAGAGCCGCCTCGGAGTCCATCGGCCCGGAGTTCGACATCGACGACATGGTCCGCCGGCAGGAGGAGCTCTACGAGAAGCTCCTCAAACGCGCGAGACTGGAGGCCTGAGAGGATGACCGAGAACCTGCACTGGCTGGGCCACGCGTCGTTCTACGCCGTCTCGAAGAAGGGGACGGTGGTCTACTTCGACCCGTACCAGGTGAAGGGGGGCCTTCCCAAGGCCGACCTCATCCTCATCACCCATGACCACTTCGACCACTGCTCCCCGGCCGACATCGAGCGCGTCTCCAAGCTCGGTACCGTGCTGGTCGGGCCGGCGGGCATCGTGGGCAAGGCCCCGGGCTCGGTGCGCGTCCTCGCACCCGGCGGGAAGATGACCCTGGAGGACGTGAGCGTCGAGGCCGTGCCCTCCTACAACCTGGACAAGCCCTTCCACCCCAAGGCGAGCGGGAACCTGGGCTACGTCGCCGTCCTCGACGGCGTGCGCGTGTACCATGCGGGCGACACGGACGCCATCCCCGAGATGAAGAAGCTCAAGGTGGACGTGGCCCTCCTGCCCATCGGCGGCACCTACACGATGACCGCCGCCCAGGCCGCCGAGGCGGCCAACGCGATGAAGCCTAAGGTCGTCGTGCCCATGCACTACGGCAGCGTGGTCGGCTCGATGGAGCTCGCCCGCGAGTTCCAGAAGCTCTGCAAGTGCGAAGTCCGCATCCTCAAACCCGAATAGCCCCCAAAGTATAGGTGCCTGTCATTACACTTGGGGGACGTTACACTTCGCCCCATCGGTCCATGCGTCGGCAGGGTGTGCAAAGTGTAATGACAGGCACCTCTATTACGGAAAATGTATAATCCGGCGCCCTATGCCCCAGTTGAGCATCGTCGTCCCGGTCTTCAACGAGGAGGAGAACCTCGCCGAGCTCGGCGCGCAGATCCGCTCGGCCCTGCGCGGCATCGAGTACGAGGTACTCTTCGTCGACGACGGCTCCGTCGACCGCTCCTTCGAGCTGCTCAAGAAGCTGGCCGCCGAGGAGTCCCGCTTCAAGGTCGTGCGCTTGGCCACGAACTTCGGACAGACGGCCGCCATGTCCGCGGGCATCGCCCACGCGACGGGGCAGATCATCGGCTTCCTGGACTCCGACCTGCAGAACGACCCGGCGGACATCCCGGCCATGCTCAAGAAGCTCGACGAGGGCTTCGACGCGGTCAGCGGCTGGCGCAAGGACCGTCAGGACGCCTTCCTCAACCGCAAGCTCCCCTCGATGGCCGCCAACGCCCTCATCTCCTGGGTGACCGGGGTCTTTCTGCACGACTACGGCTGCACGCTCAAGCTCTACCGCGCGCCCTTCCTCAAGGACCTCCGCCTCTACGGCGAGATGCACCGCTTCGTCCCCGCCTACGCGGGCATGAGGGGCGCGCGCATCGTCGAGATGCCGGTCAACCATCGGGCCCGCACGCGGGGCGTCTCCAAGTACGGCATCTCGCGCACCTTCAAGGTCGTCCTGGACCTGCTGACCGTCAAGTTCATGGACGCCTACCTGACCAAGCCCATCTACCTCTTCGGCGGCGGCGGGGCGGCCTCGATCGCGCTCGGTGGCGCGATGGCCCTCTGGACGCTCTACAAGAAGCTCCACCTCGGCGTCTTCGTCAAGGACCAGCCCTTGTTCCAGGTGTCCATCTTCCTGCTCCTCGTCGGGGTGCAGATGCTCATGCTGGGTCTGCTGGCGGAGATCCTCATCCGCATCTATTACGACGTGCGCGAGCGCCAGCCCTACTTCGTCCGCGAGAGGATCGGCCTCCGGTGAGCGAGAACCCCCTGCGCTTCGACGTCCAGGACATCCGCGAGCAGGGCGGCCTCTCCGTCTCGCTCGACCTCGATGCCGAGCGCCTGCTCGGACCCCAGAAGGAGCTCGCGGTCCCCGAAGGGCGCATCCGGCTCGAGGCGGAGTTCTCGGTCGGCGGCAACACGCTCCTCCTGCAGGCCCGCCTCCAGGGGGCCTGGAAGCTCCCCTGCCGGCGCTGTCTCGTGGAGCACCGCCGGGAGTACGCCGCCTCGCTCGAGGAGACCTACCCTTTCACCGAGGAGCACATCGACATCGCCGGCTGCGTGCGCGAGGCGGCGCTGCTCGAGCTCCCGCCGTGGTCCCTGTGCCGGCCGGACTGCCGGGGCCTCTGCCCGAAGTGCGGGACGAATTTGAACGACAGACCGTGCTCCTGCAAGCCGGAGGAGCCCGCGCAGTTCGAGGCTCTGCGGAAGCTGAAGACCCCTAAGGAGAAACAAGATGCCGAACCCAAAACGTAAGCATACCCGTTCCCGCCGCGACTCCCGCCGCGCCTCCAACTGGCGGCTCGAGATCGGCGGCCTGAGCAAATGCTCCCACTGCGGCAAGATGCGCGCGCCGCACGTCGTCTGCCCGAGCTGCGGCTTCTACAACAACGAGCTCGTCCTCCCGAAGAAGGAGAAGAGGAAGAAGGGCGAGCAGCCGACCCAGGAAGGGGAGAAGGACAAGGAATAGAGCCGGAGCCTCGTGAAGATCGCCGTCGACGCCGGGGGGAGACTTTCCCTCGAGGAGACCGTCCGGGGGGCCGCCCAGGCCGCCCGCGACGGGGCGGAGATCCTCCTGTTCGGGCCCGCCGAGGACCTCCGCCGAGCCCTCCTGGCCTGCTCCGTGCCGGAGCGCGACGCCCGGGTCCGGGTCGTTGACGCCCCCGAGGCCATCGGCCTCGAGGAGGACCCGGCGGCGGCCTGCCGTGACAAGGCGAGGTCCTCGCTCCTGCTGGCGGCGGGCGCCGTCTCCCGCGGGGAGGCGGAGGCCCTGCTCTCCTCCGGGAACCTCGCGGCCGTCGTGTTGGCCGCGTCCTGGAACGTGAAGCGCCTGCCCGGCGTGCTGAAGCCGCCGCTCGCCTGCCGGCTGGGGACCTCCCGGGGGAGGGCGCTGCTGCTCGACGCGGGCGTCCACGCGGACTGCAAGCCCTGGCACCTCCTCCAGTTCGGCCTCCTCGGCGCGGCCTACGCCCGGCGGGTCCTCAGGATCTCCTCGCCCAAGGTCGGGCTCCTCTCGACCGGAGAGGCCGGGACGCTCAACGAGACCGTGCGCGAGGCCCTGCCCCTGCTCAAGTACTCCGGCCTCGAATTCGCCGGGGCCGTGGACGGGCGGGACGTGGCCCTCGGGAAGGCCGATGTGGTCGTCTGCGACGGTTACGCGGGCAGCGTATGCCGGAAGACCCTTCAGGGGACGGCCGCCGCCTTCGCTCAGAGCCTGGAGGAGGCCCTCGCCGGAGGAAGGCTCGCCAAGCTCGGCGCGGCCCTGCTCAGGCCGGCTCTGGAAGGCCTGCGCGGGCGCTGGACGTCGGGGGAGGGTTTCTGCTCCACCCTGCTCGGGCTCGAGGCTCCGGTGGTGCACTGCCGCGGGCGCGGCGCGGAGGAGATCGCCGCGGCGGCGAGGCTGGCCGCCGAGATCGCGGCCTCGGGCATGAACGAGGACGTCCGGGGCAGCATCCAGGACTTCAAGACCAGCATGGACGCCGCGAGGCCCTTGTGAAGCGCTTGGAGGGACGCGCGGCCATCGTCACCGGAGCCGCCCGCGGCATCGGCCGCGCGATCGCGGGCCTCTTCGCGCGGGAAGGGGCCGGCGTGCTCCTCTTCGACCGCGATCCCTCCGTGGCCGAGACCGCGGCCCGCGTCTCGGAGGAGTCCGGAGCCCGGGCCCTCGGTTTCCAGGGCTCGGTCGCCAGCCTGGCCGACTGCGAGCGGGCGGCCGCGGTTTCGTTGGAGAATTTCGGCAAAATTGATATATTGGTCAACAATGCGGGGCTGACCAGGGACCGGCTCCTCCTGCGCATGAGCGAGGAAGACTGGGACCTGGTCCTCGATGTGAACTTGAAAGGCGCGTTCCTGTTCACGAAGGCGGTCCTGCACGCGATGCTGAAGGCGCGGTCCGGACGCATCATCAACATCGCGTCCGTGTCCGGCCAGACGGGCAACGCGGGCCAGGCGAACTATGCCGCCTCGAAGGGCGGCCTCATCGCCTTGACCAAGGCCTGTGCGCGGGAGCTGGCCTCCCGCGACATCCTCGTCAACGCCGTCGCGCCGGGGTTGATCGAGACGGACATGACGGGCGCGATGCCGGAGGAAGCGCGCAGCCGGATGCTGGAGCGCTCGTTGCTGGGACGCATGGGTCGGCCGGAAGACGTCGCCGAAGCGGTGCTGTACCTGGCCTCGGACTCGAGCCGTTTCGTCACGGGGCAGGTGCTCGGCGTCAACGGCGGGCTTCATCTTTAGACGGAACGGACCGGAGGAAGGATGGCTGACAACAACTACGAGGACCGGGTGAAGAAGATCATCGTCGAGCAGCTGGGCGTCGACGCCGGCGAGGTCACCCCGCAGGCCCACTTCGTCAACGATCTGGGCGCCGATTCGCTCGACACCGTCGAGCTCGTGATGGCTCTCGAGGAGGAGTTCGACACCGAGATCCCGGACGAGCAGGCCGAGAAGATCCAGACGGTCGGCCAGGCCATCGACTACATCAAGGCCCACGCGAAGAAGTAAGCGCGGGCCCTAGGATGCAGGACTCCCTCGAGAGCGTCCTGGGCCACCGCTTCCGGCGGCCGGAGCTCCTCGAGGAGGCGCTGACGCACAAGTCGTACGCCTTCGAGAAGAACGACCGCCGGCACAACGAGCGGCTCGAGTTCCTCGGCGACAGCGTGCTGGCGGCCGTCACGGCCCACCGGCTCTTCGAACACTATCCCGATGAGGACGAAGGCCGCCTTTCCAAAAGGAAGGCGGTCCTCGTTTCCAGGCCGACCTTGACGCGCTGGGCCCAGCGCGTCAGGCTGGGGCCGCATCTGCGCCTCGGCTCGGGGGAGGAGTCGACCGGCGGGCGGGAACGAGCCAGCATCCTGGCCAATGCTTTGGAGGCGGTCATCGGCGCGGTCTACCTGGATGCGGGCTACAAGGCCGCCTCGGACATGGTCACGGGCTGGCTGAAGGAGGAGGTCTCGGGCGTGGATGAGGCCGACTTCAAGAGCCGCCTGCAGGAGATCGTGCAGAAGAAGCACAAGACCCCGCCCGAATACAAGATGGTCAAGACCACGGGGCCCGACCACGACAAGACCTTCGCGGTGAAGGTGCAGTTCGGGGCGAGGGTGCTGGGCTCCGGGCACGGCAAGAGCAAGAAGGAGGCGGAGCAGGCGGCCGCCAAGGACGCTCTCGAGAGGATCGAGAAGGAATAGACCCCCATGGACTATGGATTGACCGAGACCCAGCAGGAGATCGTCTCCCTCGCGCGCCAGATCGCCGTGAAGAAGGTCAAGCCGGTGCGCGAGCACTACGACAAGACCGAGGAGTTCCCCTGGCCCGTCGTCGAGGAGTTCCGCAAGGCCGACCTCTTCGGCCTCTACCTCCCCGAACAGTACGGCGGCCTGGGCGGCGGCTGTTTCGAGCTTTCCCTCGCCTTCGAGGAGATCTCCAAGGCCTGCGGCGGCATCGCCATGCCCTTGGGCACCTCGTCGCTGGGCTCTCTCCCCATCCTGCTCTTCGGCAGCGCGGAGCAGCGGGAGCGCTTCCTGCCCGACCTGGCCTCGGGCAAGAAGCTCGGCGCCTTCAACATCACCGAGCCCGAGGCGGGCTCGGATGCGACCGCGACCAAGGCCACGGCCCTCAAGGACGGGGACCACTACGTCCTCAACGGGATCAAGAACTTCTGCTCGACCGGCAAGGAGGCCGACGTCTACGTGGTGTTCGCCTCCACGAACCCCGCCCGGGGCCCGCGCGGCATCTCCGCCTTCGTCGTCGAGAAGGGCGCCCCCGGCTTCAGCTTCGGCAAGAAGGAAGAGAAGATGGGCATCCGGGCCAACCCGACCTACGAGCTCGTCTTCAAGGACTGCCGCGTTCCGGCCGCCAACCTCCTTTATAAGGAAGGCTACGGCCTCTTCGTCGCCCAGGGCACCTTCGACATGTCCCGGCCCGGCATCGGGGCGCAGGCCCTCGGCATCGCCCAGGGCGCTCTCGACGAGACCCTGGCCTACGTGCGCGTGCGCAAGCAGTTCGGCCAGGCCATCTCGAGCTTCCAGGCCATCGGGCACATGCTGGCCGACTGCGCGACGCAGATCGAGGCCGGGCGGGCCCTGCTCTACGCCACGGCGCGCGCGATGGACGCCGCGATGAAGCCGGCCATCGAGCTCGCGCTCAAGGAACGCCTCCCGGTCTACGACGCGATGCGCAAGCTCAAGACCCGGCGCTGGACGAAGGAGTCCGCGATGGTGAAGGTGTTCTGCTCCGACACCGCCATGAAGGTCACGACCGACTGCGTGCAGATGTGCGGCGGCATCGGCTACATGCGGGATTTCCCCGTGGAGAAGTTCATGCGCGACGCGAAGGTCACCCAGATCTACGAGGGCGCCAACCAGATCCAGCGCAACGAGATCTCGATGATGATGATCAAGGAAGCGGCCTCGCAGGGGGGGGAGGGCTGATGCCGCTCAACCTGCTGGTCTGCGTCAAGGGGACGGTCTCCTCGACGAGCGGCGCCCTCCGGCCGGAGGGCCAGCCGCTCTCGCCGAGCCCCCTGGACGAATACGCGGTGGAGGAGGCGCTCCGGCTCAAGGAGCGCGTGCCGGGCTCGAAGACGGCCGCGCTGAGTCTGGGGACCCCCGCCTCGGAGGAGCCGCTGCGCTCCGTGCTCTCCCTGGGCGTCGAGTCGGCCGTCCTGCTCTGCGACGAGGCGTTCGCGGGCGGGGACCCCGTTTCGAGCGCCTACCTGCTCTCCCTGGCCGTCCGGAAGCTCTCGGCAGCGGCTCCCGTCCAGCTCGTCCTCTGCGGCAAAAAGACCAACGACGGCGAATCCGGGCAGGTCGGCCCGGCCCTGGCCGCCTGGCTCGGCTGGCCGAGCGCCTGCGCGGTCCGGAAGGTCGTCGAGGTCTCCGAGACCTCCCTCACGGTGGAGCGCGCGCTCGAAGGCGGGGTCGAGACCCTGGCGCTGAGCTTCCCCGCCGTCCTGACCCTCACCAAGGAGATCAACGAGCCGCGCCTGCCTTCCCTGAAGGGCAAGATGGCCGCCCGGAAGGCGCAGATCCCCCGCTGGGGCGCCTCCGACCTCGGCGCCGACGCGGCGCTCTACGGCAAGAGCGCGGCCACCTCGGTCGTGAAGACGGCTCCCGTCCCGCCTCGCGCGGGGGGAGTCTCCATCCCGGGGAACACCCCAGAGGAGAAGGCCCGCGCCCTCGCCGAGAAGCTCAAGGAGATGAAGCTCCTATGAGCGCCGACCCGAAAGGCATCCTCTGCGTCGCAGACGCGCTCTGCCCGGCGACGGCCGAGCTCCTGGGGGCCGGCCGCGCGCTGGCGGATTCCCGCGGCGAGCCGCTCGCCTTGCTCTTGGCCGACGGCGCCGAGGCCGAGGCCGCCGCGGCCCTGGGGGCCGACCGCCTCCTCCTCCTCGAGGGCCCTTCGCTCGCGGGGGCTCCCGAAGACGCTTGGGAAGCCGCCTTGAAGCCCGTCCTGGAGGCGGAGTCGCCGCGGGCCGTGCTCTTGCCCGGCACCGTGTTCGGCCGCTCGCTGGCGCCCCGGCTCGCCGTCGCCCTGCGCGCGGGCCTCGTCTCGGACGCCCTGACTTTGCGCTTCGACCCCGAGGGACGCCTCCTGGCCGAGCGCTCGATCTGCTCCGGCAACGCGGTCGCCGAGATCCTTGTGGGACGCTGGCCCGCCCTCGCCACCCTGCGGCCCATGGCCTTCCCCCGGGCCGTTCCGGGGCAGAAGAAGGCGGAGATCCTCAGGAGGAGCGCGCCCGCCGCCGTTTCGAAGGCCCGCGTCCTCTCCTTCGTCCCGGAGGCCGCCGCCGAGATCGAACTCGGCGGAGCGGACAAGGTCGTCTCCGGCGGGCGCGGGCTCGGCGGGCCGGAGGGCTTCGCTCCCCTCAGGGAACTCGCCGCCCTCCTCGGCGCGGCCGTGGGGGCGAGCCGGACCGCGGTGGACGCGGGCTGGATCCCCTACCGGCACCAGGTGGGCCTCACCGGGCGCTCCATCCGGCCGCGCCTCTACGTGGCCTGCGGCATCTCGGGGCAGATCCAGCACCTGGCGGGGATGCGCTCCAGCGAGGTGATCGTGGGGATCAACCAGGACCCCGATTGCCCCATGATGAAGCTCGCCACCTTCTCCGTGCAGGGCGACCTCGTCAAGCTGGTCCCGGCCCTCTCGGCGGAGATCCGGCGCCTGCGCGGCGCCTGAAAACTTGCTAGAATGGCTGGCCGTTCCAAGGGCGCGGTAGCTCAGCGGTTAGAGCGGGCGTTTCATAAGCGCTAGGTCGCTGGTTCGATCCCAGCCCGCGCCAAGCTTGAGTAAATCGACGCAAGACAAGGAGTCAACGAGAGAATGGCCGAGTCACTCGTCGTCGTCAGCAAGATCAAGAAGATGGTGAAGGAAAAAGAACTGCGCACCGGCGGAGACTACATCGAAGCCCTCTCCAGCAAGATCAGCCAGATCGTCCTCTCATCCGTCGAGAAGGTCAAGGCGGAAGGCAAGAAGAAGACCCTCGGCGCCGAAGACTTGGTCTAACCGGGCCAAAGCGCGGCTTCCCGTGCGGGAAGCCGCCGATTCCATGCGCGACTCGAAGCCCGCCGCACGGGCCGGCAGGGCCGCCCCCATGACGTTCCGTGACTTCATGGAGGAGGCACTGTACGGCCCGGCGGAGGGCTTCTACGTCCGCCGGGCCCCCGGGGAGGACTTCTTCACCGCGCCGGAGCTGCACCCGGCCTTCGCCGAGGCCCTCGCCGACGATGTCCGCGCTCGGCTGGAGGCGGCGGCCGGAGGCGGCCTCCGCGCGCCGCTCACCCTGGTGGAGATGGGCTCGGGGGACGGCCGGCTCGCGCGGCAGCTGCTCGGGGCCCTCAAGGCGCGCCACCCGCGCTGGCACGCGCTCCTGCGCGTCGTGCTGGTCGAGAGGGTGGAACGCCTGCTCCTGGAGAGCCTCGTGAGCCTCCCGGTGGAGCCGGGGCGCGCGATGGGATTCACGCGCCTCGAGGACGTCCCGCCCTTCCGGGGCGTGCTCCTCTCCAACGAGCTGGTGGACGCTTTGCCCTTCCACGTCCTCGAGAAGCGAGACGGGAAGGTCTGGGAGGTCTTCGTCGAGCGCCGGGACGGGGCCCTGCGCCCCGTCCTCGGGGAGTGCTCCTCCCCCGAGGTGGCCCGGGAGGCGGCGAAGTCCGCCCACCGCCTGCAGGAGGGCGAGAAGGACTCCCTGAGCCTCGCCGCCCGGGATTGGGTGCGCCTCGCCGCCTCCAAGATCGAGGCGGGAGCCCTCATCACGGTGGACTACGGCGGCAAGGCCGGCCCGACCCCGCCCC
>DMEZ01000010.1:0-4187 GCA_003450735.1 Elusimicrobiota bacterium | reverse complement strand
CAAGGCCGGCCCGACCCCGCCCCGCTGCTTCTACCGCCACGCGACGGGCATGGATGTGCTCGAGCGTCCGGGCCGGCAGGACCTGACCGCCTCGGTCGACTTCGCCGCCCTCGTCGCGGAGGGGCGCCTCCACGGCCTGCACGAAGCGTCCTATCAGACGCTCGGGCGCTTCCTGCTCGACCGCGGCGTCCTCGCCCGCCTGCCCGAGGGGCAGGGCGCGGCGGCCTACGCGGAGCGCAACCGCATCAAGACCCTTCTGCATCCCGGCGGGATGGGCGAGGCCTTCAAGGTCCTCGTGCAGGAGAAGCGGCCATGATGCTCGACTACGCGACGATCTTCGCCTTCGTCCTGGTGGACGTGCTCTTCGCCGCCGTCCTGCTCATCCTCGCCCAGCTTTTGCGCCCCTCCCTTCCGGACAAGGTGAAGAACTCGACCTACGAGTGCGGCATGGACGCTTTCGGGACGACCGAGGTCAAGACGAACATCCGGTTCTACCTCTTCGCCCTGCTCTTCGTCATCTTCGACGTGGAGCTCCTCTTCGTCTACCCCTGGGCCGTCATCGTCGGCGGCCGGGACGGAGGGCCGGCGGTCCTTCTCGAGATGTTCGTGTTCCTGGGCATCCTCTTCTTCGGGCTCGTCTACGCCTGGAAGAAGGGGGCGCTGGCCTGGGAGTTCGGGGACTCCTGACATGGGGATCGTGCTCGACAAGTTCGCGGACGCCTGCGAGGTCCTGCCCGGAGGGGCCGGGGTCTTGACGACCGCGGACGCGATCATCAACTGGAGCCGCCAGTCCTCGGTCTGGCCCGTCACCTTCGGCCTGGCCTGCTGCGCCATCGAGATGATGGCCGCCGCGGCCTCCCGCTTCGACCTCGACCGCTTCGGCATCTTCATGAGGCCCAGCCCGCGCCAGGCCGACCTGATGATCGTCGCGGGCACGGTGACCAAGAAGATGGCCGACCCCATCGTCCAGATCTACCATCAGATGCCGGAGCCGCGCTTCGTCATCTCGATGGGATCCTGCTCCAACTGCGGCGGCCCCTACCACGATTCCTACTCGGTGGTGAAGGGCGTCGACCGCATCATCCCCGTCGACGTCTATGTCGCGGGCTGCCCGCCGCGCCCGGAGTCGCTCTACTTCGCCATCCTGAAGCTGCAGGAGCGCATCCGGGAGATGAAGCTCAGGAACACCGGCGGGGCCGCGCTCCAGCAGGAGCGGGGCGCCCGCGACCTGGGGGCGCGGCCATGACCGCCGAGGAAGTGCTGGCCAAGGCCCTCGCCAAGTTCCCCAGGGCCGACAAGGCGGACCCGGTCAAAGACTACCCGACCCTGCGCGTCTCAGCCGGCGACCTGCTGGGCCTCGTCCGCTACCTCAAGGAGCTGGGCTTCTCCTACCTGGACATGGTCAGCGCGGTGGACTGGAAGGGCCCCGTCTCGCGCGAGGGCTTCGTGCGCGCGCCCGGTTTCAACGCCCTGCGCAGGGAGGCGTCCGCCCAGGCCGCCGCGGCTCCGGCCGCGGGCTTCCGCTGCCGCGACGAGATGACCGTCGTCTACTGCCTGACGCATCCCTCCGAGAAGCTGAAGGTGTTCCTCAAGACGGACCTGCCCCGGGAGGGCGGCCGCCTGCCGAGTCTGGCGGGGCTCTTCAAGGCGGCCGACTGGCAGGAGCGCGAGGTCTTCGACCTTTTCGGCATCGTCTTCGAGGGCCATCCGGACCTCCGCAAGATCCTGACCCCCGCTTTCCTGCAGGGCCACCCCCTGCGCAAGGACTACGCTCACGTGAAGGACCGCTTCGACTGATGACCCGGACCCCGCCCGCCGTCCCCACCCGCTCGGCCCACAAGACGGACCAGCTCTTCGTCAACATGGGGCCCCAGCACCCGAGCACGCACGGGGTCCTGCGGGTCGGCCTCACCATCGAGGGCGAGGTCATCGTCAAGGCCGAGCCCGACATCGGCTACCTGCACCGCGGCACCGAGAAGCTCCTCGAGACGCGGACCTACCCGCAGGGCGTCGTCTTCAGCGACCGTTGGGACTACTGCTCGGCGATGACCAACAACCTGGCCTTCAGCCTGGCCGTCGAGCGGCTGATGGGGGTGCAGGCCCCGCCGCGGGCGGACGCCCTGCGCGTGATCCACTGCGAGCTCCAGCGCATCGCCAGCCACCTCCTCTTCGTGGGCACCTACGGCATCGACATCGGCGCCGCCACGCCCTTCCTGCACACCTTCCGGGAGCGGGAGATGATCCTCGACCTCTTCGAGATGTCGAGCGGCGCGCGCCTCACCTACAATCATATCCGCATCGGCGGAGTGGCCGCGGACATCACGCCGGAGTGGGCTGCGAAGGCCCGGGAGTTCCTCGCCTACTTCAAGCCCCGCCTCTGCGAGTACGACACCCTGCTCACCTACAACCCCATCTTCCTCGACCGGACCCAGGGCATCGGGGTCATTTCAGCCGAGACAGCCCTGGCCTGGGGCCTCTCGGGGCCCAACCTGCGCGCCTCCGGCGTGCCCTACGACGTGCGCAAGTGGGCGCCGCACTGCGGCTACGAGGGATACCCCTTCGAGATGGCCCTCGGGAAGGCCGGCGACTGCTTCGATCGCTACCACTGCCGCGTGCGGGAGATGCGCGAGTCGGCGAAGATCGTCGAGGCCGCCCTGGAGGGCCTGCCGGAAGGCGAGGTGATGGCGAAGATCCCGAAGCTCCTCAAGCCCGCTCCGGGCGAGGCCTACGCGCACGTGGAGGGCTCCCGCGGCGACTTGGGGATCTACGTGGTCTCGGACGGGACGGCCATGCCCTACCGGCTGCACGTGCGGGCCCCGAGCTTCGCGAACCTCGCCATCGTCCAGGAGCTCTTCGTCGGCCAGAAGCTCGCCGACGTCATCGCCATGCTCGGCTCCCTCGACATCGTTTTGGGGGAGGTGGACCGGTGAGCGACGCCCCGAAGCCAGCGCCGGCCCCGGAGAAGCCCAAGATCGTCCTCCCGACGCCGGTTTTCGCCGAGCAGCCGGGCGTGACCCTGCTCCAGGGGCGCTGCTGGCCGACCGAACTCTGGGCCGACCCGTGGTCGAGGCCGCGCACCCAGCGGGCGGCGCTGATGCTCGCGGGCCTCCTCCTCGCCGGGCTGGCTTTCGCCCTCGGCGTGGGGGAGCTCTCCTCCTGGATCCGGCTGGCGGACGCCCGCCTCTTTATCCTGCTGGCTTCTCTGGGGCTCCCGAACGAGGCGGCCGAGGGCGTGTGGGTGCTCGCCAAGGTCGTCGCCGTCATGGTCGTGTTCATCCTGGCCCCCATCGTCATCGTCTGGTGGGAGCGCAAGATCTCGGCCCACATGCAGTCGCGCTTCGGGCCCATGCGCACCGGCGGCTTCCACGGCTGGCTGCAGACCGTCGCCGACGGCATCAAGCTCCTTCTCAAGGAGAACATCACCCCGGCCGCCGCCGACCCCTGGGTGCACCTCCTCGCCCCGACCGTGGCCCTGGTGCCCGCCCTCGTCGCCTTCGCCCCCGTGTCCTTCGGCCGCGAGCTCGCGGCCGCGGACATCGACATCGGCACCCTCTACGTGTTCGCGATGGCCGGCATCTCGGTGATCGGCATCATGATGGCCGGCTGGGGCTCGGCCAACAAGTACTCCCTGCTCGGCGGGCTGCGCTCGGCCGCCCAGCTCGTCAGCTACGAGCTCCCCCGGGCCTTCTCCATCGTGCCCATCCTGATGTTCGCCGGCTCCCTCAACCTGACCAAGATCGTCGCGGCCCAGCAGGGCGCCTGGCTCGGCTTCATCCCCAGGTGGTTCATATTCTACCCGGTGGTCGGCCAGCTCGCCTTCCTGATCTTCCTCATCGCCTCCGTGGCCGAGACCAACCGCACCCCCTTCGACATCCCGGAGGCCGAGTCGGAGCTGGTCAGCGGCTTCAACACCGAGTACTCGGGCATCAAGTTCGCCATGTTCTTCATGGCCGAGTACGGCTACCTCCTGCTCTCCTGCATGCTGCTGGCCACCTTCTTCCTGGGCGGAGGGGGGGCGCCCCTGCCCTTCCTGCGCGTCATCCCGAGCTGGGCCTGGTTCTTGGGCAAGACGATCGGGCTCATCTTCTGCTTCCTGTGGTTCCGCTGGACGTTCCCGCGCCTGAGGGTCGACAGGCTGATGGACTTCAACTGGAAGTTCCTGCTGCCCTGGAGCTTCGCCAACATCG
>DMEZ01000053.1:70152-93038 GCA_003450735.1 Elusimicrobiota bacterium | reverse complement strand
TGCCCTACGCCTGCGGCGTAGGGTTCGCCCGCAGCAAGTGTAATACGCAACTATAGCGGGCGTGTAGCTCAGCTGGGAGAGCGCTTCCTTCGCAAGGAAGAGGTCGCAGGTTCGATCCCTGTCACGTCCACCATCTCGTCGTTGACTTCAGCCGCACACACAGACAAAGAGAGAGCTGAATGAATCAGCTCTCTCTTTGCTTTCGGCCGCACTCTGAAACTGACGAGCGGAGCGCCTGACCGGCTATTTTGAACGATGGGCCCGCTTGGCTGGGATCCTGACCACCTTCCCGTTCTTCCAAACGACGATGGGGTCTCCGCTCTGCCGGTGCTCTTCGATCACGTTCGCTACCGCGATCCTGAGAGCCTTCTCGGCCTTGAGGGCATCCTGAGGAATCCCGCGCCTTCGCTTATTCATGGCAGCTCCAAACTCTTCTCGATTTGCTGGAACAATGCGGCATCGATAATTTTTAGAGAGTTTCCGCGCTCGTGGGCGATGAGCCGCGGGCTGCCGCCCGAATTATCGAGGATCGTCCACGTGTCCAGCAGCGGGCGGTATTCGGAAAACAGATTCTTCAGACCGCGGCCAAATCTGCGCCGGATATCGCCTTCAGGCACGTTGTGCCCTCCCCGGCGCACTCTGTCTCTGACTCGCTGAACGGCGAGCTCGACGCCGGGCAGCCACAGGTAGAGTAGATGGACTTTGTAGCCCTTCCGCTTGAGCCTGCGGAAGAGGGACAGATACCCCCTGCCGGCAAGCGTGGTCTCGAAAGCGAAGTCGCGTCGGCTCGAAGCGAGTTCTTCGATCCGTTTGAGCATGATCCGACCGGCTTCCATGGCGGCCGTTTCCGCAGAAAACGGCGACAACCCACCAGCAATAAGGTCCGCGTTCACGAACTCAGCGCACTTCGCGAAATGCGGCAGGAACTCCCGGGCGAAGGTCGTCTTCCCGGAGCCGTTGGGGCCTGCGATTACATAGAGGTCGTGCATGTTCGCCATGATTATCAACTGATTATATGAAAGTTCGCGCGCCCGCCGAGATGCATTCCCCCTCCGTCCTGAGCCAGTTGCGCAACTCGCCCCGGCACCTCCACCATCTCGAAAGTCCCGCCCCCGAGGCGGGATTTTCATTTATGCCGGCATGGTACAATCCCTTCAGATGAAATCACGAGCGCGCGGCGCGGGTACTCCGATCGCTGAAGTCCAGGGCATCATCTGCATTGGCCGGATCTGGATGTCGATCTGGAGCACGAATCCTTGATGAGTCCTGAGAAGTATCCCTTGAAGTCCGCCGCGCTCCATGCCGCCGTGGCTGGGAAGCCTCGGGCTTACCGGAAGAGCCTCGCGAAATCAGTCCGCACCTGACCGCCTCTTCTGCATTTTCCACGGGAAACCCCCAGACACGGACACGAGCGCAAACCGTCGAGATGTCAGTGAGGCGAGCTCTAGCTTGAGCGGATATTCAAGATCCTGGGGTTGCGCCAGACCTGAATTCCATCCTGGAATTTAACAGTACCATACGGAGTGCGGCATTCATTCATGCCTGGATAATCATATAGGCAATTCCACCCCATGCCGCGGAATAACGTGCGCAATCGGCCCTCCGCATCGAGGTTATGGGTACCGATGTGGATTTTTTTGACTTTCATGTTGACCTGCTCTATGGACGACTCAAATACTCGAAGTTCTGCTCCCTGCACATCGGAATGTATGAGATCCACAAGGTCCAAAGAACGCAACAAAGTATTCAGGCTCATTGCTTTAACTTCCCGCGTATAATATTTCCCAGTTGCCTGACTCCCCGTCCAATAATCAGTTAATGTGCATTTTCTTCCAAATATTTTAGCGTACAATTTCCTTAACCGCCAATAAGCCTGTTTTGCCGGACTAAAGTGCGGCGCATCGACGATTGCGCTGCCATACCACTCTGGAAATCCTATATTGAATTCAACAACGCCATCTTTATCGCTTATGGCCGCCTCGATCAATCGATGCTGATTAGGGTCCAGATCATTGTCTAGCATGTGCTGCTTCATCCATTCGAAATGCGTCGGCTCAGCTTCCACGGCAATCAATTTGCATGGGAACGCCTGTCGATGGTAAGACCTGACTGCAACGCCTGCATTAACAATTTGAGTACCCATGCCTGCCCCAAGCTCCACCATTGTGAATCCTTCCGTTGCTTGAACAACAGATTCCAAGATACTGATGAATTCAAAATAGCTCTCTGAAGGCAATGGATAGTCCGTGTGTACGAGCTTTCGTCCTGATTTCCCAAGAGATGATCTCGCAACAGAAAAACAGTGCTGGTGCGCAATTCTTGTCATCACTCCAATGAAATTCACTGTAAAAGAAGAGTCGCAATATCCCTCCCAGCACTTGAATTCATTAAAAATCTCATGACGCTTCATGGTGCCGTTTGGGGGGGCACAGAAACTATTTCATCAGCGAAATACATGGCAGACCTACCAGCATGGTAATAACGTGTGACCGACGGTTTCTCCGCAACGGACATCCATCTACCCGCTAACCTGCGCAATCTTTTCGATTTACTTGGGCCGACATTATACTAGTGATGCATTAGTAGACTATATTCTGGCATGCCCTATTCAGCTTCTTCGATGCTGAAACCCTCCCAAGTCATGAAGTCGCATGCTCAGGACTGCGGTCAGGGTCTCTTGCCGAGGAACGCGGCGCCGGCGCAGAGGACGAGGGCTTTCTAGTTGCGGCGGTGAGACTCAGGCCTTCAAAGCCTTCCGGGCCATCGCGACGTCCCCGTCCTTCACCCACACGACGGCCGCGAACTTCCCCTTCGCCGCGAGCGCCGTGCAGAAATCCACGTTGATCCCGGCGGCGGAGAGCTTCTCGAACACCTTCACCAGCGCGCCCGCCTTGTCCTTCCCCATGATGTGGAAGCCCGTGCAGGCCTGGGCCTGCACGCCCAGTTCCTTGAGGGCGGCCGCCAGCTTCGCCGGCTTCTTCGCCGCCCCGCCGATGAGCCCGTGGGGCCCGCAGTTCCAAAGGATGTCCATGTCCACGCCCTTCTTCTTGAACGCCGCCGCGAACCGCAGCAGTTCGCCCGGCTTGTTCGGCGCCTTCCACTCCAAGCAGTCGACGGCCTTGATCTTCATCTCACCTCTCCTATTTCCCGCCCATCGCCTCGTAGCGCCGCCTGGCGGCTTCGGCCTTCTCAGGCTCGCCTAAGGTCTTATACACGATAGCCAGATTCCGGTTCAAGTCCAGATCCTCCCCGATGGAGCGCGCCTTGAGCAGGCAGTCCAGCCCTTCCTGCCTCCGTCCCTGCTGGAAGAGCGTGATGCCCAGGATGTGCCAGGCTTCCATGTACTCCGGATGGTAGCGCAGGGCCGTGCGCGCGTAGCTTTCCGCCTCGGCGAGGCGGCCGGCCCGCTGGAGCGCTCCCGCCGCGTTCTTGTGGGCCAGGGCATAGCTCTCCTGGGCCGCCGCGGACCTCAGGTACCACTCCAGCGCCTCTCCCAGCTTCCCCTCCGCCTCGGCCGTCGCGCCCAGGTTGTTGAGCGCCGGAGGATAGGCCGGGTTGGCCTGCAGGGAGAGCCCGAAGGCCTGCCGCGCTTCGGCGAGCCGCTTCTGCTTGAAGTAGACCGTCCCCAGATTGTTGGCGGCCCGGAAGCTCTTCGGATTCCCCGAGAGCGTCCTCAGGTACACCCGTTCGTCCGACTGCCAGACCCGGTTGTAGGCCGTGTTCTGCCACAGGAAGACCCCGCAGACCGCGGCGAGCGCGGCCGTCCTCGCGGCGTCCTTCAGGAGGCGCTCGAGGAGCAGGGCCGCGGTGAGCAGGAGCCCCGCCGAGGGGATGTAGAGGAAATGCTCGGCCAGGATGTTGTTGAACGGCAAAAGCCCGCAGTAGGGCAGGAGCCCGCACAAGAACCACAGGAGGCCCCAGCGCCCGGCGCGCCCGCTCAAGCGCCACAGCCCCCCCAGCACGAGACCGTCCAAGGCGAGCGCGCCCCAGGCCGAGAGGTCCGCCAAGGACGCGACCGGCGCCATGTCCCGGTCGAAGTGCAGGCCGGCCGGGAAGACGAAGAGGCCCAGGTAGGTCGTCAAAGCCTTCGCGAAGGTCAGCAGGCGCAGGGGCAGGCCGGCGTAGGCTCCCTTCTGGGCGCCGAAGGCCGTGACCGGCAGGTCGAGGAAGTTGAACACGCTCAGGCGCAGGCCCGCGTAGACGCCGAAGAGCAGGGCCTCCGGCCAGAGTCTCAGCAGGGCCTTGAGCGAAGGCTTCTCCTCGACGAGGAAGAGCTCGCGCAAGGCCAGGATGGGGAAGAACACCGCCCCCTCCTCCTTGCAGAGCAGGCTCAAGGCCAGGGCCGCGAGCGAGAGCAGTCTCCTTCCCCCCTCCCGGGCCAGCAGGGCGCAGAGCCCGAACACCAGCGCCAGGATGCCCTCGAAGTGGTCCACGTAGTTGACCGTCTCATTCTGCACCGGGTGCAAACAGAAGAGCACGCTCGTCAGGAACGCCGTTTTCCGGCTCCCGGACACCCTCTCCGTCCAGAGGAAGAGCAGGGCCGTCGCGAGCAGGTGCAGAAGCACCGACACGGCGTGATAGCCGACCGGGCTCGGCCCCCAGAGCTGGTACTGGAGCAGCAGCAGGGTCACCGGGAACGGGCGGTAGTAGTTGTTGATCTCGCCGCCGCCCGCCGTCACCGAGGTCGTCCAGATCTTTCCGAGATACTCGAAGCTCCTCAGGAAGACGTTGTTGAGGATGAGGACTTCACTGTCCCAGAACAGGATGCCCGGAAGGACGCTCAACCAGCAGAGCGCGCCCAGCCCCAGCGCCAGCGCGAGCAGGCGCCGGCGGCCGGGCTCAGGGACGGCGGCAGTCTTCAAGCGTTTCTTCGACATCGAGATACAGACAGCTCTTCGTCCTCATCGCGGCATAGGCGTCCAGCACCGTCCAGGCTTCGCCTGCGGGCTTCGCCCCGGCCAGCGTCGCCGCCAGGCTCTTCTGCAGGGCCAGCCGGTAGGAGCCTCCAGGGTCGATCGCCTCCGGACCGGAATAGGACAGACCGGCCCTCAGGCCGATGAGCTCGGCGCCGGAGACCTCGGCCGTGTAGAAGCTGTTGAAGCCCGGCGTGTCCGGCGGCTGGCGCTCGACTTTGAAGGCTTCGTAGAGGTCCTGCTGGTCTAAAGCGCCGGCCGTCCAGGTCGTCCAGACCGTCCCCGTGTCGATGAGGACGGCGTCGACGTTCAGAACGGCCCGGGCCGCCCGGGCGGCGATCTCTCCGATGCCCGCGGCGTCGCGGCTCTGTTTGAGCTCGGCGGCCTTCTCGCGCAGCCGGGGCGCGTATTCCTTGAGGACCTTCCGAACGGTCTTGTCGAGCTTCCGGCTGGCCGGCAAGTCGCTCCCGGGGGAATTCTTGAGGAGCCGGTAGCTTACCGCCGACACGGTGGAGCGCTCGAGGTCGTAGGTCAGATCCAGACGGGCGATGTAGGCGGCCTCATGGCCGGCCTGCACGACGAGCGCCCCGCCTTCCTTCTGGGGATCCCAGAGGACGTCGTGGGTGTGGGCCCCCAGCACGACGTCGATGCCGGGGACGGCCCGGGCCACGATGCGGTCGTCGTCGAGTCCGAGGTGGCTGAGCATGACCAGGAGCTGGACATCCTTGCGGTGGGCCTCCACGATCTCCCGCGCCCTCTCGACGAAGTCGTAGCGCATGGAGAACTCGTCGGAATAAGGGCCGTCGAATTGCTCGTTGCGCTCGTTCCAAGGCCGGGTGAGCAGGCCGAAGCAGCCGACCTTCACGCAGCCTACCTGCACCTCGGCGTAGTCCACCGCGCCGAACCGCTCCCGACTGGGGCCCTTATAGCGCACGTTGCTCGCCAGCGTGATGGCTCGCGGGTCGCGTGAAAACGCCAGGAGCTCGTCGGGCCCCCAGGCGAAGTCGTGGTTGCCCAGCATGCGCACATCGAAACCCATCGCATGCATGATGTCGCGCGTGGAGCGCCCCTTGGAGAGCTGCTCCGCCGCCGAGCCCTTCTCGTAGGCGTCGCCGCCGTCCGTGAACAGGGTGAAAGGCTGCTCCTTCAGGACGCTCTCGTAGTAGCCGCGGATGCGGGCATAGGGGCTCTCGATGGCGCCGAGGGGGTTGTAGCTCGAGTGCAGGTCGGAGACGTGCACGAAGGTGGCCTTCTGCTCTCTCGTCTTGGGCTTACACGCTGGGAAGCTCGGCCCCGGGCCTGCCCAAGCCGGAGCGGCGAGCAGGAGCGCGGCGGCCCAGGTCATGGCTTGCGGGGCAGGCGCTGGAGGTTGGCCGCCGCTTCCTCGTTGCGCGGGTCCAAGGACAGGGCCCGTCGGAACTCCGCCTCCGCCTCGTCGTGACGGCCCAGCATCGCGAGCGCGGCGCCCAGGTTGTTGAAGGCGTGAGGGATGGGGTTCTCCGCGGCGACCCTGCGCAGGTGGGGCAGGGCCTCCACGACCTGGCCCGACCGCATCATGTCCAGCGCCAGATTGTAGCGGGCCTCCGAACGGGAGGGCGCTTCCTTGAGCACCTCGGCGTACTGGGCGGCGGCTTCCTCGGTCAGGTTCATCGCGTCGAGGGCCACGCCGAGGTTGAACCTCGCGTCCAGGTACTCCGGCTTCACCTTCAGGGCCCTGCCCAGGATCTTGACGGCCTGCTGGGGCTGGCCGATGCGGATGAGGGCCACCGCGATGTTGTTGAGGGTCTCCGCCCCCTCCGGGTTCAGCTTGAGCGCGGCTTCCAGGTGCCCGAGCCCGTCCCCGATGCGGTCGGCCTCGACGTAGAGCTTCCCGAGGTTGTTGTGCGCGATCCACGCGGCGGGATTCTTGCGCAGGGTATCCTTCCAGAGGCCCTCCAGGCCGTGGAAGGCCCGGCTGCGGTCGAAGGTCATCGCGAAGAGCGCCAGCGAGAGGATCCCGACGGCGGCCGTCCGTCCGGCGGGGAGCAGGGAGAGGGCCGCCGCGGCCAGCGCGATGGGGCCCAGGCTCGCGAGATACTGGAAATGGTCGGCGACGAAAGAGTAGCGGAAGGGGTAGACGTTGAAGAACCCCAGCGCCGGGAAAAGGGTGAGGACGAAGAAGGCGAGCGCGAAGAGCGCGGCCCGGCAGGCCTCGTTCGACCGCTTCGCCCACAGGGCGGCGAAGGTCCCCAGCAGGGCCAGCAGGGGCAGCCAGGCGCCCGGGCTCGACGGGGCGATGACCCAGCGGGGATAGATGAAGATGAGGGGAGCGGGCCACAGGAGCTTCCCGAGGTAGAACCAGGGCACCCGGCCCGCCAAAGCCAGGCGGGCGGCCGGGCTCAAGGCCCAGGCCGCGCCCGACGCTCCGACCCGGTGCGTCTCGTACCAGACGGTGAGGGCGCCGAGCCCCGCGCCCAGAGCGAAGAACGGCAAAAGCGGCTTCAGGTCCTTCCAGCCCGGCGCTCGGCGCTCCCGCCAGGCGATGCAGAGCAGGATGGCCGCGGGCAGGCTGCAGGTGACGGTCTTGCTCCAGAGGGCGCAGAGGAAGAGCCCCAGCGAGACCGCGTAAAGCCGTCGGCGGCGCGGCCCCTGCGCCTGCCGGAACGACCAATAGGCCAAAAACGCCAGGAGGTAGAAGAGGGTCGAGAGCAGGTTCTTCCTCTCCGCCATCCAGGCGACCGTCTCGACCTGCACCGGGTGCAGGGCGAAGAGGAACGGGGCGGCCCACGCTCCGGGGACGCCCAGGGCCGCCAGGGCCGCGCCGAAGAGCCAGGCGTCGGCGGCGTGGAGCACGGCGTTGAGGGAGCGGGTGGCGGAAGGCTTGAGCCCCCAGAGCTTCCGCTCCAGCCAGAACGAGGTGAAGACCAGCGGATAGTACTGCGGGGTCTGCGGCTCGGTCCAGATGCGCTTCAGGGCGCCCGGCCCCTCCAGCGCGCGGTTCGAGACGAGGTAGAGGTCGTCGTCCCAGAGGTAGTCCCCGCCGAGGGACGGGGCGTAGGCTGCGAGGACGAGGGCGGCCAGGGCGGCGGGGAGCAGGAGGCGCTTCAAGCCGGTCCTCCCCGCATCAGGAGTCGAGGCGGATGCCCAGCTCCTTGATCTGCTTGGCGGAGACGGCCGAGGGCGCTTCGCTCATGAGGTCGAAGCCCTTGTTGGTCTTCGGGAAGGCGATGACCTCGCGGATGGACTCCTCTCCGCAGAGAAGGGCGCAGAGCCGGTCGAAGCCGATGCCGATGCCGCCGTGCGGCGGGGCGCCGAAATCCAGGGCGTTGAGCAGGAGGCCGAAGCGCGCGCGCATCTCCTCCTTGGAGTAGCCCATGAGGGAGAAGATCCTCTCCTGCAGGTCCACCCGATGGTTGCGCACCGAGCCGGAGCCCAGCTCCACCCCGTTGAGCACCAGGTCGTATTGGTGCGAGAGCGCCGCGCCCGGGTCGGAGTCCAGCTTCGGGATGTCCTCCTCGAGCGGGGCGGTGAAGGGGTTGTGGGTGAAGGTCCATGCCCCGGTCTCCGCGTCCTTTTCGAGGAGCGGGAAGTGCCGGACCCAGAGGAAGGCCCACTGGGAGGAAGGCTTGAGCTCGAGCTTCCCGATGAGTTCCTTGCGCAGCGCGCCCAGGTGCTCTGCGACCTGCGCCGCGGGGCCGGCTCCGAAGAGCAGGGCGTCCCCGGCCTTGGGCTGGAAGCGCTCGCTCAGGGCGGCGAGCTCCTCCTTGGTCATGAACTTCGCGATGGGCGAGTCGACCTGCAGGCTCCCCCCCTCGTCCTTCCAGCGGATCCACGCCAGCCCCTTGGCGCCGAGCGCCTTCACCAGGTCGGTGAGCTTGTCGATGTCCGCGCGGTTGAGCGTCCTGGGGCCCGAGGCCAGCAGCGCCCGGACGACCCCGCCCGACTGGACGGCTCCGGCGAAGACCTTGAAGCCGCTCTTCTTGAAGAGCTCCGAGAGGTCCTGGATCTCGAGGCCGTAGCGCAGGTCCGGCTTGTCCGTGCCGAACCGGGCCATCGTCTCGGAGAACTCCAGCGAGGCGAACGGGGTCTTGAGCTCCGTGCCGAGCGCCTGGCGGAACACCTCGCTCATCAGGCCCTCCACGACGGAGTGCACGTCCGCCTCGCGGACGAAGGACATCTCGAGGTCGATCTGGGTGTGCTCGGGCTGCCGGTCGGAGCGCAGGTCCTCGTCGCGGAAGGCGCGGGAGAACTGGAAGTATCGCTCGACGCCCGAGATCATGAGGATCTGCTTGAAGATCTGGGGCGACTGGGGCAGGGCGTAGAAGGTCCCGGGCTGGAGGCGGCTGGGCACCAGGAAGTCCCGGGCGCCTTCCGGGGTGGACTTGGCCAGGATGGGCGTCTCCACCTCGATGAAGCCCTGCTTGTCGAGGAAGGCCCTGGCGGAGGCGGCGGCCTTGTGGCGGATGCGCAGGTTGGCCTGCATCTTCGGCCTGCGCAGGTCGATGAAGCGGTACTTGAGCCGGGTCTCCTCGCCCGCGTGCGCCTGGTCGTCGACCTCGAAGGGGAGGGTCTTGGAGGCGCTCAAGAGGACGATCTCGCTGGCGCGGACCTCGACCTGCCCGGTCGGGAGCTTCAGGTTCTCTCGGCCGGCGGGGCGGCGGTCCACCGTGCCCCGGACGGTGACGACGAACTCGGAGCCGAGCCCCTCGGCGGCCTTGAAGGGGTCCGGGGTCTTCGGGTCGGCCACCACCTGTGCGACCCCCGTGCGGTCGCGCAGGTCGAAGAAATACACGCCGCCGTGGTCGCGCCGGGCGTTCACCCAGCCCGCCAGGCGGACCTCGCGGCCGACGTCGGCGAGCGTCAGCTCGCCGCACCAGCGCGTGCGGTAGGGGTCCATCCTAGTGGACGCCGGCGGAGGCCCGGATGAGCGACTCGAGCTTCTTCCGGTTCGGGATGAAGAGCCGCCCGCCGTCCACGTCGATGAGGCCGGCGCGGCGGAGGGTGGCGAGGGCGCGCGAGAGCGGCTCGCGCGTGGTGCCCACCAGGTCGGCCAGCTCCTGGTGCGTGTAGTGCTGGCTGAGCAGCAGCCCCCTCTGGTGCGGGGTGCCGTAGTGGCAGCCCAGGTCGTGGACGGCCTTCGAGACACGTCCGAGGATGTTGCGGAAGAGCAGGCCCTCGATCTCCTCGTCGGCGTGGCGCAGGCGCTCTGCCATGGTCTTGAGGAGCTTGAGCGAAGCCTGGGAGTCGGAGAGCAGGTAGTTCTTGAAGTCCTTGGCGCGCACGACCATGATGCGGGCCTTGCCGACCGCCTGCGCGGAGGCGGTCCGGGGGGAGTCGAGCAGGACGCCCATCTCGCCGAAGATGGAGCCGGGGCCCAGGTAGGCGTAGGTCTTGCGCTTGCGGGCGGCGGATTGGCAGTAGATGCGCACCTGGCCCGAGACGACGAAGAAGATGTGGCGCGCCGCTTCGCATTTGCTGAAGATGAGCTGGCCGGGGGCGAATTCCCGGGTGACGGCCAGGGCGCGCAGACGCCGGAGCTGCCTTCTCGGCAGGGTGCTCAAGAGCTTGAATCGGACGAGCTGGGAGATGGTCACGGCGGGAGTTTAGCTAATCCTCTCGTGCCTGGGCAACACTCACTCAGCCCCCCTCCGGGACGGCGAGGGGCAGGGTGAACGAGAAGCGGGTGCCCTTCCCCGGTCCGCTCTGGGCCCGGATGCGGCCGCCATGGGCCTCCACCAGGGTCTTGGCGATGTAGAGCCCGAGCCCCGTCCCCGGCAGGCGGCGCGTGAGCGGGTCGCCTGCGCGGTAGAACTTCTCGAAAAGGCGCTTGAGGCCCGCCTCGTCGATGCCGGGCCCCTGGTCTTCGACGGTCACCTCCGCGTCGTCCCCGGCTCTGCGGCCGAGCACCCGGACGACCCCTTTCTCCGGGGAATACTTGAGCGCGTTGCCGAGCAGATTGACGAGGACCCTCTGCACCTGGTCGGCGTCGGCGGGGACGGGAGGCAGGCCCTCCTCGAAGGCCAGCTCGATGCCCACTCCGCCGGCCTGCGCCTGGAAGGTCTCCGCCACCCGGGCGCTCAAGGCCGCCAGGTCCACCGGGCCCCGCCGGATGCGCGCTCCCCCGGCCTCCAGCTTCGCGACGTCGAGGAAATCGTTCACCAGCCTCCCCAGGCGCTTCGACTCGCGCTCGATGATGCCGAGGTAGTGCTTCTTCTGCTCCTCGTCGAAGTCCTTCCAGTTCTCGACCATGGTCTCGGCGAAGCCGCGGATGGAGGTCAAGGGCGTGCGCAGGTCGTGGCTGACCATGTTCACGAACTCCGTACGCAGGCGCTCGATCTCCCTGCGCCGGCTGATGTCGCGCATCACGGCGACCATCGCGAAGGGGCGGCCCCGCTCGTCCTCGATGCGGGTCAGGGTCGCCTCGACCGGGACCGCCTGGGCGTCGATCGTCCAGAGCAGGCACTCGAACTCCCTCGCGAGCCCCTTCCGGGAGGCCTCCGCCCATACCCGCTCGCAGTGCTCCTGCTGGTCCGGCGGGATGAGGAACTCGGCGATGCGCCGGCCGAGGGCCTTCTCCGGCGGGAAGCCGAAGGTCTCCCGGGCGCCCCGGCTCCAGGCGCTCACCCGGCCCTCGAGGTCCATCAGGACGATGGGGTCGGCGGACTGCTCGGTCACCGCGGCGAGGGTCTTCTGCTGGCGCAGGCTCGAATCCACGGCGAAGGCGTTGTGGAGAAGGAGGGCGATGTCCGAGAGCAGGCGCACCGCGTCGGCGTCCGGGGGCTCGCCCCTGGGATACCCGGTGACCAGGACTCCTTCGGCGGAGGCCCCGCCCCTCCCGCCGAGGATGGGCGTGCCGTGCAGGCCGGCGCGGCGGCTGACCAGCCAGAAGGGCGAGCGGTCCTGGCGCACCTGCGCGATGAGGCGTCCTTCCGCCTCGGCCATCCTCTCCTCGGTGAACTCCTTGTCGCCGTGCCGATGCCGGAGCCGGATCCCGCCCGCTCCGTCCTGGCTGATGGACAGATACTTCGCGCCGGTCAGGGCGAGGATCACGTGGCCTGCGGCGGCGAGGGATTCCTCGAGCCCCTCCTTTGAGAACAGCTCGACGGCCACCCGGTTGAGCAGGGAGAGCCGCTGGTAGCGCTCCGCGAGGCTTGAGGCGGCCGCGGACCGCCTCCCCGCCCCATCGCCCAAGACCGGCTCCGGCCCCGCCTCTCCGGAGGCGCCCAGCATCGTCTTCTCGCCGTCGGCGATCGCCTCCTCGAGCCGGGCGTCCCTGACGAAGGCCGCGCCGACGCTCACCGTGAAGCGGAATTGCCTGCGCAGGAAGTCCCGCAGACCCTGCGCCTCGGCGGCCGCGGAAGCGCCGGCTTCCTTCGGGAGCAGGATCCCAAGCATGTCCGCGGAGAGGCGGCCGAGCGGATGGCCCCAGCGCAAGCTCAGCGCCCGCGCGAGGCTGCGCACCAGCTTCTCCGCGGTCGCCTCTCCCCGCTCGGCCCGGATCCCGGGCAGGCGGTCGATGCGCACGGCCAGCAGGAGGGCGCCGGGGCTCCTTGCGAGAGCATCCCCGAAGCGGCCGCCGCTCAGCACGTTCTCGGAGGAGCCGTCGGCCGAGTGGGGAGCCATCAGCGCTCGGAGGGACTCTTCAGGACGCGGAAGAGTCCGGGATGGGCGCTCAGCGCGCCGTCCGCGTCGAGCGCCTTGAAGGCCGCGTCCGAGGCCTCGAACCAGGGCCGCAGACGGCCCTCCGTCCAGGTGTCGACGGGCACGAACTCCACCGAGCGCACCCCCCCGCGCGCCAGGCGCACCCGGGCGATGACGCCCAGGCGGGTGACGGGGGTCGGCGAGACGAACAGGAAGTTGCCGAGGCTGTGCAGGATGGGGACGCGGCCGCGCAGCTCGACGGCCTGGAGCACGTGCGGATGGTGGGCCACCACCAGGTCGGCCCCGGCGTCCGCCGCGGCGCGCCCGAAGGAGCGCTGGACCTCGTTGGGCGCGTCCGCCTTCTCGGTGCCGCCGTGGAAGGAGACCACGAGCACGTCGCAGGACGCCTTCGCCTCGCGGACCCAGCCGGCGAGACGGTCGAAATCGGAGTAGGCGACGCCGGCCTTGCGGCGGCCGGCCCAGATGAACTCGGGCAGGGCGCTCGTCATCGAGAGGAAGCCCACCTTGAGGCCGTTGGCCTCGATGAAGACCGGGCGGCGGGCCTCCTCGGCGTCCCGGCCGGCCCCCGTGTGGCGCAGGCCGGCCCGGTCGAGGGCGGCCACCGTGTCGAGCACCCCGCGCTCGCCGAAGTCCCCCAGGTGGTTGTTGGCCAGGTTGAGCAGGGTAAAGCCGCCCGAGGTCAGGGTGCGCAGCTGGTCGGGCTTGGCCCGGAACGTCCAGAGCTTGAGGACGGGCTTCCCGCGCGCCGTCACCGGCTCCTCCAGGTTGCCCAGCACGATGTCCCCCTTCAGCCAGGGGCGCACGCCCTCGGTGGGGGCGAGCGGCCCGTATCTCTCGAGCGCCCGGCCGACCGGCCCGTCCAGGCGGATGTCGCCCACCGCGATCAGGAGGGCTTCGGGCTCGGCGGGAACGGCCGCGCCGGCGGCCAGCGCGGCCGCGAGGACGAGGGAGGTCATCGAGGGGGATATGATAACATACCCGCATGAACCCAACAGAACCCACGCAGACCGGCCCGGTGGACTCCGTCCTCCTCATCGACGGAGACAACGACCCCCACCTGCCGCCGGAATTCCCCCTCACCCCCCACACCGTGGTGCGCGTGTTCCTGCGCCCCGAAGCCTCCATCCCCAAGGAACTCGAGCGCAAGGTCGGGGCGCTCCCATTGTGCGTGAGCGTGACCTCTCCCAAGGGCGGCCGCAACGCGGCGGACTTCGTCATGTCCCTGCACGCCGGCGTCCTGCACGCCACCCTGCCCCTGCACGTGCCTTTCACCCTCGTCACGCACGACAAGAGCCTGGCCGCCATGGCCCAGGAACTCCAGCGCATCGGCCGCCAGGCCCTGCTCTGGACGTCCCACCCGGAGCGCGGCGGCGGCGGCGGACGCGGCCGCTCCCGCAAGCCGGCCGCCCAGCCCAAGGCCCAGTCCTCGGGCCGGCGCCGGGCCTCCTCCCGCCCGAAGCCGGCGGCGCAGGCCGCTCCCGCCGCGCAGGCGCCGGCCCAGCCGTCCTCGCGCAGCCTCTCCGACGCCGCCGCGGCCTACGCCCGGCGCCTGGCCAGCGTCAAGGACCCGCCCGGCCGGCTCAAGACCCTGCTCAACGACATCAAGAACCGCGCCGGCTCGAGCCACGCGCCCGAGGCCGTGCTCGAGGAGCTCAAACGCCTCGGCGCCCTGAGCGTCGACGAGAACGGCCGCGTGAAGGTGTTCCAGCCGACGAAGTAGCCGATTCGCCGGGTCAGCGCAGGTGTTCGACCAGGATCTTTACGCCGATGGCCAGCAGGACGAGGCCGCCTAGGGCCTCCACCCGGCGCCCGAACCGGCGCCCGAGGCGCTCTCCGAACAGGAAGCCGAGCGAGCAGGCCGCGAAGGTCACGGCGCCGATGACGAGGGCCGGCACGGCCACCCCCACCTTCAGCATCGCCAGCGAGAGGCCGACGGCCAGGGCGTCCAAGCTGGTGGCCACGGCCAGGGTCAGCATGGCGGCCGCGCCCAGGTCGAAGCCCTTCTCAGCGTCGGAGCCCGAGGACAGCGACTCCTTGATCATGTGCCCCCCGACCCAGGCCAGCAGGCCGAAGGCGAGCCAGTGGTCCCAGCTCTCGACGAAGGAATGGACCGTCCGCCCCGCCGCCCAGCCCAGCACCGGCATCAGGGCCTGGAAGCCCCCGAAATAGAGCCCGACGAGCAGGGCGCCCCGCAGGCGCTCGCGGCGCACGGCCATGCCGCCCGCGACCGAGACGGCCAGGGCGTCCATGGAGAGGCCGACGGCGAGGGCGAAGAGCTCGCTCAGGGGCATGAGGCTAGAGGGTGAACTTCCAGCGGCGCAGATGCGGGAGGGTCGCGCGGTGGGTGGTGTCGACGTGGAGCGGCGTGAGGGAGGCGAAGCCCTCCCGGATGGCCGCGATGTCGCTGCCGGGATCGGAGTGCCCCGAGACGTAGCGGCCGGCCAGCCAGTAGTAGGGCAGGCCGTAGGGGTCCTTGCGGAGCGTGACCTTGCGTCCGTAGATGCGGCGGCCGAGGGCCGTCGTCCTGATGCCGCGGATGCGCTTCAGGGGGAGCGCGGGCACGTTCAGGCTCAGGCAGACGCCAGAGGGCAGGCCCCGACGGAGGATCTCGCGGCAGACGCGCACGGCGATCGCGGCCGCGGCGCAATGGTCTCCCCTCCCGCTGCCCCGGCTGACGGCCAGGGCCGGGACGCCCAGGATGACGCCCTCCATCGCGCCGGCCACGGTGCCCGAGTACACCACGTCCGAGCCCAGGTTGAAGCCGCGGTTGATCCCGGAGACGACGAGGTCGGGGCGCCGGAAGAGCTCGAGCGCCCCCAGGCGCGCGCAGTCGGCGGGGCTGCCGTCCACCGCGAAGAAGCCCGGGCGCACGCGGCGGACCCTCAGCGGGCTTCGAAGGGAGAGGCAGTGGCTGTCCGCCGAACGCTCACGCTCCGGGACGACGGCGGCGGTGTCGCCGAGCGCCGAGAGCGCCGCGAGGAGCGGCTCGAGGCCCTCGCCGTGGACCCCGTCGTCGTTGACCACCAGGATGCGAGGGCGTCTAGCCACGGGCGGCCTCCTCGACCAGGTCGGCGAGCAGGCGGATGCTCTCCTGCGGGGAGGGAAGGCCGACGCGGCCGTAGGCCGCGGACATCGATGCTCGAGTCTTCTCATCGGATAGGAGCAGCTTCAGGACGAGCGCCAGCGCCTCGGCGGAGAAGGGCTCCCGCGCGACCCTGGCCGCGCCCGCATCAGCGAAGACCGCGGCGTTGAGTTCCTGGTGGCCCGCGGCGGAAGAAGGGTAGGGGACGAGAACGGCGGGCTTGGCGCACGCGGCCAGCTCGGCCAAAGTCGCCGCGCCCGAGCGGCAGAGCACGACGTCGGCCGCGGCGTAGGCGAGGTGCATGGCGTCCAGGTAGGGGAGCACCTTGGCTTGCACGCCGCCTTCGCGGTAGAGCCTTTCGACCTCGGGGGCGTCCGCCTTCCCGGCCAGGTGGAGGACCTGCGCCGGGACATCGAGCTTGGCGAGAGCGGGCGGGACGCCCAGGTTGATGGCGCGCGCGCCCTGCGAGCCGCCGAAGACGAGCAAGGTCGGGAGCCCGGGGGCCAGGCCCAGCTCCGCGCGGGCGGCGGCCGGCGCCGCCGGCGTCCAGAGCGCCTCGCGGATGGGCGTGCCGGTCAGGCGGGCGCCGCTCAGCGGCAGGCCCGAAGCCAGCGTCCTGGCCAGCGGCAGGCAGAGCCGGTTCGCCAAGCCCAGGATCGCGTTGGACTCGTGCAGGAGGACGGGGACGCCGGCGAGGCGGGCCGCCGCGGCGAGCGGAAAGGTGAGGTAGCCGCCCATCCCCACCGCCGCCCGCGGCCGGTAAACCTCCAGGATGCGCGCGCTCACCCGGTAGGACTTCCAGAGCTTGAGGAAGAACCCAGGGAGCTCCAGACTCAAGCCGCGCGGCAGGCCGCGGAGGTCGAGCTCGGTGAAGGGCAGGTCCTCCGCGGCCAGACGCGGCCCGGCGGGGTCGTCCTTGCGGAGCAGGAACAGGGCCTCGTGGCCCCGCCCGATGAGGGCCTTGCCGAGGGCGTAGCCCGGGTAGAAGTGCCCTCCCGTCCCCCCGCAGGCGATGACGAGCCTCATGCGCGGCGCTCCGAGAAGTCCGCCTGCTTCGACACGTTGAGGAGGATGCCGGTCGCGGCGAGGGTCACGAGCATGGAGGAGCCGCCGTAGGAGAAGAAGGGCAGGGAGATGCCCTTGGTCGGGATGAGGCCGATGGACATCGCGATGTTGAAGAAGGCCTGCAGGACGACGAGGAAGGACAGCCCCGAGGCCAGGAGGGTGCCGAAGAGGTTCGGCGCCGAGCGGGCGATCCGGGCGCCCCGCAGGAGGAACCAGGAGAAGAGCCAGACGATGGCCAGTCCGCCGGCCAGCCCCAGCTCCTCGCAGACGACCGGGAAGATGAAGTCGGTGTGCGGAGCCGGCAGGTAGAGCAGCTTGAGCTGGGACTGCCCCAGCCCCTTGCCGAACCAGCCGCCCGACCCGACCGCCAGCAGGGACTGCACGAGCTGGTAGCCCCCCTCGTTGATCTTGTTGAACGGGTCGAGGAAGGTGGCCATCCGCCGCATGCGGTAGGGGCTGTGCCGGATCTCATAGATGAACACCGGGAGGAAGGCCAGGCCCGCCAGAAGCACGTGCTTGAGCCGGATGCCGCCGATGAAGAGGACGAGCATGGAGACCGAGAAGAGGAGCGCGGGGATGCCGATGTCCGGCTCGAGGGCGATGAGGAGCAGCGCGGAGCCGACCACGGCCATGGGCAGGACCAGGCCGTGCAGGAAGGTGCCCACCCGGCTCTTGCGGCGGTCCACGTAGTCCGCGAGGAACAGCACGAGCACGATCTTGGCGAACTCGGCGGGCTGGGGGCTGAAGAAGTCGAGCGGGATCCAGCGCCGGCTCCCGCCGATCTTGGGGGCGAAGAGCACCCCGACCAGCAGGAGCATCGTGAGGAAGAGGGCCGGCCAGACCCACTCCCGCAGGCGGTTGTAGTCGTAGCGGCTGAAGAAGAGCATGGCCGCGCAGCCGAGGCCGATCCAGACCAGCTGGCGCTTCAGGAAATAGAGGTGGCTGTGCGTGCGCTGGCCCAGCTCGGCCATGACGGAGCTCGCCGACCACATCATGGCCAGACCGAAGACCAGCAGGATGGCGACGATGCCGATCAGGACGAAATCAGGCTGGCTGTGGCGCCTTCGCGCCGGGGTGATCACCTAGCTCACCGGGCCTTCCGGAGGAGCTCTTTGAAGACCTTGCCGCGGTGCTCGTAATCGCGGAACTGGTCCATCGAGGCGCAGGCCGGGGAAAGCAGGAGGGTCTCGCCCGGCCGGCCGATCTGGAAGGCCACGGAGACCGCCTGCTCCAGGGTCTCGCAGGGGAAGACCTGGGCCGCGCCCGCCAGGTCCTCCTCGATCTTGGCCGCGGCGCTGCCGATGGTGAGCACGGCCTTCACGCAGCGCGAGACGAGGGGGCGCAGGGCCGCGAAGCCGCCCGGCTTGGCGAGGCCTCCCAGGATGAGCAGGATCTTCCCGGCTTGGTCCTCCAGGCTCTTCAGGGCGACCAGGGTGGAGTCCACGTTCGTGCCCTTGGAATCGTTGATGCAGAAGAGGCCCTTCGCCTTGCCGCAGTCCTCGATGCGGTGCTCCACGCCCTGGAAGGCTTTGAACGCCTTCGCGAGGGCCTTGGGGGGCGCGCCGTCCGCCAAGGCGAGCAGGCCCGCCGCCATCGCGTTCTCCACGTTGTGGTCGCCCGGGAGCTTGGGCGGGGCGACCTGGACCGGCTTGCGCCCTGGGAGCTGGAAGGCCATCTTCCCCTTCTCGCGCCAGGCGGCGGCCAGGGTGGAGGGGGTCAGGCTGAAGAAGAGCTTGCGCGTTCCGCAGTCCCGGGAGAGCCCGTAGGCGAGAGGGTCGGAGGCGTTGAACACGCAGGTCCCCTCGCGGAGCATGTCGCGGTAGACCCGCGCCTTGGCCGCCAGGTAGGCCGCCATGCTCCCGTGGTGGTCCACGTGGTCGGAGGTCACGTTCAGGATGGCGGCGGCGCGGGGACGGAACCACCGGCTGTCCTCGAGCTGGTAGCTGGACACCTCGAGCACCAGCGCGTCCCCCTTGCGCACCTTGGAGATCCCGGCGGAGACGGGCGTCCCGACGTTGCCGAGCATGTGCACGCGGCGGCCCGCCGCCTTCAGCAGCGCGGCGGCCATGTGGGTCACCGTGGTCTTGCCGTTGGTGCCCGTCACCGCGACGACGTCGGGAGTCGGGCAGAAGGCCATCGCGACCTCGAGCTCGCTGAACACGGGGATGCCGGCGTCCTTGAGAGATTTGAGCACGGGGGAGTCCGGGAGGATGCCGGGGCTCTTGACCGCGAAGCCGCAGGTGAGGACCTTCTCCCCGTGCCCCCCCGCCTCCAGGACGACGCCCTTGGGCAGGCGGCCGGCGAAGTCCAGGGCCTTGCGCGGCTTCGACTCGCTGACCAGCACCCGGAAGCCCTTCTTCGCCAGGAGGAGGGCCGCGTAAAAGCCCGAGCGGCCCAGGCCCAGCACGCAGGCCCTCTGCCGCCGGTAGGCGGCCGGATCGAAGCGGTCGGTCGGGAGGGACGGCTTGGGCCTGGGCGAGGCCTTGCGCCGCGCCTTCTTGGGCGCCTTCTTGGGCGCCCGCTTGGATCTCTTCTTCATCTTGTCCTCGTCAGCGGATCTTCAGCGATGCCAGCGCGGCGAGCATGAGCACGATGCTCGTGATCCAGAAGCGCACCGTCACCTTGGACTCGGCGATGCCTCCGAGCTCGAAGTGGTGGTGCAGGGGGGCCATCCGGAAGATGCGCTTGCCGCCGCGCAGCTTGTAGGAGCCCATCTGCAGGATCACCGAGAGGGTCTCCATCACGAACACCCCGCCCACCACCGGGAGGAGCAGTTCCTGCTTGACGCAGAGGGCCACCGTGCCGATGACGCCCCCCAAGAACAGGGAGGAGGTGTCCCCCATGAAGACCTCGGCCGGATAGGCATTGTACCAAAGGAAGCCGAGGCAGGACCCGATGAGGGCGGCCAGGAACACCGCGATCTCCCCCGCCCCCTCGACGGGGATGATGCCCAGGTAGGCCGAGAGCTTGGCGTGGCCGGCCGTGTAGGCGAAGACCCCGTAGGCGATGGCGCAGAAGATGATGCAGCCCGCGGCGAGGCCGTCGAGACCGTCGGTCAGGTTCACCGCGTTGGAGGAGCCCACGATGACCAGGATGGCGAAGAAGGCGTAGAAGGTCCCCAGGGACAGGTAGAACTGCTTGGCGTAGGGGACGAGCAGGGAGGAGGCGAAGGCCCCGTTGGGCGGGACGACGCTCAGCCAGACCACCACCACGCAGGCCACGAAGATCTGCACGGCGAACTTGACCCGCGAAGGCGCCCCCCTGGGGTCCTTGCGCACCAGCTTGAGGTAATCGTCCCAGAAGCCGACGCCCCCCAGGCCCGCCGTCACGAACAGCAGGATCCAGGTGAAATGGACGTCCGGGCGCATCCAGAGCAGGGTCGAGAGCGCGACGCTCAGGATGATGAGCAGGCCTCCCATCGTGGGGGTGCCCTGCTTGCTCAAGTGGGTCTTGGGCCCGTCGGTGCGCTGTTCCTGGCCGATCTTCTTCTCCCGGAGGATGCGGATGATCAGGGGCCCCAGGAGGATGCAGATCCCCAGCGCCGTCACGAGCGCCCCGCCCGAGCGGAAGGTGATGTAGCGGAAGACGTTCAGCGGGCTCAGGTGATGGCGCAGCTCGGCCAGATAGTAGAGCATCAGACCCCCTCGGCGACCTCCTCCAGGCGCATCGCGCGGGAGGCTTTGAAGAAGACGCTGACCCCGGGCCCGAGCTGGGGCCGCAAAGCCGACTTGAGGGCCTCCGCGTCGGGCGCGTGGACGACGGGGAAGCGGGCGGCCCCCTGCTTGAGGCCCTCGGCCAGAGCGCCGCACTCCGGGCCGAGGAGGAACACCCCCGCCACGGAGAGGGGAGCCAGCCAGAGCCCGAGCTCGCGGTGGCGCTCGGCCGACTCGGCCCCGAGCTCCTTCATGTCGCCGAGGACGAGCAGGCGCCGGCCGCCGGAGGCGCTCTCCAGGAAGGTCTCCACCCCGGCCCGCATGGAGTCCGGGTTCGCGTTGTAGGCGTCCACGAGCAGCCACGCTCCGCTCGCGTGGGGCTTGGAGGCGAAGCGCAGGGGCGCGCTGCGGAAGGCGGAGAGCCCCTCGCGCACCTCGGCGGCCGAGAAGCCCAGCCCCAGCGCGGCGGCGGCGGCGGCGGCGGCGTTGCAGCGGTGCGTGCGCCCGCAGACCTCCCAGCGCACGCTCACCCTCTCGCCGTCATAGAGGAGCGCGCACTCGCCGGGGCGCGCGTCCAGGATGCGCACCCGGGCCTTCGGGTCCCGGCCGAAGGTCAGGGCCTGCGGCCCGAAGCGGCCGATGAGCTTCGAGAGCCAGGGATCGTCCGCGTTCAAGGCGAGCGGGGCGCCCGGGAGCAGGGCGTCGGCGAGCTCGGACTTGGTCTTGAACACCGCCTCCGCGCTCCCGAAGAACTCCATGTGCGCGCAGCCGATGTTGGTCAGCACGCCGAGGGTCGGCTTCGCCGCCGAGCAGAGGTAGGCGATGTCGCCGGGCCGGGAGGCGCCCATCTCGAAGACGGCGTAGCGGGTGGAGGCGGAAAGCTCCAGGACAGACAGGGGGAGCCCCACCTCGTTGTTGAGGTTGCCCGAGTTGGCGCAGACCCCCTCCGCGCCGCCGCGCACCGCCAGGATGGCCCGCGTCATCTCCTTGGTCGTCGTCTTGCCGTTGGAGCCGGTGATGCCGACGACGGGAAGGGCGAACCGGGAGCGGTGCTCCCCCGCGATGGCCGCGAGCGCCTTCAGGGTGTCGGGGACCTCGAGCACGCAGGGCGGCCGGGCCGGCGGAAGGCCGCAGCCGGCTCGGACGATCCAGCCGGCGCAGGCCGCCGCCAGGCGCTCATCGAGGAAGCGGTGGGCGTCGAAGCGCTCGCCCTTGAGGGCCACGAACGCCTGGCCGGCGCCGGCCGAGCGGCTGTCGGTGGTCAAAGCGCGCAGGGGCGCGTCCGGGCTCCCCCGGAGGAGCTTCCCCCCCGTGGCCGCGGCCGCCTCGCCCCAAGTCAAAGACAGGTTCACTCGCCCTTCAGATGCGGCCGAGGTCCTTCAAGGCCTGCCGGGCGACTTCGCGGTCGTCGAAATGGACCGTCCTGTCCCGGAAGATCTGTGCGTCCTCGTGCCCCTTGCCGGCGATCAGCACCACATCCTCGGGCTGCGCGACGCGCACCGCCTCGTAGATGGCCTCTTTCCGGTCGGGGACGATTCTATAATTTTGGCGGCCCGCGCGCCGGAGGCCCTCCTCGATCTGCGAGAGGATGGCCGCGGGGTCCTCGCCGCGGGGGTTGTCGCTCGTCGCGACGACGACATCGGCCCGTTCGGCGGCGGCGGCCCCCATCGGGGCGCGCTTGAGGGCGTCGCGGTCCCCCCCGCAGCCGAACACGAGGAGGAGCCGGCGGTGCGGCAGGGCCTTCAAGGTGTCCAGGGCGGAGGCCAGGGCGTCCTCGGTGTGGGCGTAGTCCACCAGCACGGTGAAAGGCTGGCCCGCCTCGACCGCCTCCAGGCGGCCCGGCACTCCGTCCAGGGCCGCGAGCCCCTCCAGGATGCGCTCGGGCTCGAGCCCCAGCCCCCAGGCGGCGGCCGCCGCCGCCAGCGCGTTCTCCGCGTTGTGACGGCCGAGAAGGCGCAGGCGCACGGCGTACTCCCGGCCCCCGTGCGTCATGCGGAAGCGGGTGCCCTGACGGCCCAGGACGACCCCCTCGGCGCGGAAGTCCGCGCCCTCGGCGAAGCCGTAGCGGACGATGTCGGCGCCGGCGGCGGCCCTGGCGAAGGCCGCGCAGCGGGGGTCGTCCGCGTTGAGGACGGCCAGGCGGCGGCGCTTCGAGGAGGAGACGCGGGTCAGGAGGCCGAAGAGGCGGGCCTTGGCCTCGAAATAGGCATCCTGCGTCTTGTGGAAGTCCAAGTGGTCGCTGCGCAGGTTGCTCAGCACGGCCGCGTCGAACTCCACCTCGTCGACGCGCTGGGTCGCCAGGGCGTGGGAGGAGACCTCCATCGCCACGTGGGTGGCCCCCCCCTCGCGCATGCGCGCGAGCAGCCTCAGGAGGTCGGCCGAATAGGGGGTCGTGTTCGAGGCCTTCTCCAGGAGGCGGTGGCGAAGACGGTGGCCGACCGTGCCGATGACGCCGGGCACCTTGCCGCAGCGGCTGAAGACGGACTCCAGGAGGAAGGCGGTGGTCGTCTTCCCGTTGGTGCCGGTCACCCC
>DMEZ01000053.1:67623-69885 GCA_003450735.1 Elusimicrobiota bacterium | reverse complement strand
TCGCTCATGAGGGCCGCCGCGCCCCGCTCGAGGGCGTCCTTGACGTGCCGGTTCCCGTCGGTCTTGGCGCCCGGCAGGGCGAAGAACAGCCAGCCCGGACGCACGCTCCTCGAGTCGTGGGCGACGCCCTCGATGGCGGCCTGCGCGTCCCCGACGATCCGGGCTCCGGACGCCCCGCGGAGCACCTCCTGGAGCGTCACGCTTTCGCCCCCTTGCCCGTCGCGAGCCGATGGGCAGGCAGGGGCTCGCGCGGCGGCACGCCCAGGCGGGCCAGCATCATGCGGGCCAGGCGGGCGAAGACGGGGCAGGCCACCTCGGAGCCGTAGTAGCCGACCCGGGGGCTGTCCACGACGACGGCGATGGTCAGCCGGGGCTCATCGGCCGGGACGTAGCCCACGAAGGAGGACACGTAGTCCGAGGGCGAGTAGCGGCCGGTGGCCGGATCGATCTTCTGCGCCGTCCCGGTCTTCCCGGCCACCCGGAAGCCGGGGACCTTCGCGGCGGCCCCCGTCCCCCGCAGGACGACGCCCTCGAGGTAGGCCTTGAGCGAGGCGACCGTCTCGGCCGAGACGACCTGCCTCACGCGGACAGGGCCCGGGGCCTCCCTCTCGCCGACGGCGCGGACGATGCGCGGCTCGAGCAGAAGGCCGCCGTTGGCGATGGCGGAGAAGGCCGCCGCGAGCTGGATCGGGGTCACGGCCACTCCCTGGCCGAAGCCCGCGTTGGCCAGCCGAACGGGGGTCAGCTCCTTGAGGCCGGGCAGAAGGCCCGGGCTCTCGCCCGGCAGGGGCAGGCCCGTCCGGTAGCCGAAGCCGAAGAGGCGGCAGGTCTTATGGAAGGCGGCCGCGCCGACCTTGAGCGTCACCTTGGCCGTGCCGATGTTGGAGGAGCGCTCGAGGATCTGCTGGAGGTCGAGGAGCCCTTCCGGCTCGTGGTCCTTGATGGTCACGTCCGGGGTGATGGCCCAGCGGCCGTTCTCGCAGTCCACCTTGTCCTGCGGGTCGAGCCCCTTCTCCAGGGCCGCGGCCGCGGCCACCAGCTTGAAGGTCGAGCCCGGCTCGTAGACGTCCTGCACCGCGGGGTTCTTGAGCGGGTCCGGCGGGTAGACGGCGAGGGCGAGGATGTCCCCGCTGCGCGGGTCCTGGATGACCACGAATCCGCGCTTGGCCTTCCGGGCCGTCACGGCCGCCTTCAGCTCGGTCTCGGCGTAGTGCTGGGCCGTCCGGTCGATGGTGAGGCGCAGGGCCGGCGGAGGCTCCTGCTCGGGCGGGGCCTCCTGGACGATCGCCCGGCCCATGCGGTCCTTCACCACGCGGACATGGTACGAACGCCCGCTCAGCTCGCGGTCGAAGGCCAGCTCGACGCCCGAGAGCCCCTTCTCGTCCGTGTTGACGCCGCCGAGCACCGGTTTGAGGAGGTCCCCGTTGGGGTAGGTGCGCCGCTCGTCGGACACGAAGCCGATGTAGGCGAGCGAGTCCCTCTGCACCTCATAGCGCAGGCGGTCCGTCTCGTCGGGCGCCATCTTGCGCTTGAGCCAGAGGAAGCGCCGCCCCGGCTTCAGGCGGGCCAGAAGGGGCGCGGGGTCCGCGGCGAGGATGCGGCAGGCCCTGCGCACGGCGGAGCGGGGCTCGGGCACGTTCGTGAAATCCAGATAGCTCGAGGTGACCGGGACCGACTGGGCCAGCGCCCGGCCCTCGCGGTCGAGGATGGAGCCCCGGGGGACGACCACCAGGTCCCGTCCCAGGGTCTCCCCGTGCGCCTTGCGGTCGAGCTGGTCGTGCAGGACGACCTGCAGCCACGCCAGCCTGGCCGCCAGCGGCAAAGCCGGCAGCAGGCAGAACAGGGTGCAGACGCCCAGACGGGAGCGGGTATCCACCTTACATGGGGGCTTACTGCCGGAACAGGAAGCTCAGGCCGTCCAGCCGGCCGCCCTCGGCCGAGAGCGCCTTTCCCAGGAAGATCTGCCGCTCGGGGTCGGGAGGCGCCATCTGGAGGCGCTCCTCCGCCTCTTTGGCCAGTCGCTCGGGGGCGTTCAGGCGGGCGAGCTCGAAGCGCAGGTGGGCGTTCGTCTGGGTCTGCGAGCGCAGCGTCTTCTGCGCCTTGCCGACCTCATAGCCGAGCTGCGTGGCCTGCACTTGCTCCCATAGGAACAGGAAGGTCAGCAGCGCCAACGCCGCGAAGCCCGCCATGGTCTGTTTGCTCATCGTGCTTCAGATCGGGGGCACCCCGCCGAGTAGGTGCCCGCAGAGCTTCAAATCGGGG
>DMEZ01000053.1:38849-67396 GCA_003450735.1 Elusimicrobiota bacterium | reverse complement strand
CCCGCCGAGTAGGCGCCCGCAGATCGGTTCATTCTTCGGTCCGCCCCTTGAGGAAGACCCGCTTCCAGACGTAGCCCGCGGCCGAGGAGGGGCCGGTGGGGGTCAGGCGGATGACCCGCTGGCGGGAGGGCAGGAGCCTTGAGACCGCGCCGGCCGCCGAGTGACCCCTGGAACCGCCGTCCAAGTCGCTCTTCATAGTCCCCCTCCTCTCAAAGTTTCTCAACGACGCGCAGCTTCGCGCTCCGCGCCCTGGGGTTGCGCGCGATCTCCTCTTGGCCCGGCTCCAGCGCGCCCTCCCGCACCCAGCGGCAGCCGCCCGACGCGACGAACGAGCGGAAGACGTTCTTCACGATCCGGTCCTCGAGCGAATGGAAAGAGATGGCGGCGATGCGGCCGCCCGAGCGCATCATGGAGAGGATGTCCGAGAGCCCGAGGGTGAGGTTCTCGAGCTCCCCGTTGACCGCGATGCGCAAAGCCTGGAAGGTGCGGGTGGCCGGGTGGATGCGCCCCGTCCGGGGGAGGCGCTCCGAGAGGAGGGCGGCCAGCTCCCCCGTGGTCTGCAGGGGGCTGCGGTCGCGGGCCGCGACGATCCAGCGCGAGATGCGCCCGGACTCGCGCTCCTCGCCGTACTCCCTCAGAAGCAGCTCGATCTGCTCGGCCGGCCATTCGTTGACGATGCGGGCGGCGGTGAGCGGGTTCGACGGGTCGAGGCGCATGTCGAGCGGTCCTTCCCGCTGGATCGCGAAGCCGCGAGACGCCTTGTCGAACTGGAGGGAGGAGACTCCGAGGTCGAACAAGGCGCCCGCCAGCGGGAAGAACCCCTCGTTCTGGAGGATCTTGGCGATGTTCCGGAAATTGCCGTGCCGCGCGCGGAAGCGGCCTCCGAAAGCGGCGAGCCGCCCGCTGGAGAGGGCCAGGGCCTCGGGGTCGAGGTCGATGCCGAGCAGGCGCCCCTGGGGGGAGAGCCGGCCCAGGACGGCCTCCGCGTGCCCCCCCAGCCCGAGCGTGGCGTCGACGAAGAGCCCGTCCGGGTCGGCGACCAGGAGCTCCGTGACCTCCTTCAGGAGGACCGGCATGTGCGTCAGTTCCTTGTCGCTCATCAGCGCGCTCATGCTAGATATCGAGGTCCTTGGACAGGTCGGTGAAGGCGGGGGCCGCGGCCGACTTGTGGTACTTCGTCCAGCGCTCCTGCGCCCACAGTTCCATCCAGGTCCCCGCGCCCACGATGACCACGTCCTTCTTGAGCGCGGCGATCTCTTTGAGGTTGGAAGGCACGAGGATGCGGCCCTGCTCGTCCAGGGGCGCTTCCACGGCGCTCGCGAAAAGGTAGCGGCGCGCAGCCCGGGCTTTTTCCTTGTCCTGGACTTCCTGGGTCAGCGTTCTCGCTTCGGAGACCAGCCTGTCCCACTGGGACGGAAGGAAGAGTCTCAAGCAGCCATCCTGGCCGATGGCCAGGATGAAGTGCGCGCCTTTCTCCCCGATGAGGGCGTTGCGATACGACGGCGGAACGACGACCCGGTTCTTCGGGTCGAGGGTGTATTCGTATTGCCCTATGATCGCCGTCATTCTAGTTGCCCCGCGTTCGTCCCGAGCCTACCACATTTCCACACTGGCCACCACTTTTTGGCACGGGACGCCATTGTAACAGGAGTCACAGCCCCTGTCAAGGCCCAATTTTTTTCTTGGGGCCTTTGGTCCCATTCATCCGCGCGGGCGCGCGTTGCAACTCTCGACGGGGAATGAAGGCAGGACCCCAGCTGGGTCCTAGGCGGTCCTAAAGGCCCAGCGGGCTAGAGTTTGGAGGACTGCAGGTCGTGGCGCCACGCGTACTCGAGCGCCTTGACCCGGTTGAAGGGCATCCCGTAGGCGCGGTAGAGCGCCTCGTGGATCGGGAAGCCGTCGCGGATGTGCCGGCAGAAACGGAGGAAGGAGGACTTGTACTGCGCGCGGATGAGGAAGCGCACGACGCTGTACGACTGCGTGTACCAGAGCCGCACGCTCGCGTCGTCGGCGGCGGTGGTGTTCTCGACGGTGAGCATCTCGGAGAGCTGGTAGCCGCCGCCCTTGCGGATGAGGCCCATGTTCTCCTTGAGCCAGTTCGGCGCGGAGAGGCCGCGCTCGGTCTGCACCAGCGTGGCCATGCCTTCGCTCAGCCAGAGCGGGTTCGTCTTGCCGCCCAGGAAGAAGCTGTCGAAGTAGATGTGGCAGAGCTCGTGCGCGAGGATGCCCACGCTCTCGTCGCTCTCGTAGAGGAAGATCTTGCGGCTCTTCACCGAGCTCGCCCCGCCCGACCAGGAGGGCCGGCCCGTGACCTTGCGGTAGGATTCCTGGCCGCGGAACAGGTAGATGGTGACCTTTTCGTCGCGGGCCCACGGCGAGAAGGCCGCGAGGTCGAGCATGAGGTTCGCGTGCAGGTTCTCGATGGTCTCGACGAAGTCGGGGGCCGCCTCTTCGCCCTCGGAGAAGATGACGAAATGGCGGGCCTGGGTCTTGAAGAAGCCCTTGGGGGTCGGGAGATCGGGGCGCACGGGCGGGGCCGGCTCGTCCGGCGGGACGATAGGCTGCGTCCGCGGCGGCGGCTTCGTATCCGGCAGCTTCGCGACGAGAGTCGTCGCGTCGGGCGCCGGAGCCTGGGGGCGTGCCGGGAGGGCTCCCGGGAGGGCGCCGGTCGCGTCCACGGTCGGATGGTGCGTCCCCGAGACGGGAACGGGCTCCGTGAGCAGGTCCTCCTGGGGCTTCGGGAAAAGGTCCTTGGCGGGGATCTGGTCCTGGGGCTGCGTCGAGGGCGGTCGGGGCTGGGAGCGCGCCTTCGAGAGCCAATGCATCTGGGGGAGGTCCCCCCCCTCGTCCTCGACGAACTGGTAGATCATCAGCCCCCAAAGGCTGATGACCATCAGCCAGAGGTAGACGCGGAGCTTGATGAGGATATCCATGGATAGACGCCGGACGAGCCCGGTCCCCTCAGGGGCCGCGACCGGCCGCTTCCTATGACAAGTGTAGCAGGATTCCGGCGGATTTCAATGCTTTCCCGCTCAGACCCGCTTGCCGATGTCCCTCAGGCGCAGGGCCGATTCGGCCATGGCGTTGACGAACATCGCCATGACCACGATGAACGCCGCGTGGGCGCCGGCCATGGCCCAGTGCTGCTCTCCCAGTTCCAGGCCGAGCGAGCGCGCGCGCAGGGCGTAGACCCCCAGCATCGTGCCGCCGGAGACGGCCGCGGTCGCGAGGGTCTGCCAGCGCCCCTGATACAAGGCCGCCGTCGCGGGCGCCATGGTGAAGAGCAGCCACATCGGCGCCCAGTAGGCGCCGAGCAGGTAGAAGAGCGGGATGGACCACAGGAAGGTGAGCCACACCTGGATGAGCTTCATGCGGCCGGCCCAGCCGACGATCCGGTAGGTGTACTTCGTGATCAGGTGGTTGACCACCAGGGAGAGGAGCAGGAAGACGAAGGCCAGGTCCCGGTCGGGCTTCTCCGGCTCGGAGAAATAGATCGCGGCGAGCACCAGGGCCGTCGCGAACGGGGTGAAGTACAGGTTCAGCAGGTTCATGCGCCCTCCAGAAAGACGATGTAACGGTCCTTCTCCTCGCCCGGCAGGCGGTACGCCCGGCTCTCGGCGACCTTCCCGCCGGGCAGCTCGCTCTGCCAGGCCGCGAGCCAGCGTCCCATCGGCAGGGCGAGCTTGGCCAGCTCGGGCAGGGGCGCCACGGCCCGGGCGAGCACCGCGTCGAAACCCCTCTGCGTCCCGGCGCGCTCCTGCAGGACGTGCAGGCCGACGACCCCCAGGCGCGCGCACGCCCAGCTCAGGAACTTGAACTTCCGCCCCGCCGACTCGATGAGCGTCACGTCCGCCTCCGGCCAGGCGATCTTCAGGCAGATCCCGACGAAGCCCCCGCCGGCGCCGATGTCCGCGAGCCTGGGGGCCGGGTCCAGCTTCTCCTTCAGAGGCGCGAGCCCCGCCAGCGCGTCGAGGAAGTGCCGCCGGACGACCTCGCCCTCGTCGCGCGCGGCCGTCAAGTTCACCTTGCGGTTATATTCCAGCACATCCCTCAGATAGTTGTCGAGAAGAGTCCACTGCCGCTCCTCCAGCCGCACGCCCCAGGTCTCCAGGGCGGCTTCGGCGAGGCGCCGGTTCTCCGCCTTCATCGGCCCCGCCTCAGCCAGACCGAGAGCACCTGCACGTCGGCCGGGGTCACCCCGGGCACGCGGGAGGCCTGCTCGAGGCTGCTCGGCCGCACGCGGCCCAGCTTCTGCCGGGACTCCGCCGGGAGCGGCAGGCTCTCGAAGGGAAAGCCCTCGGGGATGCGAGTCCGCCCCATCGAGCGCACCACCTGCAGGGCCTTCAGGTCCCTGCGGATGTAGCTCTCATAGAGCCGCTGGGTCTCGGCCTGCCGCCGCGCCTTGGCCCGAGACCACGGGGAGAGCTCGTCGTCGCTCCAGCGGGCGCCGGCGCTCTCCACGCAGTCCCGGTAGCGCCGGAAGCGGGCGTGGAGGTCCGGGGAGACTAGCCCTAAGCGCGCGCCCCGGTCCATGAGCCGCAGGTCGGCGTTGTCGGCGCGCAGGTGGAGGCGGTGCTCGGCCCGCGCGGTGAACATGCGGTAGGGCTCGTCGGCGCCGCGGGTGACGAGGTCGTCCATCATGACTCCGAGGTAGGCCTCTTCCCGGCCCAGGACGAGCGGCTCGCGGCCCAGGACGGCGTGCGCGGCGTTGATCCCGGCGAGCAGGCCCTGGCCGGCGGCCTCCTCGTAGCCCGTGGTGCCGTTGAGCTGGCCGGCGAAGAAGAGCCCGGGCAGGCTCTTCGTCTCCAGGGTGTCCCGGATCTGCACGGGCGGGCAATAGTCGTACTCGATGGCGTAGCCCGGACGCGAAAGCTCGGCCTGCTCGAGGCCCGGGATGGAGCGCACCAGAGCCTTCTGCACCTCCTCGGGCATGCTCGTCGAGAATCCGCCGAGGTAGATCGAGTCCGTCTTGGCGCCTTCCGGCTCGAGGAAGAGCTGGTGGCGCGGCTTCTCCGGGAACTTGACGACCTTGTCCTCGATGGAGGGACAGTAGCGGGGGCCGAGGCCCCGGATGGCGCCGCTGTAGAGGGGCGAGCGCGAGAGGTTCTCGTAGATGAGGCGGTGGGTGCTTTCGGTCGTGTAGGTGATCCAGCAGGGCAGGAACTCGCGCTCGATGCGCGAGAGCGCGTGGGACATCGGCTCGGGGTCGGGGTCCGGGCGCTGGATCTCGAGCCGGGAAGTGTCGATGGAGTCTTTGCGCAGGCGCGGCGGGGTGCCGGTCTTGAAGCGGAGCACCGTGAAGCCCCGCTCGCGCAGAGAACCCGAGAGGGCGCCCGGGCCGGCCGGGGTGCGGCGCTCTCCGACGTGGATCAGGCCGCCGAGGGCCGTTCCCGTCGAGAGCACGACGCTTCGGGCGCGGATCCGGCCGGCCTTGCGGGCGAGGATGCCCGCGGCCCGGCCGCCTTCGTCGAGGACGGCCAGGGCCTCGTCCTCGAGCAGGGCGATGCCCGGCTGGCGCTCGAGCACGGCCTTCATCGCGGCCGAATAGGCGGCCTTGTCGCACTGCACGCGGGGAGCCCGGACCGCGGCTCCGCGGGCGGAGTTGAGGGTCATGTAGTGCAGGCTCGTCTTGTCGGTGTTGAGCGCCATCTCCCCGCCCAGGGCGTCGAGCTCGCGCACCATCTGCCCCTTGGCCGTCCCGCCGATGGACGGGTTGCAGGGCATCTGGGCCGCCTGGTCGAGGTTTTGGGTGAGGAGCAGCGTCCGGCAGCCCAGGCGCGCGGCCGCGAGCGCGGCCTCGCAGCCCGCGTGCCCGGCGCCGACGACCACGACGTCGAACTCCCCGCTCATAGGGACAGCAGCAGCACGCTCAGCACCGGCTTGCCGACCAGCCCCAGGAAGTAGAGCCCGAACAGGCAGAGGATCTCGCAGATCATCGCGAGGAACACCGCGCAGAAAGCGCGGGCGGCGGGCAGTCTGAAGAGGCGGCTCACGCCGTACGTCGCCAAGCCGAGCATCCAGAAGGCCATCCCATACTCGAGCGCCTGATAGAGGGGCGCCGCGCGCAGGAGTACGAGCAGGACGGCCAGCGGGGTCAGAGCGAGCGGCACGGCGTTGATGCCCAGCATCCAGGCGGCCAAAGGCTTCCAGGCGGCGCGGTCCACGCTCCGCAGGCCCGGCCAGAGCAGGGAGCACAAACCCAGCCAGAGCAGGCCGAAGAGGGGGCGCGGCATCCGGGTGTTCACGTAGACGACGAGGAGGAGGAGCGGGATCAAGGCGCAGCCGATGGAGCCGAGCAGGAGGCGGGGCAGTTTTTCGCCGGAGAGCCGCTTGGCGAACCAGCCGGTCAGCAGGACGCCGAGCCCGGCCAGGGGGATCTGCCAGACCTGGACGCTCATCCAGAAGGCCGACCCGCCCGGGGGCGGCTCCAACATAGCGTTGCCCGGCAGGGGCGGGAAGTCGAAGGGCTTCCAGGCGTGGAAGAGCGCCGAGACGAGCAGGTAGGAGAGGAACACCCAGACGGCCGAGGGGAAAGCCGGCTCGGAGGACAGGGCGCCCGCGGCCCGCGAGGGCCGCAGGACGAGGTCGCGCTGGAAAGGCCAGCTAGTCATGTCCCGCCTCCTTCGAATCGCGCTCCACGTTCCGCGACCCCCAGAAGCAGAGGCCCCCCGCGACGCCCAGGAAGACCAGGGAATAGAGGAGGGCGGACTTGAGCCCCGCGGCGTCCGAGATGCGCCCGATGATCGCCGGGCTCACCGCGTCGCCCAGGGCGTGGATGACGAAGATGTTGGCCGCGAAGGCCATGGAGCGCACCGCCTGCGGGGTCACCGAGACGATGACGCCGTTGAGCGGCCCCATGTTCAGGAAGACGAGCGTCTCCGCCATGAAGAGGGAGGCCAGGGTGAGCTCCACCGACCCGGCGTAGAGGGCGTAGGCGGCGAAGGGCAAAGCGAGCAGGTAGCCCGTCCCCGACACCAGGAAGTACGCCTTCCCCGTCACCTTGAGCAGGCGGTCTCCCAGCCAGCCGCCCAGCAGGCTGCCGACGAGTCCGCCGGCCACCGTGACCCCGCCGAAGAGCAGACCCGCCTTCGAGACGTCCATGCCCCAGTAGCGGTTGAAGAAGGAGGGCATCCAGACCGCGAGACCGCCCAGACAGAAGGTCATGGCCGCCATCGCCAGGGTGCTCGCCAGATACGACTTATTGGTGTAGAGCGAGGCGTACTCCCGCAGGCCCGGCGGGGCCGCCGCCTTCTGGGCGCTCGAGCGCGGGTCGCCCAGCCGCCAGGTGAGCGCGGCCAAGAGCAGGCCGGGGATCCCGACGATGAAGAAGGCCGAGCGCCAGCCGAAGGCGTGGCCCAGCCAGCCTCCCAGCACGTAGCCCAGCGCGCTCCCGACGGGGATGGCCATGGAGAAAAGGGCCAGCACCCGGCCGCAGCGCTCCTTGGGGAAATGCTCGGCGACGAAGGAGGGCGCCACGCTCCCGTAGCAGGACTCCCCGATGCCCACCGCGGCGCGGGCCGCGAAGAGCTGGGCGTAGGTCCGGCTCAATCCGGAGAGGACCGTTGCGCCGCTCCAGACCACGAGCCCCCAGGAGATCCAGGCCGCGCGGCGGGTGCGGTCGGCGAGGTAGCCGATAGGCGGAGCCGCGCACATGTACACGACCATGAAGGCCGAGGCCAGGGCGCCGAGCGCCGCGTCGCTGGCCCCGAACTCCTCCTTCAGGAGGGGCAGGAGGGCGTAGAGGGCCTGGCGGTCGACGTAGTTGACGAGATTGACGCAGAAGAGCAGGCCCAGCACGTAGCGGGCCGACGCGGAAGAGCTCATTTGCCCACGCAGAACCTGGCGAACACCTGCGCCAGCACGTCGTCCGGGACGCTGAGCCCGCAGACCGCGTCGAGCGCCGCGAGGGCTCGGCGCAGATGCTCGGCGGCGAGCTCGGGCTCGGGGCGCAGGCGCGCGGCCTCGAGCTCGCGCAGGCAGGCCCCGAGGGCGGCGGCGTGGCGGACCGAGACGGAGAGCTCGCAGGGGACGGAAGCGGGCAGGAGGGCGCTCCGGGCGGCCTCGCAGAGCCGATCGAGCCCGGCGCGGCGCGCGGCGGAGACCTCCGCCACGGGGAGGTTCCCGGCAGCCCGGCGGAGCTCGGCGGCCGGGAAGGCCGAGGGCAGGTCGCACTTGTTGAGAGCAACGACCGCGGGCTTCTTATTAAGGAGCGGGAACAGGGCGGCCTGGGAGGCCAGCGGCGCCGAGCGGTCCACGACCAGCAAGACGAGGTCGGCGGACTCGAGCTGGGTCCGGGTCCTGCGCATGCCCTCGCGCTCGACCGGGCCGGCGCCGGCCTCCTCGCGCAGGCCGGCGGTGTCGATGAGGAGGCCCTTCAAGCCGCCGAGGTCGCAGGGCTCGGACACCGCGTCGCGGGTGGTGCCCGGCTCCTCGGAGACGATGGCCCGCTCCTGGCCGGCCAGGGCGTTGAGGAGGCTCGACTTGCCGGCGTTGGGTCTGCCGACGATGACGACCCGCGCCCCGGCGCTCAGGATCCGGCCGCGCCCGGCGGCCTCCAGCAGAAGCCCGGCCTCGCGGCAGGCTTCGCGCAGCTCCTCCTCGGGGCGGGGAGGCGCCTCCTCGCCGGGATGGTCCAGGGACGCCTCGAGCGAGGCGAGGGCCCCCACGAGGAGCCCGCGCAGGCGGGCCGTGCTCTTCGAGAGCCCCCCCTCCAGGCGCGCCACCGCGCTGCGGTGGGCCAGGCGCGTCTGGGACAGGATCAGGTCGCAGACCGCCTCGGCCTGGTCGAGGTCCAGCTTGCCCTGGAGGTAGGCCCGCTGGGTGAACTCGCCCGGGCGGGCCTGGCGGGCGCCGGCGGCGAGGCAGAGCTCGAGGATGCGGCCGAGCACGTAGGGCGAGCCGTGGGCCGAGATCTCGACGATCTCCTCCCCCGTGTAGCTGCGGCCCTCCGGCCAGCAGGTCACCACGGCCAAGTCGAGCAGGGAGCCGCCGTCGAGCACATCCCGGAGGACGGGGCGGCGCTCCGGCACGCTCTTCGGCTCCAGGAACGTCATCGCCGCGGCCAGCGCCCCCTCTCCGGAGAGGCGGACGACGCCGAGGGCCCCTCCAGGAGGGGTCGCCAGCGCGGCGATGAGCTCGCTCACTTGCGGCGGGGCTTCACGACGACCTTCCGCCAGGGACCTTCCCCCTCGGAAGCCGTCTCGACGTCCGGGTCGTTCATGAGCTTGCGGTGCACGAGGCGGCGCATGGCCGGGTCCATCGGTTCGAAGCGGAAGGGCCGGCCGGTGCGCTTCACGTCGCCGACGGCCGCCTGGATGTCCGAGACGATGCGGTCCTCGATGCGCTTCCAGTAGCCCTGGCTGTCCACCTGCACCGCGACCGGCGAGCCCATCCGCCGCCCGACGATGACGGTGACGATGAACTGGAGCGACTCGAGCGTCTTGCCGCTCTTCCCGATGAGGATGGCCGCGTCCGGGGTGTCCACCTCGACGCGGACGCGGACCTGCTCGGCGTCCCAGGCGGCGCGGGTCGTCGGGGCGCCGACGCCCGTCAAAGCCAGGACTTCCTTCACCACGGCCTCCGCGGTCTCGCAGGCCTTGGGGATGTCGGCGGGCGGCTCGGTCTCGGTCTTGCGGGGGCGCTCTTCCGGCGCGGGCCCCTCGGCGCGGGGCTTGGGGGCCTGCTGAGGGCGGGGAGGCCTGGGCGCGCGCTCCGGCCTGGGGGTGTGCGAGCGGGGCGCGGGCTTCGGGGACTGCGGCCGCACGGAGGGCGGCTCGACGGGGGAAGACGACTCCCCCCAGCGCTTCTCGCGGATGAGCACCCGCGCGGGCTTCGCGCCGATGCCCAGGAAGCCGGCGGAGCCCTCGTCGAGCACCTGGACCTCGGCCTGGTCGCGCCTCAGCTCCAGCTGCTTGAGCCCGTTCTCGACGGCGATGGTCACGGTCTTGCCTTCGACTTCGATCTCTTTCATGGTTCGCTCCTTAAGGGACGGAAAGTCACTCCCACCGGCTCTTGAGAGCCAGCTGGGTCAGGAAGCCGAGCACGCTGTTGGTCAGCCAGTACAGGACGAGCCCGGCGGGGAAGTTCAGGAACATGAAGGTGAAGATGACGGGCATGTACTGGAACATCTTGCTCTGCACCGGGTCGGCCATCTGCACCGGGTTCATCTTGCTCTGCAGGAACATGATGCCGCCCATGACCAGGGGCAGGACGTAGAAGGGGTCGTGCGCGGAGAGGTCCTTCACCCAGAAGATCCAGGGCGCTCCGTGCAGCTCCCAGGCGTTGCGCAGGGCGTTGAAGAGGGCCACGAACACCGGCATCTGGACGAGGATGGGCAGGCAGCCCCCCAGCGGGTTCGCCCCGTGCTTGCGGTAGAGCTCCATCATCTCCTGGTTGAGGCGCTGGGGGTCCTTGGCGAACTTCTGCTGGACCTTCGCGAGCTCGGGCTGGATCTTCTTCATGATGGCCGCGGACTTCATCTGCTTGTAGGTCAGCGGGAACATGAGGACCTGCAGGATGAGGGTCAGGATGATGATGGACCAGCCGTAGTTGTGCGTGTAGCGCTGGAGGCGGAAGAGGACCTTCAGCGCGAAGCGGCCGATCTGGTCGAACCAGCCGAACTGCACGGACTTCTCGAAGCCGAGCCCCAGCCCGCTGAGGTGGGTGTAGCCCTTGGGGCCGAAGTAGAAGGGGACCTCGTAGACGCGGGCCTGCCCGGGCGCCAGCGTCAGAGCCCGCGCCTCGGCGCGCGCGAGCGGCGCGCGCAGCTTCTCCGAGACGCTCTCCGAACCGGTCCAGGCGCGCGCGAAGTCCGCCTCGGCGGGAACGAGGGCGGCCAGGAAGTAGCGGTTGTCCACCCCCGTCCAGCGGAAGGGCTGCTCGTTCCAGCGGCCGTCCTCCTTGGTCGGGTGCTCCTCGAGCACGGGCTGGGTCTTCCCCTGGGGCGGCGGGCGCAGAAGCCCCGCGCGCCATTGGTCCGCGTTCTCCTTGAGCTCGTTCTGGACGGTGCCCAGGCCCGGCCCCACCGACACCGTCCAGGGCTCGAGGGCGAGCGGTTTGCGTGTCGGGTTGGAGACCTCGACGCGCAGCGTGTGCAGGTTCGAGGCGGGGTCGAAGGAATACTCCTTGCGGATGCTCGCGCCGGAAGGATGCGCGGCGGTGAAGACGAGCCCCGGGCCCGGAGCCGCCTTGAACTCCAGCTCCGGCCAGGTCGCGAAGAAGCCGGGCTTGGCCGTGGAGACGAGCTCGACGGCGCCGAGCGGGCCGGGGTAGCGGTAGCTGGCGATGGCCGCGCCGTAGGCCTGCACCTTCAGCTCCACCTTGCCGACCGTATAAGGGAACGCCCCGGCGAGCCCGTCTCCCTGGAAGGCGGACTTCGACTCGGGCGCGGCGTAGGGCGTCGGCGCCGGCGCGACGGACGCAGGGCTCTCCACCGCTTCTATCGCCGAGCTTTGCTTCGCGGGAGCGGCGGGAGCGGGGTAGAGGCGGTTCATCAAGCCGAACCAGCCGAGGTAGATGAGGATGGAAAGGGCGACGGCCAGGAACAGATTCTTGTCCATTCAGACTCCGAGCGTCTAGCGTGCCAGCGGGTCGTGCCCGCCGGGGTGGAAGGGATGGCAGCGGAGGAGACGCCACGCGGTCTTGAGGAAAGCCTCGTGCAGCGGAAGCTTCTCGAGCGCCTCGCGGGCGTATTCGGAGCAAGTGGGGACGAACCGGCAGCACGGAGGGAAAAGAACGGCCCGCGCCGCGCGGAGCATGTCCAAAACCTCGATCAAGGCCGGCCGCACCGCTGCGCTAAGCATGGATGATGCCCGCCTTGCGGCAAAGGTCCAATAGCGCGTCCTCTGCTTGTGCCAAACCCTTCCAACGACAGCCGGGGCGCGGGTAAAAAACGCAATCCGCCCCGGCGCTGATGCGGCTCCGGTTGAACCGGAACGCCTCCCGGATGAGCCGCTTCATGCGATTCCTCGTTACGGCGCCGCCCAATCGGCGGCTGACAGACAGTCCGATGCGAGGCCCTTCCTGCGACCGGGGCACCTGGTGGAGCCATAGGATCAGGTCGGGACGCGCGTAGCGCGCGCCCGAAGAGAACACGGCCTCAACCTGGCGAGCGTTCAGGCGCGCGTTCCGGCCAAGGTCCCCGGTGCGCAACGGAGGCCTCTTAACGGACGGGGATCAGCTTGTGCCGCCCCTTCTGTCGGCGTCGCGAGAGAGTCGCCCGCCCGCCCGCGGTGCTCATGCGGGCCCGGAAGCCGATCCTCTTCGCGCGCTTGCGTCTGTTGGGTCTATAGGTCGGAAGCATGGTGCGATTATATTAAAAAATGATATATCCACAAAGGATATGCGGATGCTTCTGGCGGCTCTGGCGCTCCTGCTGGCCTGCCGGCCGGCTTCGGCGCAGGACGAGGGGGGCCCTCTGGGCCAGGCGGCCCCAGCCGCCCTCGACACCGCCGGGCTCCACCTCAAGAAGGTGTGGCAGCTCGTCCGCCGGACGGCGCCCGACGCCCAGCTCGTGCAGATCTCCGGCAAGGTGGACGCTTCGGGGGCCGTGATGTGCAGTTCGCTGGCCCCGTTCCAGGACGGCTGGCGCTTCACCTTCTACTCCCCGAAGACCCGGGAGTACTACCTGATGGCCGAGTGCAAGGGCGCCCCGGCCGGCCCGCTCAAGGAGCTGCGCGACACCCTGGCCACCCCCCTCCTGCCCATCGAGGGGGCGTTCCTCGAGAGCGACGAGGCCCTGCGCGTGCTCGCCAAGAGGGGCATCTCGCTCGATCCCGCCCACTACAAGCTCTCCCCTAGGCGGCCCTTCACCTTGAGGCTGGGCGCCTTCGACGACCCGCACTTCAAGCACCCTAAGCCCGTCCTCTGGACGGTCATCATCGGCCGCTCGAGCTGGCAGGTGGACGCCCTCAAGCGCTGCCTCTTCGATCCCCGCCACTACGGGGTGGACCCCGAGGAGCTCCTATCGGAGGAGGAGAAGGCCCAGCTCGAGCTCAACCTCAAGGCGCGCCCGAAAAAGGGCAGGCGCAACACCACGGCCCTCGCCGACTACGAGCAGGTGATGGCGTACGCCGCCAAGAAGCATCCCGGCACGGAGCTGATGGCCATCGAGGGCTTCGTGGACGCCTGGGGAGGCTCGCCCTGCCTGGGGCCCGGCGACGGCTGGGCGTATTACTTCTTCCATCCGAAGAACAAGAACATGGCCGTCCTCTTCGCCTGCAAGGGCGACGTCGGCCCGGGCGCCGCGTCCTTCATCCCGGTCACGCAGGAAGCCAACCAGCCGCTCGGGGGCCGCTCCGTCGACAGCGACGTCGTCATCGACCAGCTCATCCGCAAGCAGCCCTCGGTGATGAACGAGGGGATGGGGCGCAACTTCACCCGCCACGGCACCCTGCGCCTCCTCAACTACCGCCAGCCCCCGATGAGCGAGCCCGCGTTCGCCGAGATCACCCAGTTCTGGATCCTCGAGCTGGGCAACACGCGCTACACCTTCGACGCCAAGAACGCCCGACTCCTCCAGATGCGGGAGTGAGCTCTTGGCGCTCCTCTGCTTCGGGAGTTCGCTCGTGCTGGCCCGGCCCGCCGCCCTCCTGCTCTTCGCCGTGTACGCGCTCCTCGCCGCCGCCCTGTCCGCGGCGGCCTTCAGGCGGCTGAACCCCGAGGCGAGCCTCGACCTGCTCCTCGCGCCTCCCGGAGGCCGCGCCTGGGGCGCGGCGGCCTTCTTCGCGCTCGCGGCCTTCTACTGGGCCGCGCTCTCCCCTCTCGCGCCGGGCCGCCTGCTCGGCGTCCTCTGCTGGCCGCGGCCCTTCCCGCTCCTCTCGCTCGCCCGCCACGCGCTCCTGCTCGGCGGGCTGGGCGCGGTTTCGGCCGCCCTCGCCGGCAGGGAGGGTCTCGCGGGGCGCCTGGACCGCTTCGAGCCCAACGGCGACGCGCAGTCCCTCTCCCGCCTGGCCCTCCTCGGCCTGCTGCTCGGGCTCGCGGCCGCGGCGGCGGGCGCGTGCGCCCACCGATGGACGGCTCTCTCTCCCGCCCTCGCGCTGGCCGGGCAGCCCTTCCTGTCCAGGCTCGTCCTCTGGGCGCAAGCCCCCCTGCTCGCCGCGGCGCTCGCAGCCTCCCTGCTGTGGCTGAGCGGGGAGCGCCCCTTCGCGCGGCGGCCGCTCCTGTCCGCGGCGCTCGTCCTGCTCCTCTGGGGAGGAGGGGTCCTGGCGGCCGGGGCCTGGCTGGGCTGGGCGTTCGACTACGGGCGCGCGAGCCTGGGCGAAGCGGCCGGGCTCGAAGACGCGCCCCGCGGCGAGTCCGCCGTCCTCGTCGTCGTGCTCGCCGCGCCCGATGGGACCGCCGGGACGCGGAGCTTCCGCGTCCGGGAGGAGGCGGAGGGCGCCGCGGTCTCGCCGGAGAACCTGCGGCGGGTCCGCGGCTACCTCGAGCGCCGGGCCTACCGGACGGTTTTTTTGCGCGAGGCCCTGCGCTTCCTGCGCGAAGGCCACGCGCTCGTCTGGGACCTGGAGCCGGCGCTCGACGCCGCGATGGTGCGCCTGGGGCCCGCCTTCCCGCCGGACTGGGAGGCCTTCCTCGCCCTCCTGCGGTCTGCGCCGTGCACCCCGGCCAACTACCGCCGCCTCGACTCCATGTCCCGCGCCGCCCTGCGCTCGGAGTTCCCGCAAGCCTCCGAGGCCGAACGGGTCTACTCGGGCTTCGCCGCCGCCTTCGCGCGCTTCGGCGACAAGCCCGGCGCGGAGCTCTGGCTGGGCAAGCGGCAGGGCCTCTATCCCCTGGTCCGTGACGAGCCGAAGCTCGAGCCGGTCCAGAGTCTGCGCGAGGGCCGCCTCTCGGGGCGCCTCCTCCTCTCGGGCGCGCCGGCCGCCTCGGTGAAGGTCGGCCTCTTCCGCGCCGACCCCGGCCCCGGGCTCTCCCCCTCCTTCGGCGCGCGCGGCGGGCTCGCGGCCGCCTGCTATCCGGACGAGAAAGGCCGCTTCGCCTTCGAGGGCCTCTCCCCCGGCGTCTACTACCTGGCCCTGCGGGGCGATCCCCGCGTGCTGGGTTCCCCGGCGCGCGCGCGCGCGGCGCCCGGGGCCCTGCGCCTGAGCCCGGGCCGGCCGGCGGCGGAGCTCCCCGCCATCGAGGTTCGACCTTGAGGCTTCGGCTCGCCGCGCTGAGCGCGCTCGGCCTCGCCGCGGGCCTCCTGCTGGCGGAAGGCCTCGCCCGGCTCCTCCTGCCCGCGGCCGCCGGGTCCGTGCGCATGAACCGCTGGCCGGAATCGGAGCGGGGCAAGTTCTGCCGCTACCACCCTTCCCTGGGTTGGGAAGGTCTTCCCTCCGTGAGCGCCGACCACGCCTGGGCCGATTTCCGCTGCCGCGTCACCCAGAACGCCTCCGGCTTCCGCGGTCCGGATATCCCGCTCGAGCGCTCGCCCGGGCGGAGGGTCGTCGTGCTGGGAGACTCTTTCGTCTGGGGTTTCGGCGCCGGCGACGGGAGTCTCTTCACCGACCGCCTCGCGCGCCGTTCGAAGGGCGCACTCGAGGTCGTGAACCTGGGAGTCTCGGGCTACGGCACCGACCAGGAATACCTGCTCTGGAGGAGCCGCGGGCGCCTCTGGAAGCCCGACGAGGTCTGGGTGTTCGTCACGCCCGTCACGGACCTGGCCGACGTCGCGGCCTCCCGGCGCTACGGGTACGAGAAGCCCCGCTTCGACTTCGACGCCAAGGGCCGCTACCGCATCGTCAACCATCCTGTCCCGCGGGTCCCGCCGGACGAGCGGGCGCATGAGTACGCCGGTGAGCCGCCGCCCGAGCCCGTCCGCCGGCTCATCGCCCGCTCGGACCTCTTCTGCGCCCTGCTCTCGGCGGCCGCGCGCTCGAGCGTCCTCCGGGAAGCCCTTGAGCGGCGCGCCTGGCTCCCGAGGATGCGGCCCGGCCACGCGTGGGAGCCTCCTCTCTACCGCGATCCGACGGACCCGGACCTCGTCCCGCTGTGGAGCGCCCTCTCCGGCCTCCTCTCGCTCCTCGCCGAAGACGTCCGGCGGAGCGGGGCAAAGCTGACCATCGCGGCGGTCCCTTCCCCCGTGCAGGTGGCCCCCCGACTCTGGCGTCGCTTCCTTGACGAGGCGCCCCCCCTCCCGGACGGCGCGAGATACGACAAGGAGGCCCCGACCCGCATCCTGTCGGCTATCGCCGCCGGGGTCGGCGCGGACTTCGTCGACCTGGCGCCAGGGCTGCGCGCGCGCGGCGGAGCGTCCCTCTACTACCCCGTCAATCTGCACTGGACGGAAGACGGTCACCGGGCCGTGGCGGACATCCTTTCGGAGAGCCTCCCCTGACCCCCTTGCCAATCCGTTCGCACGATATGTTATATTTACCTGCTGGACGCTGAGCCGTTCGAGTTGGAAGACGGCAACCATATCCGGAGGGATTGATGCCACCGAAACAGGCCGCGACGAAGCAGAAGAAGATCACCGTCCTCATCGCCGACGACCAGACGCTTTTCCGCGAAGGCATCAAGGACGTCCTCGAGGACGAGAAGGACCTCTCCGTCATCGGCGAGGCCGTCGACGGCCTGGAGGCCGTCGCCAAGGCCAAGAAGCTCAAGCCCAGCGTCATCCTCATGGACATCAAGCTCCCGAAGATGGACGGCATCTCGGCCACCCGCCAGATCCGCGCGGAGTGCCCGGACACCAACATCCTCATCCTCTCCTCCTACGAGGACGAGGCCCACGTCCTCGAGGCCATCTCGGCCGGCGCGAACGGCTACCTCTCGAAGATGCTGCCCGCCGTCGAGCTCATCCGCGCGCTCAAGACCTTCGCCAACGAAGGCGTGATGATCCCGCAGGGCGTCATGGGCAAGCTCCTCGAGGGCCTGCGCTCGAAGGCCCTCTCGGGCACCGACTCGGCCCCGACGGCTTTGACCAAGACGGAGATCAAGGTCCTCGCCTCCCTGGGCACGGGCCTCTCCAACAAGGAGATCGCCGCGGCGCTCGACTGCAGCGTCAAGACGATCAAGAACCACCTCAACAGCATCTTCCAGAAGCTCAACGTGAGCAACCGGACCGAAGCCGTCGTGAAGGGCATCGAGATGGGCCTCATCACGGCCGAGGAGCAGGCGGCCTCCTGAAGGGGAGGATGAACCTCGCCGCCTACCGCAAGCTCATCTCGGCCAAGCGCTACGCGCGCCTGAGCGCGACGCTCGCGCGCGCGAAGGCCGAGGAGATGGCCCTCTCCTGGACGCGGCTCAAGCCCCTGGAGAAGCTCGTCCTCTTCAAGCTGATGGACGCCGAGCCGGCGTTGGCCCTCTACCAGGCCCTCCCCTTCGAGGAGAAGTACTTCCTCCTCTTGGGCCATCCGACCGACTCGGTCGCCCCGATGATCGAGGGCCTCTCCCCCGGCGTGCGGCGGCTGTTCTGCCGCAAGCCGAGCGGCTTCTACGACCGGATGCTGAAGCTGCTCGTCGGCGCCGAGATCCAGCTCCCGCTGTCGTACGACAGGAACTGAGCCGTGGCTTTGCGCCGTTGGCGCAGCCGGAGCCGCATTTCCGTGACCTCCGGCGTGGTCTTGCGCCGGGGCCTCCTGGGCGAGAACGACCGCCTTTGCGTGATCTATACCGCCGAGCACGGCAAGCTGCCCGTGCGCTTCATCGGGGTCAACCGCCCGCAGGGGAAGCTGAAAGCCCTCTCGGAGCCGCTGACCTCGGCCGAGTTCCGCCTGCACCTGCGCGTGCCGCATGGCGGCCAAGCCGAGGGCGGCGCCGCGCTCTGCGTCGGCGGGGCGCTCCTCTCCACCTTCCCCCTCCTGCGCGCCAGCCTGCCGAAGCTGCTGCGCGGCCTCGAGCTCTGCGAACTGCTCGACCGCCTGACCCCCCTCGCCCAGCCGAACCTCGACAAGCACGCCCTGATCGAATCGGCCCTCCACGAGCTGGAGCAGGCCCCCTCCGAGGCCTCGGCGGCCTGGCTGGGCGCGGCCTTCGCGCTGAGGCTGCTGGAGTCGGCGGGCTTCGGCGTCGGGTCCCTGCCGGTGTCCGCGGAGCATCAGGGCCTCTGGGAGCGCCTGCATGCGGCCTCCCTGCCGGAAGTGGCCGCCCTGCCCGAGGACCCCGAACGCCTCTCCCGCCTCGAATCCTATCTCCAGCGCAGCGTCGAGCGCCTGATCGATCGGCCCCTGAAGACCCCCCGGGTCCGGGCCGAGATCGCCGCATCCGCGAGAACCCTATGAACTTCCAAGACCTCATCATGAACCTCCAGCGCTTCTGGGCCAAGGAGGGCTGCCTGATCGTCCAGCCCTACGACCAGGAGAAGGGCGCCGGCACCTTCAACCCCGCCACGTTCTTCGGGGTGCTGGGAAGCAAGCCGACCCGCGCCGCCTACGTCGAGCCCTCCCGCCGCCCCACCGACGGACGCTACGGGGACAACCCCAACCGCCTGGCGAAGTACTTCCAGTACCAGGTACTCCTCAAGCCGGCCCCCGCGGACGTGCAGGCCCTCTACCTGCGCTCGCTGAAGGCCATCGGCATCGACCCCAAGCTCCACGACGTGCGCTGGGTCGAGGACGACTGGGAGTCCCCCACCCTGGGCGCGGCGGGCGTGGGCTGGGAGGTGTGGCTCGACGGGATGGAGGTGACCCAGTTCACCTACTTCCAGCAGATGGGCGGGCTCCCCCTCTTCCCGGTCTCGGTCGAGATCACCTACGGCCTCGAGCGGCTCGCGATGTACTCCCAGAAGAAGGACAACGTCTACGACCTGGCCTACAACGGCGAGGTCACCTACGGGGACCTCCACCTGCGCCAGGAGCGGGAGTACTCCCCCTACAACTTCGAGCACGCCGACGTCGCGATGCTCCACCGCCACTTCGACGACTGCGAGGGTGAGTGCGCCGCCCTCTGCGCGAGGAACCTCGCCCTGCCCGCCTACGACATGGCCCTCAAGTGCTCGCACCTCTTCAACCTCCTCGACGCCCGCGGCGCCATCTCCGTCTCGGAGCGGGCGCGCTTCATCGGCCGCGTGCGCGGCGCCGCCAAGAAGGTCATCACGGCCTACCTCGCCGAGGGCAAGCCCGGCGAGAAGGCCGAGGAGGCCGCCCGATGAAGAACGCCCTGCTCGAGATCGGCGTCGAGTCCCTCCCCGCCCGTTTCGTTCCGCCGGCCCTGCGCCAGATGGAGCGCCTCGCGCTCGAGCTGCTCAAGGCCGAGCGCCTCCCGCACGGAGCGATCCGCGTCTTCGGGACGCCCATGCGCCTCGCCCTCGTCATCGAAGATGTCCAAGACCGCTCCGAAGCCGCCGTGCGCGAGGCCTCCGGCCCGCCGGCCCGCCTGCTCAAGGACGCGCAGGGCGCCTTCACCCCGCAGGCGCTCGGCTTCGCGAAGGCCCAGGGCGTGAAGCCCGAGGAGCTCGAGACCAAGACGACCCCCAAGGGCGAGGTGCTCTGCGCCCGCAAGACCCTGCCCGGCGAGGGCGCGCCCAAGGTGCTCGAACGGGTGTTCCCGGCCCTCGTCGCCGGCATCGAGTTCCCCAAGACCCTCGAGTGGGAAGAGAGCCGCTTCCGCTTCGGCCGCCCCATCCGCACCCTCGTCGCCCTCCTGGGCGGCAAGGTCGTGCCCTTCCAACTCGCCGGGGTCCAGTCCGGCGCCAGGACCCGCGGCCTCGCGGCCCTGGGCTATCCGTCCGTTCCGCTCACCCCGGAGGGCTACCTCCAGACCCTGCGCGATGCCTGCGTGCTCGCCGACCCCGCCGAGCGCCGCGCGGCGATGCTCGAGGGCCTGCGCAAGGCCGCCGGCGCCTCCTCGGGCCGGCTCGACGAGGACGAAGCGCTGGTCGAGCAGGTCGTGAACCTCTGCGAGCACCCCGTCCCGGTGCTGGGGCATTTCGACAAGGCCTTCCTCGAGCTCCCGCAGTCCCTGCTCACCACCGTGCTCAAGACCCAACTGAGGTTCTTCCCCCTGCTGGGCCGCGACGGCCGGCTCGCCGCCGAGTTCATCGGCGTTCGCGACGGGGTCTCCGAGGGGCAGAAGGACGTCCAGGACGGCTACCAGCGCGTGCTCAGCGCGCGCTTCAGCGACGCCCGCTTCTTCTTCCGCCGCGACCGCGAGAGCACGCTGGAGCAGAAGCGCGCCAAGCTCGCCCTCGTCGGCTTCCAGAAGGGGCTGGGCTCGATGCTCGACAAGAGCGAGCGCATCCTGGGCGTCGTGCGCTGGCTCTGCGAGCGTTTGCGCCAGGAGGTCTCCTTCGACGAGGCCGCCGCGCAGGCCCTCGCGCGCCTGTGCCACTGCGACCTGGTCGCGGACGTGGTCAAGGAGTTCCCGGAGCTCCAGGGGACGATGGGCGGGGTCTACGCCCGCGCCGAGGGGCTCGGGGAGCGGGTCTCCCTGGGTCTCGAGGAGTTCTACTTCCCGACCCAGGCGAAGGGCCCCCTCCCCGCCCACCTCGAGGGCGCGCTCGCCTCGTTGGCCGGCAAGCTGGATACCGTCTGCGCCCTCTTCTCGGCGGGCTTGAAGCCCACCGGCAGCGAGGACCCCTTCGCCCTCCGGCGCCTGGGCAACGGCGTCGTGCGCATCCTGCTCGAGAAGCAGGTGCGCGTAAGAGCCTCGGAGATCGTGGACGCCGCCTTCGCCCAGCTCGAGGCCCAGAAGCTCGCCGCGGGCGCGGACCTCGCCCGCGCGCGCGCCGAGGTCCTCGAGTTCCTCTGGCAGAGGGCCGAGTCGCTCTTCCTCGACCAGGGCTTCAAGGCCGACGAGGTCCGTTCCGTCAAGGAGGGCGGCCTCGACGACCTGCCCCGGACCTACAAGCGCCTTTCCGCGGTCCGCGCCCTGCGCCCCGAGCCCGACTTCGCGGCCCTGGCCCAGGCCTTCAAGCGCGCGGCCAACATCTTCACCAAGGAGGCGCCCTCCGGCGGCCGCGCCGAGGTGCAGAAACTTCTCCTGAAGGAGGAGGCCGAGCGGGCGCTCTTCGAGGCCCTCTGCAGGGTCGAGTCCGAGGTGCGCTCGAAGTCGGCCGCCGAGGAGTTCGAGCCGGCCCTGCGGGCGCTGGTGAGCCTCAAGCCCCAGCTCGACGCCTTCTTCGACGACGTGCACGTGATGGACGAGGACAAAGCCCTGCAGGGCAACCGCCTCGCCCTGCTGGGGAGGCTGGTCGGCCTCTTCCGCTCCGTCGCGGACGTCTCCCAGGTGCAGAGCTGACCATGAACGACAACAACCGCTGGCCGTTCTACGCCGCAGGCGCGCTCTTCGTCGCCGCGCTCGCCTTCTGGGCCCTTTCGCGCCCGCGCGAGGAGAGCGCCTTCCGCTACGACATGTCGATGCCGGTCAAGAACGAGCCCCTGCCCGGCCCCGGCGGCGCCCTCCAGGCCGCGCCCTACGGCTCCCTTCCCTCCGGAACGCCCCCTGCGGCCGCGTCTCAGGCGAGCGAAGCACCTCCCTCGGGGGAGGCCGTCCCAAGCGCCTACGACGCCCCCCTGCCGAGCGACGAGCTGGCCTTCTCGGACGAGGGGGTCCCCGGCCCGGGTCCTTCTTCCGGCGGCGCCGATTCGGGCGGCGCGAGCGGCTCGTCGGCGGCGGGGGCGTCCGGCAAGGAGTTCCTCTCGGGGGTCGGGCCCTCCGGCAAGAACGCCTCCTCCTCCCCTTCGGGGAAGTCCAAGACGATGAAGGCCGGCGCTTCCCGGACGGCGCTCGGCCGCAGCGGCTCGGGCTCCGCCAAGGGCGCGGGCTTCGAGGGCGCCGGGACCTCCGGCGCGAAGAAGGGCCTCATGGACATGAGCAACGACCTCTACCACATGACCGACCAGCAGGTGAAGGCCCTCGGCTCGGCGGTCCAGAAGCAGATCAAGAGGCTGCAGAAGGCGATGGCCGCCGAGGAGAAGCCCTTCGAGGACGCGATGGCGGCCGCGAGCTCCCAGCCCTTCCAGCCGCCGCCGGCCGGCTCCCCGCCCATCCAGCGCGGCCAGGTCTGGCCGGTGAAGGGCGGCGGTCGGGTGTCCCAGGAATTCGGCCCGACCAACTGGGCCATCTACGGCGGCTTCAACTACAAGGGCCGCTACTACCCCCACTTCCACAAGGCGATGGACATCGCCGCGCCCAACGGGACGCCCCTGCTCGCTCTCGACGCGGGCAAGGTGGTCCGCGCGGGCGGCACCCAGTCCAGCGGGGTCGGCGTCACGCTCCAGCACCCGGAGGGGCTCTCCACCACCTACCACCACATGGGCCTGGGCCGCGCGGGCCCCACGGTCCGGGTGGGCGAGTACGTGAGCGCGGGGCAGGTGCTCGGCTACATCGGCATGACGGGCATGACCACCGGCCCGCACGTGCATTTCGCGGCGACCAAGAACGGGACGCCCATCAACCCGCGGGAAGTCCTGCCGAAGAAATAGCCTGCCTCCGACGGGAAGCCCCCCGGCCTTGCGGCCGGGGGGCTTTGCTTTGGTCCGTCTAGGGGAGTCAGCGGCCGATGAACACCGGCACGGCCGCTGCGGGTTTCGCCATTCCGACGAAGTCCGGCTTCACGAGCTTCTTGGAGGCTTCCTTGGCGTCCTGCTTGAAGGCCGCCTTGAACGGGCCGCCGATCTCCTTGAAGGCGCCGGTGCCCTGCAGGTAGTACACCGAGGTGCCCTGGCTGTCCTTGAGGGCCGTCGAGATCTGCCAGTGCAGGTTCGCGATCATGGCCGCCACGGGGTCGTCGCTGGTGCCGACGTTGCTCGTGCTGGGCACCTGGGCGTCCATGCTGAACTTGTAGCCCCAGGCGACGTCCACCTTGAGGGGGATGACGGTGACGCCCGTCAGGTACTTGCCTTTCCCTTTATAGTTGCCGCCGTAGGACATCTGCACCTGGTACTTGACGTCGATGACGGTGACCCCGTAGACGTTCTTGGCGTAGAACCCGTAGACCCGCCACTTGGGCTCCTTCCACTCCTGGAGCTGCTCCCAGCTGGTGATGCCCTGGGGGACGGCCGCGGCGCACGGGGGAGGCGCCACGTTGACCACGGGCTTGTTCTTCTCGATGATGGCCCAGACCCTCTCATAGATGTTGATGATCTGGTCGATGACCACGAAGGGGTCCTGGCCCGGGCCCTCCTCGGGGGCGGCGGCGGGCTTCTCCGGAAGGAACTGGGGCTGGACGCTCTCCACATCCTCCTTCACCCGCTCGATGCGGATGCTGGAGGGGTCGACCATGAAGCTCTGGGGATCCATCTTGGCCGCCATGACTTCCTGCGGTGAGAACACGCTGGCCTTGAACTCGTGGCTTTTCGTCTGTACCTGCGCCGACGCCTGCGGGACGATGAGGGCGGCCGCCAGAAGGACTGCGATGCTCATGCTACCTCCGTTTATCGCCGCTCGAGCCCTTCGCGCGTCCTTCTCGGCGGCTTTCCGCGGGGCGCTTGGAACGCTTCCGCGGCGCCGGGTGGTTTCGTCGCCCGGCCTTCGCCCGTTGGGCCCAACCGCACGGGGCCTTCCGGACACCTTCAGGATAACCGCAAGGCCCAGCTTGTGTCAGTGACCGAAGACCCCCCATCGGCTAGGCCCTAGGGCCTAGATTGCGGCCCCGTCCCCCTTGACAAGTCAACTGGCAGGGTCCATATTATCGTTGCCGTCCGGCCCCTCCTATGATGAAGCGCATCGCCGTGTGCGTGGCCGTCTTGTCTGCGCTCTGCGCGGGCTCCTCCTTCGCATCCGACAACGACCTCAGCCAGGCCTTCGGCGACCTGAGCGGCGCGGTCCAGTCCAAGCCCATCAAGAGCGTGCGCCCCCCCTCGTCGGGCGGCGGGGAGCCGGTGCGCATCATCTCCTGGAACGTGCGCACCTTCGGCCGCCGCGTCAAGGAAGAGCGCGCCGCGGCTTTCGACTCCATCCTCTCGCGCCTGTTCAACCAGAACCGCAACGCGAAGGTTTTGGCCATCCAGGAGGTCTCCAACGAGGGCGGGAACACTCATTTCGACGAGATGCTCCCGGGCGAAGACTCCCGGTGGAATCCGAGCTTCGACAACACCGAGGACTCCCAGGACAACGCGTTCTACACGCGCGAAGGGGTCGAGGTGGACTGCGAGCGATTCGTCTTCGACAGCGGCAGCGCCAAGTCCAAGCACCCGGCGCGGGCCGCCCACATGCGCATCGGGGATTTCGACTTCACCATCGTCACCCTGCACCTCGCCTTCAAGAACGGCGACGCCGACGACAGCCGGCGCGAACTGCGCCACGCCCTGAACTGGCTCAAGACGTACCTCGCCGACAAGGGCAACGACCCCGACGTCATCCTGGCCGGGGACTTCAACCTCCCCACCCGCGCCGGGAAGACGCGGAGCGTGCGCTCCTCCGAGGGGAAGTGGGCCCCCATCGAGGATACGATCGACACCTATCCGGAGTTCAAGGAGGGCGGGCTGGTCGCCCTCGTCGACGACCTCACCTCGCGGCGCAAGGGTACGCCGGCCAACAACTACGACCACTTCCTCCTGACCAAGGACGCCCTCGAAGAGTACGTGGACGGCTCCGCCGAGGCCGTCGACGACGAGTCCATCAACCGCATCGAAGGCCAGCGGGGCATCAACGCCTCCGACCACCTCCCCATCTCGGCCCGCTTCCGCACCGGCGGCAGCGGAGCCGACGGCCGGGTCATCCACCTCGACGGCCCCGGCCGCTTCTGCGAGCAGTAGCCTCTCCAGACGGCAGCGGACACAGAACGCTCCCTGCTATTTCACTTTTACACCTCTGCGGATGTATCGGCCTCCTCTCGGCAACCGGACACGCCGCCCGATCGCGGATCCGCGAGCCGGCGCGGCGTTTGTCCAACCCCGCGAACAAGGACGAGCATATGCCGGCGGAAGGTCTGGCATGAAAAGCGACCGTCGGGAAACACGGAACCAGGTGTAAAAGTGAAATAGCAGGTAGGGATCGACCGCCCCTCGACGACAAGCCGGGCCGCCCGACGGGGGCGGCCCGGCCTTCGCGCGGACGGCGACGGCTACTCGGCCATCTTCTTGGCCAGCTGGCCGGCCACCATCCCGCCGACGTTGGAGGCGAGGGAGTAGACCAGGTGGTCGCTGTAGGCGCACTCGGGGTCGGAGATGATGGACGACCAGGCATAGTACGCCGCCATCGCCCCGGTCGCCGTGAAGATGGCCCCCTGGATCATCTGCCCCTGCGCCATGATCATGACGCCCATCATGGCCGCGATGCCCGCCATCGCCGCCGCCACCCACGCGATGGCCTCGCCGAGGGGGATGGTCCAGCCGCCCACGCCCATGCCGCCGGTAACGACGATGTAGGCGAGCAGGGTCAGGATGGCCGAGATGGCCAGCAGGGCCGTGGCGGTATCCACGAGCTGCTGCCAGGGCGTCACGTTGGAGGTGCCGCCGACGGCGGGCGCGTTCGGGGTGTCGCTGTTCGCGGGCAGGGCGGATGAGTCGTTCGTGTCCGTCGGCCCGCCATCCGAGGTTCCTTCAGGGTTGTTGATGCCGCCGTTGGAGATCCCCACGGCGCTGCGCTCGCCGTAGCCGTCGATGGAGTTGCCCGGCGGGCGCGCGTTGGACCACTCCTGCGTGTGGATGGCCGAGCCCGTTTCCACGTTGCCGCCGCGGGTCGGGCCCATGGCCCGGTGCATGCGCTCGAGGCGCCGCGCGTTCTGCCCCTTGAGGGAGAGCGGCTTTCCGGTGCCGGCCGGCACGGCGGCCCGGGTGACCTTGCCCGTCTTCGGGTTGGCGAAGGCCTTGGCCTGCGCCAGGGCGGAGTTGCTCAGGCTGGGCTTGGCGAAGGCCTTCCCGATGCCGCCGGAATAGCCGGCGCCGCCGGTGAGCTGGCTGTTCATCTCCCCGCGCTTGGTGAACTTGCCGTAGCCGGCGTCGGCGAGCTTGGCTGAGGCCGCGCTCTGGTTCTGCGAAGCGGCCAGGGCCGCGGCCGGGTCGGGCGCAGCGGCGGCGGCCGCGTCGGCGGTTCCCTGCGCGGCGCCGGGGTCGCCGGCGCCGGCCGAAGCCTGCTCCTTGGCCGGAGCGGCGGCCGGTTCGGCGAAGATCTTGTTGCGCTGGGCCGCCAGGGCGAGGGAGGAGGAGCCTTGGGCCGGCGCTTCGCCCCGAAGGCTGATGCGGTCGCTGCGGGCGCTGTCCTGGAACAAGGCGACCTTCTGCCCGACGGGGAGCACGCGGCCGAAGCCGCCGCGCTGGTTCATGTCGAAGAAGCCCATCCCGGAGGAGACCGCCAGCGAGCCGACCACCATGCCGACCCCGATCTTGGAGCCCATCAGCTTCAGGGCCTGGCCCGCCAAGGTCTTGGGATAGAGCAGTTCGATCCCGTTATGGACGCCGCCCTTGAGATGGGCCACCTTGAGCATCCAGGGCTGGACCTGCCGGGCCGCGACCGCCGCCGAACCCGGGAGCGAACCCGAGGCCGAACCTGAAGCGGAGGAAACAAGGCCTGCGCCGCCCTTTTTCTCCTTGTCGTCCTGCTCGGACTTCCCTCTCACCAGATCGTTCGGTTCGTTTTTCATATTAGTTCCCACCCTGTTCAGGAACTGACTGCCCCTAATACGAGTGTAAAGAGAGGGTAAATTCTTGTCAAGGGACCTATGTCCATCCCGGGGCATAGGACGAGCTCCGGCGGATTTCATATAGTCCTCCTCGCATGAAGCGGCTGAGCGCCCTCCTGCTCCTCCTGGGCACCTCGCTCCTGCTGTACGCAGGCACGCTCCGCGGAGGCTTCGTCTGGGACGACGAGGGCTTGATCCTGCGCAAGGCGGCGTTCTTCCGCGAGCCGGGCGCCGCGGCCCGCATCCTGACCTCCCCGGACATGGGCCTCTACGACAAGCCGACCCCCTACTACCGCCCTCTCGCGACCCTTTCGTTCCTGGCCGACCAGCGCCTCTGGGGCCTGCGGCCGTCTATTTATCACGCGGAGAGCGTCCTCCTGCACGCGGCGGCCTGCGTCCTGCTGTACCTGCTCCTGCTCTCGGCCTTCGGCGACCCCCTCCTGGCCTTCTTCTCCGCCCTCCTGTTCGCGGTGCATCCGGTCAACGCCGAGACCGTGAGCGCGGTCTTCCTCAGGAACGGCCTTCTGTGCGGTGTCTGGATGCTGGCGGCCCTGCTCGCTCTGCACCGACGGACAAGAGCCTGGACGCTGGCCTCCCTGTCGCTCTACGCCCTGGCTTTGCTGAGCAAGGAGCCCGGGGCCGTCCTCCCGCTTTTCCTGCTCTCCTTCATCCTGCTCGAAGAACGCAGGCTCCCGGAGGATCGGCTCGCCTGCGCAGGGTTCGCGGCGGTCACCGCGGCGTATCTCCTCCTGAGGTGGAACGCCATCGGCGTCCTGTTCACCACCCAGCCCGCGCCCCCGGCCGGGGAGCGCTGGACGCTGGTCCTGTCGGCCCTGGCCGAGAACTTCCGCCTGGCCGTCTTCCCCCTCCGCCTCAACGCGATGGTGACCCCGCAGGCGCTGGGCTTCTCGGCGGCCAAGGCGGCGGCCGGCCTGGCGGCCTTGGCCGCCCTCCTCGCGCTCGCCCTGCGAAGGGAGACGCCTCGGCCGCTGAGGGCGGGAGCGCTCTGGGCCCTCTGGGGCCTGCTCCCGGCCGCCAACCTCGTCCCCATCCCCAGCGCCCCGGTGGCGGACCGCTACCTCTACCTCCCCCTGATGGGTTTCGCTCTCCTGGCCGGCTGGGGCCTGCGCCGCCTCCATGACCGGAAAGCCGCGCTCGCGACCGCGGCCGCCTTCCTGCTCGCCGCGGCGCTGGGTGCCCGGGCCTTCGAGCGGACGCGCCACTGGCGAAGCAACACCTCTCTCTTCCAGAGCATGATCGAGTCGGATCCAGGAAATCACCGCGCGCGCTACAACCTCGGCATGGAGCACATGGAGGCCGGCCGCCTGGACCTCGCCGCCAAGGAATGGTTGGAGTGTGTGCGTCTCGAGCCCTCCTTCAGCAACGCCCACAACGCGCTGGGGAACCTGCGCGCCATCGGGGGAGACTATCCGGGAGCGAAGAGGCACTACCAGAAGGCGCTCGAGCAGGCCTCCATGGACGCCCTAACGCCCTACAACCTCGCGGTGGTCTGCGACCTCCTGGGAGAACGCGGGGAGGCCGCCCGGAACTACAGGCTCTTCCTGGAGAAATCCGGCGGCTCCCCCGAGCCCCGCATCCAGGAGAAAGCCCAGGCCGCGAGAGCGCGCCTGGCGGAGCTCTCGGACTAGCGCCAGGAGGAGCGCTGTCCGCGGGCGACGGGCATGCGGCGGCCGACCCCGAAGGCCTTCACGGTGATCTTGATGCCGGGCGCGGCCTGGCGGCGCTTGAACTCGGCGCGGTCGATGCGCTCGAGGGTGCGTTCGACGAGGGCCCGCAGATGGCCGCGCCGGACGATGGCCTCGAGGCCGGCCCCCTCCTCCACGTAGGCGCGCATGATGTCGTCGAGGGTCTCGTAGGGCGGCAGGTCGTCCTGGTCCTTCTGGCCGGGCTTGAGCTCGGCGGAGGGCGCCTTGGCAAGGGAAGCTGTCGGGATGCGCACGCGCTCCCGGTTGAGGAAGCGGGAGAGCTCGTAGACGGTCGTCTTGGGCAGGTCCGAGATGAGGGAGAGCCCCCCCGCCATGTCGCCGTAGAGGGTGCAGTAGCC